>MHAY01000088.1:0-23266 GCA_001804705.1 Ignavibacteria bacterium RIFOXYC2_FULL_35_21
CATAATGCCTCTTTCAATAATATGGAACATGATTCGCTGCTCTTGTATTGACGTTTATAGGTTAATTGAATTTTTCAGAGGTTTCAATTAGTCAAAATAAAACTTATATTATGGGATTCTTATATAATAATCAGCATGAATTTTTTTGGTTATTTAGTGAATTGTGTCAAATAATTCATCTTAATGATAATAATTACAAATTTTCAAATAAAGAGATTATTGGGAATTTATTTAATAAATCCAATAACCACCAATTAAGTAATTCAGGACATAAATATTTGCTCATATATTCTATCCTAACACCTTTATATTTAATATCATCAAAAGAAATCCAAAGGTTCATAAGCGATATAATTACTAATGTATTAAAAGAAGAATGGATAATAAATATAGAATCCCCTTATTTTTATAATATTTTTCCTGTTTTCTATTCGGTAACTTACAATGATGTTTATCAACCTGAAAAAAAACAAATTAAGAAATATATTGATTTAATAATTGAAAAATGCAATACTTCAGGTTCAAAATATTCAGAATTACCAACTAATTTAAAAAATTCAATCGGAGAAGTTGAACACTTAATATTATCAGGTAAAATTAATATTGATATAATTAATGAAGATTTATTAAAATTAATCTCATTTAGTTCTTATCTGTCCTATTACTTTGAACCTAATAAATTTGATTATGAAGATTTTGAAATTTTCTGGCTTGATTATTTGCAATTAGATAGAATAAAAGAAATATTTAATAAAGAAGAAATAAGAAAATTAATATTGAAAAAAATTATTATTGGTATTGAAAAAGATGAAAATAAAAAAACTTGTATAAGAATAATGGAGAAATATTTTAATATTAAATGAAAAAATTAAATTTTTTAAATTATTATATGAAATTGGTAGTGTTAATTAAACTCTGTCCAATAAAACAATAAATTTTTAAAACCATTTTAAAATCCTTTTAAAACCGTTTTCTTGACATATCATCCCCACAACCTTATTTTTGTCCCGCATGTTCTTTGCTAATCTATGTCGGGCTTGAATTCAATGCCGGTACGAATCGCCCCCTTTTTCAAAGGGGGTTCGGGGGTTTTCTCCACCTGACCACTTTTCAAAGAGGCTTTGTGCAGATGTTAATTCTAAATTAATAAATGACTTAAGTGTGATTTTTGGGCAGATGAAAATCGTGTCAAAACTGCCCAAAACTGCCCAAAACTGCCCAATTTTGTCTCTCTATAACCAAAGAAAAGTCCCTCGCCTTCGGAGAGGGATTTATTGTAGTGAAACGGAAATCCCGATTTATCGGGAGTGTGAAGTCAGACAAATTTGACGCTCAAAAACACCGTCAAAAACGTATGATTTGTCCAAAAATGTATGATTTTGGCTCTAGGTCACCAAAAAAAAACTCCCTTCGCCCTCTGGGAGAAGGGTTGGGGTTGAGGGATTTCAATTAAAATTTAGAATTGAAAATTTATTGAAAATTAGAAATTGAAAATTGAAAATTTCAAAAACCCTGCTCCGGATGCACGAAATGCACGTTTTGGCTACTTCTGACCATAATTCTTCGAGTTCTTCGCGAATAACTTTGTGGGCTTTGTGTTAAAAAAAATCCTGCAATCCTTTAATCTTCTTAATCCTGGTCAGACAATTTGTGTCCTTTGTGTTAAAAAAATAGATTTATTCCCTACGGGAAAACGATTGTTGTTGTTTTGATTATTCTACTAATATTTAATCTCTACGAGATAACAATTGTTATATTGATTTGATGCGGTTTATTCGCTAGAGACCCTTCGACTTCGCTCAGGGTGACAGGTGGATAAGGTTGGAGGTGTGGATTCATATTCTGCTACTAATATATAATCGCTATGCGATAACAATGGTTATACGCAATGGATTCTGAACTAAATTCAAAATGACAGGGGGATAAGGGTGGTGGCAAGGATTCATTTGCTTCTACTAATATTTAATCTCTACGAGATAAGGATGGTGGCGGGGATTCATTTGCTTCTACTAATGTTTAATCTCTACGAGATAACAATGGTTATATGATATGGATTCTGAAATAAATTCAGAATGACAGGGGAATAATGGTGGAGGCGGGTTTCTGTTTTTCTACTAATGTTTAATCCCTACGGGATAAGGGTGGTGGCGATAATTGATATGTTAGCGATATTTAATCTCTACGAGATAACATTGGTTATATGATATGGATTCTGAAATAAATTCAGAATGACAACCACAATTCAACACTCAACATTCAACACTCAACACTATTCATCTTGAGAATAGCGGTTTTTCCACAGGGCTTTGAGGCGTTCTTTGATTTTTGCTTCCCTGCCTGAGTCTTTGGGAAAATAGAATGCTTTGGGTGTGTAGCCGTCTGGAAAATAATTTTCACGAATGAAGCCGTCTTCGTAATCATGCGGATACTGGTAACCTGCATGATAGCCCTCGTCTTTCATCAACTGCGTGGGTGCATTCCGCAGATGCAATGGCACAGACTGGGGAATCGGCTGGCGGATTTCCATGAAGGCTTTCATCAATCCCACATAAGATGCATTCGACTTGGGACATGAAGCAAGATATGTAACGCCCTGTGCAAGATTAATCTGTGCTTCGGGAAGACCGATTAGCTCTACCGCATTGAAAATCGAGACAGCCAATGTAACTGCAAAAGGCTCGGCATTGCCAATGTCCTCGCTTGCGAAAATCACCATTCGGCGTGCAATGAAACGCGGGTCTTCGCCTGCTTCGAGCATCTTCACAAGCCAGAAGAGTGCGGCATCCGGGTCGGAGCCTCTCAGCGATTTGATAAAAGCTGAAATTGTATCATAATGAGATTCACCTTTTTTATCATACTGAGCTGTTTTCTGCTGTAATGCTTTTTCGAAAAGTTCGCGAGTCAGGATTATTTTCTTTCCTTCCTCTTTTCTCGTGATTCTGAAAGCAAGCTCTACGGCATTGAGAGCGGTTCTTGCATCACCGGCAGATATAGCCTGGAGAAATTCCCAATCTTCTATTTCAATCTGATATTTTTTAAGAATTTCATCTTCAATCAATGCTTTCTCGACCACCTTTTGAATCTGCTCATTTGTCAGGAAGTGCAGGCGGTAAACCTGGCAGCGGCTGAGGAGAGCGGCGATAACTTCGAATGAAGGATTCTCGGTTGTGGCTCCGATTAAGGTGATGATTCCTTTTTCGACTGCATGAAGAAGAGCGTCCTGCTGAGATTTATTGAAGCGGTGAATTTCATCAATGAAAAGAAGAGTACGATTGCCGGTTGATGACTGAGTCTTTGCATAATTAATAACTTTCCTGACATCAGCAACACCTGAATCAACTGCGGACATGCGGACGAAGTTATATCCCGACTGCTCGGCAATCAGGTATGCCAATGTGGTTTTGCCGACACCGGGAGGACCCCAGAATAAGATTGAGGGAAATTCCTTCAGCTCGAAAAATTTTCTGAGAGGACCATCTTCACCGATGAGATGCTCCTGTCCGATAACTTCTTCAATACCAGAGGGCCTGACTCTGTCTGCAAGAGGTGCAATATGATTTTTCGCACCCTTCGGGTCTTTGGGAAAAAGTTCCTGCATAGCAGTACCTGACTATTATTTTAAAATTTATTTTACTCAGAATTTATTCTATCTTTTTTTGATAATTTAAAATTTTCAATTTTCAATTTAAAATGAATTTTCAATATTAAAATAATTAATTTCTTTTATTTCATATTTAAAAAATATTTCAAAAATATTTCAAAATAGTTTTGAACATTTAACATTTAAAATTTATTGAAAATTAAAAATTCTAAATTGAAAATTATTAATGCTCTTTAGAGCAATTAATCTATGCTAAATTAGATGTTATCGGGTAAAGAGGCAAAGATTTGTTTATGTCATATAAAAATTCTTCGACAGAAGGAACAACTTTCCAGAGTGTGCGGTATTTCTCATTCATGAATTTTTCTGAAATAGTTTTGTCGAGCATTTCAAGTAAAGGGTTGAAGAATTGTTTGATGTTAATTATGTAGATTGGAGATTCAATCAAGCCGAGCAGTTTCCAGGTGATGGCTTCGAGGATTTCATCGAGTGTGCCTACGGCACCGGGAAGGGCAACGATGCAGTCGGATTCATTCAGCATTATGGATTTTCTTTCGGCGAGGGATTTCACTACCCGAAGTTCGGTGATTCCGTAATTTCCAAGCGACTGAAGGAAGGACGGAACGACACCTGTGATTTTTCCTCCTTCGGATAAGGCAGAATTTGCGACTGCACCCATCAAGCCGACTTTTCCTCCGCCGTAAATTATTTCATATCCCTCGCGAGCTAAGGACTGTCCAAGCTTCCCAGCTTCTTTGAAATACAATTCATCACAATCTGTACCGGATGCACAGAATACACATACTGTTTTTATTGACATATTTATATTATTATAGGTCTCATTTATGCATAAGTTATTATTTATCTATTCGATAATTTTTAATTTTCAATTTTATAATTTTCAATAAATTTAAAATTTTAAAATCTTAAATTAAGTATCATATATTAATTTTAATCTGTGATATTGATTATTCAATAATTAAAAAATATTTTTTAAAATTCAATGAAAATTGAAAATTAGAAATTGAAAATTTGATTCTTTCACTACTTCAAATATTTTGCTTTACATGTATTATAGATTTTCAATAACTTTTTTAAGTTTAGACTGAACCTCGATAGCTAATTCACCAAGAGTCGGATTCGTCACTGACATCATAGAAGCGATTGGGTCAATGGCTGCGATTTCAATCTGATTTTCGCCAAGTTCCTGAACAATGACGTTGCATGGAAGCATAGTGCCAATCTTGTCTTCGGCTGTTAGTGCTTTGTAAGCAAAATGAGGGTTGCAAGCACCGAGAATTCTGTAATTTCTGAAATCAATATCAAGCTTTTTCTTCATAGTTGCTTTGACATCTATTTCAGTAAGAATGCCAAATCCTTCATTTTGAAGTTCAGCAGTAACTTTGCTGATTGCATCGTCAAAGGATGTATTCAAAATTTTATTAAAATAGTAACTCATAAAAACTCCATTAATTAAATATTGCTAATTAGTATTACATAAAACGTTAAAAATAAAAATATATTATCTGACGTTTACTTAAATTAGAGAATTAAATTTAAATAACTTATAGGATTCTTATGTCTGATATAATGATTGATATAAAAATTGAACCACTCGAGGAAGGCGGATACCTGGCTTTATCGGATGATTTGCCGGGTTTTCTTGCAGAAGGACGCTCATATCAGGAAACTCTCGAAATAGCACAGGACGTTGCAAAAAAGCTGATTGAATCATATATCGAGCATGGTGATTCACTTCCAATCAAAATTCAGAATCAACTAAAAGCAAAACAGAAGTCTGTTAAATTCAAAATTCCTATTGCTGTGGCTTTATGAGTAAGCTTCCAGACCTATCCTACAGGGATGTTATAAAAGTTTTAAGAAAAGCTGGTTTTGAGTATGACAGAAATGCAAGAGGAAGTCATGAAATCTGGTACAATAATAAAACAAGAAAAAGGACAGTTATACCACATCATTCAGGAAGTATTTCAAAAGGCACACTTAGAGCAATTATCAATCAAGCTGGACTTACGTTAGAAGAATTTATCAAACTTTTATAAATTTTAAATTATTTAAACACCTTCCGATTCTTTTTTAGTATTACGAGCAACAATCATTTCTGCGATAGCACAGAGAATTGCAAGTATTACAAATAACTGCCAGAGTTCTGTTCCTGTTCTTGCTCTCTGAACACTTTGGACAATGTTTCGTGAATCATCAATAAATCTGATATGTGTGAGTTTTGAAACTTGAGTTTCAATTATTTTTTTAATTTCATTTTCACTTGCAGGTTGAAGATAAGATTCTGAGGGCAAGGGATTCACTGACAAAAGTGAAATAGCTTTTCCTTGATTAGAGAACACAACATAGTTACCTAAAATATTCAAATTAGCAAGAGAAAGTACAGTGCCGTTAGGTAAAACAGCAGCCTGCTGATAGAATTCGTTTCCATTAGGGTCAATGATTTTATAATTTCCTGATGATGAAAACATCTTGGGTAATGAGAGCATGACAGGATTACCAACTATTGAATTTATACCGATTCCATCTCTGCTCGATAAGTAGAATGTGCTTCTGTAAATCAAAGTTGGGAATAAACCAGTGAGTGGAAAATTACTCCAAGTCGTTGATGGCTTAACTGAGCAATACAAAACTTTACCTTCACCAACCTTGCTTTCGCTCAGGAAAGAACCACCGGGAATTTCTATTATTGATGCTCCGCCTGTACTTGAGAATGCTTTATATATCTTTGGTGATTCGGCAATGGCTTTACTGCTCGTTGTCCCTTTGAAAACACCTTCGAATAAAGGATGAACTTTATCAACAGAAGAAAATGATGATGGATTGCTTTCTGAAAAAGATAATTGCTTAATATTTCCGAATCCTAAAATTGATAATCCATAATTGAAAATATCCGGAGTTGTCAAATCATCGGCAAAGATTAAGCAAGAGCCTCCGTTTCTGACGTATTGTACAATTTTATTAAAATCCGTTTTCAGATAAGTGCCACCAGCAAGAATCAGCAATTCATAATTCGATAATTCAGTACCTGCTAATTCAGATGGATGAACATATTTGACAGAAGCAACCGGTTCTTGCCTGGAAGCGGCATTAAAGACTTTAGAAATGTAAGAAACATCACTTTGACTGCCGATTAGTGCCACATTGGGTTGAGCGGGAATATTGAATCCGAAATATCTTTTATTATCTGCATTCAGGGCATCTTCATCTAGTTCAAGGTATGCTCTGATTGCACCGCTTTGACGAGGTTCTGCGGCAATTGATAATGTACGTACCTGGTTTGCAGCTATGTCTAATGTACGTTGTGAGACACGCTCATTGTTGAAGAACATACTAACAATTGCACTGCTGATGTCTTTATTTGAATTGTTTCTGATTATTGCTTCAACTTCGACTGGTTTGCCTTTCTGGAAAATCCGGTTGACTACATTGATTGAATCGAAGGATAAATTCAGAATTTCCGATTTTGAATTTATACCGATTGGAACGAAATAAATAACAGTCGGTTTATCGAAAAGCCTTACTGAATCTTTGTTTTCGTTATTAAAAATATTTCGCTGGGCATCGGATATAATATACACTTCCCTGTTCAGGTTGAAAGATTGAGCGAGTAATTTTGAAGCCAATCTCAATCCTGTTGAGAGATTAGAAGAAACATAGCTGTATTTGATTTTTGATAAATCCTGCTTTAATAAATCTATGTTACGAGATAAAGAATTGTTTGTATTTTCTTTTCCTGTAAGTTGAATGATAGTGGCTTCGTCTCCTTCGTTCATACCTTCTATAATTGATTGAACTGCAAATCTTGCTTGTGTCAATCTGTTTCCTAATTCATCGGAAACATCCATGCTGAATGAGTTATCTATAAGAATTACTGCACTTGTTTTAGCCTTGCTTCCTAATACAGGTAATGAACTTTCGATTGTCGGACGTGCATAAGCAAGAACGAGTAAAATGATTAAAAGTGTTCTGAGAATCAATAAAATAATTTGCCTGAGCTTCAAGCGGCGAATTTTAGTTTTCTGCAATTCTTTGAGAAAACGCAGTGTCGAAAACTCAACTGTTTTCAATTTCCTGAGATTCAATAAATGCAGAATCACAGGAATAGATGCAGCTACAAGACCAAACAGAACAAGCGGATTTAAAAATTGCATAATGCGATATTTTTTTCTTTAATCATTTTCAATTGTTATGCTTTGACGATTTTAATTGCATTTGATTATTTGATAATTATTATATTTGAACCAGCAGTGTTGGTCATAAATTTTGACAGAACAATGTTCTGTCCCTACATTTTTAATTAAGGATGAATTAAATGGCTAAACAAAATAAACTTGAGGATTTCAGGGAAAGACGATTAAAAGGAAATGAGAAAATATTCGCGGAGGATTTTCTGCCATACAAAAGATATTTCTCATTGGACAACAAAGCTTATGAAGACGGTGCAATACCTGTAAAATACAAAGAGCTGATGGGACTTGTCGGGTCAATGGTTTTGAGATGCAATGACTGCATTACATATCATATTGACCATTCGATTGATGCCGGATGCACAAAAGAGGAGCTGAATGAAGCAATGAATATAGCACTTGTGATTGGAGGTACTGTTGTAATACCACACCTTAGGCATGCGATGGACGTGATTGAAGAGAAGATGGAGGAGATGAAATAGAATAATCACCTAATTATAACAACAGGTATAGCTTTTGTTCCATGACCAAGACTAACAGAAATAAAGTAAACACCACTTGGATAATTCGAAGAATCCCATGTTAATTCACCTGAGTAAGCATTAATTCTTGTAAAAGAAAATTGTTTTTTTTCTGAGACTTTATAACCTAATATATTATATACACTAATTGATGCATCTTCAAAATCATAATTATTATCCCAGTAAATTCTTGTCTTGACAAAATCCTTTGCTGGATTTGGATGTGGAGGAGATAAATACATTTTATTTAATACTTCAGTTTGTACATCCACACCTGTAATCGTTTTGGATTTAGCAAACCAAACGACATTGGTCTGGAATAATGAATCATAGCCAAATAAATAAATTAAACTATCGTTTTTGGAAGAAATAAAACAACGATATCTTTTCTGTGGTGGCAGAGCTCTCCATACAGTTGGTTGGTTATCAATATCATCATTTACCAAAATTTCAGCATACCATTTGTCTTTAGTAAGAATATATCCGTTAATATATATTCTATCATTAATATTGATAATTCCCAAAGTACCTATATAAAGACTATCATCTGTAAATATTTTATTTAACTGTTTAGTTTTAATATTCAATAAGAATATATCTGTGATATGAGATGAATAATCAATGGGATAATATCTAAAGGGTATAAAAATTTTCTCTTTAACTTTTGTAATTGAATAGGGCCAAAAATCTGATTTTGGCAAATCAAAATCCATTTCTTTGTTCCATGAATCCCCATTATCAACTGAACTTATCAAGCTATAATATAAACTGTCAAAAATCCATTGATTATTTACATTCCTGGGATATCTATAATTAATTAATATTGCATATAAAACATTATTCTCAAATTTATCCATAAACAAAATCTGTGCAGAGTCAATAAATGTTCTTTTTATAAGTCCAAGTGTGTCGTTTAATCTAAATATATGTGTATATTTATCTACCATATATTTAATTTCAAATCTACTAGGGATTACAAAAATTATATTATTATTATGATATAATGAAATATATGACTTATCAGGTGGATTAATAATCAATTCATCTACATTTTTTAAATTAACTGATTCACAGCCATCCTTTGTATAGGCAAAATTTAATTTACCCTTAATCTTTTCTTGCCTGTATACAAAACCATTATTTTTATCAGAAAAAAATGTTTTACCATAATTTGAAGGGTCGCTGAATTGTAAATTAATAAAGTAAGGGTCATAGTTTTTTTGAGGTAACCATGTAATCCCACCATCCGTTGTTTTTACAAATTTTGCGTATTTACTTGCACGGTTTGAATGAAGACTATCAAACATAAATATATCGCCATAATCAGTAGAAACATTAAAATGAGATTTTAAAACCCAATTTGTTCCCCTATTATAAGACATATAAATTAGCTTATCTTTACCAACAGCAATAATTGTATCATTATTGATAAATTTTATATCTTTAAAATTTAATCCGCTAATATATCTGTCATTACCGGTTTTTTTTATTTGTATGGCTTTTTTAGTTTCCTTGTTAATTTTTATAAAATACAATGAATCGAGATTAGAAGATATATTTATAATATTATATATTTCAAAAACCTCACCTTTATTTGCAGCATATATCCCTGATTTTATGGGGGTAAATATTTTTCTGATATTATTACCATCATATTCATATAAATCATAATTCAAATTAAAATAAGTTATATCCCCATCGGAAAATAAATTTTTAATGACAGGACAATCTGAACAAATTCCAAAATCCTTTAAATCAATAAAATTTGTGTTATCGTCTAATAAATTTATTATACCAAGCTTACCTTTGCCAGCAGAGAAAATTAAATTATTATTTGAAATGGTAAAGTCATAATATGTAGTATCGGAGATTAAAGTGTAATTTTTCAGTAATTCCATTTGTTGATTTAAGATAAGTATTCTGAAATTACTAAGGCAAAATAATTTATCATTATGAGCAATAATTTTATAAAAATCTGTTGTGTCTCCAAAATCGAATTCCTGCCAGGTTTCTCCTTCATCGGTTGATTTTATTATATATCTTTTATTGCTTATACCAAAAAAAATTTTCCCGATATTAGAAATACTAACAATATTAAATGAATCATTTAAATTTGTTTGTATCCAATTATTTCCACCATTCATTGAGCGAATAATAATTCCCCCGTCACCATATACCAATATTGTATTTCCATTATAAGCAGAGCCATTGTAATTTGCAGTTACTCTGTAATAATCGAGATTATTAAATATACTATCTTGTGAAAATATACAAATTGAATTTATAACAATGAACCAAAACAACTTTATAAATCTTTTCATAATTTATTACTATTTATTTAGTTTAACAATTTTAAAATATATTATATCTGGAGCAAGTTAATAAACCTGCTCCAAATAAAAATAATTTCCTTTTATTGGCATTGGTTTTCGAAACATCTTGTAATCCAATACTCATTCCAGGTTTTACCTTGAGGAGGTAATTCTGGTACTGATGATGGACAATCAGGTGTTCCCACGATTTCACTATGATCAAATTCAGTTATCCAATCGGGCCAAGGCCAATTATAACAAGTTCGATAATAATAAATACATTCATTTTCATATCCACATGGATATAAATGTAAAAAATAATCAATTTCACCTGGGGCGGGAGGCAGTTTATTTTCAAAATAATGACATTGTGCTATATGTACTTCTGTTGTAATAAATCCAGCTTCTGGTTCATCACAAGGGGGGTACGCTTCAATGCAAACATGATGATTTGCTATTTGTAAATAAACCCAATCCATAAAAGCTTGCCAATCAGTTACATACATTAAACATAGACTTTCCCCCTCAAAATAATCCAACCATTTAACTTCTAATTTCCAACCAGGTACCCAATGACAACAATAATGTATTGTTACATTACATGTAAGTGGTGGGTGTTCTGGTATTGGATAAGGAACAGTAAAAGTAACTGGCACTAGGGGCCAATCGCATTCAGAATATGAAGTATTTGGAATACTTATTAATAATAAAATTACTATAAATAAAAAATACTTTTTCATAATAAATTCCAAAATAGTGGACAAAAATGATTTAATAATTCCTTAATTTTACCCTCACATCCGCTTAGATAATAACTGAAACTCCTATGCGGGTGAGAACGGTTACGTTCAGAGCCGTAGGGCTCGCCCTTCGGCTCTTTGTTTTTAATTAAACAAAGTGAAATTTTTTTTGATTAGTTATTGATGTTTTTTTTCTTCATAAGCTACTACACCCTGATTAATTCAATGTTCTGTTAATTATGGAATCTATTCAAACAAAGAATAATCAAAGAAATTTGCTAAGTTTTTTTTTATAGACTTACGAATCCAAGATTAATTTAATACTATTTTGTAATAAAACAAATATTTTTTCAAATTTTCTTACACACTTTCAATCCACCTCTTTATTGAGGGTATAAAAAATCCCCCTTAATCCCCCTTTTAAAAAGGGGGAAAAATTTAATCTATTTTATACATCTCTTCGATTAGGTAATGGAATTTTCTTTCGACTACGTGGCGTTTTATACTTAGCTTGGGAGTTAGTTCGCCGTTTTCAACTGTGAAAGGCTGAGACAAAAGCTTGAATTTTCTTACACGTTCGTACTTGGCGAAATCGTTTTGAAGCCTGTCAACGTCGTTTTTGATTGTCTGAATAATTTTTTCGTTTCCGATAAGCTCTGATGGCGAATCATACTTGATTCCGAATGTGTCGGCAAGCTTTTTCAACTGGTCGAAATCGGGAGTGAGCAAAGCTGTGATGTAATCACGCTTGTCGCCAATCAGGACGCAATGCTCAATATATGGACTCTGCGAAAGTATGTTTTCGATTGGCTGTGGAGCGATGTTTTTACCGCCGCTGCTAACAATAATAGATTTTTTCCTGTCTGTTATTTTGAGATTGCCCTTTTCAGTGAGCCTGCCAATATCACCTGTGTAGAGCCAGCCGTCCTCGTCAATGGCTTCGTTGGTTGCGACAGGGTCATTCCAGTATCCTTTCATCATGTTATCTCCTTTTGCAAGAATTTCACCATCCTCAGCAATTTTAATTTCGACATTTATTAAAGGAATACCAACAGTACCAACTTCAATTTTACCAAGTCTGGTTGTGGTTATAACAGGTGATGACTCAGTTAATCCGTATCCCTCAATGATAACAATACCTGTTGCAAGGAAAAACTCACAGACATCATCAGGCAAAGCGGCACCTCCTGAAGCAAACATTCTTAACCTTCCACCCGTTCTTGCCCTGATTTTTGAAAATACAAGTTTATCGGCTATAAGATACATTGATTTTAAACCGAGAGGATTCTTCCCTTGCTGTTGAGCATGAAGATAATCAATACCTACTTTTACAGCCCAATGGAATATTTTTTGTTTAAGACCTGATTCTTTTTCAATGTTTTGGTATATTCTTTTTCGGATGAGTTCAAGAAGCCTTGGAACAGTTGTCATTAGAGTAGGCCTGACTTCTGTGATATTTGTCCCAACCGATTCGATTGCTTCTGCAAATGCTATTGTAGCACCTACACAGATTGGAGTATAATATCCGGCAGTTCTTTCGTAAGAATGGCACATAGGCAGAAAAGAAAGGAACACATCGGTTTCATCGAAGGGAATAGCATCTTTTACTCCAATGAGATTAGCCACAATATTTTTGTTTGTAAGCATAACCCCTTTGGGATTACCGGTAGTACCACTTGTGTAAATCAAAGTTAATAAGTCATCGGGTTCAGCCTTCAATGCCATTTCCTCAAATAGATTACTTCTTTCTTCCCTTGTTCTTAATTCAGTTCCTCTAAGAATAACACTATTCATTGACTTAACAAAAATTTGGTTACTAGTTACGTCATCATTCATGACAATAACATGCCTGAGAGAAGGAATGGTTTCTTTCACTTCAAGAATTTTTTTCAATTGGAAGCTATTGGAAACAACGACAGCAACAGCTTCGCAATCATTGTAAATGAATTCCTCCTGCTTTGCAGTAAGGGTCGGGAAAATAGGAACGTCAACAGCACCAATTCCCGTTATGGCAAAATCAGCAATAGCCCATTCGAGCCTGTTCTCGGATACAATCCCTACCCTGTCGCCTGAGTGAACACCGAGCTCGAGCAAACCAACCGCAAAACATTCAACCTTTTCTCTAACTTCTTCGTAGGAGACATCAATGTAAACGCCATCCTTTTTATACATAAATGCAGTTTTGTTATGTCCAAACCTTTTACAGATTTTAATAAACATCTCGGGAATAGTAGAGAATTGCATTTTGCCTCCATATTCAATTACGAATTACGAATTATGAATTACGAATTAATGGTTTAAATATATAAGATTTAACTATAATTAATTTCAATATAACACAAAAAATGAAATTTTGATAATTATTTTTTAATGTTTAGTTAAATTGTCTATTGAGTTTTAATATTTTCAATTAAAATTATTTTGATTTACTTCTAAGAGGTATAAAATGAAAAATGTAATAATTAAAAATCTGAATATAATTTTCTTGCTAATAATTTTATCACTGCCTATTATGATAAAAGCAGCAGACGGTGATACATTGAAGATGAGAACTATTGAATTTGCTCAAACCAAGTATGGAAAATATATTTTCCCACCGAAATCGGAGAGATTTGAAAAAATCCTGATGAATTATAAACTCAGGTGCCCATGCGGAGGGTGGGACTATATCGCTAATGTTTTTGTCGAGCATTATTATGCTCCTTCATTTAGATTTAACTACAGAACGCAGGATACGGCAAGGTTTATGCTCGATACATCATGGATATTTACAGCAAGATTGGATAGTGGGAATCTTGTAATTGATACGATTGCAAATCCACCGGTATGGATTAAATTTTATAATGATTCGGACAATCCAACATTAGCAACAGATTCAATGATAGCATGGCAGGAGTATTATACATTCACATTTGACGCACAAGGTAACAAGACTGATTCATCACTTGTCCCTGCTGATTCAATATTATATCTGTCTAAAAAGAGAGTATATTTTTCTGATTCAGTTACAATTACGGACAGATATGAAATAATGAGATATATTACTCCTTATGGCAACGGATTAAGTCTGGGTACGGGTTTTAACTGGGTAATTGATATATCTGATTTCGAACCACTGTTGCATGATACAGTTTTCATTAATGCACCAAATGGCCAGGAAGCTCTCGAACTGACTTTTGATTTTATAAAAGGAGTACCATCCAGAGATGTTGTTAGGCTCGAAAAGATTTATGATGTTTTTGCAAACTATAACAAGAATTTTGAATTGAGAGTACCTCCAAAACAAGTGCAGTTAACAAATGATGATAAAATGGCAAGACTGAAATTCATTCAGACAGGTCATGCTATGAATGAATATGACGGCTGTGCTGAGTTTTGCAGGAAACAGGCTTTTGTCAGAATAAATGATGTCCAGAGATATGATAATTTTATATGGAGGGATGATTGCGGAAGAAATCCAGTTATTCAACCATATGGGACATGGAATTTAAAGCGTTCAAACTGGTGCCCGGGTGCTGAAGTGCGATACTATAATTATGAACTCACATCTTATATTACACCCGGAGAGACAGCAACAATTGATTATGACATGGAATATTATGATGCTCCGATAGTTGGAAACGGATATGTAAATCCCGAATGGAGAATTACAGGTTATGTAATCACTTATTCGAATCCGAATTTCAGTAATGATGCGGCTCTGGTAGATATCATTTCTCCAAACAATAATCCTTTTTATAACAGGTTCAATCCTATCGTTAATAGTGCTGTTATTATTATTAGAAACACTGGTGGAAATCCATTAACAAGTCTTGATATTAATTATGGAATTATAAATGGGAATAATGCATCATTTCATTGGACAGGGAATCTATTAATATCAGACACAGCTATTGTAACACTTCCAAATTTTGATTGGGGAGATTTAAGTAATCCAAACAGAAAGTTCTATGCAGAGGTTTCAAATCCAAATGGTGTTATTGATGAATATTCACTTAACAACCGAACTGAGACCACTTTCAATGATGTACCGACATATTATAATGATTTGATTATCGAGTACAAGACAAATAAATATGCGAAAGACCAATATAATTACACATTGAGAAAATTAGATGGAAGTTTTACACATTTCCGGGATAATATGGAAGATTATACTCTTTACAGAGATACTTTTAATCTTGAGGATGGTGAATATGAATTTATTTTCAGGAATGTTGAGGGATATGGAATTAATCACTGGTTTGTAAGAGATAACTGGGGTTGGGGTGCAGGTTATGTCAACTTCATCAACAGAGGAAAAACTATTCCGTTCAGCGGTGAATTCGGAACTGAGATTTTTCATCAGTTCAGAGTTGCGCCTAAGCCCGGGATATTAGTAAGTACAGACTCTTTGAAATTCGGGAATGTAAAAGTAAATGAAAGCAAACTTCTTTCATTTGATATATACCCTGTTAATGGCAAGGGAATTGAGATTTCAAGAATTCAAATTATTTTCGGAAATAACAAGGGATATTATCTTGCATCAACCGACCCGCCACTGGGTGATACTCCCGTTCAGATTGATTCAGGCTCAAAGATGACAGTTACCGTCGAGTTTAAACCTCCTAAGGTTGGGGCTTTGATTACATCGCTGAACATTATGAATAATGACGAAATAAATTTACAATACACTGTGAAACTAACCGGTTTCGGTACTGACCCAAATTCAGTTGAGGATAATGAAGACAATAATTTAATTCTCGATATTTCACAAAATCCGATTTCGACAAATGCAGAAATTAAATTTGGGAATGACGATTACACAAGCTCAAAAGTCAGGCTGGTTCTATATAATTCAATCGGGCAAATAATAAAAGTATTATATGATGGAATGCTTGATAATGTTCATAATTTAAATTTGTCGGCTGATGGAATTGAATCAGGTATTTATTATTTGACATTAATGATGGATGGAAAAGCGATAACAAAACCAGTGGTGGTTGTGAAGTAATTTATTACACACCCCCAAACCCCCTCTAAATAGAGGGGGAAATAGAATCTTATCCCCTGGGATGGAAGGTTTTGTGGACTTCTTTGATGTAATCTCTGTCTAAGTGAGTATATATCTGTGTCGTGGAAATATCTGAATGACCAAGCATTTCCTGAACGGCACGGAGGTCGGCACCACCTTCCAGAAGATGAGTGGCAAAAGAATGTCTGAGCATGTGTGGATGAACGTGGACATTAATCTTTGCATGCCTTGCCGAATAATCAAGAATCTTCCAAATTGACATGCGGGATAGTTTTGTGCCTCTCTGATTTAAAAATAGTATATCATCTGTGTCTGATTTTTTAATGAACAGATGTCTTGCTTTTTTAATATACTCAGTAATCCATTTCAGTGCTGAACTCCCGATTGGCACAATCCTTTCCTTTGCCCCTTTGCCAAAGACACGAATGATTTCAGCATCAAATATCACATCTCTTTGTTTCAAACTGCATAGTTCTGATACACGCAAACCGCAGGCGTACATAGTTTCGAGAATAGCTCTGTCCCTGATACCGGCAGGTTTATTAGTATCGGGCTGTTCAAGAATGTTATTGATATCTTCGATAGTTAATGTATCTGGTAATTTTCTTGAAGCTTTCGGGAGGTCAATAACATCAGTAATGTTTTTGTCGGCAATACCAGATGAGAAAAGAAATTTGTATAAACTTCTTATTGAACTAAGGTAGCGGGAACGGCTTGGAACACTCAAACCAAGTTCATCCAATACCTGCATAAATTCATTGATATTCCCGGTTTCAGCTTTTGAAAAAGAATTAATTTTTTTTGAATTGAGAAATTCAGCGTATTGTTTGAGGTCGTGGCCGTAAGACATCCTTGTATTGTCCGACAACCCTTTTTCAAGCGAAATGAATTGAATAAACTGATTAATTTCCCTTTGAATTTCCTTAGTCAGTTCCATTCTATCAACATTTTCAATTTTCATACTTCATTACCAAGCTCAACATCAGTTTCAGGTTTTTCTTCGGGTATTTCTTTATACTCGACACGCGGATGAGATATGCTCTGAATAAATTTTATACAGGTCTCTTTGATGATATTAATATCGGTCATGGTCAAATTAGATTCATCGAGCTGTCCGTCGAGCAATTTATCTTTTATACTTTTATCAACAGCTTTTTCGAGGTCTTCTTTTTCTTTGAAAGGAACCCTCGACAAAGCCTCAATTGAATCGCAAATCATTACAACCGCTGTTTCCTTTGAATTTGGTTTAGGTCCCGGATAACGAAAATCTTCATCATTAACATGTTCTCCATTAGCAATTTCAAGTGCTTTTGCATAAAAATGCTTGACAATTGAAGTTCCATGGTGCATTGGAATAAAATCAATTATTCTCTGCGGAAGATTATTGTCATGAGCCAGCTTGATACCGTCAACGACATGGTTTTTGATAGCATCGGCACTTTTCCTTGGAGAAAGCATATCGTGTTTGTTATCTATATCAATCTGATTTTCAGAAAAATATTCGGGTTTCGAAATTTTTCCAATATCGTGAAAATAAGCACCAACCTTTGTAAGTAAAGGATTGGCATTGATTGCAACAGCGCATCTTTCTGCTAACTGAGCCATTGATAGTGTGTGCTGATAAGTACCTGAAGCAAGTTCGCCCAATTTCGCCAGGATTGGATGATTCAAATTCACGTATTCCTGCAACCTTAAATCAGTTGTCAAATTTGTGGTTCGTTCGATAACGAATAGTAAACCATAAGTTATTAATGGAGAGAATGCAGAGTTTATCAAAGCCATTAGTAATTTATTTAATGAAGTTGTCATGTCTGCAGAGCGTTCTAAACCAATAACAACTATCGAAACAGACAAACCAATCAGTATGTAGAAAATGGACAGAAACATTTGCGTCCTGCTTTGAATATCACGAACGGTGTAAGCCGCAAGCGTGCCTGCAAACATCATCGAAAGTCCGACATCATAATCATTTCCCCTGATACCGGACACCATTAAAGCCATTGTAACGGTAACATAGAAGGCGGTACGGGAATCGAAGACAATTGCAGACAGCATTGAAAATGCCGGTAATAATATCAGAAATTCAAGCGGCAAAGGTGTCGAAAGCTCAATCGACAGCCATGACATAAAAGCGATTAAAATTAATAGAACGCTCAGAATTGAAATTTGGAGATTGTCATAAAAAATCTTTTTTCGGATGAAAAAGAGATAAATCAAAAGTATGGTATATATTAATGTTGCGTGCCCAAAGCTACCGAGAAAATACCAGATTGAATAAATGCTTTCGCTTCTGAGCAATTTTGAATTTTCATAAGAACGTATTTTTTTTAATATATCATTTGTTACAACATGGCCTTTTGATACGATAGACTCCCCTTTCCTGACAATCCCTTCGGTTTTGGCAACTGATTGTTCAGCCAAAGTAAAAGACTGGTCAGTCAGGGTTTTTGAATATATCAAATTCGGGATTCCGCATCTCGAAATAATTTTAATTGATAATTCAAGTGATGCTGTTGATATTTTATTGTTTAAATATTTTGATGCCTTCTCATTTATCGTCGTTGAATCGGTTACTAAATCCCTGGGAAGAATTTTAATGCTGTTTGGAGGGATTTGAAGAGAAACCTCGTTATTTTTTAGCTGGGAAATACTAATGTTTGATAAGCCATACCGATAAATTTCATTCAAATAGATTTTAATAAATTTACTCATTGATGTAAAATCCTTTAGCTTTTGTGCGGGATTTAAACCATCAAATTGTTTCAAATCATCGAGAGTAAAATATGCGCCGATATTATTTGGATTGCCATTAATATAATTCTGAAAGTTAATCAAAATAAGATTCAAATTTTTCGTTGATTGATTTTGGGCAGATGATTCAAAGACAAAGACAGGCAGAGCATTATCTTTTGCCTTACTAACTTCCTTATTATATTCACTCAAATCTTTATAAATTGGAAAAGTAAAATCAGCTATCAGAGGCTGGCTTGTCCATATATTACCGGGCTTAGCACTAAATTTCAAAGAAATGCTCTTCTGAGTATTGAAATGAAAAGCAAAGAAAAAAGTGCAGAATATAGCCGTAATAATAAAGATAATTACCTTTGTCTTATTAGAATATCTGGGGCTTTTTTTAGAATGAGAAATCGTATCAGATTCCTTATACCTGATTTTTTTTAATAGAGTCTTTTTTGTATCCGTCATAATATTTAATCACTTTTATTAAAGAGAACAGTCAAAACTTAACAGGCTTAACATTTAAATATCAAAAATAATAAAAAGTAAGTTACGTTTCAGAAAAAATAAATGATAACTTGTAAATATATAATATTAATCTGATTTTAAAATTTAATATGAACTGTATATACCTTCCCGGGTTAATAAGAGAAAAGAGAGATTTTCAAATACCTCAGGATGAAATCAAGCATATCAAAGCATTGAGAATAGGCAATGAAGAAAAAGTAATTGTTACAAACGGAAAGGGGCTTTCTGCCAAAGGCAATGTTAATATTATTAAAAAAAGTGAATCTGTATTTTATCCTGATGGATTTTATGATAACCAAGGAGAAAATTCATTCAGGTTAGCTTTGGCTATGGGAATTTTGGATAATAAGGAAAGATTTGAATTTGCTTTTGAAAAAGCAGTCGAGCTTGGGATAAATGAATATTTTCCTTTAATTACTAACCATACTCAGAGAAAAAAAGTAAATAAAGAAAGGTTAATTGCCAAATCAATCTCTGCTATGAAGCAATGCTGCCGTTCTGTTCTTCCAATTATTTATTCGCCTGTAACAATTGAGCAATTGTTTCAGGATAATGATAAATATGAAAGAATAATTCTTGCCGATTTCAATGGCATGAGAGCTGATGAGCTGAAAAATAATGTTTCAACTCTTGTCATAGTAGGCCCTGAAGGAGGATTCAGCAGGGAAGAAATCGAATTAATGAAAAGAGACAACAGATTAATATCAATAAATCTTGGCAATAGAAGGCTAAGAGCCGAAACAGCAGCTATAGTTGCATTAGGATTATTAATTTGAATATCCAAGCCGTTAGTCGTCAGTCGTTAGTCGTTAGAATCTTTCGACCAGCGACTATTAACTTTCGACTGTTGACTTTTGACTAACTACTCTTAGCTCTGATTTTACGGATTTTGTCCCGTACTTCCTGTAAATAAATCGAGCGGGGATATTTCACAATTAATTGAGTATAATATTTTACGGCATCATCTGTATTTTTCTCGTCGAGGAAGGAATCACCAATTAAAAGATGGGCTATGTCGCCATAAATTGTGTCGGGTATTTTTTCAAGTAAATTCAATAATAATTTTCTTACTTGAATATAATCAGCCTTCTGGTAATAAATTTTTGCCTGCCTTATAACTGATTGTTCTGCTAAATCGGAACCGACGGTTGTTTCAAATACACGTTGATATAAATTCAATGCCTCGGCTGAATCTTTTTGCCATTCCTTAAATTCTGCTTCTGCAAACAATTTTAATCCCTGTGTGAATTGCTTATTTTGGTCAATAAGGATAATTTTATTTAAAGCATCATTTGCAATATCGGAACCTGTATTTGATGAAACATTTGTAAACAATGTGAAAGCAGAATCAATGTTACCGGTATAATACTGGATTTGTGCTAATAGATATGATGCTCTATCAACTTCCTGGGGTGCATATCTTTGATATTTATTGATAACCAGTGAAAATGCTTTGCCTGCATCCTCCATTTTATTTTCCATCATTAAAACAGAACCCAATAAGTTTAATGATGAAGCAGTTATAGGCTGATGAGGGAACTGTTTGATTATAGCCTGTAATTCTTCCTTTGCTGTTTCCCTGTCGTTCAGATAATCGAGAGAAAGTTGTGCTATTCTCATCCTGGCATCAGCGGCTGTCAAGTCATAAGAATATTCTTTGACAATTTGCTTATACCTCGATATGATATTTTCAACCATTTCTCTTGAAAGATTAGGATTTTCCTGAGTTTTATATTCAAGTGTCCTTGCAAATCCATAAAGGCAAGTCAGAAAATGAGGATTATTCTTACCTTTTGCAATTACCATGTCATATGCTTTCAGGGCAATGTCATACTGGCCGTCCTGCTTAGAATCATTTGCAAATCGTGCAATTTCAGTTCCTATTCCACCAGTTTTATCATCAAGTTTTTTGAAAATTACGAGAGCCTTCTCAGGGTCAATTGACTTGAGAAACCAGCCATACAGCCTAAGATAGAATTGGCCATTATCAAAGAGGGATGCTTTCTTATCGAGTTCCTTGTTTATATATATTTTTGCATTTTTCCCTGTCATCAAGGCTGAGAGCCTACCCTGAGCAATCGGTAAATTTTTGTCAGATTCAAATACTTCAAGAATTTCATCGACACCCTTGACATAATCACCCGTTGCTATATACAATGGAATCAACTTTTCAGAGAATGAGAAGCTATTGCTAAACTCACCTTGTCCATTTTCCAATGTTTTTATTGCTTTATCAAATAGCATTAGTATTGATTGCGATTCGGCAACATTAATATAAATCTCAGGATTTTTTGGCGGCATTTCCAAGGCTTCCTGCCAAGCTTTATTAGCATCATTTGTTTTGCCGGTGCGCCAGTTCAACTCCCCGTATAACACTATTAAATCAGGTGTTTTCTCGATTTTCAAATGTTCCTGAATAATTGATAGGAGATTTGAATATTGATGCAAAGCTTTATAAGAACGGACAACTGCGTTCAAATATCTTTTATTCTTGGGTGTTATTTTATAGATTTCATAGTAAAGTCTCGAAGCGTTTTCGAAATCCCCGGTTATTTCGTAAGCCTCAGCAAGCTGATACTTCTGCTCATAAGAATTCTGAGCTAAGACTGAAGAAAGCCAAGCTATAAGAACAACTATATATGTAATATACTTCATTTTTTCCCTAAATATTTGTAGATATATGACGGAAGGAATAGTTTGATGTTGTTAATTGAAAATTGTTATAAGGCAGAAAATATTCTGCCCCTACTGTTTTTTCAAAGCAATTTTTCACTTAAATTAATTCTTGATTTAATCACAAAAATCAGAAATAAAATATGAAAGTCATCAGAACAATCGCACTAATTTTTGCTGCATTGGTTATATCAGTATTTCTATATTCCTTTTTTCTTCCGTCAGAATACAATGTCGAACGAAAAATCAGGATAACAGCCGACAAACAGATTGTTTTCCGATATATTAATAATCTGAGATTATGGCAGGAATGGTCAACATGGACAAGTAAGCAGGATTCGACAATTAAATTTTCATACAAAGGACCTGAAACGGGCACAGGTTCAATACAATACTGGTCTTCAAAAAGAATGGGTAAGGGAAATATAAAAATTACCAAAAGTATAGAGTTCGGTTTTATTGAATATCAATTGAATTTTGAAGATAATATTTCGAAGGGACAATTTCTCTTAAAACAAAATAATTTCGGAACTGAAATTAAATGGGAAGTCAAAGGTAACGCCGGTTGGAATCCAATTGCAAAAATATTCAGTTATTTTTATATGGACAGCTTTATGGGTCCTGATTTGGAGCGTGCCCTGAAAAATTTGAAAATAATGGTCGAAAGTCGAAAGTCTTTAGTCGAAAGTCTTTAGTCGAAAGTCGAAAGTCGAAAGTCTTTAGTCGAAAGTCTTTAGTCGAAAGTCGAAAGTCAAAATCGAAAGTCGAAAGTCGAAATCGAAAGTCGAAAGTCGAAAGTCAAAATCGAAAGTCGAAAGTCAAAATCGAAAGTCGAAATCGAAAGTCGAAAGTCGGTAGTCGAAAGTCGAAAGTCAAAATCGAAAGTCGAAAGTCGAAAGTCAAAATCGAAAGTCGAAAGTCGAAAGTCAA
>MHAY01000088.1:23278-59494 GCA_001804705.1 Ignavibacteria bacterium RIFOXYC2_FULL_35_21
TCGAAAGTCAAAATCGAAAGTCAAAATCGAAAGTCGAAAGTCGAAAGTCGAAAGTCAAAATCGAAAGTCGAAAGTCGTCAGTTGAAAGAAATTAATTAAAATAAATCGTGATATTATTATGAAAAAATTATTCCCTATTTTCTTATTGTTCGTTATATCATCAACGGCAGAATCATTACCAGTTGACTCATTGATTGAGCAAACTCTTAATTTGTTTGATTTGGATATGTACAATGGACGGATTGAAACACCAAAGCTGAGATTAGGACATTATAGCAACGAAATCGCAATTGATTCGAATTCAGAAATTGCAGACAATTTCAAGATAAAATATGCTTACAGAATTTGGCATATTATACCGCACACCTCTGCAGACGAAGCAGGGCTATTCATTGACGATACTTTAATATATCTTGAAGGAAAGCCTATTTATGATTCGTCATCAAGGGGCGACGACTTTTTAGAGTATTACACACTAACGAAAAAAGAGGGTGATGTTATAAATATTTCAGTTCTTCGAAATAATTCAGCAATTGAAATTCCTGTTAAGCTTATAGCCATAAAAACATCACCTCTTCCTTATACAAATCCCGGTATTGGCGAAGTTATAAAAGATTCATGGCTGCAAAAACAAATCAATGATTTCAAATTAAATGAATGGGTAGATGCAATTAAAAAACAAATGGCTGAAGCTTCGATATCAGATTATAACAAAGTTCCTTTTTCAGATAATTTAAATCCGTGGAGGCTAAATGCAATTACTTATCTCCACCGCTATCCAACGAGGATTGGTGCATATTCACGATTCATTGTCAATGACCTTTGGGATGCATATAATAATTCCGAAACAAATGAAGGTTTTCCATCGGTTGTCAGCAGAATTGCAAAACATCTCGACGTAATTGTTAATCCGGGATTAGCTGAAAAGAAGCCTTCAAACATTAACGAACTCAATAATTATTTAGCAGTTGTACAGGCAGACCTTGACAAGGCTTATAATCCTATAAAAGGGGAGATTGAGCAAATCACAAATGAACTGCTCAAACTCTTGCAGAGTGATAGCAACTATGAAACAGAGAACGAAAATGCTAAGAATGAACCTGATAGAAAAAAGAACAGGAATGATTATGAGCAAAAATTAGCGGGAGTATTTAAGAAAGCTAATCAGGTAGATTTGAAATCAATGATTTCAGGATTAATAAAATTATCTGCATTGATTGATAAAAGCTGGCTTCTTGAGCTTACTGAAAATCTTCCTTTGAAAGAGTATTCCAAAAATTATTATGTTATTCCCGGTGTAAAAGGTGAAATACTTTATTTCTGGGTAGATGGAAATAAGAAATATATTATTGGAGGTAAAGGAGCGAACATCTATACAGAAAATTTCAATTTAATCATTGATGCCGGTGGAAATGATATTTATGAAACTGAGCCTGTTCCACATGGTTCATTCAGATATATTGCTGATATGGAAGGAAATGACACATATTCATCCAATACCGGGCAAGGCAGTGGTATTGGTTGTATTGATATTCTTTTTGATGTTGAAGGTGATGATACATACAGGTGTAATTATTTTTCACAAGGCTCAGGATTGCTTGGAGCAGGAATTCTCGCCGATTTCAACGGTAACGATTTATATACATCTCATTGGTGTTCGCAGGGTGCTGCCTGTCTCGGAATCGGGCTTCTGTTCGATGCTTTCGGAAATGATAATTACATAGCAGATGTGTACTCGCAGGGATTTGGTTATATAAAAGGAATCGGAGTAATAATGGAATACAATGGAAACGATTCCTACAAAGCAGGTTGGAAAATTCCGGATTCACGTGACCCGAAAAGAGCCCACCTGTCAATGTCTCAGGGTTTCGGTTTTGGAATGCGACCCTGGTCTCTTGGTTTAGGTACTGACGGGGGTATAGGGATTCTGACAGATTACAATGGACATGATGTCTATAATTCCGACTTTTTCTCGCAGGGTGGAAGTTATTGGTATGCTCTCGGGATTCTACATGACAGAAAAGGGTGTGACAGATACACTGCGGGACAATACTCCCAGGGGAGCGGCATTCATTTATCTTTTGGAGCATTGCTGGATGACGAAGGAAATGATATGTACGATGCTTATGCCGGACTTGAACAAGGAAATGCACATGACTGGTCTGCCGGTTGTCTCGAAGACCTTGAAGGTGATGACACATACAGAGGTTTTACCAGCAGCCAGGGTTCGGCTTTGACTGTTGCTTTTGCTTACCTTTTTGATAAACAGGGAAATGATATGTATATCATGAATAAAAATGATACAACATTCAGCCAAGGCGGAGGAAGGCAACAGCCAACGAGAAAAGCAGGTTCGCTCGGCATTTTGCTCGACATTGGAAATGGCTCTGATACTTATACAGACCCGCGAATTATAGAAGGAATTCCTTTATTGAAAGGACAAAAGGGAATTGTATTTGATGACGGAAAATTGAAATAAGTTGATAGTCGAAAGTTGTTAGTCGAAAGTCGAAAGTCATAAGTCAAAAGTCGGAAGTCGAAAGTTGTTAGTCGAAAGTCATAAGTCGGAAGTCGGAAGTCGGTAGTCGGTAGTTGAAAGTTGGAAGTTGGAAGTTGAATGTCGGTAGTCGAAAGTCAAAAGTCGGTAGTCGAAAGTTGTTAGTCGAAAGTCATAAGTCGGAAGTCGAAAGTCAAAAGTCGGTAGTCGAAAGTTGTTAGTCGAAAGTCATAAGTCGGAAGTCGGAAGTCGGAAGTAGAAAGTCGGTAGTCGAAAGTCATAAGTCAAAAGTTGGAAGTTGAATGTCGGTAGTCGAAAGTCATAAGTCAAAAGTCGGTAGTTGAAAGTAGAAAGTCGGTAGTCGAAAGTTAGAGGGTTTTTAAAGAATATGAATGGAAAAAACCAAGGATCTATGAATGATGAGGAAATAGTTTACCATGGAAAATAAGGATTTGTTATTATATGATAATTAAAAGGTTTGAAGATATAATTGCATGGCAGAAGGCTCAGGATTTAGCTATTATCCTATATAAAGCTTTTGCTAATATAAGAGATTATAGTTTTAAAGTCCAAATATTAAGAGCAGTTGTTTCAATATCTAACAATATAGCAGAAGGTTTTGAGAGAAATACTGATACTGATTTTTCGAGGTTTTTATTTATTGCAAAAGGTTCATGTAGCGAAGTAAAATCAATGCTGTACTTGTCTAAGAAATTAGATTATATTAATAATGAACAAGCTGAAGAATTTATCAATAAATGCACAGAATTAAGTAAAATAATCAGTGGACTAATAAAATCAATTAAAAAACAATAAAAAAATATATAAATAATTTTTTTTTACATTAGACTAAAGATTAATGACTTACGACTAATGACTAATGACTTACGACTAATGACTAATGACTTACGACTAATGACTTACGACTAATGACTAATGACTTACGACTTATATACTTATAGATGAATTATGATAAAAGATAGAATTGAAGTAGTACAAGGTGATATCACTAAACTTAAGGTTGATGCTGTTGTTAATGCGGCTAATTCATCATTGATGGGTGGCGGCGGTGTTGACGGAGCTATACATAGAGCCGCAGGGCCAAAGCTTCTGGCGGAATGTAAAGAAATGGTAAAAAGAAACGGCAATTGCCCGACAGGTAATGCTGTAATTACAAGTGCAGGAAATATGCCTTCTAAATTTGTTATTCATACTGTTGGGCCGGTATATCGGGATGGCGAGCACAATGAACCGGAACTTCTATCTTATGCCTATATAAACAGTCTCAAACTTGCTTTAGAGAATAAAGTTAAAACATTAGCATTCCCTAATATCAGCACAGGTATTTATGAATATCCAAAAGAAGAGGCCGCAGAAATAGCTGTTAATACTGTTATGGATTTCTTGAAAAATGACAATACAATCGAAAAGGTTATTTTTGTATGCTTTGATTATGAAAATTACGTCATCTACAACACAAAATGGAATAAGATTTAAGGATTAGAGGATTTTAGGATTTAAAATTTCTTGGATATGAGAAATGGGAAATAGGATTTTAAAAATAATAATTTGGATTTTTATTGTTATGCTTCCAACTATTCTTATTTGCCAGGAGGCTGGAAAGCAAGAGGCGCCAATTGTACTGAGAAACGCTGATAGTATGTTTGGTTATCCAACTGCAAATGGTTCGGTAAGGGAATTTAACGGGAATGTTGTTCTGACACAAGGGAATGTTACTGTAAGAAGTGACAAGGCAATTCATTATATGGACCTGAACATTGCAGATTTAACCGGTAATGTTATAATTACACAAAGTGACATGGTTCTGAAAGCTCCGCATATAAATTATAATGGTAATACGAGAATTGCGGTCTCAGATGGAGGTGTTGAACTCAAAGACAAGGAAATTACTCTATTTGCTGATTTCGGGAAATATTCTACTGAAACACTAATTGCCGATTTTGAAAAAAATGTTACTATGTTGGATGGAAAATCAACTCTTAAAGCAAAATTTGGAAAATACTCAAGAAAGACTGAAATAGCAGATTTCGATGAAAATGTTATAGTGGAGGATGATTCTGCAACAATCACAGCGAAGAAAGTTACATTCGACAGAAACAACCGGAACAGCTTTGCTTATGGTAATGTTGTTGTAAAAGGAAAATTCTCAAATGTTATTCTTACCGGAGACACAGTAATAAATCTTTCGAAAGACAGATACACTAAGGCTTATGGGAAACCAGTACTTTATCAGATTGATACCATAAAAACTGTAGAACTGTCATCAACTTTTAATGAGTCTCAGCCCTTTTTAACAGACAGCGGTGAGGTTGTGAAATATGAATTTGATACATTAAGCATTTCCTCCGATACAATGGAAGCCTATAGAAATTTGGATGCTGAAATATATATTTTTACAAATAATGTTGAAATGAACAAGGGTAATTCCGCAGCCATAGCACAATTTTCAATTTACATGAAACAAGACGAGGTAATTAATCTGATGGGAAAACCAATTGTATGGTATGATTCCACTCAGCTTCATGCCGATTCGATTTCAATATCAATTCCAGAAAGGAAGTTGAGAGCCATACTTGCATACGGTGATGCGCTCGCCGCTACGAGGGATGACTCAATCAATATAAACAGGATAAACCAAATCACAGGTGAGGACATAAGAATTAACATCGAACAAGACACAATAAGGAAAATCGAATCTTATGGAAATGCAAAAAGCCTGTATTTCTCAAGCGGTACCGATTCGGATGAAGGAGCCGCAAGAAACAGTTCGGATTCAATTATCATTGATTTTGATTTAGGAAAAGTGTATTCAATTCTTTGGCTGGGAGGAATTCAGGGTGAATATTTTCCGCTGATTATGTTTGAAGCTGACCCACTTAAAATATTTCTGCCAAATTTCAGGTGGTCAGATAAGAAACCTAAGAAAAGAGAAATGCCTAAATAAGTTTTGAGTGTTGAGTGTTAAGTTTTTATAGAATTTATATACCTTAGGGGCAGAATATTTTCTGCAGGGACAGAATATTTTCTGCAGGGGCAGAATATTTTCTGCCCCTACACCTGAATTAAGGTATAAAAATTATTAATATATTTTTGAAATGAACAAATAAAGATTTAACTTTATACGTTTAAATATATTGAAATGGTTATTTTACAGGGAGTGGGTGAAATTTAAGCATAAATATATATTTGTTTTTCTGCTGTTATCCTTGATAATAGCGAAAGGAGAAGACCGTTCTTCCTACGAAGGGACCCACTTTCTGATAGGCTTCATGCAGAATGAAATTGAGATAACTCAAAGCGGTTTAGTGCTGCAATTATTTATAACCTCATCATATTCGGCTGAAGTTAAGGTCCGGGTCCCGGGACAAACGGAAAAATTGTACAGGATAAACCCAAAACAAGTTTTTCATTTAGACCTGCCAATTTATGTTGAAAACAGGCAATCTGAGGTGAACCAGCAAGTTTCAGTTGAAATAATTTCGGATGTACCTATTACTGTTTATGCCTTCAACAGTCAATATACAACAAGCGACGCTTATGCAGCAATTCCGGTTAATTATTGGGGAAATGAATATGTAATAATATCAATGCCAAATGACCAGTATAAAACAGAGCTTGGCCCATATGATCTTGATTCATCAAACATAATTCCACGTTTGAGTGAATTCATGGTAATGGCAGCTTATGACAATACAACAATTGAATTTCAGCCAAAAGCAATAACAAGAGGAGGTAAGCAGACTTTTATTAAGTACGAACAAACTTTAAATAAAGGTGACTGTTATCTTGTTCAATCTTATCCGGCAACGAGAGGTAATGCCGATTTAACAGGAACAATTGTAAGGAGCAACAAACCCATCGGAGTTTTATCTGGCCACGTAAGAACAGCTATACCGCAGAACGACTGGCCTTCTAACGACAAGGACCATCTTTGCGAAATGCTTATGCCTACAAATTCGTGGGGTAAGGAATTTATTTCTGTTCCATTCGATACAAATCCCGATGGAGATTTATTCAAATTAACAGCAATTTTTGATAATACATTCATCACATATAGAAATCCATATGGAGAGCACACAATTGTTCTCGATGCTCCGGGAGTTTCAGCAAGTATATGGGATGCATTTGAGCCGACTGCCTGGCGGTCAAACAAACCCGTTCAGATTGGACAATTCATGCGGCACAGGTTTGGTAATGACCCTGATAGAACATACGACCCTTGCCTGGTTATACTTCCTCCTGTCGAACAATTTGTCAACAGGATAATATTTCAAACGGTGGGAAATACACCGAATAATCCAACACAATTCAATGACCACTATATCTATATTGTATGTGAACAAAAAGCTATACCCACTCTAATACTCGATGGTATTAATGTTAAAGATTCAAACCCGATGATCCAGGTACAGAATGTACCGGGAACTCAATATAATTGGGAAAGAATCAATCTTAATGAAGGGGTGCATGAAATTTATTGCCTCGATGGAAAATTTTCGGGTATATTATATGGTACAGGTTTTGCCGATTCATACGGAATGACTCTCGGCTCATCTTTAAACAATCCATATAAAAATGATTCGATACCCCCAACAGTAACAATTAATGAAAATTGCGGCAGGTTAAGAGGCAGAGTTACTGAAACTATTGATTCTATCAATTCGGGGATAAGTTTTTTATATGTTGATAAAGACCTCACTTTTAATTATGAATGGCAGATAGAACCCTATACCGATACCTCGTCAAGTGTTAATTTCACAGCACAACCGCTTGACCCAACTTCTGATGGCCAATTCGTTCTGCTGATATATGATAAAAACAATAACAAAAAGGAGTATAGGTTTTTCTATTATGGATTAGATATTGAAATACCGAATAATGTAGATTTTGGCATTGTTAATATAAATGATTCTTCCTGTGTAACAATTCCGATAATTAATAATTCATCAGACACTGTCAGGATTGATTCAATCAATATCATAAGTGATACGAGGTTAAGTGTAAAACCATACTTTTCGATGCCATATTTTTTAGTTTCCGGTGATACGGTATTTTGTGATGTTTGTTTTAAACCTGATTCAAATCTTACATCCCTGTCTGCAAATATTCTGGTTGCTTTCGAATGTGAAAGATATAAATACATACCAATTTATGGAACAACAGATTCACCAAACTTACAAGCTAAAGGATATGATTTTGGGAAAGTGAGAATTGGCGATACTGCATGTGCCGATGTGTATATTGTTAATAATGGAAATCTGCCCGTCAGGCTCGATTCTCTTGTATCTATTCAGTTTTCTCAGGTATTCAGATTTGACACAACATCAATTTTTCCAATAATAACTGACGTCGGAGACTCACTAAAAATCAATGTTTGCTTCACTCCCGATTCATTGATAGATTATCTTACCCAACAGAGAGGAGCAAACGGCCGGTCAATACCAAATTCATTAACAGTTACCGGAAGCGGTGCGGCACCTCATATAAATTCAATAGTAGTTGACTGGGAAAGGAGACGAATACAAACAAAAAATGATACAACAATTTATTTTATAAATAGCGGCAATTATAAATGCAATCTTAAATTTAATAATTATATAGATTCAACCGATGGCTTCGATACAACAGCATTTTCGGCTATGGATTTTAATCTTTTGCCCGGAGATACAATTTCTATCAATACAAGTTTTAATCCATTCGATACACTTTATTATCATTTGAACACTCGATTCAAAGTTGACTGGAAATATCATGAACCTGTTACCGTTGAACTGATGGGAAGAGGCACAGTCCCGCAAATTTCGACAATAGATGTTGCATTTGATACAACGAAAGTTTTTTCGAAACGAGATACAATTGCCGCCGTCATCAAATCCTTTGGTAATGAAAAACTCACAATTGACTCGGCAAAATATTTTTCCGGTGACAGCAGTTCATTCAAATTCGATTATAATTTATTCAGGAATCTCATAATCAATCCATTAGCTGGTGACACCCTGTTTTCATTAGCTATTCAATTCAAGCCGCAAAGAATAGGCCATCATGAGATGACAGTAGAACTGACTCATGATGCCGCTCCGTCATTCATTAGAGAGAAATCATACTTTAAAATTTCAGGCACGTCTGTTTCTGTAGATACAATAAAACCGGTCATCAATGCCGATTTGACAGGAAGATATTTTCCCTGCATAAAAGATACTGCAAGTATAAGCATCAGCAATGATGGAAATGTTAACCTGGTTTTACAATCAATCACAATTCAGGCAGACAGCATCGAAGCATATTTTTATGACTCACTATCTTTACCGATAATCATCCCACCGGATTCAGTGAGAAAATTTTCAATATATGTTCAACCCTTCCGCAACCGAACAGGAAGAATAAAAATTTCATCAAATTTTAATGACAGCATCACAATTGAAAAAGAATTTTTTGTTGTTCCTGAAAAAAATCCTATAACCATAAAGGATTGTAATAACTTAGGGGTAGAACCGGGAAATGAAATCAGTCTGGAATTGGCAGGAAACATCTCAAAACCAACCGAAATTCCCATAGATTTTGAATTACAGTTATCCACAAAACAAAAAAATTTATTTTTAATTAGAAAAAATTTTGATATTTTGATATTCAACACAAAAGGGGTTAGTAAATACAATGCAAATGTTATGCAGGATTCTGATAAAATAGTTGTCAGAAGCAAAGAAAAAGTATTGATTGAGGAACCCTGCAGTTGGTCTGTAAATCTTGATTTACTCGTTCTTTTAGGCGATGAAATAAAATATGAAGTGAATGCGAAGGCAATGGCTGAGCCATGTTACGAGCCGGATTCGACAGATTTTATTGTGGAATTAAAAAATGTTTGCATGTTTCAATTGAGGCATGTAATATTAGTTGAAAGCCCGCTGTATGATGTCAGGCTGTTGCCAAATCCCGTAACTGATGACATCAATCTCATCTTTATTATGGGTAATGATGATTGGGTTAATTTTACGGTTTATGATAAATTAGGAAAAAAATGTTTTGAATCGGAAAATTTATTTTTGAAAAAAGGAATACATTCACGTATATTTGAATTTAGTCTATTTACAAATGGGATTTATTTCCTAACGATTCAAAATTCAGTAATGGCAAAAAATATAATGTTTATAAAATATTGTTATTGAGGTGTAAACTATGAAGGTTCGTTTACTCACAGGTACTATTATTGTATTTTTATTATTTTTAATTATAACTGCTTGTACTACAGTACAACCAGATATAGACAATCCACTTGTTCCTGTAGAAAAATCCAAGCCCATATATGTTGGTCCTGTTATTGGATATAATAAAACAATGCACACAGTTGACCTATTAACTTTTGAAGACCCGACGCAACTTTGCAAGCCGTTTGAAAGTGGTGGTTCTAATGGGTTTTATGCAGGAATTTCCTTTGAATATTTGCTCGGCGATGTCAAGGCTTCCCAATCATCCATTATAGGAAGAATACTATTTAATTCTATGCCGGCTTTTATGGAAAGAGAACAGGATGACTATCCGACTCTCGTAAGAGATCCCTTTTGTGAAACATGTTTAATACCTATCAGGACATCGACAAAGCATGAAGCTGAAGTTACTTATAATTTGCTCACAGCAGAAGTGTGCTATAAATTAAATCCTATTCCAAAAGTTCCACTTGGTATTACTATTGGCCCAACATTCGATTTTCCGATATCAACAAAGATTTATCAAACCTACAAACTTATCGGAGACCCATTGAATGCCCAATTTAGGGGACCGATAACACAAGAAGAAATTGACTTATGGATATCGAAAGGATGGAAACTAATTGAAAATGACAGAACTATTTTAATTCAGGACGGTCCGATCAAAGAGGCAAATCCATTAAGACTTGGTTTGAAAGTCGGAATACAGTATGAAATCATAACAGGAACTCAAATGTATATCGTGCCTGCAGTTTATTATAATCTCGGTATATTAAAAGTAACGAGTAAGGATGACTGGTGGGTTAATGCAATACAGATTGGCGTTGATGTGAGATGGGCGCTGTAATAATTACGAATTACGAATTATGAATTACGAATTTTAAATTTTATAATTTAAATAAAAGACGCTTGCTTCGAGAAAAGGCAAGCGTTTTTTTTAATTATATCTACAAAAGAAATTTTCATTAATTCCGGGACTGAATTAAATTGTAGCATAAGAAAAGAACATTTTCTGAAAAAAGAGGTTGAAATGGATATTCTATGGTCACCATGGCGGTCGAAATATATTCAATCTTTCAAGGATGAAAAAGATTGCCGTGAACATGAAAAAACGTGTATTTTCTGCGATGCTCTGAATGCTGAAGGCAAAGAAAAAGAAATGCTGATTGTCAGCCGCAGGGAAAAATGTTTTGTCATTTTAAATAAATTCCCATATAACGGCGGACACATTATGGTTGCTCCTGCCAGGCATATAGCAAACATTGAAGAATTGGAAGACGATGAAATATATGCCTTAATAAAGACAATCAAAGAATCAATAAAAGTCCTCGAGCATATCAGCAAGCCTCACGGGTATAATATAGGAGTTAATCAAGGGAGAGTAGCAGGAGCGGGCATACCCGGGCATATACATTTTCATATCGTTCCCCGCTGGAACGGCGATACAAGTTTTATGCCCGTTGTTTCCGATACAAAAATAGTATCTCAATCTCTTGAAGAAACGCAAGAGATAATATCAAAAACTTTTAATGAACTTTTTCCAGGATTATGAATAAACAGTCGGAATATTATTTCAAACCGAAGAAACTGTTTAGCCAGAATTTTTTGATTGACCAAAACATAGCAAAAAAAATTGCCTCTTCGATACATTCGAACGAAGATGACTATATTATTGAAATAGGCTGTGGTACAGGCTCTCTGACAAAATACCTACTTGAAAAAAAATCAACATTAATAGGAACCGAAATTGACTGGCCAGCTATTGAAATTTTAAGTAAAATATTTCCAAAAAAAACATTTCCAAATTTTATTTTGCTTAATCAGGATATTTTGCAAATCGGCCTTTCAGAACTGATTCAAAAACATAATCTTCCGAAAAGTTATAAATTTCTCATTGCCGGAAACATTCCTTATAAAATATCGAGTGAAATATTTTTTTGGCTCTTTCATCAATCCAAAAATATAAAGAATGCAATTCTAATGATTCAAAAGGAAGTTGCACAACGGTTGACCGCCAATCCAAGAACTAAGGAATATGGTATTTTAACAATAGCAATGGAGCTTGTCGGAAATTGTAAATCATTATTTGATGTTCCACCAACATGTTTTCATCCGAGGCCGGATGTAACTTCTACGGTAATCGAGATGACATTTAACAAAACAATAGAAGTTCAATATTTCAGAAATGTGATGGTAATCGTTCGTACTGCCTTCAACCAAAGAAGAAAAACCCTGAGAAACAGTTTAATGAATGTTTTCAAAAAAAAATTCAAATCAGATAAAGAAAAAATCAGTAAATTTATTTTTGAAAACAATGATAAATATTTTAAGAAGAGAGCAGAAGAACTTACAACGGAAGATTTTATAGGATTGTATAAACTTATAAACAATGAGTGATATCATTTTATATTAGATGAATAGCCACTATCTTTAGATAGTGGAGGTTGGTCCCATGATTACGACTTTAATCACTTATTTTTATTAGGGGATAAATCCTAATATGTGAGGGCTATTTATTCCCACTATTTAAAAATAGTAGCTATTCAAATAATATATAAGGACTGATTCTAACTTGTCTTATGTTTGTTTTAACATCGCATCGGCGGTGGTCAAGAACTCAGTATGACAATTATACTGTCACTCTGAGTTTATCGAAGAGTGAGTTTATCGAAGAGTGAGTTTAACAATATGAAATAAATTATGTTGACTGTTAATGAACTTGATTTAGCTTTTGATATTTTAGAAAATTGCACTCTCTGCCCTCGAAATTGCAAGACAAACAGATACGTTGATGACAGCGGTATTTGTACGATGGGTAGGGAAATGAAAATTTCATCCTTTGGGCCTCATTATGGCGAAGAACCCGAAATTGTGGGTATGACAGCATCCGGGACAATCTTTTTTTCGGGTTGCAGCCTTCTCTGCCTGTTTTGCCAGAATTCCGAGATTAGTCATTATGGTGAAGGATTTTTTGTCGGTGAACGCGAATTAACTGAAATAATGCTAAAGCTCCAAAATGCCGGATGTTCCAATATAAATCTTGTAACACCTACGCATTTTGTTCCACAGATAATTTCATCATTACTCGAGGCAAAGGATTTGGGATTAACAATTCCAATCGTTTATAACACCAGCGGATACGAAAAAATCGAGACATTGAGATTGCTTGAAGGGTTGATTGATATATACATGCCTGACCTTAAATTCTTCAGCCCCGAAAAAAGCAAGCTTTACACAAACTCTTATGATTATTTTGAATATGCTTCCAAAGCCGTTCTCGAAATGCACAGGCAGGTAGGTGATTTAGTTGTAAAAAATGGCGTTGCAAGGCGAGGCTTACTCATAAGGCATCTTATACTGCCCAATAATCAGTCAGATACCGACATGATAATAGATTTTATTGCCGATAACTTAGGCACTCAAACCTATCTCAACTTAATGGAGCAATACAGGCCTTGTTACAAAGCACCCGGTTTTACACTTTTGAATGAATACCTCTCAAAAGTGGATTATGAAAATCACGTGAATTATGCTCGTTCAAGAGGGTTTCATAAACCAGAATATATTTATGGTTAGATAACACATGTTAAACAACATAAGAGTATTTATATAAGAATTAAATTTTCAATTTTCAATTTTACAATTTTCATTGAATTTTCAATGAAAAAAATTTAAAAAGATTTAATTAATTAAAAATTATTCATTAGAAATGCAAGAAAATCTTAATAATGTCATGCTGAGCGAAGTCGAAGCATCTCACACCATTGTAAGAGATTCTTCGTCGCTACACTCCTCAGAATGACCGTGCTATACTTACCTTTCGCATATAATTTATTTTTCAATGAATAATCCGGGATTAATTAAAAATTATTTTAAAGAGAAATAATAGCTTAAGAGTAAAATGAGTTAAATGAAAAAAAATCTCCATCTTATAAATGGGGAAAATTATGGTAAAACTATTTTTCAAGAATAATTTGCTCGAAATTTTTCAATTGATTTTTTGTTCCAAGTAAAACAATCTGTATAAAAAATACTGTTATATAGAATGCAAGAACATTTGTAGTTAGGGTGTTAGACTGGTAGGGTGTTAGACTGGTAGGGTGATACATTTAAATCTTTCCATAATATGGAATAACCAATGACACCGGAGAGCATGACCACAAGAAACAACATCCCGGGAAGAATAGGTATTTTCAGATTTGGTTTGGTTTCCAAATATAGTTTATCCACTATATTTTTGTAATGATGTCTTCCCTTATGCTTCATCAGTCTCATAAGTTTTAAGAATTAAACAATCAATTAAAATTTAATATATTTGAACTTTTGTTATTTTCAAAAAGTTTTTAATATTAAGCTTAAATTTAGCGAATGAAAATAAGTGTCGTTATTGTTACAAGGAACAGGATTGATGACCTTAGAGTCTGCATCAACGGCTACATGAAACAAACATATCCCGACAAAGAAATCATTGTGGTAGATAATGCCTCGACAGACGGGACACGGGAAATTATTCCGATTGAATACCCAATGGTTAAGTATTTGTGGCTGCCTGACAATTTTGATATAAGAACAATCAACATTGGTGTCGAGATGTCATCAGGTGATATAATATGGAGGACTGACAGTGATTCACATCCCGAAAGTGAAGGCACATTTGAACGGGTCGTAGAGATTTTCAGGGCTAATCCGCATATTGATATAATAGCGACCGAGGATATTGAGGTCAAAAAGAACAGCGAACCCTGGGATTGGTATCCATTGAAAATTGATAAGAACAAAATGCCTGAAGACGGATTCAAGGCTAATTTTTTTCCCGGTACAGGTGCGGCAATCAAAAGAAAAGTTTTCGACACAATAGGCGGGTTTTGGGAGTTTGGATTTGAGGAGCTTGATTTCTGCACGAGGGCAATTGTTGCAGGTTTCAACGTTAGATACTTTCCAACCATACGAACCTTGCATTATGCCTCGCCTCAGGACAGGGATAATCCTAACCGATGGGTGATGGCATCTAAACAGCATATAAGATATAACTGGAGATATTTCCCTTTTTTCAGGGCATGGCTGAGGTCAACCGAAATATTTTTCTTTCAGATTTTTCTTGCTATTATATCACGGCTGCCATTGTCAGCCATTTTGGAAGGAATGTTTGGTATGATTTCTGTAATTTTTTACACAATAAGAAATGAAAGGAACGTTATTCCAAAAGATAAAATTAAAGATATAACTCTTGGAGTAACTGTTTTCCATACACAAATGAGGTACTTCAGGCAGATATTTTCAAATAAAATCAGAAGATGGCTAAAAAAATAAGGATATTACAGATTGCCCCAAGATTTCCCTTCCCGGCAGACGATGGAGGTAAAATCGGGATTGCTAATATTCTTAAAGAATTTTCTAATCAGGGGGCGGAAGTAACTTTTTTTTCATTTCAAGATAACATTCGAAATAAAGTAACACCCGAGGCTTTGGAGGAAGGAAAAAATTATGCAGATATTAAACTTCTGGAGCACTCGACAAAAAATTCATTTTACAGAATAATAAAAACCTTTGTTAATTATCAATCCATTTATATTGAAAAACACATAAATGAAAAAATATTAAATTACATTTCAAAACTAATACAAGAAAAGAAATTTGATGTTGTTCATGCAGACCATTCCTGCATGGCTCGATTAGCTCTTTTTGTTAAAAAAACAAGTAATATCCCTGCAGGACTGCGTCTGCATAATATAGAATGGGTAATTTGGAAAAGGTATGCTGAAAATTTAAAACGTTACAATCCGAAAAGATTATATGTTGAACAACAGACTTATTTCCTTAGGAATGAAGAAACAAAAATATACTCAAAGATGGATGTATGTTTTCCTATTACTGAACCCGATAAGCAGAGAGCCATGGAATTAGCACCTGAAGGTAATTATGTAGTTGCCAGTGCAGGAGTAAATCCTGATGAATGGAAGTCCTCACCGGATATTAATAGAAATCCAAATCAATTAATATTAGCAACAACATATCAGTGGATACATAACATCGAAGCTCTTAAATGGTTTATCGAGCAGGTTATGCCGGATTTAAGAAAAATAAATCCTGATATTACTTTAAATTTAATCGGCAAAGGCCAGCCGAAATGGTTATCGAAATATTCAGGAATTGGTGTAAAACCCCTGGGGTATGTTGCCCAGGTTCAACCCTATTTGAATGAATCAGCTATTTATATTGCACCATTGTTTGTCGGAGGAGGAATCAGAATCAAGATTCTCGAAGCTATGGCAATGGAACTTCCGGTTGTGGCAACCCCGCTTGCCGCAGAAGGAATAAATGCAAAGCCTGAAGATGGACTTATTTTATCTGAAGATAAAGATAGTTTTATAAAAAATATTTTATTCCTTATAAAAAATCCCTTATACACAAAATCTCTTGGAAAAAATGCCAGGAAATTTATTACCAGAGAATTTTCTTGGAAGAAAAATGTCGAAATTATGTTAAATGAATACAGAAGACTCACAAATTTATAGTTACCATGGATACATAGTTAGAAATTTTATTAATTGTTTTTCACAATTCACCATGTAAGGACAGAACAATGTTCTGTTCCAACAATTAATTCCCTTCCCAACTTTTTATAATGCCGCCGGCTACAATGTCATTACCCTTGTATATCACAACAGTCTGTCCGGGTGTAATTGCTCTTCTGTTACTAAGGAAATTAATCAGCATTTTCCCGTCATCGGTTAATTTGCAGTTTGCGTCGGCTCCAATGTCTTTGTATCGGATTTTTACCTGATAAGCCTTATCATCCGATAGATGAGAATATTTCATCAAATTGATATCTTCGGCTATCAGGCTTTTACTGAACAATTCCTCAATTGGACCAACTACAACAATATTTTTTTCAGGTATGATATTCTTTACATACAACGGCACACTGTGTGAAACCCCCAGGCCTTTCCTTTGGCCAATGGTATAGAAAGGATAGCCTGAGTGCTTTCCGATAATATTACCATCAAACACAATGTCACCTTCAGGAATAACCCTGCCTTCTTTATTCAACTGCTTTTTCAGGAAACCATGATAATTATTATCGGGAATAAAGCAAACTTCCTGAGAATCTGCCTTACTATGAACAGTCAATTCAAACCTTCTTGCAATTTCCCTTGTTTCCCTCTTATTCAAATCACCTAAAGGAAAAATTGTTCTTGAAAGTTGTTCCTGGGACATTTTCCAAAGGAAATAGGACTGGTCTTTGTTATTATCATCACCTTTTGATAAATAAAACCGCCCGGAGTCGCTATCCTGCTTCACTTTTGCATAATGCCCGGAAGCAACAAAATCAGCACCAATTGAATCAGCCTTTTCGAGCATACCACCCCATTTAATTGCAGGGTTGCATTTAACGCAAGGATTTGGCGTTCTGCCAGTTAAATACTCATTGACAAAATCCTCTACAATGTTTTTCCTGAAAGCTTCGGTCAGGTCAATGAGATAATGCTCAATTCCGAGTTTTTTGCAAACATCGTTTGCATCAATTACGCTTTTGAATGAGCAGCAACTTCTTTCCCTGAGTTTGACCTGGCAATCATCATCTATTTTGAATGGTGTTATGGTCAAGCCCGAAACATCATAACCTGCTTCGAGAAGCAAGGCCGCAGACACTGATGAATCAACACCGCCGGACATTCCAACCAATACTTTTTTATTTGACATATAAATCCCACTTTTATAAAGAAAACGCTTAATTTGATTAAATAGTTTGGCTTGAAACGTTTCTTCAATTTGATTATTGCTGTCTCAAGCACAAGGAATTGCTAAATTGGTGTACATGTCATTCTGAACGAAGTGAAGAATCTCCTAAAAATTGCGACAGTACTTATATTAGATTCTTCGCTTCGCTCAGAATGACCAGAATTATATATTAAATTAGCAAACCAAGCATAATGAATTTTGTAGTTAAAAGAAAAAATCATAAATTTGTAGTCTTGTTAGATTTATTTTTTTTAAAGGTATTGAAATGGCACGACGCTGTGAATTAACCGGAACAGTAGCATTAGTTGGGAATAATGTTTCCCATGCTCATAATAAAACAAAGAGAAGGTTTCTTCCGAATCTTCAAAAGAAACGTATATGGCTGCCCGAAGAAAAGAGATTTATTACGATAAAAGCAACTGCAAGAGCCTTGAAAACACTCGACAAAAAAGGCATAAAAGCAATGATGAAATAATCAAAATTTATAATTAGCTCCTGAAAATCAGGAGCTTTTTTTTCCTAAATAATTAAAACATATTTTCTCATACCCGTCCATCAAAAAGTCTTTATAAACTTTTTCAATTAAAGTAATATATAAAGTAATAGCTTATTAAAACTAATTTTTATATAATTATGTCATTAGTTTAGTGAATAGCTAATTTTGGAGCTGAAAAATTATATGATTGATAAAAATTTAATAAAAAATAATTTTTCAAATTTTAAATTAGTAATTAGTCATTTGTATTTAGTAATAATTTAGAACCTGAATATATGAAATCAAAAGTAACTTATTTTATAATAATCATGTTGGGATTTGTTTTATTATCTCAACGGGGAAATGCTCAATTTGGGATAAATAAGGTTCAGTACCAAAGCTTTGAATGGAAATATCTGGAAACAAAAAACTTTGACGTATATTTCTATAATAATTCAAATTATCTTGCACATTTCGCCGCAGTGGAAGCGGAGAAAGCACTGCAATCCATTCAATCATTTCTGAAATACCGTATTAACAGGCGGGTTCCGCTTATAGTTTATAACTCACATAATGAATTTCAACAGACAAATGTCATAGGTTCATATTTACCAGAAGGTGTCGGAGGTGTGACAGAATTGTTTAAGAATCGTGTGGTAGTGCCATATATGGGCGATTGGGAGCAATTCAGGCACGTGATACATCACGAACTTGTACATGCGGTTCTTAATGATATGTTTTACGGTGGGACTTTTCAGTCCGCTATGACAAGCGGGAACTTAAGACAGATACCGTTGTGGATGAATGAAGGACTTGCCGAATATCTGAGCCAATATGGGTATGACCAGCAAACCGACATGTTTATGCGCGATATATCTTTGAGTGAAAATTTAACGGGTGGTTTGGAAAACCTCAATGGATACATGGCTTATCGCGGTGGCCAGACCTTTTACTGGTACGTTGCCGAAAAGTATGGCAAGGAAAGAATTGCAGACCTGATAAACAGGCTCAGGATTCAAGGTAATGTAAACAGTACTTTCCAAAGTACTTTTAACTTATCGCTGGAAGATTTTTCAGAACAATGGGAGAAGGATTTAAAAAAATATTATTGGCCCGACATTGATAAATTTCAGTCTGCTGAAACTTTTTCATCAAGAATAACAAACCACAAAAAGGAATATAATTTTTATAATTCATCCCCAGCTATTTCACCCGATGGTGAGAGAATGGCATATATTTCAGATGATGGGGGATTATTGGGTGTATTTACTCGGTCATTAGACAAAAAAGACGATAAGCATGAACTGATTACCTCACTCAGGGAACAGGATTTCGAAGAATTGAACATTTTAACCCCGGGTATTTCATGGAACCCAAAAGGAACGCACCTTGCTATATCTGCTAAATCCGGTGGGGAAGAAGCAATTTATATTGTTGATGCTAAAAACGGCGATTATGATAAGCTCAAGTTTGGAATTCAATCAATAACCTCAGTAAACTGGTCTCCCGATGGTAAATACCTCGCATTCATCGGAAGCCCAGGGGAACAGACAGATATTTATATCTATAACATGGATACAAAAAAGATTCAGAACCTTACAAACGATGTTTTTACAGATAAAAACCCAGTCTGGCCTAATGATTCAAAAAAAATTTATTTTATTTCGGATAGAGGAGAAAACGCAACGATAAATTATACCAATGATAATTTTTTAATGTGGAAATATGACTATAAACAATCCGATATTTACACCTTAGACATTGAAACAAAACAAATAAAACGAATCACAAATAGTCCGAAAAATAATAAGACTTCAATTGCCATATCAGCCGACGGCAACAAAATGTTGTATGTCTCTGACGAAAACGGCATCGGAAATATTTATGAAATGAATCTTCTTACGGGGGCAACAAAACCAAAGACCAATTCACTATCATCAATATCACAGTTGTCACTCTCTAAGGATGGTAATAAGCTGTTGTTCAGTTCCCTGACCGGCGGGGGTTATGACATATTCTTATTTAGGTTTCCATTCGACAAAAACCTTGCTAATGATACGTTGCCGATTACAAAATTCAGAACTCAGTTATTAGAAAAGGATAAGATCCAGAAAGAATTGGCAGATACTAACAAAACCGGCTCTTTAGCACAAACTGAACAGCATTTGACAAGTTACGGTGATTTTGTTCTTGATTTTTCCAGACAGGAGCTTGTGAAAGCAAATCCTGATGTTATAAATAATGATACTCAAACTGAATTTGAAAACTCATATTCTGATATCGAAGACCAGATTTTTCCTGTGCATGACTACAAAATAAAATTTTCGACTGATGCTGTATTAGGAAATCCATGGTACAACACATATAGTGGTTTTCAGGGAGCCGCACAAATGCTTTTCAGTGATGTACTTGGAGACCATCAAATTTATGCTCAGGCATATTTCCTTAATGACTTGAATAATAGTTCATTCCTTGTTCAATATTCTTATTTACCCACAATCATTGATTATTCTTTTACGGCATATCACAGTGCCGTTTATGCTTATAGCGATATTAATACATGGTATAGATTCAGGAACTGGGGGTTAGCAATAAATGCGTCATATCCATTAGACCTTTTCAATAGAGTAGAGGGGGGATTAAGTTGGATGAATGTAACAAAAGAAAACATCTATGAAGTAGGTTATGGTAATTTATCCAGAATGTTATTCGTACCCGAAATAAAATATGTTCATGATAACACTCTCTGGGCTGGTTTTGGGCCTCATCAGGGAAGCAGGTATAATATAGATTTAAAAGGCAGCCCTAAACTATCTTCGAGTGGAATTAGCTTTATAACATTGACAGGTGATTTTAGGCAATATGTTCCTGTAACAAATTATATGAGCCTGGCACTTCGTGCTGCTGCGGGGAAAAGCTTCGGAGCTAATCCGAGAAATTTCTTTCTCGGAGGAACAGAAAACTGGATAAATCCTTCATGGTATAATGGGTATTTCCCATTTGACCAGCCAGAAGATTTTGCTTTTATGGACTTCCCTATGCCATTGCGTGGTTGGGCTGTCGGAGAAAGTAAAGGTTCACAATTTTTTCTAACAAACGCTGAATTTCGTTTTCCTTTATTCAGGGCTCTTTTAGCAGGGCCTATACCGGTTTTAATTCAGAACTTTCAGGGCTGTTTCTTTTTTGATATGGGTGGAGCCTGGTATGGAAATTTATCGGATTTTAAATCCACAACAACAGATATTGACGGTAATATCAAAGTAAACCATTTATTAATGAGTACAGGAATCGGAACCAGATTATATCTCCTTGGCATTCCATTAAAGATAGATGTAGCATGGAGAAACCTTTATTATGCATGGTCTGAGCCTTCATGGCTGTTTTCACTTGGATATGACTGGTAAAATCAATTACGAATTATGAATTACGAATTACGAATTTAAATTTATAAACAATTTCATTCATCAATTTGCATTCTACATTTTGCATTCTGCATTCAACACTCAACATTCAAAACTCAAATCTATTCTCTGACAAACAACAGTCCTAATATTGGGTCGGAAGAGTTATGAGCAACAATTTTATCAATTAATGACCCATTCAAAACAGCACCTGCAGAAACTATTTTTATACCAGAGTTTGTATATACATCTCTGGTCAGGGACATACCCTCCAGCATTTCATTCAGCATAATTGCTTTTTCTTTCAGAATGCCTTCAATACCACCCCTCGAGGCTATGTATTGCTCCATCAATATAACAACCCTTTGGTCATAAAGCCGTTTGGATTCTGTATGCAATTTCTCAATAATCGTTTGCGGCGGTATTTTCCTGAATGCCCTTAATTCCTCATAATCAAGTGCTACTCTGATTATCCTGGAACCTATAGGTATCTGCCATGATTTTATATGTTCGGGAATACCGGACCCGTCAAAATTTTCATGGATATGATATAAAATTTTTGCGGCCTGTTTTAATATTCGCGCCGAAGAAAGTATCTCATGGGCAAAAACAGGAACCTGGTACATTAAATTGTTAGAAGGGACACCATCTACAAGAACCTGTGTTTTTAACATTGTATCGGGTAAGAAAATTTTCCCTGTATATGATAGTAATGCGGCAGTTTCAATATCATAAATCTCATCTTCTTCAATATCACCAAAACTAATTGCTATCCACTTTGATGCCTCGGAGATGCGCCTAAACATTTCCAAAGAAGCAGGAAATCTCGACTGACAAAATTTAAGTGATAAATTCAGAAAATCTTTAATATCCTGCTGAAGCTGGTCTGCTATATCATGAACCAACTGGCTATCGTCTGTCATTTTATTCTGCAGTTCTATTATCCTGAATGCAACACCCAGCTTAGTTTTTAATTCCTCTTCGACGAACGGCTTGTTGATAAAATCATCGGCACCTTCCTGCAAGGCAAGAGACCTTTGTGCTTTTTCCACAATAGCAGTTAAAATAATAAAATAAGTTTCTTTAAACTCACTCACTTCTCTAAGCTTTTTGCAGATTTGAATTCCATTCATTCCCGGTATATTCAAATCCGAAATTATCAACTTCGGTTTATTATTAACAACTATCTCCCATCCGTCCCAACCGTCCTCAGAAACAAAAATCAGTGCCTGTGGAAATGATTTGGCAATGATAGCCTTCAAATACAACACAAGCGTCTTGTCTTCAATTATAAGCAATATTGGTACTGACTCTTCCATACTCAATCAATTACGAATTACGAATTACGAATTAGAATTTATAAATATTATCCAATTTCATTCCCTCATTTTGCATTTTACATTCAGCATTCAACAACAAACACTCAACACATTACATTTTATATTCAATCATATATCCGACATTCGTAATTCGTAATTCGTAATTCGTAATTACTTCTTGAACTCTTCCGGTATAAAATCCTTTGCCGACATCTGTTTCACCAATATACTAACCCTCCTGTTCGATATATCAAAAGGATTTCCATTATTCCTCAGCTTCCGGTCCGCGAAACCCGTTACCTTGTCAACCTGGCCTTCCCAAAAGCCGTTTGACTCCAGTATCCTCCTCGAAGCATTCGCCCTGTCCGATGACAACTCCCAATTCGAATAAACAGCCTTCCCTGCATACTTCCTGCTGTCCGTATGTCCCTCGATATCCACCTGGTTCGGCAGCTTCCCGATTTCCTGTGCAAGCTTAACCAACAACTCCTTAGCCTTCTCCTTCACATTAGCACTCCCAACCTCAAAAAACATAGACTCCGACGACTCAATCAACTCTATTCTCAATCCCTCCTTAGTCATCTCAATCTTTATCGAACTCAGTATATCCTTCATATCCGGCTTCGCCGCCAACTGTTCCTTCATAAACGACTCAAACTCCTCCTTTATCTTTTCAACCCTCCTCGCAGCCGTACTACTGTCCCTCATAGCCTTATCCCTAATCCTATTCACAATCGAATCCTGCAGCTCCGTACTCAGCCAAAAAACAAAACCATCCTTCTTGCTACTATCCTTACCATCCTCACCATCACCCTCCCCCGAAGGCTTCAAATTCAAATCAATAGGCACTGCCCTCTTACCCGTTACAAAATTGAAAGCACCCGGGTCCTTAAAATACGAAGTAACAGATTTTCTAATTTGCTCACTCTGCCCCAAAATCCACATCACAATAAAAAACGCCATCATCGCCGTAACAAAATCCGCATACGCCACCTTCCACGCACCCCCGTGCGCCCCATGAGCCACGTGGGCACGCTTCTTCTTTATTATTATCGGCTCTTCTTTATGATGCTTCTCTTCCCCTGCCATAACCAATCAATTACGAATTATGAATTACGAATTATGAATTAAAATATATAAATATTATCCTATTCCAATCTACATTCTACATTTTACGTTCTACACTTTTCATTTTACATCCAACACTCAAAATTCAACACTCAAAACTTCCAATCACTTCCCCTTCGTCTGCTTAATAGCCTCCTCCGTCTCCCTGAACGACGGCCTGCTCTCCGGGTCCACCGCCCTGCGACCGTACTCTATCGCCACCGACGCCGGCGCACCTTTCGCAAACGACAACAACGCCGCCTTTATCGCCTGCATATACCTCCCCTCCTTCTGCACTATATTATCCATATTTTTTGCCAGCGGGCCTACAAGGCCATAAGACAACAGCACACCTAAGAACGTACCAACCAGTGCCGCCGCTACATGGTGGCCCACCGTCTCCGCACCCTCCGAAATACTCTGCATCGTAACCACAACACCCAGCACCGCTGCCACAATACCCAAACCCGGGAATGCATCAGCCATCGTACTCAAAGCCGCCGGTGCCACCGCCTCCTCCGCATGATGAGCCTCCAGGTCGATGTCCATAAGCTCCTCCAGGTCATAAGCCGGCACTCCCCCGCTCAGCACCACCTTCAACGTATCACACAAAAATTCCACTCCGTTGTGATTCTCCAAAAAAGTAGGATACTTCGACAAAATCGAACTCGACTCAGGATTCTCCACATGCGACTCCAAAGCAATCAAGCCCTCCCTCTTCGCAAACTGGAACACCTCATAAAGAAGCTGAAGCAACTCGACGTATGCCTGCTTGCTCACCTTGGGTCCTTTCAACGTTTGCAAAACGCCGGCGATAATCTTCTTTATTGTCGTCATCGAATTAGCTATCACAAGCGAACCAACTGCAGCTCCCCCGATTATGATAAACTCGCTGATTTGAAGCAGAACCATAATGTTGCCGCCTGCCATCAGGTAACCCACCATCAAAGCACCGAAAACTATCACTATACCGATTATAACAAACATTATCTATTCCCCATAATATCACACCGAATTATAAATTACGACCCTTCGACTACGCTCAGGGTGACATGATTACAAATCAAAAATAATTTAATTATCAAATACATCCAACATTTTACATTTTACATACTTCATTCAACAATACATCCGAAATTAAAAATTGAAAATTTATTATTTAATTCCCTCCAATTTTTTTATAACATTAGCATTACCGGCATCCAGTTCAAGCGACTTTTGATACGCATCGATAGCATAACCTTTATTACCAAGCTTCAACTGAATATCCCCCAGATGCTCATACACCTCTGCACTGGCTTTACCTGTAATAATCGCCTTATTAATATATTCGAGAGCCTTCTCATAATCACCTGATTTATATGCAATCCATCCGTAAGTATCCAGATAGGAGGAATTGTTACTGTCTGCGGAAAGAGCAATTTCAGTCATCCTCAAAGCCTCATCGAGTTTAATTCCGCGTTCCGATAATGAATAAGCATAATTATTATTGATTAACGGGTCGCCGGGATTAACATCAAGTGCCAACTCATACATTGAATCAGATTTTACAAAATCCCTCAAATTATTATAAACCAAACCGAGCTGTCCAAGCACTACGACATTTTTTTCTTCTAAATCCAAGGCCCGGTTCAATGGTTCAATTGCCTTCGAATTACTATCCATAGCGGCATACACCGTCCCTATATAAAACGGATATAAATAATTATCGGGAAAAATCGTTTCGAATTTACTGAAAATATGTAGTGCTTTACTATAATTTTTATTATTATAAAATACCACACCAATATCAATAGGAACATCCTGGTTTGTATCTGTAAAATCAAGGGCTTTAGAAAAAAACTTGTCCGTCAGACTCGTATCTTTTATTTTATAAGCCAGAAACCCGCCTAAATAATATACCGACCATCTTGAAAAAAACCTTTGGTCTATTTTATTTAAAAATTTTGGAATATATAATTTTGATTCTGCACTTGTGTCAAGGTATAATAAATCACCATATTTCAAATAAAAACTTGTCAAGTCATCCTCGATTAAATTTACATCGGCTTTACCAACAACATTATAAGCATCATCATATTTTTTATTCAGATAGTATGCTTCAACGAGGTTATTCAGAATGGGTAGCCTGTATGCTTTATTTTCATTGATTTTCAATGTCATATTCAAATATTTCTCATAATCACCTTTACTCTTGTACAATTCAGAAAGCCTAAGCATAATATCCTCATTCTCACCATCTTCCAGCATTTCTTGATATAGTGCAATTGCTTTTTCTTTATCCTGAAGTTCATAAAGTCGAGCTAAAGTTAATTTTCTGAAATATGTTGGTTCGATATTTACAATTTGTGAATATATTGTAATTGCTTCATCAATCTTAGGAATATAAGAGTAAAACTGAAACATAACCTCCATAGCCGGAATGTTCAAAGAGTCAATTTTCAAAGCCTTTAAAGCATTAGCCCTAGCCTGCTCATATTTACCGAGCTGTAGATAGCTTTTGCCAATAGCAGAGAATATTACAGCGGAACTGTCATACTTTAAAGCTTCCTGAAATTCAAGAATTGCTTCGGCGAACCTGTTCATCTGCTGTAAGTTTGATGCTCTAATCACATGGCTCTTAGCCGAATCCAACATGTGAGTAGTATCCATCAGGCCTAATTCCCTCTCAGACTGTTCGATTAAAGTTTTGTAATCCTTGTTTAGATGCTGCTCGCTTAAACTGCACCCAAACACGACAATCGAAAAAATAAAAGTTATTAGCGAATAATTTATATGAAATTTATTTTTCATTTTCTTTAATTTATTTAAATATATTTTTCGTCAAAAATTCAATTAACTGTAATAATTCGGTTCATATTAAATAGAACTCTCCTTAACCTCACTACATTTTAACGGATTGATTAATGTTAAAAATTCAATTTAATAATTTTTTCAATTTAATAGTTCATTTGGGATTGAATTCTAAGGAATATAAAGGTTCAAATCTAACAAATACTGTTATTCAGGGTTTGTTCAATAATTCTCCGATTTCCATTCATAATTCAGAATTCTGAAATCTTCATTCTTTTACTATTCTTCAATTTTATAGCCTATGCCTCTGATGTTTTTAATAAAAACACCTGCAGGGCCGAGTTTCTCTCTTAGATTCTTAATATGCACATCAACCGTTCTGTCCAGGACACCTTTTTCTTGGGAACCGATATGATCAAGAATCTGGTCGCGGGCATAGACCCAGCCTTTTCTTTCGGAGAGCAGTCTGAGTATTTTAAATTCAGTTGTAGTCAAATCAACCTTTTTGCCATTAATAGAAGTTTCAAATTTTTGAAGGTCAATTTCCAGCATATTGCCTATTCTAATTTTATAACTTTTATTTTCAACTTCATCCCTACGTAGTACTGCCTTAACCCTGGCAATAAATTCTCTTGGTGAGAAAGGTTTTGTTATATAATCATCGGCTCCAAGTTCCAGGCCTGTTACCTTATCGGTTTCTTCGCCTTTGGCAGTCAGCATTATTACCGGAATCGAGGAATATTTGTCATGCTTTTTGAGATATTTGCATATTTCAAATCCGTCGGCATCGGGAAGCATGAGGTCAAGCACCACAAGGTTAGGAGTTTTAATTTTTAAGAAATTCAGAAAGCCTGCACCATCTTCGAAACCTTTTACTTTGAAGCCTGCTTTTTCAAGATTGATCCTCAACAATTCAACAATATCTGCTTCATCGTCAACTACGGCTATCAGCTTGGCTGAACCATGTGTTTTTAAAGGTAAGTTATCAACTTCATAATTTATTTTTTTCATAACAGTAGATATGTATATTCCTTTTTTAATTAAATATCAAGAAGATTATAAAATTTAATTTAAATAAAAATTTATAAAAAAAACAAATAAAATTATTTAAATCAGGTAAAAGTCTATTAAATCTATTTTCTATTTCTCTTCAAAAAACTTGTGATTTCTTCCTGAGCTTCAATCAGAGAACCTTCGACAGATTTTTCGGTATAAATTGCTTTTTCTATTTCATTTTCAATTATAGTTTCAATATCGTACCATTTATAATGCTTAGGAGCTAATTTTGAATTAGTGATTTGCTTACTTATCACCGAAATGATGCTATCTTGAAAGAAGGTGAACAAATAGTTTTTTCTGGCAGGCACTCCATATTTTAATAAATCTTTAGAAAAACCATTATTGAATTTCCATTCGGAAAGCTCTTTAATAAATTTCAATGATAATTCTTTTTTTGTAGATTTGGAACTCACTCCAAGCATGACAGCATCGGTATAAGAAATACCAGGTTTATTCCCATTCTGTGGAATTTGTTCAATCATAAAATCATGTAAAACATTTTTTTCGATTAACTTTTGAATTAAAGATAAATCAGAAAAGCAATATGCTATATGACCCTCTATAAATTGGTTTTCAATTTCCCTTTTGGTTTCCATAAGTCCTGAACGGCTTAATTTCAGATAAAAATATATGCCGGTTGAATTATTATTTCTATTCAAATCAAGTTTCCCGGTACTATCTGCCAAATCCCCTCCAAATGATAATAATAGAGGCATAATATTCTTGAACATAGCTTGTTTGCTCGGCCCCACAAGCCCGGTTCCAAAATATTTTTCCCGCTCATTAATCATAACGGAGTAATCGAGTAGCTGCTGGAAATCTAATGGCGGATTTACGATTTTATTATCTTGTGTAATTTTTCGATTGATATACAGTAATCTTGTGTTGACAAGCCAAGGCAAACAATGTGATTTTCCCCTGGTGTTACAATAATCAATAAGTAAATGATAATAAGAAGTGTCAATATTTTTTTCTTCCGGAAAATCGTATAATAATCCATTATCCCGAAGCTGAGCAAGCCACTCCGAGTTAAATGCTATAACATCATTCTTTTGATTGCCGGTCAATATAGATATTAATTCATTCGGTCCCAGGGAATAATCATAAAATTTAACATCAACATTACAATTATTTTTACTTTCAAAATTTTCGATTAAATACTTAATCGCTTTTTGCTCCTGAGTGCCATTGAAAAAATGCAGGAATGTAACAGTATTTTCATTTCTCGAGGAACAGGATATGCTACCAATAATGCTCAGTGTGAAAAGCAGGAACCGGGTAAATAAGAAAATTTCTTTACTGAATTTTGAAATCATTCTATATGAAAAAATTTTTATTTGTCTTGATTAACCAAACTAAATTAATCAAATAATAACATATTTTCTAAATGGGTAAATAAAAAAACCCGCCATTTTGTAGCGGGTTTGTATTATTCTATTTAAACCATTCTTCCTATTATGGTTTTGGGTGCTTAATAAGTTCCCATCTATCTTTAAAAACAAAGTCTTTATAAGTTGGACTCTTCTCATTATGACAGTTCTTACACCATGCCTCTATTGCCGCTTCATCCTTATACTCTATCAAACCGGCAGCAATAGATTTTGCTTTATCCTTCATAATCGGCATTGTTTTGTATCCTGAACCGGCACCATGACAAGTTTCACATTGAACACCGTCCTTAATGTCAAACTTGCTATCGAATAAAGCCGGGTCAACGGTTTTTCCAAGTGTGTGACATTCAAGACATTCTTTTGCTTCCGCCGGATTTGCTATACCTTTTGACTTTGCAATTTCTATAGCTTTATCAGAAGTCAGCGTGGTGTATGCCTGGGAATGATTGCTTTTTTGCCATATAGCTGCCTGCTTACCTGATTTCTCTGTCGTGTGGCACATTATACAGCCCTTTTTACCGATATACTTATTTTGGCTAAATGCCAAAGTTTGAAAAGCAACGAACACTGTAATAATTGTTAAAATCACTGTTAATTTACGCATAAATCCTCTCCTAAAATTTATATAATCGGGTTTATTTATCCTAAAAACATTTTATCCGTTTATAAATTTAATCCTTGTAAAATTAAATATACGATAAATATTTAAAAATACGAAAAAGAATTATTGGAAAAATTAATCTAAACAATGTAACTTTATTAAAATTAAGTGTTAATAATATTATAACTATATCAAAAAAAATATAAAATTATCTATAACATTTATTTCCAACAATCAATTCATACTTCTAAATATAGGACGATAAAATCATCCGATTTAGTTTCAAATTTCTAAAAAAAAGTTATTATGACACAAAATAAATGATTATTTATTAATATAAAAATGAAGTTTTTCATAAATCAAACAAATACTGTTTCAAAAAAAATGTAAAATAATTGAAAAAATATTACCTTTATCTTTTTTCATTGAACTATTTTCAGTAATTTGTAATCCCGTAATTAGACTCTTCATTTTTCATCATTAAAAGGGTTATATGGCTTCCAAAGCACATAAGTTGAAACAGACTAAGTATATTTTTATTACGGGTGGTGTTCTGTCTTCACTTGGCAAGGGTATTGCATCTGCATCCATCGGACTTCTTTTAAAGCAAAGAGGTTACAAGACAACTATTATGAAACTTGACCCATACATCAATGTTGACCCCGGGACTATGAACCCCTTTCAACATGGTGAAGTCTATGTAACAGATGACGGAGCAGAAACAGACCTGGATTTAGGACACTATGAAAGATTCCTGGGAGAATCACTAAATAAAACTAATAACACAACCACAGGCCAGGTTTATTACGAGGTGATTCGTAAGGAAAGACGAGGATTATATCTTGGAAAAACAGTGCAGGTAATTCCTCACATAACAGACGAAATCAAAAAGAGAATACTTACACATGAAGGCCAATTTGATTTTGTGATATGTGAAATCGGAGGCACTGTCGGTGATATTGAATCCTTGCCATTCCTCGAAGCTATTCGTCAGTTTACTCTCGAACGCGGAGTTCAAAATGCATTGAACATTTTATTGACTTATGTTCCATACATAAAATCCTCAGGCGAATTGAAAACCAAGCCGACACAGCACTCATTTAAAACACTGATGGAATATGGTATTCAGCCGGATATTTTGATTTGCAGGACAGAAACAAAACTATCAAAAGAGGAACGCTCGAAAATAGCTCTATTTTGCAATGTGAGTGAGGAAGCTGTTATTGATGGCTTGGATGTAGAAAACACAATTTATGAAGTGCCACTCTTGTACGAAAAGAGTTCGATGACTGAATTAATCCTAAAGAAACTCAGGATGCCGTTAAATCATCTTAACCTTAAGACATGGTCCAACTTTGTACATAGAATAAAGCATCCTAAGAATGAAGTTACGGTTGGATTAATAGGCAAATACACAAAATACAGAGATTCATATAAAAGTATAATTGAAGCTTTTATACATGCAGGCTCGATAAATAACACGAGAGTAAATGTCGAATTAAAAAATTCAGAAGATATTACAGGGGAAAATGTGGCAGAAGTCCTCCAGGGTTTAGACGGAATACTTGTAGGACCCGGCTTCGGTTCACGTGGCATCGAAGGAAAAATAGCGTCTATTAAATATGTCCGGGAAAATAAAATACCTTTTTTCGGAATATGTCTTGGATTGCAATGTGCAGTCATTGAATTTGCAAGAAATGTTTGTAACTTAACAGATGCAAATTCTTATGAATTTGATAAAATTACAAAAAATACTGTCATTGATTTGATGGAAGAACAAAAGAAAATAAAAAACAAGGGAGGCACAATGAGGCTGGGTGCTTATCCGTGTATCCTTATAAATTCGACAAAAGCACATGATGCTTATAAACAGGATTCTATTTCCGAAAGGCACAGGCACAGGTATGAAGTAAATAACAATTTCAGAGAACTGCTCCAACAAAACGGTATGATTATGAGCGGATTATCACCTGACCAAAAACTAGTGGAAATTATCGAGCTTAAAAACCACCCATGGTTTCTTGGGACTCAATTTCATCCCGAGTTGAAATCAAGAGCTGTAACAGGACAACCTTTGTTCATTAGCTTTATCAAATCAGTTCTTAAAAGAAAAAAAAGTAGAAATTCAAGAAATAATGGCAATAAAAAAGAACAAATAACTGTTATTAATTAAAATCGGAGGTTCAAATGAAAATATTATCAACCGCAATGGTTTTGATGCTTGCTTTAATTTTTATAGCATGCACCAGCACAACAACAACAACTAAAACAGAAACTAAAGAGGAACCGGGAATGATTACAACTCCGTCAGGATTGCAATACCAGGATATCGTTGCCGGAACCGGCACAGAAGCAAAAACCGGCAATAAAGTAAAAGTACACTATGTTGGAACTTTAACCGACGGAACAAAATTCGACAGTTCTGTTGACCGGGGCCAGCCATTTGACTTTGACCTTGGAGCAGGACGGGTTATTAAAGGATGGGACGAAGGAGTTGCAGGAATGAAAGTCGGTGGAAAAAGAAAACTCGTCATTCCACCTGAACTTGGTTATGGCGGCAGGGCAATCGGCAAGATTCCTGCAAATTCTACGTTAATATTCGAGGTCGAATTGTTAGATGTAAAATAAAATTTAAAAATGGAAATTGAATCAATTTTGCTATTTGAATCTGAAAGGGTAGATTACCTCTACCCTTTTTCAATCCTTCACTGTGCATGGGAAGTCCGATGCGGTGCATTCATGCTTTTTGAAAAAATTCAAAAGCAATTCCCTGATGCCAGAATAATTTATAAAGGAAGAGTAAAGCATGTTAATTCTTTTCTTGCAAGATATGAACACAAACCTCAAGATTTAAGAAAAGAGAACACACTCGTTTTAAGCGCATCTCTGATGCCTGATAAAGCTTTCTGGGATAATATATTCGATGCATACAGTCAATTCCAATCACAAAACAGCGAGAAAAAATCGGTCGTTTTCAGATACCAAAACTTCCCGATTGCCGCTTATATACCTAAGAATGAGTTAATTAACCCAACAGATTTCGATAAGCAGTTTTTACCAAAATTTTTATATAAGTTCGCTATTGTCCTTCCCCAAATTGATATTGATGAACCGAAAGTTATCAACTTTCTCTGGGATGCAATTGAATATAATTCATCTGCAATTGAAGATGATTTCCGATTTTTCAATAATATTACTGATTTTGATATATTAAAGAAATCAGGTGTTTTTCTGCTCAATAAAGATAAAATAAAAATTGATAAAACAGCAAAGATTGCACCGACAGTAGTGATTGATGCTTCGGAAGGTCCCGTGATTATTGAAAATGAAGTTACAATAATGCCACAATCAACAATTTATGGCCCCTGCTTTATTGGTAGTAATTCAATAGTAAAAGTTGGAGCAAAGATTTTTAGCAAAACAAGTATCGGCCCTTGGTGCAAAGTCGGAGGCGAGGTTGAAAATGCAATTATACAATCTTATTCAAACAAACAGCATGACGGCTATTTGGGCCACTCTTACTTATGCGAATGGGTAAATCTCGGTGCGGGAACTAATACTTCAGACCTGAAAAATACATATGGAAATATTAATGTTCAGCTCGGAGATAAAGAAATAAATACCGAAAGAATGTTTCTTGGACTGCTTTGTGGCGACCATACAAAATCTGCAATCAATACAGCATTTACAACAGGCACTACAGCAGGTATATTCGGTATTCTCGTATCAGATGGTTTTCTGCCAAATACAATTCCATCCTTTGCATGGAGAGGAACAAAAGGATGTACCCACTATAAAATTGAGAAAGCTTTAGAGACGGCACATATCGTAATGCAGAGGCGAAACAAAACTCTATTATCTGATGAAATTGAATTAATAAAACAAGAATACAAAACTATCACAAGCCCTCGATAAAAATGCATGAAATCAATTACATGTTCATCGTCCCCGGATTTGGCTTTGGCGGCTTGGAAATGCAGACTGTTTATCGTGCAAATGATGCGATAGAGCTTGGTTATAACGCTTTTCTAATTTGCGATAAATATTCTCGAACATTTGATTTTTCACTTTTACAAGGTATTAATACTTATCCAATCAAACAAAGAATAAAATATTTTGATTTATTTTATTCAATGAAGTTATCGAAATTATTTATGCGGCATGATATTAATATATGCGTTGTTTCCTCGACTAAGGCTCTGAGCCTTACAATTATTGCAAGAAAGTTTTCAACTAATAAGCCAAAAATAATTCTTTATCAACACATGCAGTCAGGATTAAAGAAAAAGGACTGGTTCCACAATTGGATTTATCGAAACATAGACGGAGTCATTGTTATTACTCAGAAAATGAAGGAAGAACTTAAAACTACAACAATATTCAATGAAGATAAAATTGAAGTTGTAACTCTTGGAATTCATCTTCATAAATTTAATCCGAAAAATCACAACAAACAATTAACTAAAAAGTTGTTTAATTTACCCGATGATAAATTTATTATCGGATGTGTCGGTAGATTAGATATTCACAAAGACCAGCTTACTGCAATCAAAGCATTATCACTTATCAATAATGAAAATATTATTTTGGTTCTTGTTGGAAATAAAGAAAATGAATACGTTGATTATTATAATCAAATGTTGGAATTAATCAATAGATTAGACTTACATAATCGAGTAATTATCCTGCCATTCACAGATAGGGTTCCTGAATTAATGAATTGCTTTGATATATTAGTCCACCCGGCACGTTCGGAAACATTTGGATTGGTTATTATCGAGGCAATGGCTTCAGGACTGCCTGTAATAGCTACAAACTCAGGTGGAGTTCCTGAGATTATAACACACAACGAAAATGGTTATTTGTTTGAACAATGCGATTATAATAATTTGGCAAAGTTGTTAATGAATTTAATTGATGATGAATCACTACGAGCAAAATTCACTCAAACAGCTTTTTTTAATGTAAAAGAAAATTATGATTATGTAAATCAGAGAGATAAATATTTTAACTTTTGTATGAAAGTATTATTCGAACAAAATAATTAAAGAGGATATAATTATGGATTGTAAAATCGAAAGAAATATGAAAAGATGTAATTGCACATATAATCCATGTTCGAGAAAGGGCAACTGCTGTGATTGTATAATCTATCATATAAATAGTAGAGAATTGCCTGCATGCTTTTTCACCACTGATGCTGAGCGGACTTATGACAGGTCTTACGAACATTTTGCAAGATTGGTAACTCAAGGAAGAATTTGAAAAAATTATGAAAATTGCTTTTACTTCTTTGTTTGATATTGATGACCCGAATATTATATCGGGGACTTTATATTACATGTCTCATTATTTAATAAAGCAAGGACTGAATGTCATTCATATTGACAAACTTCATAAAACTTATTATAAATTTTTAAAAATTAAAACTATTTTTCATTCTTTTAATAAAAAGAAATATCTGCGTTTGAGAGACCCATTCCTCGTTAAAAGAATAACAAAGCAAATTCAGAAACAAATTGACATAATAAATCCTGATATAGTATTTTCTCAGGGTTCACTTGAAGTATCCCTGCTGGGATGTAAACAACCAATTGTCATTTGGTGCGACGGCAATTTTGCTGATTTGATTGACAGGCATCCGCATTATTGCAATCTATCTGATAAGACTATAAAAGATAGTTTGATGTTGGAAAAAAAAGCTTATGACAGGGCTGCCCTGCTGATATTTCCTTCCGAATGGGCGGCTCAAAGCACAATTGAAAAATATAGTGTAAATCCATCCAAGGTTCATGTTGTTCCTTATGGAGCAAATATTGATTATGATATGGATGAAGAAGAAATAAAACAAAAAATTCTATCCAGACCAAGTGATATTATTAAAATATTATTTTCAGGAGTTGATTGGTATTATAAAGGCGGAGATGTTCTACTTGAAGCTGTTAATATATTAATTAGAAATGGTTTTAAGGTTGAACTGAATATTGTCGGTTGTAATCCTTCGCCGGATGAAGATATTTTAAAATATACAAAAGTTCATGGCTTTTTGAGAAAATCAATTGAAAGTGAAAGAAATCTTTTGCAACAACTATATCTCGATTCTCATTACTTTGTTCTACCTACAAGGTATGAAACTTATGGTATTTCATTTTGTGAAGCCAATGCTTATGGTTTGCCAGCTTTGGGAACTAATACAGGAGGTGTTCAATCTATTATAACAAATGGTATTAATGGTTTTCTTATTGAAGGAATCAATGCACCACAATTCATTGCAGAAAAAATTATTCGGTTATTCACTAATTATAATGAATATATTAATCTTGCCTTATCATCATTCAATGAATATAAAACAAGATTAAACTGGGATGCAGCTTGTTCAAAAGTGAAAAATTTATTACAGCAAATAAATGTAATCAAATAACTTTACTTTTTATACTTATCTATAACAGAATAATAATATCACTCTTTTTTCTTTAAATATAAAATAAATTATATCGATAAATTTCGTAATATAAATAGTAAAAATACACATTCAATCATTACTGTCCAGTTAAGGAAAAGAACAAAAAATGTAAATTATTAAAATACAATAAAATATAAATTAAAT
>MHAY01000089.1 GCA_001804705.1 Ignavibacteria bacterium RIFOXYC2_FULL_35_21
CGACGAAGAATCTCTTACAATGGTGTGAGATGCTTCGACTTCGCTCAGCATGACATTATTAAGATTTTCTTGCATTTCTAATGAATAATTTGGGTTAATTCAAATAAATTAATCATAACTAATTATTATATTCGTCTTACCTATTTCATAATTTAAAAAAAGGAATTTTTTTCTTTTGATTTTTTTCATTTCAGGGATTTTAAATAATATAGGAGAATAGATATGCCGGATAAAAAGATTATAGCAGTAATAGGAGCCACAGGAGCACAGGGCGGCGGATTAGCAAGAGCAATACTTAACGACAAGAACAGCAGTTTTGATGTGAGAGCAATCACGAGAAAAGTAGATTCTGATAAAGCAGTTGCCTTAAAGAATCTCGGTGCTGAAGTCGTTTATGCTGACCTTGATAACGAGGAAAGCGTGAAGAGTGCATTTGCAGGGGCTTACGGGGCATTTTGCGTTACTAATTTCTGGGAGCATTTCTCACCCGAAAAAGAATTGACACAAGCCGGGAACATGGCAAAAGCGGCTAAACATGCAGGATTACAGCACGTAATATGGTCAACTTTGGATGATACACGCGAATTACTTCCTATCAGCGACGGGAGAATGCCTGTGCTGATGGGTAAGTACAATGTGCCGCACTTCGATGCAAAAGGAGAAGCTAATAAATTATTCACCGAGTTTGGTTTGCCGGCGACATTATTGAATACTGTCTTTTATTGGGATAATTTAATCTATTTCGGTTTGGGACCTAAGAGAGGAGAGGACGGCAAGCTTGCAATCACGTTCCCAATGGGTGATGCTAAACTGCCGAGCATAGCCGCAGAGGATATTGGAAAGTGTGCTTATGGTATATTCAAAAAAGGAAACGGGTTTATCGGTAAGACAATCGGCATAGCAGGAGGCCACCCGACAGGAGCGGAGATGGCATCGGCACTGACGGAAGCATTAGGGCAGGAAGTAAAGTATAATGCTGTACCGCCGGATGTTTACCGTAGTTTCGGTTTTCCCGGAGCAGACGAAATGGGGAATATGTTCCAGTTCAAAGCTGACTTCAACGATTATTATTGCGGCTCACGCAGTCTGGAAATTTCACGTGAGCTTAATCCTGAGCTGCAGGATTTCAAGACATGGCTGAATAAAAACAAGAGCCTCATACCGATTGAGTAGCACCAGGATGAAAATTGTTCAATACAGCAGCAGGATACATTCCTGCTGTTTTTGTAATTACCGATAAAGAAATTGGAATGTTGGTGGGAAAATAATTAATTTGCATTATAAACAATATGTCAATAACTGTTAGGAAAAGAACAATATGAAAAACATATTAATGATTCTCGTTTTATTGTTTTGCTTCGGCATTACAAAATCTCAGGCGATTGCCGAACAACAAGAAAAATATATCGAGGTCATCGGAAGTGCGGAGATGGAAGTGGAACCCGATGAAATCAGGCTAATAATCGGTATTGAAGAGTACTGGTTGGAAGAATTTGATATTGTCAAAGATTTTAAAGATTTTAAAGATTTCAAAACGAAAGTACCATTGAATCAAATTGAAACAAGCCTGCTGAACGAACTAAATAAAATCGGCATCACAAAGGAACAAATAATCGTTAAAGAAGTCGGCAACTATTGGCGTTATACGGGAAAAGATTTTATGTTCAGCAAACAATATGAGTTAATACTTAATGATTTTAAGAAGGTAGATGAAATAACGAAGGAAGTAAAGACAAAGGGTATTGATTATATGAGAATCGGCGAGCTTAAAAATAAAAAGCTAACTGATTACAGAAAGCAGGTTAAAATTGAAGCTCTGAAAGCGGCGAAAAATAAGGCAGAATATTTACTAACGAGCATCGGTAAAAAAACGGGGGATGTGATTTCCATTACAGAGATGAATGACAGCGATGGCAGTTGGTGGAGCCCGAGGAATCTGACAAGTAATGCAATTATGTCAACACCGGATAATTCGAATAAAGAAAATATCAGAAATATAAAATTGAGATATGAAATCAAAGCAAGGTTTGAGATAAGGTGATGATGGATTTCTTGACTGTTGTTATGGTGTGAATGTGTGTTTATAAAGTCGAAATCTCAAATTTTTCTTATTAATAATATCATAAGTAATATTTATATTTGCATTGTAAATTTACAAACAAATATTATTATAAAAACAAAATGGATAGCCTGTTTAAAACTGACCTGTTGACTGACAATCAAAATAATGAAGATGAATTGATTTATGCTATATCAAGGACAGATTTACAATATGAAGCAATGGAAAAATTAGGGAGAACTCTAACTGAGGAAGAAATTCATATTGCCAAGAAATATTTGGATTTTGGAATTGGAACTGGTCTTCATATTATTTATAATGCGATATTTAATGAGATGATAGACAATGAGAGAAATTAATACTCAAATATTATTAGGTGATTGCAAAGAAGTATTAAAGGATATTGAAGAAGATTCAATTGATTTAATAGTAACATCTCCTCCATATGCAGACCGTCGAAAAAATACATATGGCGGAATAAAACCAGAATATTATGTTGAGTGGTTTTTACCTATTTCAAGTGAACTATTACGAGTATTAAAACCAACTGGTACATTTATTTTAAACATTAAAGAAAAAGCAGAGAATGGTGAACGTCATACTTATGTTTTAGAATTGATATTAGCATTAAGAAAACAAGGCTGGTTATGGACAGAAGAATTTATTTGGTACAAAAAGAATTCTTATCCTGGGAAATGGCCAAATCGTTTTCGTGATGCGTGGGAAAGATGTATTCAATTCAATAAAACAAAGAATTTTAATATGTACCAGGATACTGTAATGATTCCAATTGGAGATTGGGCTAATGGAAGATTGAAAAATTTAAGTGAGACTGATAAAATTAGGGATAATTCAAAAAGCGGAAGCGGATTTGGTAAAAATGTATCTAACTGGTTAAATAGAGAAAAAGTATATCCAACTAATGTATTAAACTTCGCTACTGTGTGTAATAATAGAAATCATAGTGCAACATTTCCTGAAGAATTACCTGAATGGTTTATTAAACTATTTACAAAAGAATTCGATACTGTTTTAGACCCTTTTATGGGCTCTGGAACAACAATAAATGTAGCAAAAAAAATGAAAAGGAATTCTATTGGAATTGATATTATTACTGAATATGTAAAAATTGTTTCTTAATGCAAATTCCTAAATATTTTTTGAAATTGAAATATTTTCTTCCACCTTTTTCCATTCAAATTCATTTAGGTAAATGTTCTTAAAAGGATTTTTTACAATCATCAATTTATTAAAGTCAAAAACATTGTTTGATTTAACAGGAAGCAGATACAAATAATATCTCTCTCCGTAAACTTTAGCTACTAACATTTCGTTTTTACTCCAATAAAATTTAAAATCATTTAAAGAGACAGCTTTAACTTCAATGTATCTACGAATTCTCATAGAATTGTTATCAAAATAATTTTCAAAACTTTTTATATCATAACCTGCTAAAACATTTTCAAGGGAAGTGTGTTCAATTTCGTTTGTTTCAAACGGAATATTAATTAACCGTTTTATTTCAAATTCAATTATTGCATTCTCAGCTCCAAAACCGATAGAATCGTTTTCTTCTTGTTTTCTTTTAAGTGTTTCAGGTGATAATTGTCCTCGGCTGATGTGGTTTATAAATAAATCAATATAGTCTGGATTTACAAAGTAAGTTGTATTATCTTCACTAGCAGATATAAAATCTAACTCAAGAAGCAGATTCCTTGTATCACTAAATTTTATTTTCTCAATTTCTGTTGCTTTAAAATATATTTCACCTTCAAGCATTGTGAAATTTTCAAGAAAATTTCTCAATTGATCTGATATATCTTCATTTGCAGAAAATATTGCACTTATTAATATTTTCTTGAATTCTTCAATTGATAAAAAATTTGAAAAAGGTAATTTAAGGGATAATTTTCCTGATTCATTTTTTATAATTTTTAATTCTTCCAATAATGATAATGTTTCATCAAATGATAAAGCATAATCTAAATACTTTCGTCTAATGTTTTCAATATCACGTATCTCTGATGTATTAACTATATTGCAGAGTGTAAAAAGTTGAGATAATTTTATATTATTAAATGGTGTTCTCATTTTTTACCAAACAAACGGTCATAAGCTTTTATTTCGTCATCTTCATCATCAAACATATCTAATGAGTAGATTCTGTAATCTTGGTCAATTATTCTGCTCATTTTTTCTGCCTTTTTTTGTAAGTTGATTAAAATGTCTTGGTCAATGGAATTTTCGTATTGCAGAAAGTAATAGTTGGCTTGTACTGTTTCTGAACCACCTACACGATGTATTCTATCAAGTGATTGCAAGTATTGAGCACAATTGTAAGTAAGATCATAGTAAATTGCATTATGACAAGTTTTGTGAAGTGAAATAGATTCTGCGCAAGCTGCAGGGTTTGCGATTAAAATATCTAAACCACTTTTCTCATCAACAAATTCATCTCTAATTTGCTCTCTTGTGAGTTCGTCCGAAACTGATGTTTGTTCAATAGGTGTTTTGCCGTAGATTGAACGGCAAAGCAATCCCAATTTCTTGTTGAAATAATTTTCAAGTTTCTCAATAGTGCCAATAAAGTTTGTCCAAATAACAACTTTTTGTTTTTGCTTCTGTAGCTCAAGAACTTTTGAAGAAAGATATTGCAACTTTGCAGATAATTCAAGTTTATCATAATCCCGAACTATGTAACGTAAATCTTTTTCATCTTCTAGTATATCCTCATCATAGTTTTCAATAACTTTTTTTAGGAGGTGCAAATAAGATACACATTGTCGCAACCGAATCATTCTACCTCGTTTCAATTTATTAATAAAGTCAATGTTTTGTAAATAATCATCAATTGAATAATTTCTAATTTTTTTTTCAATTGCTTCATATACCATTTTCTCATACTTATTCATTGTAATAATAATCGGGTCATGAAATTTTGCTGGCATCAACCCAAGGTCGTCTTTTTTTACTCTGTAAAACAGAGGTCCAACTTTAGTCTCCAAAATTTCTTTAGCTTCATCTAACCTGTTGCTTTTTTCTAATCTATAGAGTTTATTTTGTGAACTTAACTCAATTGGTTCATTTTGGGGCCACAAGAAGTCGAAGAGGTTATATAAGTCGCTAAAACTATTTGGAATTGGAGTCCCTGTCAGAACGCAACGGAACTTTGCTTGGTTAGCAATATTCAAAACTGCACTTGCCCAGTTTCCATTCACTTGTTTTATATAATGTGCCTCATCAATTATAAGAAAAGCATTGATGCCTCTCTGAGAAAAGAAAGTATTTATTTCTTTTTGGTCGTTGATTAAAGTTTGAAATGTTGTGAGATACAATTCGGCTTTGTTGTCGCTGTTTGCGTAGTATTCATTTTTACGAATTCCTTTGTCCCCTCCTGCTAAGATCCTTTGCTTTGGTTTCCTTCCAAGCGTTTCTACGAATTCATTTTTCCATGGACCGAAACAAGATGATGGTCCTACTACGAAAAGAACATTAACTTTACCCTCTTCTTTTAATTTTTCAAAAACACTTAGTACAACTGATGTTTTACCGCTACCCGGCACTGAAAAGTTGGCTCCGTTACGAATTAAATATAAATGATAAGCAGCTTTGAGTTGATGAGGTTTTAATTTTCTAGTCGTTAAATGATTTTTGCAAAACTGCTCAAATTCTTTGAAATTTTCTTTATTAAATGTTCCGTTTTTTAAATCCTGACCTATCCTTTTAATGCTTTGAAATTCATTTGTACGAACTTCTATGGAATTAATTTTCGTTTTGCAACTTTTAGTTGTTGTGAATTTTACTTTCTCTTTTTGAAAATATTTAATAATCTTTTCTAGTATTTTTTCATTATCATCATCAGAATATTTGATAAATTCATCTTCATCTCTAATAAATCCCCAAAAATGTAATTGGCTTATTTGATGTGATTGTAGAGATTGATTTTTAATATTTATAATATTTTCTTTAAAATCAATTACCATTTTTTTTCTTTTAAATCTTTTAATTTACTTCTATTAAAGAATTTTTTTTCTAATTCATTAGCTCTCATTTGTATTTCTTTTGTTATTTCAACAGCTTCCTTGGCTTTATTAATTGGTAAAGCTTCAGGTATCATATTTCCGTGATTTAATTTATTTAATGCACCATATAATAATGTCAATGGATTTTCTGTTTCCTTCTCGTATTCTACACGTCTAATAGCCTCTTTAACTCTTCCTATTATTAAAGTTGAATTTTTATTTACCCATCTGTTATCGATCAGTTTTAAATCTCCTTTGCAATCTTCTACTTCATTATCATTCAATTCAATAGCCTTACTAATTTTCAACAATTCTTTTTTTGCCTCACTATTCATTAAAATAGCGGGAATTTTTCTCATAATCATATGAGGTTTTGCAAATCCTTTAAAATCCTTTTGTCTGATTATTTTAAATGCTATATCTTCGATTTCACCAACTTCATCTTCTTCAATACCAATTTTACTTCTATTTTTTTCATCTTTAAGTTTTTTGTAAACATTTTGATAGTAATCAAAAAAAGCATACCAACGACCTTCTTTATCAGATCTACCTTCAGCAATACTATTATATAGTTTATCCCTACCTAAACTTTCTAGATATCTATCAATGCACTCTAAAGGATATAAAAAATTCTCTTTAAATTCTTGTACTTTCTTTACAAATTCCTTTGGATGTAAGTTCGCATAATATGAATCATCTTTCAGTTGTCTTTCAAGTGAATAACCTTCATTTATTTTTCTTTGTGTGGAAACAGCCCAGTTGAAATTAGTATATTCAGATTTCCCATCTTTTTGTAACTGATATCTCTGTTCAATTTCATCTATTTCAATAATTGTTGGAGGTCCTCCTACATCATTTTTGCCAGGTAAAATTACAACTTTCATTGTTTCGAACTTTTTATCATGTGTTTCATTAAACAATTCTTCTAAAATTAATTTTCTTCGATTACCATTAATTAAAAAACCATCACATGTGATTATGGAGGGTTCTAATTGTCCTTGATGTTTTAGTGAGTTTTTTAATTTTTCATTATTTTCCTTATCTATTTCTTTTAGAAATTTTCTCAAAATTTCTTGGCTTTCTGGTTTGGTTTCATCTAACCAACCATAAAGCTTTTCATAACTTAGAACATCAGCAGCTATTCTTCCATTATCTTTTCTATATCTTAATATATTTGTTGGGACAAGTTTGATTGGTCTTTCACCGGCTTCTCCCCTTTGACGATCATTTCTAAAATCAATAACAGTCTTTGTTGGATGACTCCCATCTTCTGCTTTTGTTTGGATTTCTTTTGCAAAATCGTCAATTATTTTACGTTCTGCATCAGTTGTAATTTGTTTTTTTGTTGTCATAATGATATTAACCTTTTTTATTGTTAATAATTTGTAGAATTTATCTAATTTACAAAATATTTAATTATATTCAAATTTCTTTTCCTCTCCCCAATTTTTTTGCTCGGATATTAAATTCACATTGGAGTTTGCAAGTAAATTTTGCAAGACTGATGGTAGCATTGATTGGGAAAAAATTGTCAGATTAAATTCATCCATTAATACGAAGAGTATATTATAATCCTAGATTCTATAAAATTGACGAGTATTTTTTAAGGTTTAGAAAAGTTTGAAATTTTCTCCATATACTTCTTTTCCTCCTCCCCTATTTTTTCCTTCAATTATTAAATTTATCTTAGTGAGTGATATACCCGATAATAATGGAAATAGTTAATATCTTGTTTTTTTAAGAAAAATAAACCGGCATATAATATAAACAACAAGCAGATTACATACTTATTCTATCATTTTGGTTCGATAATCATTGTCCTTAATATAATAGCGGTATTTTATTATAACGTAGAATAATATTTATAAAAAAGTAAATAAATAAAAAATCATCTTAACTAATCGAGGTAATTATGTACACAAAGTTAGTCAAAGACCTGATGATACCAGTGGATTTGTACCCAACCGTAAACCAGAATGCTACAATGTTAGAAGCTATTTCCAAACTAAAAAAAGCAAATGAACTGAGCCAATCGGCACAGCAACCATTCAGAGCTGTCCTTGTGAAAAACGATGAAGGAAAAATCGTCGGTAAAATCGGGCATATTGCTTTTTTGAAAGCATTAGAGCCAAAGTATAATCAGATGTTCGATATTGATAAACTGTCGAGGGTGGCTCTGAGCTCAGGTTATATTGATTCTATGATTCAGCAATACAGCCTTTGGGAAGAAGGAATCGATATATGCAAAATTGCAAATGACGTAACGGTAAAAGATATCATGAGTCCAATCGAACAACATATTGATGAAAATGAAACAATAGGAAATGCAATTCATAAGATTATAATGTGGCAGACACTGTCAATTTTAGTAACGAGAGATATTGAAATTGTAGGAATAATCAGATTATCGGATTTGTACAATTCAATTGAAGAGTATTTAGTTAATTCTTGTAAATAAAAATCAACGGAGACAAAAATGCCTAAATTGTTAATCATTGACGACGAGAAGGACTTTCTCGAAACGATTACTCAGAGATTGGAAATGAGAGGCTACAATGTTATTGCAAAAACATCCGGTAAAGATATTGAAGCTATCATTAACAAAGAAAAGGATATTGATGTAGTAGTACTCGACATGAAAATGCCTGAGATGATGGGTGATGAAGTATTGAGAATGATAAAAGAACAAAGACACGAGATCCAGGTTATAATACTCACAGGGTATGGTTCTACAGAAGCCGCTGTCGAAATGGCAAAACTCGATGCTTTTACCTATTTGCAAAAGCCGGTAGAAATTGAAAAACTCGTAAAAATTATCGAGGATGCCAGGAGCAAAGCGAAATTGTTGATGGCAGAGAATGAAAAGGAAGATGGTGGAAAAAACTGGAAAAGAAGAGCCATACTTGCAGGTATTAGTATAATAGCAGGTGTCATTGTTGCATTAATCCCATTGTCAGGTATTCCTCCGAAGGCACACAACTTCCTTGCCTTGCTAATAACTGTCATTCTTTTATGGGTAACGGAGGCAATTCCAATCGGTGTAACAGCTTTTCTCACAGGCGGGGGATTAATACTCTTCGGAATTCAAAGCCCTGCCCATGCCTGGGAACCTTATGCCAATCCTGCTGTGATGTTTGTTTTGATGATTATTATGTTTGGTGTAATATTGAATGAAGTCGGCATAGCTAAAAGAATCCTACACTTTGCAATTAAAATCGCAGGAACTAATATAATGAAGTTTAGTATTGTTGTAGCTTTAGCTTCTTCACTAACATCATCAATTTTCCATGATGCTACTATTACGATTATTTTCTTATTTGCTGTTATACCTATCTTCATAAAGATGGGAATTACAATTGATAAAAGCACGAATCTGTCAAAATTCTTTACGATTCTGATACCATTAACTGCTTCAGCAGGTGGATTCGGAACAATTCTCGGTGGTGGGAGAAACCCGATTGCCGTGGAATATATAGAAAAATATATTGGTGTGCATGTCGGATTTCTCGATTGGATAGTTATTCAAATGCCGATGGTTCTTGTAGCGTCGTTAGCAACCTGGGCTATATGCTGGCTCATAATACCACCCAAAGTAAAAGAATTTCCAGCGGAAATAAAAACCGAGAAATTGTCACCGATGTCAAAAAATGAAAAGGGAGTAGCATTTGTTTTTATTCTTGCTTTTATTTTTTGGACATTGTCCGATTTAACTAAATTACACGTAAGCGTTGTTGCAGCGTTGGCACTCATTGGAATTTACGGACTCAGATTTGTCAGCATAAAAACGGTGATTCAAAAATTCTCATGGGAAGCATGGCTTGTGTTTGGAGCAGGTGTTTCACTTGGAGTGGCTATGCTTGAAACAGGAGCGGGTAAATGGTTAGCCGACCAATTCTTCCCTGTCATCAACGGGCAAAGTCATTTCGTGGTTTATTACGGCATTGCTATTTTCGGCTCTTTCATATCCAGCTTTATGAGTAATTCTGCCGCAACCGCTCTGTGTTTGCCTGTTTTAGACCCCATGGCAATGGAAATGGGGATGAGCAGGTTATTTATTGCATTGAGTCTGCCTGTAACAACTTCGTTTATAATGCTGGTTATTGGCTGTCCCCCATCAATCATATCTTATAGCACAGGTTATTTCAGGCAATGGGATTTTATAAAAGTTGCCGTACCAAATACATTAATATTGTGTGCTATTTTAGTAGTAATTATGTCAATATATTGGCCAATAATATTGCCTTTACTTGGTTATGCAGGTAAATGATGATTTTTTTTTGAATTACATGGAACGATGATGAATTCAATGTATGAGAATATTCAACTTTTAATAGTAGATGACGAATTAGATTTTTTAGATACTATAACCGAAAGAATGGAGCTGAGAGGTTTTGTGGTTACTAAAGCCCCTAACGGAGAAGCTGCACTTGAAGCAGTCAAAACAAAGAAATATGACATAGCAATACTCGACCTTAAAATGCCCGGATTAGACGGGAAAAAAGTACTGGAAATTCTTAAAAGAGAACATACAAATATCGAAGTGGTTATATTAACTGCCGACGGTTCGAGCGATGTTGCAGAAGAGACTTCCAAGCTGGGTGCTTTCTGCGTGATTACTAAACCGATTGATATAGAAAAGCTCATTTCGGTTATTATATTAGCTTATGAATCCCGGTTAAAAAAGGATTCAGGGTTTTTGAAACAGGATTTTGAAATTGTTTCGTGAATAAGAAAAAACTTTTATTAATTTAAAGTATATTTTTCAGGAAATTTTTTCATTTGCAGCTAAATATTTCAATGAAAAATGAACAAGATGCAAATATAAAAGATAATATTAACGGCGATATAAATGATAATCCGATATTAAAGAAGATGTATTGGGTTATGAGGAGAAACTACATCGTCAGACTTCTTCTTATCTATATGTTCCCATTAATTTTATTGGTCGTATATTTTCAATATCAATATAATGGCCTGCTGACAAAAAGTCGCGAACATCATTTAATGTCTGCCGCCGAAGGACAGTCAAGAATACTCGATATTTTTATAAAAGAAAGAATCAACAATATTATAAATTTAATAGACAATCCCTCATTAAGTTATCCGATAAGTTCGCAGGAACTCAATAAAATGTTTGAAAAATTGCATAAAGACAGCGATGCATTTATTGATTTAGGTTATTTGGATACTACGTCCATACAAAAAGGCTACGCAGGCCCTTTGCAGTTCCTTGAAAAAAAATATTATAAAAAAGAGAAATGGTACGATGAACTTATCAATACCAATGAGAGATATGTTATAACAGATATATATTTAGGATTGAGGAAAACACCTCATTTCACAATAGGCGCCAAAATAATTATTAATAAAAAGACAATAATATTTAAGACATCGTTAGACCCACAAAAAATATATAATTATATGACTTCTTTAGAAAAATCTAAGGATATTCATATATTAATTGTAAATAACAGCGGTTATTATCAACTGGCTCCAACCGAAGTTGGAAAACCAATGAAATTATCATTTTATATCCCTAATAAATCATTAAACATAGGTATTAAAGAAACCAAGGATAGTCGTTTTTATGCGTTTTCATGGCTGGCAAGTTTGAATTGGGCTGTTATAGTAAAAGAAAAAGAAGATACTGTCAAATCATATTTTAATCTGAAAATTGAAATTATTATTGCATCTATTATTTTTATTGCTTTCCTGTTTTTTGTTATAATCTACAGGTCGAAGAATATAGTAAAAGTTGAGAAGGAAAAAGACATGGTGCTATTACAATTTGAACAGGCATCGAAGCTTGCAACTGTCGGCGAGCTTGCTGCCGGAATTGCACACGAAATCGGGAATCCTTTGAATATTATTGCAAATGAAGTTGGTATAATGCAGGATTATTCAAATCCGAAATTCAAATCTACAAAAACATTACAAGACATGAATCCGCACTATAAAAAAATTATATCTGCAGTTTACAGAATAAAAGATATAAATAAAAAGCTTCTTACTTTTGTCAGTCAAAAGGATAATGAATTAAGGGAATATAATTTAAATGACCTGATTGAAGACCTTGTCAGCGGTTTTTTTGAAAGAGAAATGAAAGTTGATAATATTGAGATTATTCGAAAATTAAACCATAACATTCCAACAATACTGACCGACAGCAATCAATTGAGGCAGGTTCTGATTAATTTGTTGACAAATGCTCATGATGCTATTAAACCTTCAGGGAAAATTACGATATCCACCAATGCAAATACGGATAATATATATATAGCTGTTTCTGATACGGGCAGTGGAATATCCCAGGATAAGCTCAGAAAGATATTTTTACCATTTTACACGACTAAACCGGTTGGTAAAGGCACAGGACTTGGCTTATCGGTAAGCTATAGTATTATCAAAAATCTTGGAGGAACAATTACAGTTGATAGTAAACCCGGTTTAGGTACAACCTTCACAATTATTCTCCCTGTCAAGCGATAAAATTTATTTTTTTTGTAATAATGAAACTTTACGGGGCGAAAAGATATTCATAAAATTTTTAATATTGACTCCCGTTATTCAGATTAAATCTATTAAGTTCATTTTATTAGTAGCTATAACAAGTTTAAAATTGTTATTATTATTATTACATTTGAGGTTAATTCCAATTTAAAAAATATGAATTCAGTCTAATGTTAAAATTGTTTAAAATATGGAAAAAAAATAATAAAAATTCCGAAAGAACTTTTCAGGAGAAGTTCGAGCATTTCCAGTCTTTCTTGAAGGCGAACGACGAATCTCATAAAATCATGAGCGATTTATTGGAGTTGATGAATTCAGGAAAACCTTTTTCCAGAGGATATGCTACGAAGACATTAGACAAATTAGTCGAAACTTTGGATAATCTAATTTATCATTTTAACGAGCTTGTGAGCGGGAGGTATTGGAGAATAAAAGAGAAATTCTCGGATTTGAGAGACATTTGTTATAAAATTCTTATGCCACGTTTCCAGTGTCCCGAAGGTTTTGACTGCCCAAGTTATGAATGTAACACTTGCCAAAAATATAAGAAGATAATTGACGATATACCCTATTATTATAACCTCGATGAAATTGATGAAAGCCATCAATTAGTTGTTGGCAGTAAGATGAGCCGACTCGGTGAAATCAAAAGCAATCTTGGAATTCCAGTTCCACCCGGTTTTTGTTTAACCATACGTTTATTTGAAGATATAATGACAACTGAAAACCTGAGACAAAAGAAAAATAAGATTTTTTATGATGTGGATTTTGATTATATAGAACAGATACATTACGCAAGTCATCAGGCTCAGGCATTGATTATTTCTGCAGATTTACCGGAATATATCGAAAAAGAAATCATCGAGGCTTTTTCAAAAAGCTTTGACAACAATGATAATACTAAAATTGCAGTCAGGTCGAGTGCTATCGGCGAGGACAGTGCCAATTTCTCTTTTGCGGGATTGCACAAATCACTCCTGAACGTCAAGAAAGAAAATCTGCTGGATTCATGCATCGAGGTTCTTGTGTCGAAGTATTCGCCCGAATCGCTGGTCTATCGCTACCTGTCAGGCTTGAGGGACGAGGATATGCCGATGAGCGTTGGAATAATAGAAATGATTGATGCTCATTCCGCAGGAGTGCTATACACAGCCGACCCACTGCATATCAACGAAGGAATAATCATTCAGGGAATTTGGGGATTGGGTGACTTAGTGGTACAGGGAAAAGTAGTGCCACAGCAGTTTGTTGTGAGCCACAGCAAGGAAGCCGATTTGTTAAGGTTTTCGCCGGGCAGGCAGGATATATTGAATATTTCGGAAGTTGACGGAAGTATTCACAAAAGCAAACTCACAGAGGATATGCTTAATACTCCATGCCTTGGTTCATATCAGATTAAAGAGCTTGTCGGCTATGCACTGAGAATAGAAGAGCATTTTCAGACGCCGCAGGATATAGAGTGGGCAGTTGACAAAAACGGGAAAGTTTTTATTTTACAGGCAAGGCCCCTGCAGATAAAATCGCTTGGCAGGGAGAAACGGCAATCAATCCCGCTTGATGAAATTGACAAAAAATATAAAATACTGATTGATACCGGAGAATCAGCAAGTCATGGTGTGAAATTCGGAAAAGTGCATATTGTGGAACATCTGAAAGACCTGAAGAACTTTCCAAAAGGGGGAATACTCGTTGCTAAGAAGAACCTGCCCGAGTTTGCGGGATTGATTCATAAGGCTTCGGCTGTTATAACCGATGTCGGAAGTACAACGGGGCATCTTTCGATTATTGCACGGGAACTGGGTGTGCCTGTGCTGACAAATACGAACAATGCATCCGAGATATTAGAGAACGGGATGGAGGTTACAGTATTTGCGGATGAGCAGAAAGTCTATCTCGGAAAAGTGAATGAACTGCTCGACACTTACAAAGCCTCGATTGTAGAAAACAACGCATTTATCAACAGCCCAATGTCGAAAATATGGCACAGCGTAGGGAAATACATATTCAAGCTGAGCCTGACTGACCCGAATGAGCCTAATTTTAATCCTCTTCAATGCCAGACTTTGCACGATATAATCCGCTACACACATGAGAAGGCTCTGACACACATGTTTTCTTTATACAGCAGCGATAATTATGATACGGGTCCCATATACAAGCTGGAGTTTGGTGTCCCGCTCGACTGCTATGTAATTGACCTCGGGAACGGATTGAAAGTCGAAGGCGAGACTGATATAATAAGGCCTGAAAACATAGCTTCACAGCCATTTCTTGCTCTCATCAAGGGAATGACGACTCCGGGAATACGCTGGTCTGGGCATTTGTCGTTAGACACGAAAGGATTCGCAAGCCTGGTATTCGGCAATGTGGTTGATGTGTACCGTTCGGAAAGCGTGATGGGAGCCAGGACGTATGCACTTGTTTCGGAAAACTACCTTAACTTTTTCTCACGTCTGGGTTATCACTTTTCGCGCCTGGATACTTTTGCCAGTGAGGAAATCAATACGAACTACATAAACTTCAATTTCCGCGGAGGAGCCGCAGACAACATTCGCCGCACACGCAGGGGCATTGTAATCGAAAAAATACTTGATAGCTATGGATTCATAACAAACAGGTATGATGACAATGTACTTGCATCAATAACAAAAATCCCGATGGAGAGGATACTATTTCTGCTGAGCGAACTCGGACGTATGATGGGAGCTGTCCGCAATGCCGATGTAATATTCACATCGGAGGAAGTGATGAACAGGTTCATTGAGTTATTTTTAGAAGGCGACCCTTCGCCGGGAACGACGATAAATAAGTGAATTGACATTTAAAATCGAATATTACAATTTATATTATTAGATTTCTTTAAAAAGATAAAGATATTTTAGAAAGATAATGAATACAGTGAACGAAAGAATAACAATAAATCCGGAACAATGCGGAGGTCAGCCCTGCATTCGCGGGATGAGAATCAGAGTCATTGATATTTTGGATTTACTATCTTCAGGTTTGAGTGTTAAAGAAATATTAACTGAGCTTCCTGACCTTGAGAAAGAAGATATTAAATCAGCTATTAAATTTGCCAGAAACAGAACCAACAATAATTAACAATATTTCACCTCTGCAAAAGCAAAGCTTCAAATCATTACTTGAAATAACCTGGTTAATAATTAAATAAGGAAAACTTTGCCGGATAAGAGCTGAAACCAGAACATTAGTATCAATTACCGAATTGAGCAAACTCAACATCTAAAATAGATATGCTTAATGTTTTCATAATAATATACCTTAATATTCAATCCAAATTTAATATCGGATTTATGTACAAAAATTAACGAATTGAGTATCTTAATATTTTTTCGTAATAATAATAATTAACCTAAAATTTCTATATAATCGGATTCAAAGATAAATAATTATCATCTAATAACATTTCAATTGACTTTTAACATTATATAACGTAAATTTATTTTTTTTTGGAATGACTGTTAATGAACTTGCAAACGAGAGCAAACATTTTGTTAATTAGGAGGGTTTATGAAAGTACGTGATATTTTGAAAACAAAGGGTCCCGAAGTTTTCACAATAGGTGAGGATAAAACTTTGTCGGAAGCGATTTCAATTTTAGTGAATAATAAAATCGGTGTTCTGCTTGTGCTGAACAACGAGGCAAAGATTATGGGCATTCTCAGTGAGAGGGATATAATCAAGGAAGGCTACAAAAATCCAGAAACCTGCTGGAAATCTAAGGTAGGGGATGTTATGACCAAGAAGGTGATTGTCGTTGAAGCCGAAGATGAGATAGATTATGTCGAGACTGTGATGACAGAAAATCGCATTCGCCATCTGCCCGTGGTTCACAACAAAGTGCTGGTAGGATTGATTTCTATTGGCGATATTGTGAAAATTCAGCTCAGCTCGACAAGGTACGATAATAAATACCTGATGGATTACATCAGCGGTGCTGTGAAGTAATTATGGAAACATATATTTCAATTCTGAGGGGAATAAACGTAAGCGGCCAGAAGAAGATTCAGATGGCTGACCTGAAAGCCTTGTATGAAGAATTGAAATTTAAAAATATTATCACGTACATTCAAAGCGGTAATGTAATATTCAAAGCAGAGAAAAAGCTGTCCTGCACTGAGCTTTCAAAAAAGATCGAGAAGAAAATATTTGATAAATACAATTTTGAGGTTCCGGTAATTATCAGAACAGTTGCAGAGATGAAGAAGGTTATAACAACTAATCCATTTCTCAGGAAAAAAGGGATTGATACTGAAAGACTGTACGTTACTTTTCTTGCAGAAGCTGCGATGAAAGCTGATTTGGAAAAAATTGAGAAGCTTGAATTTAATCCGGAGAAATTTATAATTATTGGAAAAGAGGTTTATCTGCATTGTCCGAATGGCTATGGCAGAACAAAATTGAATAATAACTTTTTTGAGAATAAACTGAATGTAACAGCAACAACAAGAAACTGGAATACGGTGAATAGGTTGGTGGAGATGGGTGAGGGGTGTGAGTTGATGATTTGATGACAACAATAAAGATAAACAGAAGATTGAAGGGAAAGGATAGAGTGAGATTTTAATTAAATTTTCTAAATGGAATTATTAAATTCATTAATTATTTTTTATTCTTATGGCTCAAGATCAAAATCATCAGTATATCCAACTACATCAAAACAAATAGACTTTTTTATTGCATCAAGACAAGTATCATCAATTCTCCCTATAAGTTTTTTAAAATATTTTTTATCAATAGGCCTATAAAAATTTACCAGGGCTAATGAATTTTTATCGGGTACAAATCCATTAAAAGTTTCTGAATAACCTTGAGCTATTGGAATTCTTAACCTTTCTGGTTTACCTTGTGTTGATAATGGTACAATATTTAAAATTGTTGAATTTACCCTAATATTTATTTTTGACATTACTATTAAAACAGGCCTATCTTTTTTAAACTTCTGATCTTCATCAAATTGGACTGAAACATCTGGGACAAACCAAATATCTCCGCTATTAAATACAATACCGGACAATTTTAATTGCTCAGCTAAACTCATTATAATTTTGGTGCAAGTTTATCAAGGAATGTGAATTCTTTTGCATCTATTTCTTGTTGCTCTAAGTTAATATTTGGAAATTTTTTAATGTGATTAATGTAAAGTTGTTTACCATTAGATTTTATTTTATAATCTTTCAATCTTATTGAAGGTGAATCAAGAACATAACCGCCGATTTTTTTTGAGAATTTTGATGTCATAAAATTTTTCATAGGTTGTGTTAAATAAACAAACTGTTCTAACTTGTTACATGAAAAATGTGAGAACTTATTCAAAATGGCCTTTACTAACTCATATACAATTCCATCCAAAATAAAATTTTTTGTAATTTCAGTTTTTGTTAGTGGTATTTTTTCATAAATTTTATCATCTACATTCCTTTTTTTGGGTAAATTATCAATGTTGGTAAAAATAATTCCTTGTTTAATAAGCTTGGTTATTTGAGATTGATAGTTGCTAATTATTGGACCGTGAGTAATTCTTGGAAATTTTTCATTTGTGAATCTTTCGCCAAAATTTTTAATATAGAAATATTCAAATAGATATGTAAGTTTATTATAATGGAAAATACCAACTTTTCCAAGTTCGTTTACAATTGTAATACAAACTTTATCAAGATTACTTATTTGCGAATTCATAATATAAGATGTTTAGTTTAATTATAATCAAATAATAAACATCAGTATAATATACTGATTAATTATTGATTTACAATAGCACTCTTACATAGAGAGTGCTAAATAATTTATATAAATAGTTGAAAATTAAAGATAATTAATTTGTAATTCTGATAAAATAGTAAATGAATAATTTTTTTTATTTTTGCTATTATGTTTTCTCATAGGAGATGTTACTAAAGGTGTTGTAATATACTTGATTTGTTCATTTGACAATTGCTTTTCACTTTCATCTTTTTCCTTGCAGAAAATATTCAGAGTATCAATTTTTTCATAATTCATCTTTACACTGATTTCTGCAAACCTATCTAAACAATTACCTGTAATGATTGAACCCGCTAAAATGACAAAACAACTTTTTTTAAAATATCTTTATCCATCTTTTGGGGTTATTCTATTAAATAATATTTTTGCTAAACGTAAAATGTGCTAAATTATTTTATATTCAAAGAAATGATATCAATTTAATATAAAAAATTAATGTTGCTTGGATTTAGATCGAAGAAATTATTTATATCTTATTTAAATATGTGAAAGAACGTTTTAAAGACTGATTAATATGGCACAAACAAAAATAGAATGGACTGAAATGACATGGAATCCTACGACAGGATGTAATAAAGTGTCGGCTGGGTGTAAGTTTTGCTATGCTGAAGTTATGGCAAAACGCCTTAAGGGTATGGGTGTGAAGAAATACGAGAATGGATTTAAACTCACTCTACATGAGGATTCACTTAATGACCCATACTCATGGAAAAAGCCGAGACTGATTTTTGTAAATTCTATGAGCGATTTGTTCCACGAAAATATTCCATTATCATTTATTCAAAAGATATTCTATGTAATGAATGACAATCCACATCATGTTTTCCAGATTTTAACTAAAAGGGCAGAACGGCTTTTGGAGTTAAATGAAAAACTCGAATGGGGACATAATATTTGGATGGGTGTAACTGTAGAAAATAGTAAAGTGGTTCATCGTATTGACTTATTAAGACGGACTAAAGCAAGAGTAAAATTTCTTTCCTGTGAACCGTTAATTTCATCAATACCCGATATGAATCTTGAAGGAATAGACTGGGTTATAGTCGGAGGTGAAAGCGGAAGAACGCCAAGGCCTATCGAAGAAGAATGGGTGATTGATATTAAAAAGCAATGTAAAAAAGCAAAAGCGAAATTCTTTTTCAAGCAATGGGGAGGAACAAGTAAAAAGAAAAACGGAAGAGCATTAAAAGGTAAAATCTATAGTGAAATGCCTCCATTGCCGAGTGATGCACTTGTTCTGATTAATAATTAAATATGCTCAATTTTTTATTTTATTTAATATGAGAAATAAAATTAAATACATATTAATAATTTTTCTTACAATCCTTTCAACAAGGCTCTCATCCCAGATCCCCGGGTGGAGGGAATGTCAGTATTATGAAGTAAACAATTCCAGTAATACTGAGGATTTGCAGGATTACCAGATAAGAATAGCGTTTAATCATTTTGATTTGGTTCAGAAAGGAAAGTCAAGAATAGATGGAGGTGATATTAGATTTTCATCATGCGATGGACAAGTTTATGATTATTGGATAGAATACGGCATAAATTCAACATATTGTCTCTGCTGGGTGAAGCTGCCTTTCCTGGCGAAAAATTCAAAAGGTTATGTTCTGCTGAATTACGGCAATGATACATCAGTCAGTCGTTCTAATGCAGATAAAGTATTCGAATTTTATGACGGATTCGACAGCACGGCAATCAATAACAATAAATGGACCCGCACCGGCGGCTCATCAGTTGTGAATGGCTATCTCGAGCCGGCACTTGAAAACACAACATGGGGCGGCAGCAATTATATATATAACAGAAAGAGTTTCAGATACCTGAATAACCGTTGTGTCCTTGAGTGTGAAGTGCGTTCCACTCTTACAAGGTCGGGAGGAAATATTATCTTTTTTGTTGATAATGCAAACACACCGAATCATTACTTAATTCAGCATGACACGAGGGCACTTGCCAACTCAGACGGCGATTTCGGCTACAGGAGCGGTGGTTCGGCGGGTGAAGTTCAGCCTAATTTTATTTACCAGTGGAACAGTAACGAAAGAGTTTTTTATCAAATCAGAATGTCATCGCGGAATAATTTTTATCATAACCGTTACAGCACTTCAACAGGCGGAAGGCAGATTACGGGGACTGTTACACCCGCAAACACATGGAACTGGAATTTCATTGGTTTTTCTGCACTCGGCTCATTTCCTTATAATTTCGGCGTGAATTATGTCAGGGTCAGGAAATACACACCGCGTGAACCGGGCATAACACTGACAAACACAAGCGTTCTGGTCGCTGACCCTTCAGTTGTAGATTTCGGCTGGCTTGTCTGCCAGAACAACTCATCTGTTACGGTTACGTTGACTAATTCAGGGAAGAACCCGATGAATGTTACCGGAAGCAGGTTTTTGAAAGGTGCATCAGGTAAATATACGACATCAGAGACTGACACAATGCTAATCCAGCCGAATGAATTGAGGGAAATAGTCTTGTCATTCGACCCCGGCACTAATGGAATTTTTGATGATACATTAATAATAGAAAACGCAGACCCATGCATTCCCCCGCTTCTGCTCCCGATATTCGGCAGGAAAGATTCTGTTAAATTTGATTTGACCGATGTGCCTTCAGACACACTTGACTTCGGAGTTCTCTGTCTTGGTGAATCAAAGGACACTGGTTTCACAGTTGTCAATTATTCTACGATTGCAACTACATTGTCATCAAGCACATTCAGTTCCTTATTTAATTATGCAGGACAGAATCCGCTATACAAACCGATTAATCAGGATGAGAGACGCTTCGTGAAGCTCTCGTTCACAGGTACACAAACGGATGGAATTTATTATGATTCGCTGTCTATCACGGATACATGCAATATATCGAGGATTATTTATTTAAAAGCGATAGTAACACAGCCTATATTTACGACGCAGAAAGACACATTCGATTTTGGCAGATGCATTCTTTGGTGCGATTCAATTAAGACTGACACAATCAGGATTACTAACAGGAGCCTTTGGGGGACTGAAGGTAGTATAAAGGATTTTGTTATTTACGGGCAATTCGGAAATCCGGAGCTTTCTCAGATTGGTATTGTGAAAAATGATATTATAATAAACAATGCGACTGCATCCTACCCTGTTACATTCACACCAAAGAGAACAGGTGTATATTCGGACAGCATGACAATCATATTCGAACCATGCGGATTTGAAAAGACAATTTACCTGAAAGGCGAGGCTGTCGAGACAGGCTTTGAAGCAAGGCTTGACACGGTTGATTTCGGATACGTAACATTGAACCAGGTGAAAGATACTGCTCTTGTTTTCAGGAACACAGGAACTGCGGATTTGAACATAACAGCAATCGGAGGAATAATAGGACAATTCAGTTTATTGAGAACAACACCGCCGCTTCCGGCTTTGCTTCAGCCCGGTCAAACCATTCTGGTTTATTTGAGATTTAATTCACAAGATACACTTTTCCATCAAGCAACCGTTTCACTTTCGGGAACCCCTTGTGCAGTGGAGGATAGTGTTACGGTTTTTGCAAAAGGGATTCCGATTATTGCCAAGGTGCTTGTTTACATTCCGAACACTCACGGAAAACCGGGGGAAGAAGTTGACATACCTTTAATACTTGAAACCTCGAATAATCTTATACAAAGCGGAATCAACGGTTTTGAAGCTACAATCAGGATGAACAGGCACATACTGAAACCGCTGAATATTAATTCCGGCAGCATGAGATTAGATGATAATTTCCGTGAAATCACAGTTTCAGGTTCATGGAAGGATACAAACGGCATTCTATATAATTTCAGGTGCATGCCCGCACTCGGGGATTCGGAATGTACGGATATTGAAATCATAAGTTTCCGATGGATGAACGGACTGTCGAACATGGATATAATAAACGGGAGGTTCTGTCTCGTTGATATTTGTTATGAAGGCGGGAAGCGGCTTTTCGAGCTAACTGAACCGGCTTATCTGAAACAGAGCTTACCCGAACCTGCAAATGAAAAAGCAAAAATCGAGTTTTCATTAATCGAAGAAGGATATACAAAACTTTATATATCGGATATTCAGGGAAGATGCAGGAGTGTGCTGTTTGAAAAAACAGTCAAACCGGGGATTTATTCTATTGATATTGATTTATCAGACTTTGAGACTGGTGTGTATCAATATATACTGATGACGCCGAGCAACTTTTACAGAAGGATTATGAGAGTGGTGAAGTGAGAAATTTTTGTTAAAGATTAATAAACATCAAGAGCATATATAAAATAAAATTGATGTAAATTTGCGTGATAAATTTACAGATAAAAAAATGGAAATTAAAAATAAAATATTAGTTGGAGATAGTTCAATTGAGTTAAAAAAATTACCCTCTAACTCGATTGATTTAATAATTACCTCACCCCCATACTTTCAGCAGAGGGAATATGGATTTGGCGGAATTGGAAATGAGAAATCTGAAAAGGAGTATTTAACAATACTTCGGACATTTTTTCAATCCTATTAAATAAAAAGTCCCCCCATTCGATTTAAAACTTAGAAAAATATTTTTTTGA
>MHAY01000090.1 GCA_001804705.1 Ignavibacteria bacterium RIFOXYC2_FULL_35_21
ACTTTACTTTTTACTAAGGTTAAATGTACTTGATAAGGTTTTTAAAATTACAAAGGTGTAGAATAAAGTTTTCAATATTGCGTAACGTGAATTAATAATTCAAAATTCAAAATTTAATTTAGACTTTCTTTTTCCGTTCAATACGGCGAATGGTTTTATAAAGGGATATGACAAGAATAGTAATAATAAGAGTTGCCACTCCCAAGCCGTAGCGGCGGTAGTAATAGTCATTAACGGCAAGTTCCGCCTCGTGATTTACAATGGAGGCAGTGCTGAAGCCCTTCCTGACGACTCCCTGGAATTTACTTAAATTAAATGAATGAACCATAGTGCGTGCTTCCAATCGTGCCTGGTGAGCATCTCTCAACTTATATTTTGCCTCGCTAATTTCCATGCCTTTTTGTTCTGCTTCATTAACTAATGCTATAGCCCTTTTTTCCGAATTTTCGAGGCTGTCAATCAGCATTCTCATGGTTTTTGCTACCTTGAATCCTTTAACATTGTCATTTTGTTTATGGCAGTTGCCGCATACTGCACCTTTATCTACACCAAGCAGCCTGTCTGTTGCAGTGATTATCTCATGGTTGCCGTGGCAGGTTTCGCACTCGGGATATTTTCGCTCGTCAAATGCCTTCTTATGAGGGCTGGACGAAAACAGTTCGGAATTCAATGCATGGCAAGTGCCGCAGACCTTGGAAATTGACTCTATGCCGGGAGGGGTTGCTCCGTGGTTGCCATGGCAGTCGTTGCAGGCAGGTGCAGAAACGTCATGTTTTTTGAGCAATGCAATGCCGTGAACGCTTTGGGTATATTTTTCAAATTGATTAGTTGGTATTTTATATTCTTTCATATATTCGGAATTGCTGTGGCAATGTGCACAAGTTGAAGGTAGATTTGTTTTATATACTTTTGATTTCAAATCGTTTTTTTGTCTAATGTCATGCCCGCCATGACAACTTGTACAAACGGCAACTTTATTATCTCCTTTTGCATGGAGCATGCCATGTACGCTTGTGCGGTATTTCACTGCCTGGTCAATGGGCAAAGATGGATTATAAGTACGCATAAAGGATGCGTTGCTGTGGCAGGAGCCGCAGGTTTTGATTACGTTTGACGGATGCACAGGCGATGCCTTGTCTTTAACATGAGCTATGCCATGAGCATTATGGCATGAAATGCACTGGAGCATGTTTTCTTTGCCGGATGTAGAAAGTTTTCCATGAACGCTCATTTGCAGGAGGCCAGCCTGATTAGTTGGTAAAACAGAATTATACTTCTTCATTATTTCGGGATTAGAGTGGCATTTTTTGCAGGCTTTAGATATGTCATCTCCTTTAGGTACACCAATAAAACCAGAACGTTTGCTCATTGCTTTTTCCATATCATCCGTTCTCGGGTCGCCGCCGTGACAACCGGCACATGTAACTCCGGCTTTAAAATGAATATCTTTTTTGAAAAGCAACGATGCTTTATCTCCGTTTGACTCGTGGCAAATAAAGCATTGATTTGCAGAGTTCAGCGACTTTGCATAATTCAGATTGAACAAGCACAATGAGCAAATAAAAATAAACAATAAAGCTTTTCTCAAACTATCCACCCGACAATTGTAAATACAATAATGTATATGATGACAAATAAGCCGATATAATTTACCATTCGATTTTTTTCACCCCTGTTACTTTTTCTGTCCCAAAAAGGAATCATCAACCAAACCAGGCCTGCAGCACCAAAGAGCAGGATGCCAAGAATCTCGCCGTCAATCAGCCACAATTTGCCGGGAATATATTTCAATGTTTGAAACATAAACAAGAAATACCACTCAGGCTTTATTCCTGCAGGTGCGGATGCAAATGCATCTGCTTTTTTCCCTAATTCCCAGGGGAAAAATACTGCGAGAATAGCGAGTATGTTTAATACAATGAGCCATAATAGTAAATCTCTAAGAACAAAGTTCGGGAAAAATGGCATCGTTTTCCGCTCCCAATCTGGTTCATCGTGCGTTCTGAATGGTTCGCTCATGCCCTGACGCTGTACGAGTAAAAGGTGAATACTCAGAAGAATAGTGAAAATTCCCGGGAAAACAGCAATATGGAATCCGAAGAATCTCGATAATGTTGCACCCGTAACATCTTCGCCGCCGCGCAAGAATACCATAATGGGCTTTCCTATAACAGGAACTACACCTACTATGTCAGTGCCGACTTTGGTAGCAAAAAACGCAAGCTCATTCCAGGGCAGAAGGTAACCGCTAAAGCCAAACCCAAGTGCAAGAAAAAACATAAGCATTCCGGTGAGCCATGTGATTTCGCGTGGTTTCCTGTATGCCTTTTCGAAAAAGACACTGAACATGTGAATCATTGCCGATAAAATAAATAAATTAGCAGTCCAGCTATGAATTGACCTGATTAACCAGCCAAACTCGACTTTAGACATAATGAACTGAATGCTCTCGAAGGCAAGGTCAGTGCTACCTTTGTAGTAAAGCAGGAGAAGTATCCCTGTTACAACCTGAATAATAAATAAGAAAAGAGAAACACCGCCGAAATAATACCAGACAGAGTGCCTGTGAACAGGGACATATTTCTTCCCCATGAATTCAACGAGTTCCGATAAATCAACTCTGCTGTTAATCCAATTATAAATATTTTTCCAATATGATTTCATGAGTTCTTTGAAATTAATATTTCTTCATTCTGAATTACAACCCGGTACTCAACCAAAGGCTTTGGCGGAGGCCCGGCAATATTTCTGCCTGAGAGGTCATATCTACCATTATGGCAGGCACACCAGATAAGCCCCATATCCTTGCGGTATTGAACAGTGCAGTCGAGATGTGTGCATGTTGCCGAGAAAGCGCGGAATTCCCCATTAGCAGTATGGATAAGTATGACCGGTTTGTTTCCGAATTTTACAATTGCACCGCTGTCCTTCTCCATATCGCTTACCTTACCGGCTTTGACACTGTTGACCTCGACTTCGGCCTGCTTAGGCGGTATAAGAAAGGAAAATATTGGGTATAATACAGATAATGTCCATGCGACAAGACTGCCTCCGAATACATATTTAAGAAAATCACGCCGTGGTGTGCTTTCGGGAAATTGTACTTCTCCGTTATTGTCTTTATTCATTCGCTCGTCGGAATATTTTTGGCTAAAATCGGCTAATCAGCCGGAATTATTAACATAAGAATTGTAATTCTTAGAAGGAAATTTAAATGTTTTATTTAAAAATTAAAAAATCAATTTTCATTTAAATAATTTTATTGTTAAAATTACTACTATCCACTTCTTACAAAAAATAGGGATATAAAAAATTCCTGATTCTCACTAACGAACTACAATCTTAATATTCCGTCTTTCAAATTTGTTGTGTGTATTATTACTAAAATAATTAATAAAAATCAAAATAAAAATAAATTAAGAATAAAATATCTGATTTTAATTTTTAAATAACTATCAAGAGTGGTATTCGGGATAAGAGCGGGAGCGATAATTCGTTTGTTACTGATATATAATCGTTACGCGATAAAATTGTTATATTAATTTAATTTAGAATTCAGAATTCTCTGAGAAACTCCGTGCCCCCTGTGGTAAAATTTTAGCATTGATGCGGATTATACGCAATGGGTGCTGAAATGAATTCAGCATGACATTATTGCGTTCCCCTATTTCCCATTTCCCATTTCCTATTTTATATATAACCACAATTCGTAATTCGTAATTCGTAATTGATTATGTAATCCCTACGGGATATGAGCGGGAGCGATAATTCGTTTGTTACTGATATATAATCGCTACGCGATAAGATTATTATACGATTATTTATTATGCGATATTTACATTCGTAATTCGTAATTGATTATTATCACCTCCCTATCAGTTTTATTTCTTCATCGAGGTTTGTGGGTTTAATTTTAATAAGCCAGCCCTTGCCGTAAGGGTCTTCGAGCATTTCATTGGGATTGTTATAAATATCATCATTCACCTTAACGACAATTCCTGATAAAGGCGACAGAAGCGATTGAGAACGCAAATCGGCTGAGAACACCTGGAAGTAAATACTGCCCTGCCTCAACTCATCTCCTTCGGAAGGCAGGTAAACAGTTTGAATTCTGCCGATTGTTATAAGAAATGTTCTTTCAACACCGATGAGAACGCTGCCGTCATCTTCGTGCATGAGCCACGAATGTTCACCGATGCCTTTTATCGAACTCATGATTTTTTCGGCTTCGGTTTGCCTCGGATTAGCGGATAAATCCCCGGCATTCATTATCGTAATGGCAAGGTCATAAGCTCTTTTCATCAGCTTTTTCAGTTCTTCCCGTGTGAACGGTTTTGCGAGGTAATCGAATGCACCCAACTGCATTGCCTGTAGAGCAGTGTTGATTGTAGCATAGCCCGTAATCATAACGGCAATAATGTTTGGTGATTTTTCACGCAGTACTTTCAGAAATTCCAAACCGTCTATTTCGGACATCATTAGGTCTGTAAGGATTATATGGATACTCTCTTTTTCCATGATTGAATAAGCATCGGGAACCGAAAATGCAGTTAGAACATTGTATTCGGGCTCATTTCTTAGAAGTTTTTTAATGCTGTCGAGAATAATTTGCTCGTCATCAACCACAAGAACATTAATTTTAGTTTCCATATAAAACCCTTGTCAATTTATTTGACTTTTTTGACTCCTATAAACCGGTAAAATTAATTTGAAAATAGCTCCGCCGCTTTCGGCTATATCAACTTCAATAGTACCATGGTGCCTTTCGATAATACCCCAGCTAACTGCAAGCCCCAATCCGTTTGTGCCTTTAGTCGAAAAGAAGGGCTCGAATATTTTATCAATCAAATTCTCAGGTATGCCGGGACCCGAATCTTCAACTGAAATTACGCATTTGTCATTCTTTTTGTCGTATTCGGATTTGATTATGATTTTCCCTTTATATTTCATTGCATCGCCTGCATTCAGCAGTAAATTCAGAAGCACCTGTTGAATCTGACGCGGGTCGGATTGAATCAATGGAATATTATTATTGAGAATTTGTTGAATATTTATATCCTTAAATTGTGGCAATCTTACAAGCAGGTTAAGCGATTCCTCGACTATTTTATTCGGTTCGTTGATTTCTAATTTCGGTTTATCCTGACGTGCAAAATCGAGAAGATTTCTTACAATATCCCTGCACCTTAATGTTTCTCTTAAAATAACTTTTAAATCTTGATTATGCGGGTCGTCCGCAGGAATATCCTCGATTAAATCCTCTGTATAAGCCATAATACCCGTCAAAGGATTATTTATTTCGTGTGCGACACCTGCGGCGAGTTTGCCGAGAGCGGCAAGCTTTTCGCTTTGGACAAGCTGTTCCTGAAGCATATACTCTTTCGATGTATCGCGCGCAATTGTGCATACACCGATTAATGCACCGCTGTAATCGAATAACGGGAACCTGATTGTGTGAAAGTGGTGGTCCTGCCCGTCAATCGGATTGATTTCATCATAATGGCGGTGGGTTTTCAGCTCGAGGACTTCAGCATCATGTTTTATGATTGTTGCCGCCATTTTGGGAGGCAGTATATCAACTGCTTTTTTTCCGACAAAATCATCAGGCACAAGGTTAAAAGGTTTGGCTATAGCAGGATTGACAATAACATATTTGCCATCCAAATCTTTTATTGAAATCCAGTCCTGAGCTGAGTTGATAAAGCTTTTGAATTTAGTTTCGGCACTTTCGATTTCCCTCATAAGCATGACTTTTTCAGTAATCCTGTGCCAGGTTGCCAGAACAGCTTCAACTTCGCCTTCCCAGTTTTTTATAGGTATTCGTGTAACCTCCCAGTGGGATTCTTCGGGTGGCGGAGTTCGCCTGATATTTGTTTGGGTTGTTCCATTAAAAACAGCATTATAAAAAATATCACAATATTCGTAATTTCCGCAATCGAGCTTAGTTCTGTTTAATGCTTCATAGCATTTTTTCCCGATTATTTCGGAATGAGGTTTGCCGGAAAACTCAATGAATTTATTATTGGCTCTGAGTATGTTTTTCTCTGTATCCATAACGATTGACATGTCGGCACTGCTGTTGAAAATACTTTGGAGAAAATATTTTTCTCCTTCGAGTGTTTTTTCTAATTTCTCCAGCTTATTATACTGCCATAGCTGATTTTCCTGGGCACTCAACAGGTCCCAGAAAATTCTGGCTACCTCATGGTCAATAATCTTAATACCCGGCTTTATTTCTTTATACAGTTCCTGCAATACTTTTTCATTGCCTGTGAGTTCGATAATAAGTTCAAATTCGAGTTCCCGCAGTGCGTCGGGTAATCTCTTAAAGGTTCTGAGGCCAAGCTCACGGGCATAAGCGACACCGGGAGCATTAGTGTTAACATCCACAACGCCGACAACGTCAATCCTGAACTCTTTCAGGGTTTTTCCCCTCGTTAGTTCAAGCAATGAGCGGCATCCTTTGCCTCCACCTATAATTACAGCCTTCATATTAAATCTTTGACAGGTTTATTTCAACAGTCAAACTTCATTTAGTACAAAATAAGAATGAATTTAATTAAATAAAAAAAGTTTGAAGATTGATTGGCTTAATATAGTTAGTATGATTTATTTATAGTAATAACACCACACTTAAGTGTGGTGTTAATATATTACAATTAATAATTATTTCAAAAACAAATCCGCCACCTTGACTATTTTCACTTTGTCAGGTAAAACCTTTAGAGGAAACACCTCGATAATTTTATCCTCATCCATCACCGATTGCGGCTTTGGCGTTGGATAGACGATTGGGCTGGGTGTGTTATTCACAAGCTCATCTTTGAATTTGGCGGCATCCTGCGTAACAATCCCAAACTTGATATTGTCACATTGAATATACTTCTTTAATGCCTTATTTACCTGTTCAAGTGTAAGGCTGTTAATCTTATTCCGGAAATATTCGATATAATTCCCATTATCCTCGACGATGTAAAAACGGCTGTCAATCTGGTATCCGAGCCTTATAGAAGTAGTCGGTGCATAATTGAGTGCATATTTATAAAGGAATCTCTTTGTCGTTTCGAATGCTTCTTTAGTCATTCCGTTATCAACAACCATTTTCAATTCACGCAGTGCGGCACGCAATGCAAAATGTCTTTGAGAGTTCGGAACGGGCCTTAGCCATACTTCAAAGATTTGCTGTCGCCGTGCATTGTTCGGCATCGGCATCTGTAACTGGCTGCCATTCAGGAAAGCCTCCACATAAGCATAGTCGCCGTAATTCATACCTCTTATTTCCCTGATAACATGGTACAAATGGCTGGATGAATTCCTGTGTTCACCAAACCATGAGGCAAACAGAGCCATAGCATAAAAATCTTCATCACTGCGTGTAAATTCAACCGGAAAGCCAAAGCTGATTGCAGTTGCATCACATTCCTTATCAACGAGAAGGAAGTTCAGCCCGTTGATTTTCTCGAATTTCGGTTTTGCAACTTCTTCCGCTTTTCCGGCAGGAAGCTTATTCAATTCGGTTTCAAGTGACCAAAGAAATTCATCATCATAGCCTCCGCCAATCCCGATAACAAGGTTGTCCTTCGTGAAATATTTTTTGTAAAATTGCTTCACATCACCCGGTGTGATTGATTTAAGGCTTTCAATTGTTCCATCTGTTACGTGTCCATAAGGTGTACCTTCGAAGACATAATTATATAAAGCCGCTTTACCAAGCTCTTCATCATTTGCATAAGAAAGTTCCTTTTCAAGATAGTTGAGCATCTCTTCTTTGATGCGTGTAAAATCCTCTTCCTTGAAAGCGGGTTTCAGGATTGCTTCGGTGAATAACGCTGTGTAATCTTTGAGATTATCCTTGTGTGTTCTGCCGCTGATTACGGTCATTTCCTTGTCAACTTTTGCATCATAACGAGATGCCATCGGGTAAAGTTTATCGAGAATTTCCTCGTAAGAATTAACCAGTGTACTGCCCGATACGAGCATCCTCGCAGTCAGTTCTGCAAGCCCTTCTTTGCCTTTGGGGTCATTTTGAGTTCCGAATTTGAACCATATCCTGAATGAAACCGTAGGGTCATCCTTAACCGGAAGAAGGACTGTATCATCTGTTCCTGTGTTACCAATTCTACCGCATGAGTTCATAATAAATGCACAAAAAATGAATAATGAACTTATTAATATTGTTAATTTATTTTTCATTTTATTTACTCCCTGTCAATGTTAATACGGTACGTTTCTCAGGCACGAAGTATTTCTTCGCCGCATCCTGAATGTCCTTTGGAGTTATTTTATCAACGGTTGAAAAGTATGTATCAACGGCTTCAATACCACCAGTCAATGCAACTATTCTTGCGAGCCTGCCTGCAACATTGTCGGGTGCATCAAGCGACATCAGGAATGAATACTTCATATTTTTCTTTTGTTTATCCAATGCTTTTGCATCAACGGGTGTTGTCTGGAATTTAGCAATTGTGCTGTAAATTTCATTTTTGATATAATCAATGTCTTTTTCATTTTTTACCATAGAATTGATTGACCAGAGCGTAGGGTCTCTGTTTAAAGATATACCCGGCTCGATGAATTGAACCTTCTGTTCTTTTATATAAAGTTTTTTATTTAAATCGCTGTTGCTTCCGAATGCAATGCCGCCGAATAAAATTGCAGATACTGCGGTAATATCATTCGGATTGTATGCCGCACCTTTATAAGCGATAGTAAGTATAGGTAATGTCTTGCCGGGGTATTTGACATCGGCAACACGTTCGCCCTTCTGCTCAGGTTCTTGCTGAATTGGGGGGGTAACATATCCTTTCTTCCAGTTTCCATAATACTTCTTCACGAGATTAAAAGTTTGTGCGGCATCGAAATCACCGACAACCATTACTACTACATTTTCGGGACGGTAATACCTGTCGAAAAAGCTTCTGCTGTATGCGAACATAGTCGGCATAGCGGCAATGTCTTTCTCGAAACCCATAGTTGTATGCTTATATGTGTGTTTGTCGAATGCAGTCTCGCACATCTTTTCTTCGAGCAGGAAGTAAGGACTTGTCTTGCTTTTCCTGTATTCACCGTAAACCGCACCGGATTCGGTCTGGAATTCACGCTCCTCGTAGAATAAATTTTGAAACCTGTCGCTTTCGAGATTCATCACCTGTTCCAAATCTTCTTTAGCAAAGCTGAGATGGTAGCAGGTGTAATCGTCCGTTGTGTATGCATTGGCATTGGCACCCATAGAAGTAACCAGGCTGTCATACACCCTGCCCGGATAACGTTTAGTACCGCGGAACATCATGTGTTCGAAGAAATGGGCAAATCCCGTGTGTCCCGGTTCCCACTCATCCCTGCTTCCTGTGCGGACAACAGAATAATAAGCAACGATGCCGTTGCTCTGCATAGGAATCATGATTAATTTAAGCCCGTTATCGAGTGTCTTTACGCTGTATTCGTAAGGAAAAGTCTTATTCACAGGGCTTCCCCCCATAATTGGTAAAACAATTATTGCTATTATAATGAAAAGAATAAATCTATTCATAATACAATCCCTCTTAATTGGAGAAAATAATTAGACTTTAAAATTACGAAATAATATTTAAAAAAATAATTCATCCCCACTGTAACATTTTGCCATTTTTATTGTTATTACATTAAAATAAAAGCTATTTCAAATATTAATATTCTGGAGTTGTTATGAAAAATTCATTCTTCGTACTTGTATTAATTTATTTTTTGCTCTCAATTCATTTTAAAACTTTTTCCCAATTAACAAACCAATGGGAAATTGCAGATTCTGAGAAAATTCTATATTCAACTTATCGTTCTGTTAATGGGAATATGTCAGGTTATGACGAAAATGATATTGTAGTTTTTGGTGATGTTTTTCCATATCTTGATCCCCATAAAAATGAATATAAAATAAAAATATTTAATGATAAGGGACAAAATAATAAAATTATTTATCATGATTCAATTAATATCAATGATTTGTGGTATTCCATATCACACCCTTCAAAAAATCTAATAGTTGTAGTTGGAGATTCAACATTTTTTCAAGGTAAATTTAAATATGGTCCAACTACTAAAGATTGGTACTTATATTTTGCTCTTTTATTATTATCTACCGATGGAGGCACAACCTGGCAAAGAAACATTTTGGATTCAAACAAACAATTTGTAAATGTATCAATGTGTGATAGTATAAATGGTATTATTTTACAAATAGATAAACATAATTATTACAACCAAAAAGAATTCTTTTTTGACAGCATATTGATAACAAACAACGGATGGAAAACATATAAAACAATACCAGTTCCGGAAAACGTTCCCACTGATTATGGTTGGTGCTTATCCTCACAAAATTTTTTCTTGTTATGTTATGACTTGGATATAAAAAGAAGCTATTTATATAAAACTTATGATACTGGTAATACATGGATAAAAACAGCTTATTTTGATGAGAATGTGGAAGTCCGTGATATTAAATTTATAAATGATAAAAAGATTTTTGTTGCAGGTGGAAGACAAGTAAAGAAATATAGTACTCTTTATGAACCTGTTATTTACAGAAGCAATGATGGTGGCGATTCCTGGGAGGAATGTAATTATGTTTATGGAGAAAAAGAAGAAGATAGTTTTTCATTAAATAGCATTGATTTTTGTGACAGTCTTAATGGTATTGCTGTGGGAAGAGAAGGTATAGTATTAAGAACAAATGACGGTGGGGACACATGGAGCAAGGAATATGCACCTTATAAATATGCTGAATCATTTGCGTTTGATAACTTGCTATCAATTTTTTTCCCCAAGAAAGATTTTGCTTTTGCCTCATGGTTCAGAAATAATACAATGAAATTTGATAACAAAAAGATACTTTCAAAACCTCGATTTTATCGAATCAATAATCACTTATTTCAATCATTAAATAATGTAATAATAAAATGGTCTTCAGTTGAAGGTGCAAAACAATACAGGTTAAAGGTTGATAGTACTTATTCAGGGGGTAATTCACTTAATCAGGAATTCGAGAATCCGTTAATAGATACTACCCTTACAGATACAAGTTTCGTTATGAATAATCTTGAATATGATTATTTTTATAATTCATGGGTTAAAGCTATTGCTGATACTATTGAGAGTGACTGGACATACTCTTACGATAGTTTCGGAGTTTTTAAAACAATTTCAAAAGATGATGAATTATACTCACCCGACTTGCTGTATCCAGCTTATGGCTCAAGGGTAGAGACAACAAAGCTAACATTGTTATGGAATAAAGTACCAACGGCTGATAGATACTCTATGATAATTGAGAATGATAAAAACATTGATGTGATTAATGAATTTGTAACAGATACTTTCTATACAATAACGAATGTTGTACCATCGGCATTTTATTACGTTTCCTTAGGATCTTATCGTGCTGACATATATTCATATTTTGAATCGTGGTCTTATTTTGGCACGAGAGCTGTACTGACAGTTGAAGATGAATTAAAAAGTGAAATACCGAAAATAATTACTTATCCAATACCCTTTTCTACTTCATTTAACATTGAATTTACAAATAATACTGCTACTAATGTTACATTAGATTTATTCGATATTCTTGGATTAAAAATTTATACAAAGAATCTTGGATTTATTGAAAGTGGAACACATAAAATAAATATAGCACCTAATGTACAGTTAAGTCCTGGAATTTATTTAGTAGCCTTAAGAAGTGGGGACATAGTACAATTTTTGAAGGTTATTAAAAGTGAATAAATTAAGATTGCAATTATCTTGTAAAGACAGGTCTCAGACCTGTCTTTACTTATAAAAATTATTTCCTCATATTATACCAAAAAATAATTTTCATCCCCACTGTAACATTTTGCCTTTTTTTTTGTTATTACATAAAAATAAAAGCTATTTCAAATATTAATATTCTGGAGTTGTTATGAAAAATTCATTCTTCGTACTTGTATTAATTTATTTTTTGCTCTCAATTCATTTTAAAACTTTTTCCCAATTAACAAACCAATGGGAAATCGTTGATACTACAGAATATTATAATTCAGAATATTTCAAAACAGATGTTAGAATAGCAGGTCCCGATAAAAATGATTTTGTTGTCATAAGAGGATATAATTATAGGGATTATAAAAATAATCATTATATAATTACAAAATATACGGATAAAGCAAATAAAAGTGAAATAATTTATTTTGATTCGGTAAATATATGTCAAAGATTTCTTTCAATAGCACATCCTTCAAAGAATTTGATTATTGTTGTTGGTGATACAAATGTTTTTTTAGGAAACTTTGGGGATTGGAGTTATAAACAATTTGGTATGTTTATTATTTCAAATGATGGAGGATTATCATGGCAAAGAAAGACTCTTGATTCGAATAGCCAATTAAGAAGTATATCAATGTGTGATAGTTTGAACGGAATAATTTTGCAAAAGGATTTTGATAATTATTACAATGTAAAAAATATATTTTATGATAGTTTAATAATCACAAATGATGGATGGAATAGTTATAGAAAAATACCAATACCTGATAATGCAAATGTAGAAAATATTTATAGTTTGTCTTCAATTCAATTTTATTTGTATTGTAATAGTCGTATTTTTTATTATACAGATGATGGAGGTATAACATGGAAAAAATCAAATTCGTTCGGTGCTAATGATATAAATGTTTACGGTGTAGAAATTGTTAATGACAAAAAAATTATTGTATCTGCTAATAGACAAGTTAAAAAAAATAGTCTGGAATATGAACCTGTCATTTTTAGCAGCTATGATGGTGGTATTAGTTGGCAAGAATGTAAAAGTATTTTTCAGGAAAAAATAGATGATATTTTTAGAATGAAAGGAATTAAATTTTGCGACAGCCTGAATGGACTTGCTGTAGGCCAAGAATGGACGATTTTAAGAACAAGTGACGGAGGAGTAACGTGGCAAAAGGAATATTCTCCATTTCTTTATCAAAGTATTAACAGTGATTATTTACCCCAATATTTATTTTTTCCAAAAATAAATTTTGCAATTGCAATATGTTTTGATAATGGTATATTTAAATGTGAAAATAAAAAAATACTATCAAAACCAAAATTTGATTATATCATCAATAATAATCATCTACCATTAAATAATATCAAAATAAAATGGTCAAGAATAAACGGTGCAACTTCTTATAGAATCAAAATTCTTACAACTGATTATGATTTTGGCAAACCACTAATTGATACCATTTTAACAGATACAATTATTGTACTGAATAACCTAGATTATTACCATTTATATACATCAATTGTTAAAGCTATTGGTGATTCAATTGAAAGTGATTGGAGTTTTGGATATGATGGTTTTGGCTCATTCTATACAAAACTAAAAGATAGTGAATTTTATTCGCCCGAATTGATATACCCGCCTTATGCTTCAAGAGTAGAAATATCAACAGTTAAATTATTATGGAATAATGAACAGAATGTTGATAATTATTTAATAAAAATTGAAAACAATAAAAATAGTGAAGTTATTAATGATTATGTAACTGATACATCATATACACTTTCAAATGTTATACCTGAAGCCTTTTATTATGTAACGTTAAAGTCTTTCCAGGGAACAAAAGGTGCGTCAACCACTTGGTCTTATTTTGCAAGGCGTGCTATTCTTGGCATTGAGGATGATTTAGTTAAAAATGAGAAATCAAATATAATAACTTATCCAATACCTTTTTCTAATTCATTCAACATTGAATTCACAAACAATTCTGTTACTAATGTCGCAATAGATTTATTCGATATTCTCGGATTAAAAATTTATACAAAGAATCTTGGATTTATTGAAAGTGGAACACATAGTATAAAAATAGAACCTGATGCAGTGCTAAGTCCGGGTTGTTATATTGTTGCAATCAGGAATGGAACTAATGTAAGTTATTCCAAGGTTATTAAAAGTGAATAAATTAAGATTGCAATTATCTTGTAGAGACAGGTCTCAGACCTGTCTTTACTTATAAAAATTATTTCCTCATATTATACCAAAAAATAATTTTCATTCCCACTGTAACATTTTGCCATTTTTTTTGTTATTACTATGAAATCATCACACAAAATTTGAAAATAATATAATTTTAGATAGTTTTTTCAAATTCATATAGGGGTTAAAAATGTTTACAAAATTATTCTCACTGCTTTTGGCACTGGCTTTCATGGTGCTGAACACTACAAACGTATTTAGCAAAGAATTCAATCTTACGGAATTCAAAGGACAATTGCCCGAACTTCTCGGTGCAGGTAATGCCGGACAGGAATTCTGGCTGACCTTCAATCCCTGCTGGGAGAACGACAATATAAACAGTAACTTCTTGAAGCTGTATGTATCATCTCCGATTGCAACTATGGTAACAGTTGAAATCCCCGGTAAGGGATTCCTAACCCAGCAGATGACAGTCCCAAACGATATTATCGAATTTAACCTGCCACCCGACCTGGGTCAATGCTACAGGAAAAGAGACATGGAACCACCATTGAAAGACACAGTATTCAATGGTTTTGGTATTCACGTCTATGCAGATTACCCGATTATATGCTATGGTGTGACACGTTATCAATTCACCAGCGACGGCTACCTTGCAATTCCTGTGTCTTCACTTGGAAAAGAATATACTGTTGCGTCCTGGCCCGATGTATCGGATTACGGGATACAATACCTGCCAAGCAATGCTTCAATAATTGCTGCTTTTGACCAGACAGAAGTTAACTTTACTCTCGGTGGTTCGAACAACACCAGGACAAGCGGCGGAATGATTCCGGGAGAAACAAGAACAGTTACTTTAAACGAAGGTGATGTATTTTTGGTTAGTTCCGCCGGGCAAAGAGCAGACCTGACAGGAAGCACAATTGTTTCTACTAAACCTATTTCGGTTATTTCCAGCAATTTCTGTGCTTATGTCCCTGAAATCACTCCAGCCTGCGATTTTTTAACAGAAATGGAAATTCCATCAATGGCTTGGGGCAAGGATTATCATTACACTCCTATTTACGGCAGATTGAAAAATTCAATTATTAAAATCATTGCAAAAGAACCTGCAACTTCTGTTTACAGAGATAATCTCCAAATTGCTACACTTAAAACTGCAGGAGGGTTCGAAAATGATGGCTGGATTAGACTGAGAGCGGATTTGGATGCTCCAAGGCCTATAGTATTTTCAGGCGATAAGCCGATTTATATTGCACAATTCAACACCGGGCAAGCCGATGATGGAGTTATTAGTGACCCTTTCCAGACTGTCCTTACCCCGATTGAACAATATCAAAAAGAAATTATTTTTAATACACCCGGGATTAAAAATGGTTTGGGTTTCACGCAAAATTATATTAACATTGTTTATCCCTCACCTGGTGGAGATATTCCCGATGACCTGCTATTTGCTCAGGTAGTAGATGGTGAATTTGAATGGAAGCCATTAGAATTAAATTATGTTTTAAAATCATACAGATTCCCTGTTCCTGTTAATGGTATTTACTACAATGTGACAACACTGCAATTGCCCGGCGACGGAGTTTACAAAATCAAATCAAATGACCCGATGGCCGCTTATGCTTATGGCTTCTCGCCTTACGATTCTTACGGATTTCCGGCAAGTGCTGTCATTGCAGACCTGAACAAAGCGGATTTTACGCCTCCGGACCCGAAATTTTCAGTTTATGGTAACGGTACAATCGAAGGCGGCACTGTCGAGGATATGCCGCAAAGTGACGACAGGTCTAATCTCTCGATGATTGTGTTCCATCCTGATATGAGCGATAATTATTCTTTCAGCTATAATAATTTCATACCCGGTGATGACTCTTACACAAGCTGGAGAGCCAGCGTTCAGGATAACAAAAAAGATGCTCTTCTTGTGGCAACATTCTCCGACCGCAGAGGGAACGACACTACTATTGCAGTAAATTATTATGCTCCCAAATTTACTTTCTCGTCAGATATAGACTTTGGAAAAATGAAAACCGGTAATAATCCTAATGGAGAAACAACGATTTACAATGAATCAAGTAATGAAGGAACATTTACCGACTCATTAATTTTCAAATACGGTAACCAGGGATTTGAGTTTACTGAATCTCCACTGATTGTGTTTATACCCGGAGCTGCGAGAAATGCCGGCATAAAATTCAAAGCAACTCAAGTCGGTGCATTTAAAGATTCGGTAGGCTTCTGGAGAGGCGGCACTGAAGATGAATTCTTTATCGAAGTCAGTGCAGAAGTAGTTAAATCCACATCTGTGGAAGAAGAGTTTACGACACAATTTGATATTTACCCGAATCCTGCCGATGAGTTATTATTAATAACAATAAACAGCGAATCAACAAAACCTGATTTCATAAAGCTTGTTGACAATTTCGGAAATGTTGTTGTTGAGATGAATAAGATTGAAGGAAATAAAATAAAAATCAAAACGAAAGAACTGCCAAGCGGAATTTATTTCCTGCAATTAGGAAATATGGAAACGAGGAAGGTAGTGGTGGTGCATTGAAAACCTCACCCCCTGCCCCTCTCCGAGCGGAGAGGGGGGAAGTGAATAACGAATAGTGATAAATTGAGGTTATAAATAATAATTTATTTCTATTATGAGATGAAAATAATGAAAACTTTATTTATGAGTTTCGTGATTGTGGTAATTGCGCTTTTAAACACAATCAGCTTGAAATCTGATTCACAAGATTATTTGTTACAAACATTAGGCTTGGGGAGCGTAATTGAAACTCAATACAGTCCTGACGGAAAAACTATTGCCGGCTGCGGCACCAGGGGAATATTACTATGGGATGCGGAAACTTATGAATTAATGAAAATAATCGAATCGGAAGGAGAATCTGTAAATTCATTTGCGTGGAGTCCTGACGGCAAACTTATTGCTGCCGGTTATACTAAAAATGGAATCCATATACTTGATGTTAATACCGGAAAACTAATTCGCACTCTTAAGGGGCATACAAAATATTCTTTAAGTGTAAGCTGGAGTCCTGACGGCTCAAAGCTCGCTTCAGGTGGAAAAGACAGTACTGTTAAAATCTGGGATGCCGCCACCGGTGTATTATTACATAATATTACAGGTTATAATGAAATAGTTACGAGTGTTTGCTTCAGTCCCGACGGTACAAAGCTCGCATCCGGTTCGGGTGACAGGAGTATAAAAATATATGATGCAAATACATGTGGAGAAATTCGTAATATTCACGTTTACAGTAAATGGGTCAATTGTGTAAGTTGGAGCCCTGACGGTACCATGATTGCTTCCGGTGAAAGTGATAATACAATTAAGCTATGGGATGCTAGTACCGGTGAAAAAATACGTACTTTTTCGGGTCATAAAGAAGCTGTATATTACTTAGACTGGAGCCCTGACGGTACTATGATTGTGTCAGGGTCAAATGACAAAACTTCGATGATTTGGGAAGTTACAAGCGGGGATGCGATTGATACACTCACTGGTCATAGTGATTATTTGTGGAGCGTAAGCTGGAGTCCTGATGCTTCTAAAATTGTAACCTGCTCTCTTGACAGGACTATTAAAATATGGGATGCTTCAAGTGGGGAGCTAATCAAAACATTATCAGTATTTTCAAAAAGTGTTTTTTGCATAGACTGGAGCCCGGACGGTAGTAAATTAATCTCAGCACATGCTTATGATGAGTTTAATCTATGGGACCCAATAACAGGAGAAGAAATAAAATCCTTTATTTATGAGAATGTACCCCACTTTAATATTAATTTAAATTGGAGTCCTGACATTAATAAATTTGCAATTACAAAAAATTCGAAAATAATTCAAATCAGAGAGGTAAATTCAGGTAATGTATTAACAGAAATTGAAGGACATAAATACGGCACTTCCGATTTACGGTGGTACAAAGATGGTAATATGTTGGCAACGTCAGGAAGTGATAGTGCTGTTAATATTTGGGACTGTAAAACATGGACATTAATAAAAATTTTAAAAAAACATAATAAATGGGTATCGGAAATCAGTTGGAACCCGCTTGGGAATAAAATCGCATCTGCTTCAGGTGACAGCACAATTAAAATTTGGGATGTTGAAACAGGTGATGATTTACTTACTTTATACGGTCAAAATGCACCTATATCCTGCATCGACTGGAGTTGTGACGGAAAAAAAATTGTTAGCGGAGACCAGGATAGTATATTAATTATTTGGGATGCTAATGATGGAAAGAAACTGAAAACACTTTATGGCCATCATGATGTTATTCTTAGTGTCAGATTCAGCCCAAACAGCAAATACATTGCATCCGGCGGGTATGATAATTTAGTTAAAATATGGGACTCTGAGAGTGGAAAAGAAATTTATTCTTTCGCAGGACATCCTTACCTTGTGTATGGAGTACGCTGGAACCCAGATGGGAGCATGCTTGCTTCATGCGGCTGGGATGGATTAATCAGAATCTGGGATACAGGTAAAATTAAATTGGATACAACTTCACATGAAATTCCAATCTTTCCAAATCCCGCAGATGAATTTATTTCGATTTATTTACCTGATAAGACAAAAAAGATTGAATTTATCTGGCTCTTCGATTTGATTGGAAATTTAGTTTATGAGAACAGAAATATATATGAGAATAATTATACGTTTATTACGAGAGAGCTCGCCAGTGGTATGTATGTAATTCGAATCGGCTACGATGGCGGTCTCTTAAATAGTAAAATTTTAATTGTTCATTGAAATTAATGAATAATTGCAAATGTCATCATTGGGAGTTAAAAATGAAAAAGATTACTTTTTTTATAAGTACAATTATGGTTTTAATTGGATTGAACAGTATCAATATCTTTGCATTTGATATAAAAATTAAAAGCGAATGTATCGGTACTGCAATAATAAATGTAACCTACTATGACTTTGGTGATATACCGTTAAATTCATCAGCAAACGGTACAATTGAAATTAGAAATTTGGGAACTGTTGATTTAATTATTACTGGATACACAGGTCCGAGACAAATCTCAATCTTCATTCCGGACCTTATTATTAATCCTAATAATCCGCTTAGGCTCTACCCCGGTCAGGTATATACTTATGAAGTCATATTTTTACCGATTGATACTATTATGTACACCGATTCAATGTTTTTCATTAGCAATTCTGAAAAGAACATCAGTGTTGACAGCGTAGGAGACCTGAGAGGAAGGGGAATCAAGCCTGACCTCATAGCAAACGGTTATGACTGGGGTCGCAGAAGAATAGACAGACAGAATTTCCCTTCTGGACCATATAGCCTGAACAATGCCATTCAGATTACAAATGGAGGAACAATGGACGTTACGATATATGATATAAATATCATAAGCGATGTCAACGGGACTGCCTTTGAGTTTAACAGAGGACTATTAACAAACAGGACGATTCATCCTAAAGAGACAATACATGTACCAGTTATTTTCCATCCTACAGTACCGGGACCACATGAATTAATCATTGAATATGATAACACTGCAATGAGTACAACTCAGACTATATTGAGAGGAATCGGTACAGTACCTCAAATCGAAACATCGGATTATGATTTTGGTACAACAATATTGAATGATTACCCAAATCCAAATTACAGACTCATAAGGTTTACTAACAAATCTGAGTCTGACTGGATTTATGGCGATTCTGTTACTATATTTGATTTGATTTCCAAGCCAAATGGTAATGAAATTTCTACAGACCTTGTGAACTGGGGAACAGAAGGTTTCAGATATGATAAAGCTGCATTTACTTTCCCGCTAAAGCTTGCTCAGGGTGAATACATTGAATTTGATGCTCAATTTGTTGCAGGCAAGGAAACACAATCCATAGCCTATATAAAATCATACAGCGATGCTGAGGAAGAAGTTACTTCAAAATGGACAGGCATAGGAATTATAGATGGAGTAGTTGAAAATCCCAACATTGAAATTGATATTGTATTGAATCCCAATCCGGCAGATGATTTTCTTTCAATAAATTTACAAGATATAGCCCGCAAGACTGATTTTGTGCGGCTTTTCGATTATTATGGGAATATGGTTTATGAAAAAAATAATATCAATGAAAATAATTTTAAGTTCAATATAAGCAAACTTGCGAGCGGTATGTATATGCTGCAAATCGGCAGTGGCGGCAGGATATTGAGCAGGAAAGTAGTGGTTGTGCATTGAAAACCTCACCCCCTGCCCCTCTCCGAGCGGAGAGTGGGGAAGTGAATAACGAATGGTGAATAATGAATAATTGAGGATAAATATTATTATTATTTTTGAGGTGAATTATGAAAAAATTATTTACACTTTTTATTTTGTTATTTTCATTATTAACAGCCTATTCTCAGTGGCAGCAACTAAAAGGTCCGCAAGGAGGTTCAATAAAACTGATTGAAGTTAATGATGAACTTATTTTTGCCTGTGGTGGTAGCGGGAGGTTATTCTATTCAACCGATAATGGCGAGAATTGGTTTCAAGCATATTCAAAAAACATGTTTGGTAAAATCACATACCTTGATTTGTCGGGAAATAAAATATATGCAAGTGCAAGTGATGGAGTATATGTTTCTTCAGATACAGCAAAAAGCTGGACACTAACCGGTATGGATTTATACATGAAAAATATAGTAAGTGTTGCAGTTACAGGTGCCAATATTTTTGCAGCAGTTTATGGAGAAGGTGTATATAAGTCAACTAATGAAGGACAAGACTGGATTGAAACAGATTCTGGACTGACTGATAAAAATATTAATTGCTTTGCTATTAAAGATAATCAAATATTCGCCGGAACCAATAATGGTATTTATTTATCTACTGATTTAGGAGATAGCTGGTCTTTTGTTGATAGCGTTTTATTATATAAAACTATTAATAATATAGTTGTAAATGGAGATAATATATATACAAGTACATACGGATGGGGAATATTTATGTCATCTGATATGGGACAAAGCTGGAGTTCAATAAGCGGGGATTTGCCATATATTTATGTACAGGCACTTACTGTAAAAGAAAATAATATTTATGCAGGAACATCGAACGGTATATTTCTCTCTACAAATAATGGTCAAAACTGGACTGAGATGAATGATGGTTTATCATCAAAAAATATTAATTGTCTTGCAGTTAAAGGTGACAACATATTTGCAGGAACAACATTAGCAGGAATTTACAAATCTTCTGATAAGGGGCAAAACTGGATATGGAAAGGCCTGACCGAATCTAATGTTTTTGAACTTGCTGTTGACAATGGTAATCTTTATGCAGCAGGATATAAATCGGGAATGTCAATTTCAACTGATGATGGTATTACCTGGACTTCCTTAAACTCAGGACTTCCGGCGGACCCTTCTATCCGGACTTTTAAGATTAACGGAAATAACATTTTTGCAGGTATGTATTCGAATAAAGATGGTGTTTATGTTTCTACTGACTTAGGAGTAATCTGGAAGGTCGCGAAATCAGGATTACCAAGTGCAATTGTATTGGATTTCTTAATTCTAGGGAATAAGGTATTCGTAGGTACAAGTTTAGGAATTTATCTATCAACCAATAATGGTAGTAATTGGACTTTAGCAGACTCCTTTCTCAGCAGCTTTAGCATTACAGCTTTAGTAAAGAATGGAGCCAATATTTATGCAGGAACTGAACAAGGTTTATTTTTATCAACTGATGCTGGTGGAAGCTGGTCAATTGTAGACTCAACAATGAAAGATTCATTAACAATATATTCTCTTTCATTTAGTGAAAATAAAATTTTTGCAGGTACAAAAGATAAGGGGATATTTTATTCTTCAGATAATGGCATTTCCTGGATAAATATAAATTCTAACTTAAACATCCTAAGTGGAATTTATAACATTGTTATATATGGTAAGAATATATTTATAGTATTTGGCGGTTATGCGGACCAAGGTTGGAGATGCCCCGGTCTATTTTTATCAACGGATAATGGTGAAAGTTGGACTGAAATTAATTCAGGTATGACAAATACCTGTATTGGTAATTTAGCTATTAAGGACGATTATATTTTTGCATCCACTGCCATAGGTGTTTTCAAAGCAAAACTAAGCGATTTTGAATTAAACGATATCGAAGAAAAGCCAGTTACAAATAGTGATGGTTTTTATATTTCTCCCAATCCTGCTGATGATTATATATCAATAAATTTACAAGATATAGCCCGCAAGACTGATTTTGTGCGGCTTTTCGATTATTATGGGAATATGGTTTATGAAAAAAATAATATCAATGAAAATAATTTTAAGTTCAATATAAGCAAACTTGCGAGCAGTATGTATATGCTGCAAATCAGCACTGGCGGCAGGATATTGAGCAGGAAAGTAGTGGTGGTGCATTGATATTCAGTGAATAATGAATAACGAATAATTGTGGATGTTAGATATGAAAACATTATATCTAAAAATGTTGGTAATGGTAATTGTACTGATAACAAACATCAGTGTGGAATCTAAATCAATAGAATATTTGTTAATGACATTAGGCTTGGGAAACATTGTTGAAGTGCAATTAAGCCCGGATGGAAAAACATTAGCCAGTTGTGGCAGCAGAGGAATAATCTTTCGGAATGCTGAAAATGGTGATGTACAAAAAATTATTGAAACTCCAAACCAATATGTCGTAGCGATTGCATGGAGCCCTGACAACAAAAAAATTGTTTCAGGTTATGCTGATAATACGCTCGATATTTGGGATGCAAGTACAGGAACACTAATCCGCACACTTACAGGGCATAGTAATTATGTACTTAGTTTAAGCTGGAGCCCCGATGGAACAAAGATTGTTTCAGGCGGTACAGACAGTACGATTAAAATATGGGATTTTGAAAGCGGGACAATTCTACATACCATCACAGGTCATACTAATAAAGTTACAAGTGTAGCATGGAATCCTGACGGTACTATGATTGCATCCGGAGCGGGTGATAGAACTTTAAAGCTTTGGAATGCTGCTACCGGTGGAGAAATCCGAACTATTTACGGGTATAGTGCGTGGGTAAATTGTGTAAGCTGGAGCCCGGACGGTACTAAGATTGCTTCAGGGGAAGGTGAGAATAGTATAAAGCTCTGGGATGCAAGTACAGGAGGAGTGATAAAATCTCTTTACGGACATAAAGAAAGTGTTTATAGCGTAAGCTGGAGCCCGAACGGTACTAAGATTGTTTCCGGGTCAATGGATAATACAGCAATGATTTGGGATGTGGGCAGCGGAAATGTAATTGATACACTCATTGGACATAGTGATTATGTAACAAGTGTAATTTGGAGCACTGATGGAACTAAGATTGTCACTGGGTCATTGGATAGATTGATAAAAATTTGGGATGCGGGCAATGGAGAAGAAATTCGCACAATATACGGAAATACTAAAAGTGTTTGCAGCATTGATTGGAGCCCTGATGGAAGTAAGATTGCTTCAGGTCATGCTTATGATATGATTAAAATATGGGATGCAATTACCGGAGAAGAAATCAGAACCTTTTTTATGGATAATATAGGTGAAATTAGTTTAAGCTGGAGTCCCGATGGAAGGAAAATAGCTTCGGAATACATCGGAAATATAATTCAGATTTGGGATGCAAATACCGGGGAAATAATTTTAAACCTCACGGGACATAAATATGGAATCAACAAAATTCGCTGGAGCCCTGATGGAAATATGATTGGCTCATGTGCCGGTGACACTACAATAAAGATTTGGGATAGTAAAAACGGAAGTTTAAAACGCACAATCAAAGGACATAAAAAATGGCTTCAGGATATTTGTTGGAGTCCTGATGGTGCAAAGATTGCATCCGGTTCGGGTGATAGTACAATTAAGATTTGGGATGTCAATACAGGGAATTTGATTTCCACTCTTTACGGTCATAAAGGACCTGTCTATAGTATTGACTGGAGTCCCGATGGAAGAAAGATTGCAAGTGGTTCTGAAGATAAAACTTTAAAAATTTGGAATGTTGTAAGTGGTGAAGCGATATTCACTCTTTCGGATTATAAGTACCTGCTGTATAGCGTAAAGTTTAGTCCGGACAGTAAAATCATTGCAACCGGCTCATGGGATAATAAAGTTATGCTATGGGATGCAGACAGTGGTAAAGAAATACGTACTTATCTTGGGCACACTAATTTAGTGTATGGTGTGAGCTGGAACCCCGATGGCAGCAAGCTCGCATCCGGCTCATGGGATGGATTGATTAGAATTTGGGATACAGGAATGAAAAAACCGGATACCGTTACTTATCAAATACCTGTATTTCCAAATCCCGCAGATGAATTTATTTCGATTTATTTACAGGATACAACCCAAAAGATTGAATATGTTCGGCTCTTCAATTTAGTTGGGAAATTAGTTTTTGAGAACATTAATATAGATAGATATGACTATATAATTAATACAAGCGAGCTTGCAAACGGAATGTATGTGCTGCAAATCGGCAGTGGCGGCAGGATATTGAGCAGGAAAGTAGTGGTGGTGCATTGATACTATAATCTGTATTTTGAACCTCTTAAAATAGAAAATTTAATATAACGTTACTTCATCAGTTAATCTTAATAGATGAATTATGGAACATAAAAATAAAAATCTGTCTTTACCAATTCTTATAGAACAGGATGAAGATAACATATATATCGTTAGCTGTCCCGTCTTCAAAGGGTGCCATTCTTATGGCAAAACAGTTGAAGAAGCACTCGAAAACCTAAAAGAAGTAATAGAAATGTGCCTCGATGAAACTCCGGTCGAAAGCCTGAATCATTTCATTGGATTCAGGGAAATTCAGATAACAAATCAAAATCCTGCAAAGCTTGAATATGCCTAATATTCCGGCTATTTCAGGTTAAGATTTTATAAAGCTCCTTGAAAAAATGGGTTTTATTGTAGTCAGGATTAATGGCTCACATCACAGATTAAAACATCCTGATGGAAGAGTTACAACCATACCTGTTCATAGAAATATTGACCTTCCCAAGGGATTAATGAGAGCAATCATTAAAGAAGATTTGGAAATGAATATTGAAGAATTTCTTGATATTTTTTAAATAACACGTTCAAGTAAGAGGTTAATAAGAATAACCCCATGTTTCAACATGGGGAAAATAATAGTGATAAATCGAGTCTCAGTCCTGATTGAGTGTCTTGCTACATTTACAAATTAATCCCATAATCCTCAATACAAAAAATAAATGACAGACTTAATATTCTTTGGCAGATTATTTGCACATAAATTGATGTAACTTTAAGTAAATAAAATGCTTTTAAGAAAAATTAAAATATTAGTTTTTTTCCTGCTCTTTATGCCGGTTGGGGAGGCTCATTCACAGCTTCCCGACGACTTCCTTTGTAATTCCGTAACAAATGCAACAATGGGAGATTTCTTTGATTTCATTCATGCCTTCGCACCCGATGAAGATGCATTCGTAGGCGTACAGCGGCTTGCCGAGCCATTCGTTCAAAAGAAACAGTGGGAGAGTGCCGCTGAAATCTACGATATATGGAAACCCGAATTTCCCAATATGACAGAAAGATTCGATAAAATTATTACACTGCTTCGGTATGAAGATGAGTATCTCGTTCCTGTCAACCTCGGTCCCGGCATAAATACAAGTGCAAACGAGTATTCTCCGATACCCACAGCGGATGAGTCAAAACTATTCTTTACCGGATTGAATCGTGACGGCAAAGGTGCCGAAGATATTTATATGTCAAAATATGGTAGTGGCTTATGGCAAAAAGCAGAAAAACTGACTTCTATGGTAAATACTCAAAAAAATGAAGCACCCGAAGGAATATCAGTTGACGGAACTCAGTTAATCATTTTCGGTAATTATGATGAAAGCCTCGGAAGAGGTGATTTGTTTTACACTGACATCACAAAGCAGGGTTGGAGTGCGCCAACTCCATTCCCATACCCTATCAACACAGGCTGGTTCGACTGCGATGCCAAGCCGACAGCCGATGGCAATGCTATTTTATTTGTATCGGACAGGCCCGGATGTATAGGTGGTTTTCACAGGATTCATCAGATTTATCATGGCAGTAAAAACGGGAATACAGACATATACATAAGTTTCAAAACCGACACAGGCTGGAGTATCCCCGTTAATCTTGGCCCTGTTATTAATACGCCATTTGCAGAGCGAAAGCCTTTTCTCCATCCCGATATGAAGTCCCTTTATTTCAGTTCCGAGGGCCATTACGGCTTAGGCAGGCTCGATATATTCAAGTCAGTCCGTCTGAATGAAGACTCATGGACAGAATGGAGCGAACCGGTCAATATGGGCAGGTATATAAACACTGCAGGAGATGACTGGGGTGCAATTGTATCGACAGAAGGCTACATTTCTTACTTTGCCGCAAGCGAGCGTGATGAGACCTACGGTAAAACAGATGTCTATGCAATCAAAGTACCCGATTCGCTCAGGCCTGAAAAGGTAGTTACAATCTCAGGTAAGGTAAGAGACAATGAAGGAAATACAATTGATGCGGATATTATCTGGGAAGATTTAGAAACGGGAAAGCAAATCGGGCATCTCCGTAGCAATCCTCAGGATGGCTCTTACTTTGTCGTACTTCCCCTCGGAAAAAATTACGGTGTTTATGCAAAGAAAGAAGGATACTACCCGATTACAAAAAATGTTGACCTGCGTAATGACGAAGGTTTTTTCTACGGTATTTACGAAGATATTACAATATATAACCTCAAACATCTTGGCGGAAGCAACATTCGTATCAACAATGTATTTTTTGAATATGACAAATGGGACTTGAAGCCTGAATCATTTCCCGACTTAGACAGGCTCGCCGAACTTCTGAAAACAATTCCGGAATTTCTTGTTGAAATTGCAGGGCATACCGATTACATCGGGGGAGATGAATATAATAATATTTTGTCTGATAAACGTGCAAGGTCAGTTGTGAATTATCTGTCAGGAAAAGGCATCAACCGCGACAGGCTTAAACCCACAGGCTACGGCAAAACCAAACCCGTTGCCTCAAATGAAACAGACGCAGGCAGAGCACAGAACAGAAGGGTTGAATTCAAGGTTATACCGAAGAAGTAAAAGATTACAAATATTAATTATAATATTTGGCAATTATTATTTATTTTTATCGTTGAGTATAGAAAATATTTATAAGATTAATATGAATGCAATAGAAATACCGGTCGAAGAATATCAAAAAATGGTGCAAGCCATTAATACACTTCAAAGCAATGAAATGCTTCAAAAAATAAATACATTAGTTGAGGTGCTATACGAAAACAAATATGGTTTGTTTATGAAGGACTATTATGATGATTTAACTGAGTATTCAATTCAAACAGGGTGGAATAATGAGCCAAGTCCTTGGGACAATGTTCTAAAAAATTAATGTTAATAATTATTTAATGGAGGGATTATGCCAGTCGAAACAAAAACAAGTTATAAACAAGCCATAAATATAATAAAAAAAATGAATCAGAAAGATAAGGTCAAACTTGCTAATTATATAAATGAGATAACATTAAAAGATTGGCTTATTGATTTCAGAAAAAGAATGAAAAATATACCTATTACATTTGATGAAATCACAGAAATAGTAGAAGAAGTCAGACAAGCCAGATATGAAAGTAGTAATTGATACAAATATTTGGATTAGCTTTCTTATAGGAAAATTATTATCGAAATTAATTGATGTATTATTTAATGAAAATGTTGAAATTTTTACATCAAATGAGCAGATTTCCGAACTGATTGAAACAATTTCAAAATCTAAAATCCAAAAACACATTTCAAAGCTTGATATTAAAAGATTATTGCTTTTATTTGATTTAAAAACTATTATTGTTACACCAATACAAAAGCACAAAATTTGCCGTGACCCAAAGGATGATTATATACTTGACATTGCAATTGAAAGCAATGCAGAATATATTATAACAGGTGATAAAGATTTGCTGACTTTGAGTCCGTTTAGAAAAACTAAGATAATTACTTTTAAGGAATTTGATAACATTCTTAGAAGTTAAAGATAGTATCTTTAAAAAAATCAATTTAATTATTCAATCTCACAAATGGAGCTAATATGAATCCTTTCATTTCCTTCTGTTTAAGAATAAGTCTCTTCCTATTTACAAGTCTTGTTCTATTTGCAAAGCCGGACAGCACCGAAATTAACATCAAAGTCGGCTTCAAGGACAGTGAAACAAATCTTCTTGCCGATTTAATCAATGTTGAGAAAATTACTGTATCATTCTCTGATTCAAATCTTATAGGAAAGAAATTCATGCTCTCGCAGGTTGAATATATCAATGGAGAAAAAAAGGAAGATAAAGCTTTAATTAAGTGCGGCAAGGATACTATTAAAATGGTGATAGGCGAAGATACTGTTTACCATATATTATCTGATTTATGTGATAGAGCTACTTATCAAGAAGATGATACTTTATTTATGATACATTTCCTTTGTGATAATTCTGAGGATAGTTCAGCAAGAATTCAAATAAAATATCCCGGTTTTTTCTTTGATTATCCTTTACCAAAGAAAGAAGAAATTGGATATATGTTAAGAGACTTATTTGTTTGTAGTGATTATAAAGGTATGTTTCCTTTTAATAAAAAAATTCCAATAATTACTTTTGCTCCACCATTCGACGTTGGAAATGGTGCTAAAGATTATTGCATTTTAACTAATAAACCTGTCGAAGAGTGGAACAAGTACTATAAGCTTAATCATTATGTGGTTTTTTATCTTGAAATAAAGGATTGATAATAGCTTCATTCAAATTTTTATAAAATAATTTTTATTTTTTTTCGATAATACATATATTGTATATCATGTATATCATAATTAGGAAAAAATATGACAAGTCAATTATTAGTTAGGATTGATTCCGATACAAAAAATAAACTCAACCTTGTCGCTAGAAGGGAGGGTAAGACCTCCAGTGATGTAGTACGGGAACTTGTAAGTGATTATATCAATGAAAGAGACATGTCTGCTTATATTGAGGATTTATGGGAAAGAATTGGAAAAAAAATCATCAATTCCGGAATTAAAGAAAAGGATATTAATAAAATTATCAAAGAAGTTAGACGGGAAAACAAATGACACCCGTTGTAATCGATACTAATGTAATAGTTTCTTCATTTTACGGGGGAAATCCAAAAATAATTATTGACCTATTGAAAGCTGAAAAAATTAGACTATGCATAAGCAAAGATATAATTAATGAATACATTAAAGTTCTTATCAGGTTCAAAAATATTGATCATAGTGAAATTAATGAACTTCTAAATTTATTTTCAAACAGCAGAATTGTTATTTTTACAGGAAGTACACCAAAACTCAAAGTTGTCATCAATGACCCTGATGATGATAAATTCATTGAATGTGCTGTGGAACTTGGTGCTGAATACATTATCTCAGGTGATAAGGATTTGCTCTCTATAAAACAATTTGGTAATATTAAAATTGTAAATCCAAAGCAATTCCTTGATATTTTTGAAACGAAATTATAGTATTTATAGAATTTCTGAGACCAATTCCCGTTTCATGTGTCATTATATATTATATCATAACATATTTTGAATAAGTCCATGAAAAGAGTCATATTCATAATTGTATTATTAATAGCTCTTGCATTTCAATCCGCCCAGAGTCAGCAGGAGAGCGGCTGGATTGACAAAGGCAACTACCTTGAAAATAAATTAGTAACATCAACATACTACAAAGTACAATTTTCTCCCGACGGTAAAAGCATTTTAACCTTTGGAGATGACCAATTTTTAAGAAAGTGGGATACAGAAACAGGTACACTACTTAAAGAAATTAAAATGACAGATCATTGGTTTATTATGTATGATATATCATCAGATAATAAATATTTCGCTTATTATGATTTGCAATTTAATTTTGACGGTTATAATGATACATTATATATTTATGATATCGAAAATGAAGAAATAAAATGTTCACCATCAATTTATATACCTCCGGATAATACAGGTGGACCAAATGTTGAATTTCTTTTTTTTAAGTTCCGACCTGTGAAAAATTGTGTTTTATTAACTGCAAGAGGTAATTTTTACTATGGTGCTGGTATGAGTAGTGTTCATGGTATTAATATAGAATACTATGCTGATTCATGCAATCAGATAAATTATATAAGTGGTTTGGTCCCATACAAACTTGTTTACTCGCCTGATGGGAAAAAATATGCAATTTACGGATATTCTGAATCAGGATATGAAGACCGCCGGGATTATAAATACTGGCATAGATACTATTATAGTTTTGAATTACAAAACGTTGATGTACCGGACACAACATTTATTTTAGATAGTATATCTTCTGAAAGTGAATTTGATATTCCTATAATACCATATTTTTTATTTACATCGGATTCAAAATATTTAGCAGTTTTTGAAGATAACAAAATAAAGTTTTGGGATGCGACAACAGGTGAGCTTTCTATGGTTATTGACAATTTTTATTTTAGTAGTTACTATGATGGCAGAATTATGTTTTCGAAGGACATGAAATATTTAATTAAATGGGAAAACAAAAATAAAAATTTGATTATTCATTTTATTCATATCAAAGATACCGAAACCAGTGAACCAATTATAATCAATAATGTTATTGCAACATGTCTTGACTTATCAAATGATTCAAGTTTTGTTATTGGTACATCTGATGGAAGATTATTACTAATAAAGGATATTTATTCAAATATCATTAAGACATCAGTAACATCAGGTATAAAATTGATTTATCCCAATCCTGCTAATGACCAGGTTCGCATTAATTATTCCTTATCCGAAAATTCGAGTGTCAAACTCACTTTATTTGATTTTATGGGAAAAAAAATCAAAACACTCATTGATGGAAATAAATCAGCCAATGATTATGTAGAAACTATCAATACAGGCTTTTTAACAGAAGGCATGTATTTCTTGAAATTACAAACAGGAACGACAACATCACTATTCAAATTGATGATAAACAGATAGTTGCTAAAGGTCCATGAAAAGAAAATTATTCATAATTGTATTATTGATAGCTCTTGCTTTTCAATATGCCAAAAGCCAGCCTGAGAGCGGCTGGATTGACAAAGGCAAGACAATACTTACTTATGGAGATGAATTATTAAGAAATCCCATTTGCGAAAACTGAATTATAGAATTATTTTTGATAAATCATAATAATAGAATAATATAAATAATTCATGAAAAAAATAATTATTAAAAAATTACGTTGGAACAAAGAGAAAAATGAGATTTTAAAGAAGAAGAGAAATATATCTTTCGAAGTTGTTGCTGACTTTATTAGTAAGGGTAATATTATTGATGATATTGTTCATCCAAATAAGACAAAATTTCAAAATCAAAAAATATTTATTGTTGATGTTAATAATTATATCTATTTAATCCCTTATATTGAAACAAAAGATGAAATATTTTTAAAAACGATATATCCAAGTAGGAAATTTACTCAGTTGTATTTGTATGGAGACAGTGATGAAGAAAAATAAAATAGTAGATTGGAGTGAACTCGCTCTCGACAAAGATGAAATAGAACTTCTTGTATCAGTTGAAAAAGGTGAATGGAAAAGTACTGGTAATATTGAAAAAAGAAGGGATGAATTAAGGAAGTTTTTTAATCCTGATTATGCCACTGATGAAGACTCCGGCAAAATTACATTAAAAATCCCAAAAAAGGATTTAGCTAATTTAAAATTGAAAAGCAAAAAATTGGGGATTAGTTATGATGTACTAATTTCAAAACTTATTCATAATTACGCTCAGAACAGAATAAATGTAAGTTTATAAAAGGAAAAAAATACGATTTCATATCAATAAATCACAATTCTGAAAAATTATTATTGAGGATAAAAGACATGTAATCCTTGTAAGCTATAGATTGAGAATCTATTTAATTACTATTTTTTATCAATATTTCGTAATCTATCAAAACCTCACATCCAACTCCAGGTACAGCCTGCTGTCTGTGTTTCCCCGGATTTCATTATATCCACTCCCCATAGATTCAACTCCTTTCTTTGTTAAAATTGAATACCTGAGCCAAAGCGATACTTCCCCGACAGGCGTGAATCCTGCATATATGAACAGCTTCGTTCCTTTGCCATACATTGGAAATGTCAGGAAGTAACCCGGTACGATTGATTCGAACTGCCAGATTGCAGATTCATAGCTGTCTGTCGAAAAGTATGTTACCCTCCCCCCAATTTTAATATAAGATAAGGGCTCCCAGCTTAAATCTGCAAAAGTGAGAAAGCCCTTTTCATCAGTTTTGATGTTTCCAAACCTTGCATATACTCCTTCTCCTCGTATATATAATTTGATGTCCTTAAAGGATTGAATAAAATCAAGCCTCGCTCTGGAAATATTTTTTGTAAAGGATGTGTAAACATCAGAATCATTTTTGTAGCTGTCTGTGCTGATTTCATTTCTCAGTCTAAGCTTAATTTTTGTCCTTGATGTAATATCATAATCAAGTTCTGTAAAAGCATCAATTCCTTTTTTCGGAATCGGAAGATAAGGAGTTTCTGACAGGTTTTTATAAACATCAACATATAAAGACAAATTGAGATTCTTCAAAACTTTCCATAATATTCCCGAATATAAGCCAGTCTCATTTGCAGGTGCATCTGACTCACCCAGGTTATAACCCAAGGGAGAGCGGAAATTCGGTTTGAAATACCTGTAATGAAAAGCCAACTCTACATCTCCGAGTTTAAACTGTGCCGATGATTTTGCAGAAATATTTCCTTTTGCATCACTGCTTACTTCAGCAGAATAAGAGGAATTATCGAAGAACAGGAAAAAGTAAGCGGATGATAAAAGACCCGATTTACCGTTGAACGCAGTTTTTGCAGTACTTGTTATTTCTTTTGAGTAGTCGAGCAAGTATGATGTAAAACCGAATTTCATGCTTTCTAACTGCAATTCTAAATTCCCTCCGAAGCTTTTTTCATTAATAACATACCTTTTTTCGAGCTCGTTTTCAGTCCTGTAATATCCTGCTGAATAGAGAGAAGTTACATATTTTCCGCTCGAATCAATGTTAGCCCCTCTTGGAGAATAAGATGCCCAAAGGATTGACGATAAGTTTGCCGATTTTGAAAATCCCCAGTTGCTTTGGATCGCCAAACCACGGAAGAAGTTGTAGTCAATTGAAGAACGGTAGGGCTTAATCCCGCTCCCTATCTGCATCGCAGGAGATATAACCTCAGCTCCTTTTCTCATCCCATAGCTCTTCCAGAGTATGCTCCCCATTCCGTTTTCAACAAAATAATCCCCTATGATAAACTGGGTATTTAAAACTTTTCCCGATATAAAACCTGAAGTAAAGTTCGTGACAAATTGTTCGCCCGGGTCTTTGTCAAATAGAAATCCCGCAGAAATATTTTTGTAATAAATTGACGATTTTGCATACATATTCAAAGATGTACCTTTGAATGAACCTGTTTCAAAACCTCTTTGAGTTTGAAATTGATTCTGATTTCTTATTCTCAGATACGATTTTTTTGATTTTGCAGTTTGAACCGGGTAATCAAGTGTCGTACATAGTTTCAGGAGATACATCTGCTCATCGGTCAGATTGAGAGCATTATCAATATCATCGTAAGTTGCATCTGGGTTTAAAGAAATAATTAGTATCATTTGGGCTATAGATGTACTGAAACCCGGGAGCTGTAACAATTCCTCCGTTGTTGCGGTTTTCAAAGGTAGCGGCTTGTCAATGAATTTTTGTATTTCGTCAATTAATGGCGAGGAACCTGTTACAGATGATATTTTTTCAAGTATGGATTCAAGATATGACTCATCATATTCCTGGGAGAATGATGATTGACTTGATATAATGACAATTAGAAAAATCAGAACAGATAATCGCATATTATACTAAAATCAATACAATTATTTTTATAAATGTTCAACTCCTTCAGAGTTGTGACCTTCTTTTTGTACTTTTTTCTACTAATGTTTAACTCCTATGGAGTTAGCTTATAAAAACATATATCGCGTAGCGATTAAATATAGGTAACATAGGAATCGCCGCACCCACACTTATACCGAAGGGATTATATATTATCATTTGAGCAATTTATAATACACACTCTTTCTCTTTACCGCTCTCCGCAAAGGGCTGTCCTTGCCGAAACTGACACGCAGCCTGTCGTTATTCTCAAAAACAATTATACCATCATCCATTTCGGTGAAACCATCAGCATAAGAATTACCCCATTGCCAGGTTTCTTTGAGCATATCATCATTAATGAAGGATGAATCAACAGGCGGCGGCTGAGGAGGCTTCCCTAAGATTTGCACCCTGTCTGTGATTGTATTGAGAACATACAAAACCATATACTTTTCATCATATTTCCCGATTAATGCCATATACTTTCCCAATTCATCAGGAACAGCAATGAATGAGAACCAATCGGTTTTATTTATTCGGGATGATTTCATTTCGTAACTTGTTTCGTCGAGATACCTGATTTCACACATTGGAAGCCATGCCCCAACCTGGAACAATCCGCCGACAATATATTTTTTCTCATGAAGATTATATCCTATGCTGTGCCAAATACCTTCGAGCTTGTATTCTTTCAAAACAGAACTATCCTTTGAAAAATGTAGTTTGAGCAGTGTCTCCCCGGGTGATTTATCATACTTGGGATATGATAAAATTTTTATTTCAAGATAGGTTGACGCTCCATAACAGGCAAATGAATTAGTAGTTTCATCGAAAGACAATAATTCGACAGAAATCAGAGCATTAAAAAGTAAAATGAGAAAAGTTTTGAATGATTTAATACCCATCATAAAAGCGACAAATCCAATATTTCTAATTCATTATACGCAATATAAAAAAACCTGAGCAAATCCGTACAACATAAAACCTTTTATATTTGATTTACATTTAGGTATTACTACTTATTGCATTTGGAAAATAATTTAATTAAATTCGTTTTTGCTTGTTAACAAATTTATAAAAGTGAATGAGTTATATTTCCGGAAATATTGTATTATTTATTTTTATCCTTGAGTTTACAGCAAACTCTAACTCTCAAAATATAACAAATAACCCTCTTTCCAATAATATTGAAGATAGCTTACAATCTTCGTCTTATATAAGTGATTATCATAAGCTAAATCCCGGCAAAATAATATTCTCAAATACTCCTATTGAACCCGGAAAAGAAAACCAATCCGGATTATCTGATACTTTTTCATCAACTGACAATATTTGGGGAATAATATATCTGAATGATTCATTCAAAAACCTCACTCAATCAAACAAATACGAGGTCAGTCAATACATAATCGTTGACGGGAACGAAACAGCCCGTTATTCATTCAGGATGCTTCCTGAAAAAATCGAGCAGACTTTTCTGAAAACCGAAATAATTGTTCCTCCCGCTCAGGCACACACGAAAGGTGTTAAACACTATGTCAGAGGTTTTTCCGGAATCTCAGCCGGTATGCATGACGTCAAAGTGGCAATGCGTATCCGTGACGATACTGTTGCTGTCGGCAGTTTCACTCTCGATTGCCATGACGGAACAGAATACATTAAAGAATTGAATAATGATTATGAGACAAAAACCATGAAATCCCTCATGCTCCCTAAGCCTGTAATAAGGGATGCCGTTCTGGAAGCAGATATACTCAACTCGCTTTCGGATTTGCCTAGAACAGCCCTCAAGGTAGTAATCACGGATAACGGATGGACACTAATCAAAAATCTCGCTGGGGAACCTGTCTTCAGAACAATCAACACAGCCATCGCTTTCAAAAAGCCCGAAGGCAACTGCTCTATGGTTTTTATTTCATTCAGGCAGGACTTCGACGGCAAAAATTTCGGCAAAACACACAAATACGCCATCGGCAACTCCTACGACATACCCTGCAAAAATGTTAAGTAAAAATTATTCACTCACCTTATCAATTGCATCGGGAGTTACAAAAACAGGTGTCATATAGGACAGAATCAGGGTTAAAGTATCCATTCTCTGGATCGTGGGGATAGTACATCGTCCAGCATGGATTAAGTGTATCCGTCGCTTTTGCATTTTGAGCAAAGAAAGTTAAAAAGGCAATTACAAACAAGATTTTGAATATAGTTTTCATTTTTTTTCTTTCCCCTCATCCCTTTCTCCCTTCTCCCACCGGGAGAAGGGCTGGGGTTGAGGGCATATATTATATATAACCAAAATTATTCACTTTTCATTATTCTTTATTCACTAACTATAATGACACATTAAATGCAAAAAGGTCTCAAACTAATTAATAATTAATAATGAAAAATGAATAATTGAGGATTAACTTAAGAAAAGAAATTATGTGTTCCAAGAGATGGTTTAATAATTTATGTTACGTAAAAATCATAGAAATCTTTGTGGTAAAAATTAGCATTGATACGGGTTTCCGCCTATGGATTCTTCGACAGAGCCTGCCCTGAGCTTGCCGAAGGACTCAGAATGACATTTCTACCTTTCCCAATTCCTATTTCCCAACTCCCAACACCCAATTCCCAATTCCTATTTCCCAATTCAGCATTCAGCATTCATAATTCTGAATTTTTATACGTGCAAATCCACAAATTCAAATTTGTTGCCGTCAAATAATCCTTTGTCGCTTAGCTTGAGGCTTGGTATTACGAGCAAAGCCATGAATGATAATGTCATAAATGGTGCGTGGAGGTTCGAGCCAAGCTCTTTTGCTTTATTATTGAGATTTGAATATTTTTCAGCAACTGTGTATCCATCCACTGTGGACATCAGCCCTGCAACAGGAAGAGAAAGCACTTCAACACTGTTTCCTTCGACAACAGCCATTCCCCCTTTGTGTTCAATTATAGCATTAACAGCTTTGCAAAGCTCTTCATCGCTTGAGCCGACTGCTATGATGTTATGAGAATCATGTCCTACACTCGATGCAATAGCTCCACGTTTTAATCCGAAACTCTTGATAAATCCAAGTGCAGGCTTTGCGTTCTGATACCTGTTAACGACAGCAATTTTCAAAATGTCATTCTCGATGTCAGAAATCAAACAACCATTTTCTATCTTTTCATCAGCGATTATTTCATTAGTGATTAACTGCCCGTCATAAGCCTCGATTACTCTCAGTTTCTTTCCTGAAGGTGAAATATGAAAATCATAAATATCTTTTTTCTCAGCATTAAAAATGTTCGGCTGTTCTGCCGGCACTGACTCAATAAGTGTTTTACCATTTTCTGCTGCGAGCTGTCCCCGAATATATGTTTTCAATACATTGAAATCTTTCAGATTGTCAACCACAATGAAATCAGCATCATCCCCATCGGAAAGCAATCCAACGTCAAGATTATAATGCAATACAGGATTGAGTGAAGCAATTCTCAGCACATTGAACAAATCACTTCCCCTTGCCATAGTTCTTTTAACAAGTTCATTTATATGACCGACTGCAAGGCCGTCGGGATGTTTGTCGTCACTGCAAAACATACACATATCAGGCCTTGCATCAACTAATTTGTAAAGTGTATCGAAATTCTTCGCTGCAGAACCTTCACGGATAAGAATTTTCATATTGTTGTAAATTTTATCAATAGCTTCGTCAAGCTCGAAACATTCATGGTCTGTCGAAATGCCCGCCGACACATACTTTATGAGATATTCACCTTTCAATCCCGGAGCATGTCCGTCAATAGGCAATCCAAACTCCTTTGCTACTTTGATTTTATCCATGACATCAGGAAAATCATTCAGCACACCCGGGAAATTCATCATTTCGCTGAGGTATTTTAATCCATACTTTTCAAAAAGTAATCTAATATCACCTGCTGTTATTGTTGCACCGCTTGTTTCAAATGTTGTTGCAGGCACACATGATGGAGCACCAAAATAAAACTTGAACGGAACTTTACTGCCATTCTCAATCATGTATTTTACCCCTTCAACACCGAGAACATTTGCAATCTCATGTGGGTCCGAAACGGTTGCTACTGTGCCATGAACAACGGCAAGGCGAGCAAATTCCGAAGGTACAAGCATCGAGGATTCTATGTGAACATGTGCATCAATGAAACCGGGAAGAATATAATTTTCAGGTTTTAGCTTATCATCCTTTACAATACTTTTTATCTTTCCATCCTCAACAGCAACAGTTCCCGGAAAGATTTTTCGGTTGATGATATCAACGATATTTGCTGTGATTTCAAACATATAAATTATTTTGGTTTATTACCATACAACTTTTAAATCACGAAGATGATGTAATTCTCTGTCTTTAGAAATTAGTGGTGACTTATAATAAATTGACGTAGCTGCAATTATTCTGTCATGCATTTCCAAATGATTTGGAAGATTCAACATTTCTTTGAATACTGGTAAATCGAAAGGTACAATTCTATATGTAGTACTTTTAGAAATTAAATTTAAAAAATCATTGATATCTATTTGAATTTTCTTTTTATTCAGGATATAAATAATTTCTGATAAAACAATGGTTGATATTAAAATCTGTATATCATTGGATTGTGTTTGTAATAAAATTTTTCTTGATTTCTCAGATAAACTCTCACTTTTAGTTAAAAACCAAAGAAGTGCATGAGTGTCTATTACATAGGATTTCATTTAATTATAATTCTATTTTATCATATTTCCCGAATATTGCTTTCTTAGCTTCATCAATTTCAGAATCGGATATATCAATACCTTTCCAAAGGTTTTCGAGATTTATAACCTTCTTGATTTTTTTTGAAGGTTTCAATAAAGATTTTAGTTCTTTAAGCTCCATTTGTATTGATTCTATTCGTGTTATTACATATTCATTCATGTTATCATCTCAATATTTCATTATTCATAAAAATAAACGCATTAAAACTAAGAATATTTCAATAATAATTTTCATGAAATATTCTGCCTCTTCCATCCATCACCGCCACCTGCGGCGGATTTCAAGCTGGACTATCCTGCTGAGGAATCTCTCCTCAGGCAGTTCATACGAATATATCTGTGGCGGTTTTTTTGTGAATCCTACACCCTGGCATTGCGTGATTTCCGCATTGTGTTTCTTATAATCCTGCAATTGCCGGATGTAATCGCATACATTTCTTGCACGGCTGGTTGAGAGATTCATATTATATGCTTCTTCGCCGAACTGGTCTGTGTAACCTGTTACTGAAATAGAGTCACCTGGTCTTAGGTTCTTGATGAAATTCTGAATTGCCCTTTTATCAATATCTCGGAGTATATCACCCGATACTTTAAATATAGCGAGCGTGAGACGCTGTACCTCAAACTCGGATGTGTCTTTTTGGACTGGAATATTCACTTCCGAATGTGAAGCTGTTCCGTATTTATCTTTAACAACTGAGATAACAACAAGAGGTTTGCCTCCAACAAGACTGTTCGCAAAGCTTTCGGTAATGTATTGTCTTATCATTTCAGGGTTGCCATTTCCTTCCTTGCTGAAAAGAGATTCATCTTGATTTTGGTATTCATCCAAAGACCAATTCGATACATTTTCAAGTGGCTTCGATTCGACCTCGTGTTCCAAAGCCCGCACAGGCATTTCAATTATTTCTATGTAACGGTTTTTAATTATTGGTTCGAGCAATTCATTATCCTCTGTTGTAATCATGACCTGGCGGTTATCTGCAAAACCGTATTCATTCTGTGTCCGGGTAAAGATTTCGGGACCGCAGTTCTTGTCCGAGCGAGTCAATAAAATTCTGTCAGGTTTTATTCCCCAAAATTCCATTAAATAATTTCTTACTCCATTTGCTCTTTTCTTAGCAAGCTCGCAGTCTCCGTTTTCACTTGCCGGGTCTGCATAGCCTGTAATCACAATGCCTGTGTTCTTGTGTTCAATCATCCTGCTCCCGATTATGTTCAGCACGTTCTGATGATAAACCACAGGGTTCACTTCAAGATTATCTATATCGAACCCCTCGATTGTTTTTAAATTTTTGTATCGTGCAGGAATCTCCGATGAGTTCAAATCAAAAAATACAAAAGGCAAAAGAGAGAATGCTTGTGTTACGTATTGCTGGCGAACGTGAAAATTGATTGCCTTTTCTTTTCTGTTTTCTTCATAAACAGCATAAGTTGTCAGATTAACGCTGAGTTCAGGACGGTCAATGATATAAAGTGTATCTGTCCTTTTGAAAATTTCATTTGTAATAATCAGATTCTGAATTTTTTCAGTCTTCATTTCCTTAAAAACGGAATTTCCCTGTTTGAATGAGTTCTGTGCAATATCCGGCAATTTGATTGTAATAGTATCAATCTCATATTTCCTGCGAATTTCTTCCTTAACCGGTAAAGTCTCCCTTGGAGAATATTTTAGTGCTACACCAATGGCAAGAGATGAAACTTTCCACTGCAATCCCGTTACAATATTCGTTAATCCATAAGTGAAGGATACCCCGGGTGCTGCAAGCAAAGTCCTGTCCCTGTTCAGAGGCAATTCATAAGTAGCTCCTACTTTCAGGCTTGTAAGAAATCCTGAAACCTGCTCAATAGTCCCGGAATAAACGTTGCGTGTCCTACTTCTGGTGGTATCATTAAAAACACCATAATCAACAGGTTTTGTAATTTGTTCCTTCTGTGAGTAATCCGATTGTATAAGAAATCCTAAACTCAGTCCGGCATATAGAAAAAAATTATCGAATAGTTGCGACCCAATCATAGGTTCCAGCGATATAGTCGAAAGCCCGGCATCAATTGTATGCTCAAATTCACCGTCTTCGAGGCTGTCGTTCGGCAAGATAACCAAAGTTGGCTCAGTCTCGCTCAGTATCCCGCCGATATTGAACCATCCTGCTCTGACAGAAAACAGAAATTTTTCTGAAAAAGGCATTTCATACAAACCACCCAATGATGGTCCCGTACCGTTTCCTTCCCTGAAATTCGGACAGCAGTTAGGCACTCCCGGCAGTTTAGTGAAGTTTGCGGCATGAAGATTAATATTAAAATCGGCGAAAACGCCATATCTCGTACGCAAAGGCTCTGCCTCAGCCTGTGCAAACAATTCATTAACACCTATTGCTAATAAAAAAATGAATAAAATTATATTTCTTTTCATCAACCCTCTGATTGCTATTAATTTTCAAATTCCTTCATAAATTCTATTTTAATTTTTCCAATTTCATCATTAATAATTTCCAAAATTTGTTCACCTCTTTCATCAACAAATTTGTTGAAATTATTATCAAATTCCCCTTTTATTAATTTATCTGCAGAAGGAATTATATGACTTGATAATGATTTTATTAAATCAGGATTTGAAGTTATATCTTTTAAATATTCAGAAGGACGCTTTTCACCAAACTTAATATTTGGTATTCTTTCAATAATCATTTTATTTAGAATTGAATCAACATTTTCATTTTCAAATGATTCCTCATCAAAATTCTTTTCAAGATATTTTGTAGGAAATATGTGATGAATATTAATAGGTGATTCAAAATCAATATCTAAATTATTAAATAGATTTTTTAAATTTTTTACCTTATAATTCATTATTGCCATTATTCCAGTAAAGATTGCTCCATTAGATGATAATTCTATTAAATCTTCTTTTTTAAAATCAAATTTATATTGTTTTAGATAATCCTTTGGAAATTTATTTCCTTTTACTACATCACAAAGTTTATTGCAATCATCAACAATAATATCATTTGTTGAGCCAATCATACCTCCACCATATCTAGTATTCAATAATGAACCCCAAAACCAGAATCTAAATAATTTCATTTGATGTGGTGTGATTTGAGAAAAATCTTTATGTGGTATATTTCTTAAAAAATGCATTATTGGGATATACATTGTTTTATAAGGCACCCAATCATTTCTAAATATTAGTTTTTGATTTATAATAAAGCTGTATGACTTTTTATACAATTCACAAATTTCATTCCAATAGGTTTGAAAATCGCTACCATCAAGGGAAGTCAGAATTGTTTTACGATCAACTTGACCCATTTTTAGAAATGAAATATATCTAACAAATGCTTCAACAATTGAATTGTCAAATATTATAGCTCTGTTATTTTCCTTAAATTCATTTATGCTCTTATCAAGTTTGAAATCTTTATAAATTTTGGCTGTTATAATATCAATAAAACTTAATTCAGTTCCTTTAGAATTACTTCTTTCAAAAAACATACAGAATTTTTCAATTCCCATATTTAAGAAAAACACTGATAAAAGTGTTTTATCTTGAATTAAGTTGTAAAAAAGTCGTTTTAAATCAAGTATTAAGTTTAGGTATCTTTCGGCTAGTCCATTGTTATCTTTTAAAAATTTATAATTTTCTATTAGAGGTTCAAAAATTTTTTGGTGTATTTCTTTGTCTTTCCAAGTAGCACATTTAAAAACTTCTTTTAGTTCAATACTGAATAAGTCTTCACTTGGTTTTACAGATAGACTATCTATTATTTGTTCCATGGATTCAATATCATTATTTGGAGCTGGTATATTTTCAGGATTTTTGAATATGAAATATAATTTATCATTCCCTTTTAACACGCGATAAATAGCTGTGATTCTTTGCTGTCCATCTAATATCACATATGTTTTCGCTGTTTCAAAGTCATTTGTCTTATAATAATTGTGATTCACTTTTGCTCTACTTCCTTTACCAGATCTAGGTCGGATATCAATTTCCCTACAGGATAAATCGAATTGAGGTTTTGCTAAAACAAATGTTCCAATAAATATACCTCTCATTAATGAATCAAATAAATCCTTTGATTGCTCAATACTCCATACAAAAGGTCTTTGAAATTCAGGCAACATCATTCTTTTATCACTTACTTCTTGAAGTATATTTGAGATTGATGTATAATCTGGTTTTACACTTTCTACATTCATACTCTTATAATGTTATTTAATAAAAATAAAATTACTATTATGATAGATGTTATCTTAAGTTTTTATTTATTAATCTACAAATTACATTTTTTTAAAAATATATCAAATTAAATCTCAACGATTAATTCAATTATTAGATACCTTAACCTCACCACTCTCATAATTCTTCTTTAAATATTTCTCGGTGTCATATAAATACCATTTCTATTTGTTCATCCTCAGTCTGGTTCAACCTTTCTTGTGCATAATTCACATATTCAGGATTTATTTCGATTCCGATATAATTCCTTTTTAGCATTTTTGCTGCAACACAAGTAGTCCCGCTTCCGCAAAATGGGTCTAACACAATATCATTTTCCTGGGTTAAAAGTTTAATTATTTGTTGTATAACATACTCAGGATAAACAGCAGGGTGTGGATTTCCTCTTATTGATTCTACAGGACTTTCAATTATGTCTTTTTTCATGGACTTTCCATATATTCTAATTATGGTAAATCCATGTTTCTCGATGTGCATTTTTCTGCCGCCTTCCTGGCCTCCAAACGGCTGTGAATGTATATTTCTTATTTTCATTCTGAAGCTTTCGAGTTCACCCTTTTTTACTTCATTAATAACTTTATCAAGTTCCTTTTTTGCATTTACTTTTTCTTCTTTACTTAAATCTGATTTTTCTAATAATTCATAATATTTTTTACCGATACCATTCCCATTCCCTGAATTTTTCTTTGATGCAATTTTTAAAATTTCCAAATAATCCAAGTAAGCATCCTGATTGAAATAATAATCATTACTTTTAACAAATATGAAGAATGGCTCCGTTGATTGGACTAATTTTCTTTTATCTTGTCTGGGTGTCGGGTTTAATTTTATCCAAGTTAGATTGTTAATAAGTTTAAGCTTAAATTTTTCAAGCACACCTATTGCAAATTTATAAGGAATTAGGGATAGTGAGCTATCTAAATATTTATCACCTAAATTAAAAACAATTGAACCGGTCTTTTTTGTTATTCTAACACACTCAGCGAATATTTGTTCAAGATTATTTAAACAATACTTCGGACAAAAATAATAAAAAATCAGGCAGCAATAGTCCCGTAATTTCTAAATTCTCTGAAAACTGAATGG
>MHAY01000091.1 GCA_001804705.1 Ignavibacteria bacterium RIFOXYC2_FULL_35_21
CCCATACTCTAACTTACAAAAAGTTGGCGGCAAAGCCAAGTGGTCATACCACCGCCATAGGCGGTGGATTTCTTTGATTAAAAAATGATGGAATTTAAGGAATTATAAAAAGGAATTATTGATGCCAAATTACAGGAAACCATGGGCTGAACCCTACAAGATTAAAGTAGTAGAGCCATTGAAAGTAACGACACGCGAATACCGTGAAGAAAAAATGAAAGAAGCAGGATATAACACATTTCTGCTCCGCTCCGTTGATGTTTATATTGATTTGCTAACCGACAGCGGAACGACTGCTATGAGCGATTACCAGTGGGCAGGGATGATGCTCGGCGATGAAGCGTATGCAGGAAGCAAGAATTTTTATTACCTTGAAGACAATGTTAAAAAGTATTATGGGTATAAGCATATGGTGCCGACACATCAGGGCAGAGCGGCAGAACACTTGCTGTCACGTGTTATGATAAAGCAGGGTGATTATGTTCCAGGAAATATGTATTTCACAACGACAAGGTTGCACCAGGAATTGGCAGGGGGTACTTTCGTTGATGTAATTATAGACGAAGCACATGACCCTGCAAACAAGCATCCGTTCAAAGGAAATGTTGATTTACAAAAAGTGGAAGACTTGATAAAAAAGGTTGGTGCAAATAAAATACCATATATCTGTGTAGCTGGGACAGTTAACATGGCAGGCGGACAGCCTCAATCAATGGAAAACATGAAAGCCTTGAGAAAGCTTGCAGACAAGCATGGATTGAAGATAATGCTGGATGCAACACGTGCTGTTGAAAATGCATATTTCGTTAAAGACCGCGAAGCAGGTTATGCAAATAAAACAATCGAAGAGATATTATTAGAATATTGCTCACTCTCTGACGGCTGTACAATGAGTGGGAAGAAAGACCTACTGGTCAATATTGGCGGATTTGTTGCAGTTAATGATGAACATCTTTTTGATGAACTGAGAAATCTTGTTGTTGTCTATGAGGGGCTTCATACTTATGGTGGCTTAGCAGGACGTGATATGGAAGCCATGGCTCGCGGAATCAAGGAGTGCGTTAATTATGACCATATCCGCTCGAGAGTCGAGCAAGTCAGATACTTCGGACAAAAATTGTTGGATGCCGGAGTGCCTATTGTTGAACCTGCAGGCGGCCATGCAATTTTCCTAGATGCTAAGAGATTTTATGAGCATATACCACAAGAACAGTTACCCGCACAGGCTCTTGCTGCTGACCTTTATATTGAATCCGGTGTCAGAGCTATGGAACGCGGCATTGTATCAGCAGGACGTAATAAGGAAACAGGAGAACATAACTTTCCTAAACTTGAATTAGTCAGGCTTACCTTCCCGAGGAGAGTCTATACTCAGGCTCATCTTGACGTTGCCGCATGGCACGTTGAAGACTTATATGAAAAGAGACATAATGCCAAAGGATTAAAATTTATTTATGAACCTCAATATCTGAGATTCTTCCAGGCAAAATTTGAAAGACTTGACTGAGAAATTTTCAATTTAAAATTTTAAATTTAAAATGAATTTTTAATGATTCAATTTTAAATTTATAAACAGAAAATTAATAAATTTTATTATCAATTTCTTAAGATATTTGAAGAAAATAATAATAGCAATAGACGGGCCTGCAGGTTCGGGTAAATCTACGACAGCAAGGCTGGCAGCCGAAAGATTAGGATACATATATATTGACACAGGTGCTATGTACCGCGCTGTTACACTTGCCTGGTTAAAACAAAATGAAGTATTCTCCGAAGATGTGATTTGTAATCTTCTCGATAATATAAAGATCGAGCTAAAACAATCAGAATATGGACAGAGGACCTACCTGAATGGAGAGGATGTAAGCGATGAAATCCGCTCGATAGAAGTAACGAAGAATGTCAGCCCAGTGAGTGCAATTGGATGTGTCAGGGAAAAGCTGGTTGATATGCAGAGAGAGCTTGGGAGGAATGGCGGAGTTGTTATGGATGGACGTGATATTGGTACTGTTGTTTTTCCAAATGCAGATTTGAAAATATTTCTGATTGCTTCTGTTGATGCACGTGCCATGCGAAGAACGCTTGAATTAAAGGGTAAGGGAACTTTTGAATCTGTCGAAGAGATTAAAAAACAGATTATTGAAAGAGACCTATATGACAGTTCACGCGACATCAGTCCTTTGAAACAAGCTGAGGATGCTATTGAAATTGATACATCTAACCTGACAATAGAGGTTCAGACAGAAAAGGTTGTTGGGTTTGCACTGGAAATTTTATCAAAGTAAATATTCTTATAAACAAAATTAGTAAACTTATCATACTTTTAGAATTGAAGAACAAGAAAACCCCCTTAATCCCCCTTTGAAAAAGGGGGCAATTATACAATGTATCCTAAATAAGATTCTTTTCAGAGATTATCACGAATTTGATTCGGTTCTCAGAAAGTCATTAAAATTGTATATTATTTTACTAATTCAAAAACATAATAACTTTTATTTTAAACAAATTTTTTCTATTTTGAAATTCAGATGAAAGCTGTTCCTTAAATCATTACATCTGGAACATCTTTTTTTTTAATATCCAATAAATCAGGAATGGGTTAACATTAAGCAGGTATTAATATGTTCATGAGTCCGGTATTATTAATAGGTTTAGTAATAATCATCATATTAGCTTATCCAATAATCAAATTAAGACACCAAATCTTTAAAAGAAAATCCGTAGAAATATTTCAAGAAGAGATGAAAACAAGTCAATTAAGGCGTGTCCTGGGTAAATGGTCATTGACAAGCCTGGGAATTGGAGCTATCATTGGTGCAGGGATTTTTGTTATGACAGGGATAGGAGCGAGGGAATATGCAGGACCTGCTTTGGCATTATCATTCGTTTTTGCAGGTATAGGATGTGCACTTGCGGCGTTATGCTATGCAGAATTTGCATCATTTCTACCTGTAGAAGGTTCGGCGTATGCATACTCTTATGCTACTATGGGTGAATTTTTTGCATGGATTATCGGTTGGGACTTAATACTTGAATATGCAATGGCATCAGGTGCTGTGGCTGTCGGATGGTCGGGTTATATGGGAAAATTTTTGAACTTATTCGATATAAAATTTCCATTCTGGCTGATGCACGATTTTTTTTCTGCAAGGCAGGCACTATCGGATTCGGTATCCAATCCTACCGTTATGACAGAACTTCAAAACCACTTCACACAAATATCTATGCCGACAATAGCCGGAATACCTTTTGCAATTAACCTGCCTGCTTTTCTTATTGTATGGTTTGTTACAATGATTCTAATCAAAGGTATTAAAGAAGCCGCCAGCACTAATGTTATAATGGTCGCTATAAAAGTTTCGGTAGTTGTTTTTATTATTATTGTTGGTGCCCAGTATATTAACACAGCAAACTGGGACCCGTTCATACCCGCAAGGGCATCTATTATGGGACCACTTGGGGATACTCATATGGCTTATGGATTACTTGGCATAGTATCGGGTGCTGCTTATATATTCTTCGCATACATAGGATTCGATACTGTTTCCACGCATGCCGGGGAATCTATTAATCCAAAAAAGGATATTCCATTTGGAATCATCACGTCTTTAATTGTTTGCACAATACTTTACATTCTTGTATCACTTGTTTTGACAGGTATGGTAAACTACAAGCAGGTTGATATAAATGCACCATTAGCATCGGCATTTTCATCAGTCGGTTTGAAGTATGCTGTATTCATTATTTCAGTTGCTGCAATAGCAGGTATCACATCAGTATTGATTGTTATGCTTCTCGGACAATCACGTGTATTTTTTGCAATGTCGAAGGACGGATTGTTACCAAAAAATTTCTTCGGAAAATTGCACACAAAATTCAGAACACCATATAAAGCGAACTTACTCACCGGAACAGTAGTATCACTTGTTGCGGCTATGACACCAATACATATCATTGCAGAATTGGTGAACATTGGTACCCTTCTTGCGTTTGTTATGGTCTGCGGTTCTGTATGGATAATGAGGTACAGAGAACCTCTTAGGGAAAGAGCTTTCAGGACACCATTGATAAATGTTGTCGCACCTCTCGGCATGCTCTTCAATTTCGGAATGATGCTTTCACTCGGAGCACATAACTGGGAGCGGCTTCTGTTCTGGCTTGCAATAGGTATGGCGATTTATTTCTTCTATGGAAGAAAGCATAGCGTTATGTATAAGCTGGGAAATGGAGGGAAGTGATTTTTTCTTTGTTTTGAATATCAAATTATTTTGCAGATGGTATTTCTAAGTCCTTGCAGATTTTTTTTACAAGATAATCAAAGATTTCATTGTGCCTTGGCACTGATGATACTTTCTTATTTGTTCTATTTACATAAATGGTGTGATTACCTCCCTCTCGAAGAAACTGGCAACCATTAACTTCGAGATGCCTGATTAGGTCTCTCCTTTTCATAATTCATACTAAGGCAAGGTTATATGATTCCCTGACAGAATCATCAGTTAATTCTTCTTCAGCAAGCATTCTGTTTGCCTCTAGTACTAATTGAATAGCTTCTTCAAGATTGGTGCGGGCTTCTTCGATAGTTGCACCCTGTGTGTTTGCTCCAGGAAGTTCTTCGACATAAGCGACATAACCACCGGGAACTTTAGTAAAGACAGCTGTTAATGCTATATTCATAAAATACCTTTCATCATTTTATTTGAAGTTAAAACGAATTTATGAAAGAATTAGCTTTTAGAATTCATTATTTTATCAATCACCCATCCTGAATGATACCATGAACATTGCCATCAGGGTCTTTGAAATAGGCAACCTTGCCGACATTCGGTATTTCGAAATGAACTATTCGTCCCATATATAAACTCCTTAGATTATTTGCGAAAAATGAATCAGACCTCACCTTTTCTCAATTTCTCTCTTATTTTTTTTGTTTTATCATCCATGACTAATTCATTGAAGCGGTTGATTTCATCCAGCCATTTAAACTTTTGTTCGATGGAGAGTTTCATATACTCCCTTATTTTATCATCTTCGAGATAATATTTGAAACCATTACTCATTGTCATCTTCCAGTATTTGTCTGACCTTTTTTAACATTTCAACATCACTTAAATCCTGTTCTCTTCCTGAATATTCTTTTAATTCGATTAAATCATCAATTGAAGAAAGATAAATATTAAATCCATTAACTTTTTTTACTACTTTATTTTCAAATGCGAGCTCAAAATTCAAATTATGTGAAATCACAATATCAATGACTTTATAATTATCCATTTGGTGATAAAAACTGAATGCTTGCATATTTCTATTTTCAATCCACTCCTTAACGACATCCGGTTCGGCTAAGTCTTCCGGATTAACCGGCAGTCTTGGCTTATATGACAATGCTGTGAGAATCTCGATTAACTTCAAAATATTATCTTTATCATTTGAAATAACAATATCAATGTCCTGAGTAACACGAGGGACACCGTGTAAATTGACTGCCAAGCCGCCAACAATCAGATACCTGATGTCATTTTTATAGAATTCTTCTAGTATGTCAAGGTAGAACATTTGTACCCGGATTAGATTATTTAAACAAATTAAATTTAATAAAATTTAGGATTAATATAAACAATTCAAATTTAAAATTTATTTATTCTCAACTTCCTTCAACAATATTATCAATTTTACAAAATAATTGGCAAGAGACACAAGCAATGCGGCAAGTGCTATGTACAATCCATAGACAGAGAAAAATTCAATTCTGAAAATAATACAAATCATAACGATTGCAAGTATATTTACAGATATTTTTCCAATGAAATCCGAATAAATAACATATCCCAGCTTCTTTGAGAGATAAAGCCCTCCGAGTAATATCATAATATCTCTCGACAAAACAGTGAGTAAAAACCATAAAGGGATTAAACCTTTGATGAGCATTACAATGGCAACTGCACCAATTAATACTTTATCGGCAACGGGGTCAATGATTTTTCCAAATTCGGTTATCTCATCACGCTTCCTTGCAACAAATCCATCAAGAAAATCAGTTAGCATTGCAATGATACCTAAAATTAGAAACCCCGCATAATTATCACGCAGTAAAAGCCAGCATACCGGTACAGTAAGGACTAGTCTAAGGAAACTAAGTGAATTGGATATATTTAAGAATTTATTTTTATACATTTTCATCTGCCTTTCTGACAAGCAGTAAAGCAAGAACAAGTGAAATTGAAATTCCTGCGAGCATAGGTTCAATCTCCCAAAACAGTTTTCCCATGAGCGTAAATTTTTCAGTAAATAATCTTCCAAAAGTCCAAATTAAAGAAATTCCTGAGGATATGAGCATGATTATTAATGCACCATTTTTTGTAAGATAATATCTTTTAAAAAAGCTTAGTGTTAGTGGAATGAGCAAGCCCGGAACCGCTATTGAAGCAGTTCTATAAATCAACTGCAAAGCCGATGGGAGTATGATTGCCATTACAATACTTATTATTGCTGTAATTACTAACCCAATCCTGATTAAAGATTTTGCTGAGTTTTGATAATTATTTGTTTTAGTCCTGAATTTTTTCAAAATGTCATTACCAATTGTTACTGCACTTATGAAAGCATAGCTGTCGAGAGTTGACATTACGACAGCAAGAAGAGTTGTAACGAAAAATCCCTTCCAGAAAATGGGAAGAACCATGTCGGCAAGTGTAGTATAAGCATTCAGGGGACTAATTGAAGGAAATATAGCTCTTGAATACAAGCCTGTCAGAAGTGTTAAAGTGTCAAACAACACCCAGAATGCTATGGAAATCAAAATACCTTTTTTTGCAGTTTCAGGTGATTTTGAAGCGGCACACCTTTGGTGAAAGCTGGGGTCAACAAATGCCTGAAATGCGATTATGAACCAGGACAAAATTATTTGCCATGAATAACCACCGGATAAAGTCATGTGTTTTGCAGGTAATTGAGCGGCAAGCTGAAAAGGTGAGCCATAAGAATATATTGAAAAAATCAGAAGGACAGCAAAGCCGACATACATAATTATAAATTGTGCTGAGTTTGTTAATACATCAGCACGGAAGCCACCAGTATATAAATATGCAAGAGAAAGGACAGCACCGAGCATAATACAGAGCCAAAGGTCCCAGCCAGTGAATAACTGAATGATTAAACCAACCATGAGTGTATATGCGGCAGGTATTGTGATAATCAGAACAATAAAAGAAGATATAAATCCAGCAGACTTGCCATATTTTATTTCAAATTGTTCGGGAATGGTTTTAATATCCGACTGCCTGATTTTTTTTGCGATGAATAATGCAAATAGAAAGGCAGAAATATAATAAGGAAGTCCGAAGCATACCCATGCAACAACTCCGCTTGAATAGACAAATTCTCCGATTCCGAAAATGTTTCCATACCAGGTTGCAACGAGTGTGGCAACGAAGAAAGGAAGCGTTACTCCCCTTCCTGCTAATATAAATTCAATGTCGGAAGAAGCAGATTTTGATTTTTTCTTAGAGCTTAAATAGAAGCCGACAAATAAAATCAGCAGGAAATAAGTAATTACGACGAGTATATCGAGCCAATGAAAAGTCATGCTTTATCATCTTAAATTCTTTTTGAAATAATCAACTGTTTTGCTTAAACCTTCGTTGAAAAGTACATCAGGTTTCCAACCATGTTCTTTATAGATTTTACCTGAAGTACAGACACTGCGTCTCTGCTCACCGGCTTTAGCTTCACCATGAATTTCCTTACAATCGGATTTAGTCAATTCTTTGAGAGTTCTGAAAATGAAATTTACATCATGTTCAATACCAGTGGCAACATTATAAATGCCAGAAACATTTTCATTCAATGCCAACAGATTTGCTTTCACAACATCTGCAACATAGACATAATCCCTTGTGTTCAAGCCATCGCCGTTAATAATCGGCTGGCTACCGGAAATCATTTTATTAATGAATATTGCAACGACACCTGCTTCGCCGTGAGGATTCTGTTTCGGCCCGTAAACATTGACATATCTAAGTGCGACATGGTCAATACCATACACTTCTTTATAATAGAAAAGATATTTTTCATTAGCAAGTTTTGCAATACCATAAGGTGAGCAAGGCCGTGTGGGATGGTTTTCATCGGCAGGAAAATAATCCTGTTCACCATAAACTGCACCACCGGTTGATGCAAATATTATTTTCTTTACACCATGATTTTTTGCAGATTCATACAAGTTCAGACTACCAAGAATGTTTGTAGCAGCATCGAATCCCGGATTGTCAACAGAAAAGCGAACATCCATCTGAGCGGCATGATGATTTATTATATCAAACTTTTCTTTTTTGAAAAGCTCGTCAACCTTCTCATCATTAATGTCCATTTCAATAAGAGTAGCTTTAGGATTTACATTTTCCCTGCGTCCAGTTGAAAAATTATCAATGATAAAAACATCAAGACCTGCATTAATGTAAGCATCAACAATATGTGATGCAATAAATCCCGCACCTCCCGTTACAAGTATTTTCATAACATTAATTCAAAATTTAAAATTCATAATATAAAATTATAAAATAATCCAATCCTCAGGATATAAATCCTTAGTATCAGCTTTATATTCATTGAACCACTTTTGGGGTGCAATAACAATTTTATTTTCATTTCTGCATAACCAAGCACCCCACCAGGAAAAAGAACTGTTTGCAATAATGTGGTGCCGGCACAAGCTCAAAAGACGCATGTCTTCAAAATCATTTTGACCTGAATTGTGATTAACAAAACTAATCGGAAAAGAAGTTCTGAGATTAGTTTTTGCCCAATCAGGCTCATCTGAAAAAATAAAGAAATGAGGCTCTTCAAGATGTTTTGAGATATAATTGATTGCATTTATATAATACTCGATTCCGCAGACACCATGAGTGAGATGTGTAATTTTATTTGTAACATAATCACCACGCCTAATATGAATACTTACTGAGTTGGACGATAAAATTTTCACGGATATTTCATTATTCAAACCTTCCAGCGGTTCTTTGAATGATAAATCATTTAGAATTATTGATTTGATGTCTTTGAAATATTTTTCACTTTGCCAGTAGCCGTTAATATAGATATTAGAAGGCAGGTTGAAAAATCCTTCATCATAATGAAAATGATGCTCGTAATAAATTTTTCTTCTTTTCAGAGGTAATAATCTACCAATTCTTTCACGAAGGAGCATTAAAGATTTTGATTTATTTTTCCCTATGAATTTTGAAATTTCTTCGTCTGAAGCAATATCGGCATTTATATTAAAATGGTTTAGAGAAAACCAGCGATTAGTATAGAATTGAAAATCACTGATGTCCAGTTTCAATTCAACGCCACGATGCTCGGCAAGAGCTTTACCTGCCGCATACTGAAACATCTGGTTTCCAATCCCGCCGATAAGTTTAGTAATTATCATTTATTTCTTTTTTGCTAAAATATGATAGCCATAACACAATAATTCATCCGAGCCGTTATCTTTTCTACTTAATCTACCCAACAAAATCAATAATAATTTTATTAATAATCTGCTGAAAATAAGATTTTTTCCTGAATATTTTTTAGCTATCTCGGGGACACGCCTTAATTCCTGAGATATATACTCAAAGTAATTTCCATTTGTTTTAATTTCTAATATCTCAATATTATTTTCACTTAGGTGTTTCTCATAAAAATATTTATTGAATCCTGTCGAAAAATGATATGGTGCAAAGTGAGTAAGACTGTTGAATGGTGCAGTTAATATCAGTGTACCACCACTTTTTAATAGTCTTGAAAACTCTTTTATTGCCGGTACAGGCTCCGGAATATGTTCCAGGACTTCAACACAGAGGATTGCATCAACAGAATCATTATCCAATGGAATTAAGGTAATATCACTTATAATATCAATTTTCGATTGGTCCCAGCTACCCATTTGCAATCCTGAGCCATCGCCGCTTCCGTCATATTGGGCAAAATCCTGAGAGATGTATTTGAGATGTCCGCAATACTTTTTATATCTCAGTTCACCGGCACCTGCATCCAGGAGCGTTAAACCATGGGATAGTTTTTTGAGTTGATTCATGACCCAGTTTTCTCTATTCTCATCATTTTGTCTTCCGACTTTGCCTCTTGCAAAGATGTTTTTGTAAAGCCAGATTACAATGCTATTTCTTTTTAGTTTTTCTTTCATTTTTTACTTAAGTTTGAAAACAAATCATCAAAAGCTTTACCATACTGGCTCCATGGGCGTTCTTCATTTCTTAATTCAGCGGCTTTAACCAGCATATCATATTTTTCATTTGCTAAATTAAGTGCATAATTAATTGCATTTTCCAAGCCATCATTTTTATCTTCAATAAAAATTACAGCTTCCTTTGCCATTTTAATTGAGGCTCCATAATTACGTACGATTACCGGAATGTGGTAGCTGATTGCAGTCCTGACAACAGCAGAGGTCATGTACTCGTGTGCATCATTGATTACATAGTCCGAAGCACAGAAAATATTTCTCAACTTTTCATTCGGTAAGAGTTCATCAAATATCTTAATATTCTCGCTTTTTGCAGGAACATATTTTCCTACACCTACACCTGCAACAATAAGACAATCATTTTCTTTTGCAATGTTATTGAAACATTTGACAACATCAGCAGGGTTCCTGTTTTTACGAGCAGTACCTATATAAGAAATAATTTTTAAATCTTTTTTTAATGATAATATTTCACGAGCTTCATTTTTGGGTATTCTGCCCCCATGAAATTTCGTATAATCTCCGAGAAATGTAATTGTATAAGGTTTTTCGGATGAGTAAATATTCTTAACCAACTGTACAGATGATTCTTCCTGAGTCAGAAAAGCTGTGGATAATTCAAAGATTTTTTTCTTTAAGTATGCATCGCACTCTGAAAGACCCGGCTCATTAAAACTATGAGAAACAAGTTCATGAATTTGATTAAACACTCTTATTTTTGAATCTGCTAATTTACAGCTCCACTCATCAATCATGAGCTTAACAGAATCTGTAATGCTATTTGCTATACTTTTCCGAATTGATAAAGGAATTATCCGTGATAGACGAGAAGTTAAAATTCTCCCCGGCGGGTGACGGTTAATAAAAAAAGTTGTTAAAGTTTCTGACCAGTGAATAATAATTGCATCTGGACCCATGTTCTTAAGTAAATCAGTATTGAAAATATCATCGGCATTCAAACCAATGACATTCCAACCTGCCTGCTTCAGCGAGCCTGCCCATGTCGAAAGCAATGGGTGCATCACCGTACTCCATTCGTCTTTCAGATAAGGATTGGGAAATACTGCTACTGTTTTGGCCATATAATTCTCGTTATGAATAGTTTTTCAATTCTTCTTCTATCAATAAATCAAGAATCTGAAAAAAGCTTTTATCATATTTCCATCCGAGCTTTTGTACTGCTTTGGTATTATCTCCGTATATGTCCTGAATATCAGTCGGGCGATACAAATTATAATCCAATTCGAGCTTGCTCATTGGAATTGAAAATTTATTAAATACATATTCAATTATTTCTCTCAATGAAATTGACTTCCCCGAACAAACGACATAATCATCAGGCTGATTCATCTGAAGCATTAGCCACATTGCTTCTACATAATCGGGAGAATAGCCGAAATCCCGCTTTATGTCTATATTGCCGACTTTCAAGGTTTTTCTTTTATTGTTTGTAATTTCGATACTGCTTGTAATAACTTTCTTCACAAAATAATTTTTAGTCCTGAGATATGATTCATGATTGAACAGAATACCGCACCATGCCTTGATTCCATATGATTCCCTGTAATTCACGGTTATCCAATGTGCAGATGCTTTCGATACTGCATAAGGACTGAGTGGGTGTATTCTGCTTTCCTCATTAATAGGCAAATCTTCGACTTTACCGTACATCTCGCTTGTCGAAGCCTGGTAAAATTTAATATTTTTATCAACAATTTTAATACTTTCCAGTAAGTTTAAGACAGAAACAATATTAAAGGAGATAGTGCCAATCGGTTGTTCAAATGATTTACCAACAGAACTTTGTGCGGCGAGATTGTAAACTTCTGACGGCTGATATTTTTGAAGTACGTGAATAACGTTAGACAAATCAGTAAGGTCACAGACATCAAGCTGAATTTGAGAATCAATTCCAAGATACTTCATATTTTTGGTTGATGATTCTGATAAGCCTCTCGTCAACCCGATAACCTCATAACCTTTTTCGAGTAACAACCTACTCAGATAAGAGCCGTCCTGCCCTGTTATTCCTGTTATTAACGCTTTTTTTGAACTCATAATCAATTTTTTCTGAAAGCGAGAAAAATAAAATTATATTCTCTGTCATATGTTTCCCATCTAACTGATTTCTCAAATGTCTCAGTTTTCAACGGTGAACAAATATCTAAACCGCTTTTGAACGGCAATTTTGAAAATTATTATTCCTTAGACTTACCATATAAAATAGAACGAATTTTATATTTAAATCGGACATAGCCTGATTCCTTCCTGAAAAATTTTACAGTATCTGATTCATCAACAAATTCCTTTTCAATTAATGAAGACCTGTTTGCAGGTGAAAAATCCATATTTGGATAAATAGCTTTCCATTTATTAATAAAGTTGGAATTATCGAAATCAAAGCTGTCTAGATTTTTTACTCTAATCTTGTTATTTGCGTGCATGTAATGTTCTATGAAAGAATTTTCTGAAATCAATAATTGATAACCTGCATTATGAAGTTTAAATGATAAATCAACATCCCCGGCATAAAACATAAAATTATCCTCATCAATGAAACCGACTTTTTCCAAAGCTTCTCTTAAAAACAAGCCATGATTGATATTGATTAATCCATAAAATTTAAAAATAAAATATTTATCAATTTCAGGCCAGTTCCTCCAATAAAAAGCAACGGCACCAGCCTTGATACCTTTACTCAATTCCTTTTCAAAAAAAGAATATCCGTTTTTAATTGCATCGGGAATAACAAGACAATCGTCACTCAGCATACAGATATACTTTCCTTGAGCTGATTTAAATCCGAGATTCATAAAGTAACCCCAGGAGCGGCGTTCAATAGGCTGACCTTTCCAGGTTCCCCTGTTATGCTGAACAACCGTGATAATATCTTTCTGTTTTAAAAGCCAGTTTAGACTGCCATCATCAGAGCCGCCGTCAACAACGATAATTTCATAAGGGAAATTTGCATCTTTCAATTCATTTCGGATTGATTGAACAGCATACTTCAAAAACTTCAACCTGTTGAAACTGCCAAGCACAATGCTTAATCCTGAGGTGTTCATCTTTTCGCGAACTGTCATTTATAAGCTCAATCCCAATTTTTGAAAATACTCATCAACTACCATCTTAATCCCGTCATTTAGTGTAATTTTTGGTTTCCAGCCGAGGCTGAACAAACGGTTTACATCAAGAAGTTTTTTTAGTGTTCCTTCAGGTTTATCTATATCAAAAAATATTTCACCTTTATAATCAACAATTTCTTTAATCATAAAAACTAAATCCCGAATTGTAATATCAACGCCAGTGCCTATGTTTATAAACTCTCCGATATCTTTGTAGGAATAATTCTCCATTAAAAATGTGCAAGCTTCGGCCATGTCATCTACATGCAGAAATTCGCGATAAACATTACCACTACCCCACACTTTAATTCCCTCAGAAGTAATTCCAATTTTATCGAGTGCTGAAATTATTGAATTTTCATCATCAAAATTTATACGTTTGTCAAATCCAAAACCAAATCTATTCTTTGAAATGTCTTTTTTAATCAAATCAAATTTATTTTCAAGTAATAATTTTCCTAAAATCATTTTCCTGATAAGAGCAGGGAGAACGTGGGATGTTTCAAGATTATAATTATCATTTCTTCCATACAAATTGGTCGGCATAACAGATATAAAATTTGTTCCGTATTGTTCATTATAAAACCTGCAGAGCTTGATAGCGGCTATTTTAGCAATGGCGTAAGGTTCATTTGTCGGTTCGAGAGTTCCTGTAAGCAAATATTCTTCTTTCATCGGTTGAGGAGCAAACTTAGGATAGATGCATGAAGAACCGAGATTGATGAGCTTTTTCACACCATATTTATATGCAGAATTAATTATGTTCGCAGAAATAAGAATGTTGTCATAAATAAACTCAGCTTTGTATGTATCATTAGCGACAATACCACCAACCTTTGCAGCTGCATGAAATACATATTCAGGTTTGTGTTTCTGAAATAAACCTTCAACTAATTCCTGACGTCTGAGGTCGAGTTTTTCAACAGAATAAAGTGTATAATTTGAATAACCCTTATCTTTCAGATTCCTGTGAATAGCAGAGCCAACAAGACCTGTATGGCCCGCAATATATATGTTCGATGAGAAATTACCTTTCATGTTCAGAAGCTCCAAAATTCAGAGTTTTGTGTTCTGTCCAGTTCAATCCTTTTTCTTTTACTGCTTTCATACCGCTTCCCTTTGGTTTCAATCCATAAGAAAGCATATCCATATCCATCATCACTTCGACAAGTTCAGAAAATTTGACTTTGGGTTCCCAGCCAAGCTTTTTGCGTGCTTTTGAAATGTCTGCCTTCAAATAATCAACGTCAGTGGGCCTGAAATATCTTTTATCAATTCCGATTAATTCACTACCTGTCTTCAAAATATTTTTCCATTGTACATCAAAGTTTTTGATGAATCCTTTTTCATCAACACCTTTGCCAATCCACCCGATTTCAACTCCACAATAAGAAAATGCTTTTTCCAGAAAATCCCGGACAGAATGGCTCTCGCCCGTGCCGACAACATAATCATCAGCCTCATCCTGCTGGAGCATAATCCACATCATCTCGACATATTCGGGTGCAAATCCCCAGTCACGCTTTGAGTCAAGATAACCAAGGTATAACTTGTCATGTTTACCAGATAATATCCTGGATATTCCCCTTGTGATTTTGCGTGTAACGAAAGTTTCACCGCGTCTTGGTGATTCATGATTAAATAATATGCCGTTGCATGAAAAGAGATTATAAGCATTTCTGTAATTGACAGTCATCCAATATGAATAAAGCTTGGCTATAGCATAGGGACTTTGCGGATGGAAAGCTGTGTTCTCATTTTGCGGTGGTGGTGCAGAACCGAAAAGTTCTGAAGATGAAGCCTGGTAAAATTTCGTATTAATTCCGCTTCGCCTGACGGCTTCTAACAACCTGGTAGTTCCTAATCCTGTGATGTTTCCTGTGTACTCAGGCATATCAAATGAAACGCGAACATGGCTCTGAGCTCCAAGATGATAAATTTCATCGGGCTTAATATTATACATAAATTCAGTCAACAAGCCGGGGTCTGACAGGTCGCCATAATGAAGGTACATATTCACTTTGCGTTCATGCGGGTCCTGGTAGATATGGTCAAGTCTTTGAGTATTGAAAGTGCTTGCCCGCCGGATTATTCCATGAACTACATATCCTTTCGAAAGGAGTAACTCGGCAAGATAAGAGCCATCCTGACCTGTTATTCCTGTAACCAAAGCTTTTTTCATTTATCACCTGTTCGGATTAATTTTCACTTTTTCAAAAATGTAACAAGAAGATAAACACCGCCATCCATAATCTTAGCATTTACTTCTGCTCTACTTTCAAACTCTTTATTGATATTTATATTCAATTTTGAATTACTAATATAAAAATTTCCGCCTACTTCATAAAAATTCCATTGATGCAATCCGCTGTAATTATGCTTTTTGCCTTCATTTATGCTGTGATATAGAACAACATAAGAGCCTTTCTTAACAACAGTGAGCATCTGTTCCATAGCTCTAAGTGGATTAAAGCAATGGTCGAGGCTGTTAATCGCATGGACAATATCAAAAGAATTTTCCTCAAACTGCCCGGTTAATCTTTCAGCAAAGCCAACCTGTGTACGAACAGGAGGATTAATGTTATTCTTATTCAATAATTCATTATACTTTTCTGCTAAAGGGTCAACAGATGTAATCTCAATTTCTTTGCCATTCCATTTTTTACCAAGCATAGTTACGGGTCCGGCTCCGACATCTAAAATTTTAATATTTGTATCATGAGTAACTTTTAATAAATTTTTTATATAATCCTGAATTTCCGAATCGGGATTGCAGAATAAATTAACATCAAGATTCTTGATGAAATTTTCCTGATAGTAAAGTTCACTTTTTTTTCCAATTCCCCAAATAAATTTATGAACACCTGAATCTGTTCCGGCTTTTTTTGAAAATAATTTCAAAATAAGTCTGTTAAAAGCACCATTTAATATTTCAAATAATCTTTTCACAATTTCACATTTCTTTTTTTAGATTTTCGTAAACAACAGTCATTGCATTAATGTATTCGGGAATAATCTGATGGTAAATCTTTAATGCAATTTCATCGTTGTAAATATGTACAATTTCATTTTTCAATTTTACCATTTCAATAAAATCCTGCTCGTATCGCTCAGGTATTAGCTCGTTTTGATATGCCGCTTTTATACAATCCATCGGAGAGTTACATTCAATTCCTTTAATTTCTGACAAGTACAATTTTAATACTTTCCACATAGTTTCGAATGTATATTCAAAGCGTTTGGAAGCCACTTCAATGAGAATATTTAATTCTAAATTTAGTGATAATAAATTTTGAAATTTTTTTAAAGCTTTTTCAAAGATTGCTAATCTTTTCAGATATTTTTCGGAGAATGTCATAATCGAGCTTCCTTTAAAGCAAAATTTTTAAAATCCTCATCTACTCTATTAAAATCAACGACATCAATCTTCAGTAAAGTTTCAACATTGTTATTCACTTCTTCAACAATATTATTATAGGCATCAGACGGTATTTCACCCTCTTCAGATATTAATCCGATGTCAATATCAGAATATTTGCCATTTTTGTTTTCGGCACGTGAACCAAAAAGATAAACAGTTGTTTTACTTTTATCCAAATGCCTGAAAATGATATTCAAAATTTGATTTCTTATCAAATCGAACTTAGAGTTTTGATTATTCATTGAACTTGATTTAATTAGAAAATCATTTATATTTAATATCGTCAAAATTAACAATTTTTATTTACTGAAAGGGAAAAAATGTCTTTTAAGCCAATTTTCGATAAATACAGAACGATTGCAGTTTACGGAATGTCAACGAATCCGGCAAAGCCTTCAAATGAAGTTCCTGCACTTCTCGAATCTGCGGGATATACTATTATTCCAATAAATCCTATGGCTCAGGAAATTGAAGGGAAAAAGTCATATCCTAAAATTGCAGATATACCCGGTAAAATTGAAATATTAAATGTTTTCAGGCCCTCTGAGCAAGCTCTGGATGTTGTTAAAGAAGCCGTCGAGAGAAAAAAGGAAAAAGGAGATATTGATGTGATTTGGCTCCAGGAAGGCATTATCAGTGATGAAGCAAAAAAACTTGCTGAGGAAAATGGCATCGAGTTTGTTCAGGACAGGTGTATGAAGAAAGAATATCAGAATTTGTAAAATATTATTTTATTTAATTCCTGATTTTTAAGAAGAAAAAATGAATAGAAACTACTTTCAAGTAGTGGAATATAAAATAGCTTCCACTTTAGGGATTTATCCCATAACAAATAAGTGACTAAAGTCGGGAAGTGGTAGAAATGAAGCCCCACTATCTAAAGATAGTGGCTATTCAATGATAAAATAAAATAAATTTTTTCTCATAATTTTCTTATAAAATATGATATGAAAATATTAATTAAAAAATTGACGGGAGAAGAAATCCAAAAACAGGGAATCAGGGAATGGCCTATCTGGACAAAGGAAGTATCATCCTTCGATTGGTTTTATGACACACAGGAAATGTGCCTATTCCTTGAAGGGAAAGTTAAAGTAAATACTGATTTTGAGGAAGTTGAAATCGGCATGGGAGACTTTGTTACTTTTCCCCAGGGCTTGAAATGCGTCTGGAATGTGATTGAACCTGTACGCAAGCATTATCATTTTGATTAACCTTTTAATTGAAAGGATAAAAAAAATAAAAATGAAAATCTGGCCCTTAAAGAAAAAATCAGGTTTATTCGTTAAAGATTTCAAACTTGGAGTTGACCCCAAAGCCGACCTCGAGTTTTTGCTTATGAATTGCAGAAATCAATACAAGTCATTTGATGAAGCACTCATTACCAAGGCATTCAACTGGTGCTATGACACTCATAAAAATAAAATCCGTAAGTCAGGCAAACCATTTTATATACACCCTGTTTCGGTTGCTTTAATCGTAGTAAAAGAAATGCCTTTGGATGACATTGCCGTTGTCTGTGCATTACTTCATAATGTTGTTGATGAAGGTAATTTATACGGCATAAAAGACATTCAAAATGAGTTCGGTGCTACTGTTGCAGAGATTATCGAGCATATTATAAAAATCAAATATATCGAAGGACGCCAGATAGAGCATCTCGAAAATTATAGGAAGCTATTACTTGCTTTGTTCAAGGATGTCAGAATCATACTCATTAAAATAGCCGACAGGCTCGACAATATGCGTTCTATTGAATTTCTCGAGGAGGAGAAACAAAAGAAAATGTCAGAAGAAACCCTTGAGATTTATTCTGCATTTGCCCATAGGTTCGGATTAGGCTCTTTGAAATGGGAATTAGAGGATTTGGCTTTCAAAGTTCTGAATAAAGAAGCTTATGATGATATAAGTAATGCACTGAAGTTGAGAAGGGGGGACAGGGAAGATTTTATAGGGAATTTTACGAAACCAATTAGAAATAATCTTGCAAAAGATGAACTACTTAAAAGAAAAAATATAAAATTTGATATAATCGGCAGACCTAAACACATTTTCTCAATTTATACCAAAATGAAAGCCCGCGGATTGCCGATAAGTGAGTTATTCGACTTATTTGCAATTCGAATTATTCTCGATACTGATGACAGTTCATACTGCTTTATTGTGTATGGAATAATCTCCGATATATACAAACCTGTTCCGGGAACTTTTAAGGATTATATTTCAAGTCCAAAGCAAAACGGCTACCAGTCCTTGCATACTGCCGTACTCGATACCAGCGGAAAACCTGTCGAAATTCAGATTCGCACAAAAAAAATGGACGAGATTGCAGAAAAAGGTGTCGCATCCCATTTCAATTACAAAAGAGATTTCCTCCCTGCACAGTCTGTTCTGGATGACAGAAACATCGAAGAGTGGATGGGATTGGTCAGAAATGTTTTTGAATATGCAGGCGATGAAACTCCCGAAGAGCTAATTGACAGCGTTAGAAAAAATCTGTTTAGCGATGAGATTTTTGTATTCACTCCAACTTATGAATTCAGGAAATTTCCAAAAGATGCAACACCTCTCGATTTTGCTTTTGCAATTCACAGCGAGATTGGATTCCATTGCATTGGTGCTAAGGTTAACGGTAAAGTAGTCCCTTTGGATTACAAGCTTCAGAGCGGTGATGTAATTGAGATACTTACTTCTAAGAACCAAAAACCAAAAAAGGATTGGTTAAAATGTGTTGTTACTCAAAGGGCAAGGAATAATATTCACAAATACCTCAAGGATGAAAAAAAGAGAGCCGAAGAGCGTGGTATGTCAATCTGGAAGGGCATTGTGAACAGGTATAATATTAAAGAAACTGAAGAATTCATTTATGAAATGTTGAGTAAATTGAAGTTTGATACGATGAAGAATTTCTTCCAGTCACTCGGCTCGACAAGCTTCGATGTATCCGTTGTTTATGAGTTCCTTGCAGACAAAAAAATTAATTTGTCACTGAATCATATTAACGGGGAAGATTTGCTCCCAGATAAAGACACTCCCCAGATGAAAGATGCACAGGACAGTATCGGTATAAAAATAAAGAATGCCTCGATTAATGTATCGTATGCAGGATGCTGTCATCCACTGCCGGGAGATGCAATAATAGGGCATATCAAGGAAGGAAAAGAAATCATCGTCCATCGAAAAAACTGCCGGCATGTCAAACACATGATCGAAACTCATCAACAAATATTATTTGATATGGATTGGTCTAATCTCATTCACAAGGATTTCACAATTAAAATCAGAATAGTCGCAGAGGAAAAGCCGGAAATTCTGAATATGATTACTTCAAAAATTCTTTCGCTCAAAAAAGTGAATTTCAGGGGTCTGAATATAAACAGCATTGATGAGGGATTGGAAGGCATTATAACTGCTAACGTACACAGCATAGAAGATATGACTACATTGTTCGAAAGACTTCGTCAGTTGAATGGGATTAAATCTGTGGAGAGGTATAATGAGTAAACTCTCAACACTGTTGAGAGTTTTTTTATTGCTTTTATCATTTCTTGTTTGTAGATTTAGAATAACCGAATTGCATTATATAAGAATAGCTGAGATATTATTTATATCCAATTCCGACAAAGTATCATTTTCAAGCTCATCTGCATAATATTCAAGTAAATACCTTCTTTCATTTGTGGTCAAATCAACCTTAGATAGTTTACCTCTTTTTGAATAAATTTCACATAAAGTAACAGATTCTTTATTTGTATCAATTATCATATATAATCTAAATCCATCCCGTTTTGATAAATGACGGCATGAATTACTTATTCTTCTTTTCACAAGAAAAATTGGAGATTCGGATATTATAATTGTAGAACTAATTAAAATTTCTTCATAGGTTTTAGAATTAAAATCAGAGGCAATATCTGAAGCACAACTTGAACAATGTCCTTTGTCTTTTTTTATTAAATTCTTTAGGCTTTTTCTAAAATTATCAATATAATAAAATATCATTTAGACAATTCTTTTATTCTTTTTATCAATTTAAGAGCTTTTTTATCACTAGGATATGTATTTAATCTATAATCTAAATCTTCGATGATTTCTTTTAAATTGTCTAATTCATCGTTAAATTCATCAATAGAATTTTTTAAAGCAGATTTTAACGAAGGATTTTTTTTAAAATTATTTATGAAATCCAAGCTTATTTTGTAAGTTTTTTTCAAGTTTTCAAAAATTTCTATTTTGGAATTATCAATATCATTAGAATATTCTAATAAAATATTATTTAATTCACTTAATGAATTTGTCAGAATATCAATTTGAACTTTACATTCATTGATAAAATCAAGATATTTATTGATTGTATCTTCGTTATCAAACTTATTTTTTTCTCTGATAAATTTATCAGACGATTTTCCAATTTTATCATTTATGTTTATAGATGTACTCATTCAAGACCTTTATTATACATATATTTTCTGAAATACTATTAATAAATTCAAATCTAAAATATTATGACGATTACTACAAATAATACTTTTACTTTTCCTGTCAAAGTAAAGCTATTTCTTTTGTGATTCTTCAAATAGTATTAAAATGCCTTGATTTATCAATATTATCCAAAACTCTCAACACTGTCGAGAGAATTACACCCAAATTCTGAAAATTCTTTAGTGATATTGAGATTATAAAATTAACTAAGGCAGGGGAATTTATTTTCCATGCCGAATTATTTTTCGAAAAATTGTGCTTATTTTTAGTGAATATATTATATTTGCAAATTAAATTTTAGAATAAAAAATAGAGAACTATGCAAGTTACTGTAACCAGAAAGGATAGTAAATTTCTCCCTGACCCCAGCAGGGTAATAGCCCGTTTTCTTTATAGTAATGACGAAAGAAGTGCAGATATAATCCGAAAGGTATTGGCTATGTCTGAAAGTGAGGTAAATACAGCATTAAGCCAGGTGCTGAGAGGTTTTTCCATACGTCATAGAAATATTTCAAAAATATTTGAGATGCATTATAATAAATTGAATAACCTGTTTAAAGAAATGGATATAAACCAGGAGAACCTTGATCTATCCAGAAAAGCACTTATCGGCTCGTATTTTACAATGGAATATTCCATTGAATCGGCAGCTTTTTTTAATCCATCCATCGTAGAAGATCCGGATCAGTCGGAATTAATGCCGGATGAAAAAAGAGTGATTTTTAGTTTCAGGGCAACCGGCGAAGGGCATATTTCTTCCATTGTTTTTCGTTCAGCTATTATTGATAAGAATAATAATCTGATTATTGAACCTGTCGGCAAAATGCTGGCAGAAGCAGAGATAATCAAAAGGTATATTTACTATAAAAAATCCTTTATAAAGAAGTTGGATGAAATGCGTGGTTTCGATAATGAAATTTCTCCTGACTTTGTATTAGAAAAATTGGCTGACAATTTTACATATGGTGAATTGAAAAGGTTAATTGAAGAAATAAGAAAAACGCATCAGCTTTCGACTATTGAAGAATTAATCATTAATCGAATGATGTGGCTGGCAAAATCTCACTACGAACTTGAATTTTCACTTGATTCTGCAATTTCTGAGAGAGTTATTTTTCCAACCTCCGAAACCGAAAGAAATGGCATTGAAGATGCTCGCTTTGTTAAATTCACAGACGATAACGGCGAAGTAACTTACTATGCTACCTATACTGCTTATGATGGCATAACCATATTACCGAAATTACTTGAAACCAAAAATTTCTATCATTTCAAAGTATTACCCATTAATGGTGAAATAGCCCGGAACAAAGGAATGGCATTGTTCCCCAGAAAGTTCAACGGTAAATATGCCATGCTGTGCAGACCGGATGGAGTAAACAATTATATAGCTTATTCGGATAATATCAATATCTGGCGGGAAGCCAAACTCATTCAGAAACCAAAATATCCATGGGAACTGATACAGGTTGGAAATTGCGGCTCACCTGTCGAGACGGAAGAAGGCTGGCTAGTTATTACACACGGAGTAGGTCCCATGAGGGAATACGTTTTAGGAGCATCCTTGTATGAACTGGATAATCCTGAAAAAGAAATAGGTAGGCTGAAGACGCCTTTGCTGGCTCCCAATGATGAAGAAAGGGAAGGATATGTGCCCAATGTCGTTTACTCCTGCGGTTCTATTGTCCACAATGGCAACCTGATTATTCCTTATGCCAAGTCAGACTTTTCTTCAACTTATGCCTGCATTAATTTAAGAGAACTCTTAGATGAACTTAAGAACTCAAGGTAGCAAGAGCGGCAGTAAAATATTTGCTTAAAAAACTGATTCACAATTTAGACTATTAGGCTTTTAGGTTGTTAGGCTGTTAGGTTGATAGGTTGAAAGGCTAAAAGGCTAATAGCCTAAAAGTCTAACAGTCTAATAGCTGAATATTTGTTGCTTTTATCATTTCTCATTCGTAGATTAAGCAAAACCGAATTGCTATATAAAAGATAATAATTGAATATATATAAATTTACTTAGTGTTTTATGAAACGTATCATTTTTTTATTATTACTATTTTTTAGTTGCAATTTTGCATTTGGACAAGGAGAAATGCTAGCAAATGCGCTTGAACCGGGGATAATGCATCCTATTATAATAGGAGTGTTAGGAGGTATCAATTTACCTTTATCGCCTTCAGAATTAGTTAATAAACCGACAACGGCTACACAATATGTACAGCAATCGCTGTTAAACGGGCTCAATGGTCTGGGATTTCAATCTACTTACAATTTTGGTATTGTTGCGAAATATACTTTATCCAAAAAATTTCTTTTGGGTGCAAATATCGAATACTCCGGGTGGAAAAGTATTAACTCCTGCAATTGTAATGATACAATTGGCAAAAGCGAAAACAAATTGACATTGTTCCATTTTGGCTTTTTTTTACAGTATTTTATATATAAAAATCTCTATGCTGTTCCCGAAATTAGTTTCAATATATTGGGAGCAAGAGTAACTGAAAACTCGGTACGTGGAAATCTTGACTTTTCGAAAAGCTATCCCAGAATCGGTGCCGGGCTTGGCTTGGGTTATGAGATTCCGCTAACAAATAAATTTACTTTTGATTTATCGGCAAAGAGACAATTCCTTAATTTGTTGCTCAATAAAGAAAACCACAATACAAATTCAGAATCGGAATCTTTAATTAATTCAAAAAATGAAACAAAAGAGGCAACGCTCTTTATTCTTTCTTTTAACATAGGAATATTATTTACTTTATAATTTTCATGCAGGTGAAAAATATGAAAAAAATAAATTTATCACTTATTATAATTTTTGCTTTCATTTTTATTAAATGCACTGTTAATAATGATAATATTTTAATAGATGGGAGTATAGTACCGAATGAAACTGTTAAAATTTGTAATCAGGTATGGATGACAAAAAATCTCGATGTTGACCACTATCGCAATGGTGATTCGATAACAGAAGTAAGAGATTCGATATTATGGGGAAATTTAACTACAGGTGCTTGGTGTTATTACAACAACGACCCTGCAATGGGAGCAATTTATGGAAAGCTATACAATTGGTTTGCTGTAAATGACCCACGTGGTTTGGCACCCGAAGGATGGCATATTCCGAGCGAAGAAGAATGGATGGAATTAGAAAATTGCTTAGGTGGTTCAGATATAGCAGGTGGTAAAATGAAAGCGATATGCACTAATTATTGGCAAAGTCCAAACGAAGGAGCAACAAACGAGAGTGGCTTTTACGCCCTACCGGGTGGTTACCGCTCATACTATGATAATGGAATGTTCTACGAGGTTGGTTTGGACGGTCACTGGTGGTCTTCGACCGAGGCTTCTACATATACCGCATGGTACTGGGAAGTGACCTACCGTGACGCTACTATTGGTAGATTCGATCTAAATAAGGTGAATGGGTTTTCAGTTCGTTGCATCAAGGATTAATTAAGGAGGTGGTGAAATACTTAGATAGTTCTGAAACTAGTAAATCAACTTATATATGTGATAATAAGGGAAATAAGATTGAGGAGGTGTGGTATAATAACTTGAATAAACCTTCTCATAAATTTGAATATTTATATTCAAAATAATAAATACTTTTTTAATTTAAAATTCGTCAGAAAAGATGATAATACTTATGTATCAAAAAAATATTTTTGTAAATTTCATAATAACTAAAATGGAAACATTTTTCTAAGGAGAATAAATTATGATACAAGATGGAATAATATATTTGAAACTAAGTAAAGAATTTTCTATAACTCCAGGTCCAAGAAAAAAGGAAGAGGGTAAATTTTCTGGAGAATTATTTTTAAATTCATTACTAATTCCAAAATTCCAACAAGCATTGAAAGAAAATAATAAATTAGTTGTTGATTTGGATGGATCTGCTGGTTATGCATCTTCATTTCTTGATGAAGCTTTTAGGGGATTATCAAGTAAATTTGGTAAGGATATTGTATTAAAAAATCTTGAAATCATCACAAATGAAGAACCATACTTGTATGAAGAAATTATATCCTATATAAAAGAATCATCATATGAATTTGCTTAAATATCTATTTTATTGGATTTTGGGGATTCTCTCATTCTTATTGTTTGATATATTATATTTCAAAAAATTTGAATTTGATAATAAATTTAATATTGCTGATATACTTAATCTTTTTGTTACCTTAGCTGTAGGTTTTTTCATTGGGTCTATATTAAATAAACGAATAAGCGAAAAAAGAATTGAAAAAGATTTTTTAATAAAAAAATTCGATAACATCTCAGAACCTTTAGATAATATTTATCCATTATTGAGAGCTTCAATTGGTACTCCAATTGGATTCGGGATGCTGAATATTACAAACAATTTGCATATTTTTGGGTCTAAAATAAATAAAATAAAAAATATGTCCGAAATTTCAAACTTGAATATTGATATCAAACCAATTAATGAACAAATTTCACAATTAAGGAGATTGCTTACATTAATACCTTTAAATTCTTCTTTTAGAATTGATGTAATAAATGAATATAATAATATTTATGAATTAATTGAATTAGCTATTTATCGAATTATTGTTAAAATAAATAAAAAATGATTTGATTTTTTTTAACTGCCTCAATAGGGACTAACAAGATAATATTTTTTATAAGATATTGTTAATCGAATTTAAATTCTCTTATTTGTACCAATAATCACTTAAAAAAGCCTTGACTACTCAAGGCTTTTCTTTTATTCTTTGTAGCGGGGACAGGACTTGAACCTGTAACCTTCCCGATTAAGTATCGGGACTAGCTACCAATTGCTCCACCCCGCGGTATTTGGAAATTATTGGTTGTTTTAGATCGAGAAACATACCTCGTTTTAAAATGAAACATATATAAATTCGTTTCCAATTTTGATTTTTTTATTATTTTTATTATCAACACTTCGGACATTTTTGTCATTCTGAACGGAGCGTAGCGGAGTGAAGAATCTATATCCTTTTTCTTATCAACAGCTTATAGATTCTTCGCTACGCTCAGAATGACAATCTATAAGGTTTTTATTTTCAACTACTTAAAAAAAATGTCCGAAGTATTGATTATTATATTTGTTGTTTATTAAAAATCATTCATTTTTTTAAGATACTGAACTATGGCAACATTGGAAATTTATAGAACTGATTTTTTATTTGCTAATATGAGCCTTATTACAGGTTTAGGTTCACCAATGAATATTGCAGGTAATTATTATAATTATAATATATCCAAAACACCCAATGAAGCCGATGGATTAGCCATTGAGCAGGATTGGGGTGTAATAGGACAAGATATAGCAAAAGCTGTACAAAACTATGATGAATCGTTAAATGTCAAATAAAAACAGACAGATTCAAAAACCACATTAATCATCTCCTCAAGTACAAGACAATAAACATATTGTTACTCAAGGAAGACAAGTTCAAATTATACAATCCGGACCTTTACCACCGGCAGATGAGTTGATAAAATATAATAATGCTTGTCCTGATGCTGCAGAGCGAATCATTAAAATGGCAGAACAGCAACAACAACATAGAACAGAATTAGAGAATAAAGTTATAACTCAACAAATAAAAGAAAGTCAGCGCGGGCAGATATTTGGATTTATTTTAGGTTTAATTGGATTATTAGGAAGTATAATTTTAATATATTCAGGTAAAGAGATAGGTGGTTCTATTTTGGGAGGAGGTAGTCTTACATTATTAGTATCATTATTTGTATTAGGTAAAAAAGCCCAAAAGAAAAGCTTAGAAGAAAAATCAAATAAAGATAATTCCGGACAATAACATAATATTTATACAAATCAATACGGTCAACTTCAGAATACCAATTTTTATAATCAATATCAAAAAAAAACCTTGACTTCTCAAGGCTTTTCAATTATACTTTGTAGCGGGGACAGGACTTGAACCTGTAACCTTCGGGTTATGAGCACGGGTTTTATGGCTATAGATTCTGAACCAAGTTCAGAATGACAAACCACAATTCGTAATTCGTAATTCATAATTGATTTTGTAGCGGGGACAGGACTTGAACCTGTAACCTTCGGGTTATGAGCCCGACGAGCTACCAATTGCTCCACCCCGCGGTATTTGGACTACAAAATTACGAAATAATTGGGTATGGAAAAAATTGGTGGTTTTGATTTAAAAATCCCCCTGAATCCCCCTTTTTCAAAGGGGGAAAACACACCCCTGTCCTTCAGACTTCCCCTCTCAAGAGGGGATAATAATTGTTAAAATTCGAGATTGAGGGATATGTGATGGGCAAGACGGCTTGAGGATATATAATCGGCTGAAATTGAGTAATCGAAACTTATCTTGAAAGGTAAACCCAAGTCTTCTTCACGTGGCTTAAGCGAAACACCTGCACCCCATACTGTCATTGGGAAAAGTTTGTATTCGTTCATATCATCACCGGCAAGTGCTATACCGCCGCGAAAAGCAAGAACTTCATGAACTGCGGCTTCAATTCCGAGAACAATATTCGGAGCATTTTCATGCTGAGTTAATACTGCATCAAGACCAATTAAAACATATCTTGTAGCAGGTATGTAAATTTCCTCGATTTCGCCGCTGACAGTTGACCTTGAAGTATAGGACTCGTCATTCATCCCAAATTCCATTCCTATTCCGGTTCTTACTGTATAAGGCAGTATATTATATTCCTTTGAATCTGTATTCCATGTCATAAAACCGAGAACATTCTGAACTGAAGCGCCGAATGTAAACATATCCATTACGTTAAACTTTGTGCCTATGTCAACACCGAAGCCATTGGCTTTTGTGCCTGAGCCAATAAGTGCATCTGACAGATATTTCACACCTATGCCTACACTTGCAAATTCGATATTATAAGCTGCACCTCCTATAATAGCAAACTGCCAGTCTGTCAAATTACCAGTAGGAGTTCCGTTTACATCCCTTCCGACAAATGAACCTGTAGTAAAATTATTGATTGCCAAACCGATTCCAACATTCTCTGCAATGCTTTGTCCATAAGCAAGTGAAGAATGAGTCCTTCCAAATTCAAGAAATGAGTATGAAGAGTTGAATGTTGGATTTTCGGACAATGTGCTTAATCCCGCAGGGTTATAGAAAAGGCAGGATGGCTCGTTTGCAATAGCCGAATAAGCTCCAGCCATTGCAAGCGGTCTTGCACCTACATCACGCAATAAATAGGATTGAGCATATCCTCCGCCGGCAGGTTGTGAAAATAAATCAGAACAAAATATTAATGAGATACAAACAACCACAGCAGTTTTCATAAATAATTTGCTATATTTTTTTGAACAACTCATTTATCTCGAAATTACAAATTTTCCAACTATTCTGAATTTTTCGCTCTGGGCAACACACAAATATAATCCGTTCGGGAGTTTGCCTTTTGGAATTTCATAGTCTCTGGCACACTCTTCAGGCTTAGGTATTCCTTTAAATAAATCCAGCACTTTTTTACCAAGCATATTATAAACTATGATTTCAATTTCTTTATCATACAATTTGTTATCACTATCAAGCAAAGTAAGACAAATAAGGATACGTTCCCCATCCATGCTTTCCCTTATGCTAATGCTGTATTTTCCTCCTGTCGAGTCAGCTTCAATTTTTTTCTGGACAGCAGGTTTTTTCTTATCAGAATTTACAATTTCTGTGCCACTATATTCCGTTGAGTTAAGAAAAATTAAATTGTGAATACCCGAATACCTGTGAGCAAAAATATAATCATAACTGTTATCATTCACCTGGGAATAAGAATGGGTTGCCAGTGTAATGAACATTAGCATTGTTAAGGCAAATAAAAAAAGTATGATTTTTGTCGGCATATAATAATTATTATCTAATTCAAATTTTATCTAATTGAGAAGCAAAACAATGAAAAAAATTGTAAAACCATACTTTATAATTTAATCCTCATGAGCAATTTCCTTAGCAAACTTATCGGCAAGCTGGGAAATCATCTCCTTGCTGTCATCAACCTTAGGTTCACCTGCCTGATTATTTTCCTTTAAAATCCCAAGGCTTTTTGCCACTTCTTTAAGTTTTGATAAATCAGTTTGAATCTCAGAATCTTCGGATTTACCCGTATCTTTCTCTTTCAGTTTCTGCTGTTCATCAAGCAGGTGCAAAGCCAGCTCAAGTTTTGCAGTTAGCTTAATATCTTCTGATGAATCGGGTAATTTCCCCCTGTCAGCCAGTAAAATATCTTTTTTAGCAGGTTCAAGTTTTTCAGCCAAATCATTTAATTTTTCTTCGAAAGTCTGTTCAAATTTACTTGGTTTCTTTTCTTCTGTTTTGATTGTTTTATCAACTTTAGTTATTTCTTCAGAAGCTCCAATTTTTTTATCAATCAAAGTCCCGGACTTCTGATAGGCTGAAACAGCCTTTCGTGCAATCGCTGGGGGCTGTTTTGCTGTTGTGTAATCTTTTCTTGCTCCCGAAGGCTTTTTTCGTCTGACTTCAACTTGTTTTTTCCTCCACCTGAAATAGGCAAAAATGAGAAGGATAAAAATCACCACAAACAAAACAATGAAAACAAACAACAGCTTCGAAAAGCCCTCCGGAATGAAGGATTCGAGAATCTGAGTTATTGCATCCTTTTTTGAATTATCTTTTGAATCGAATATTTTTTGGAATCTTTTATTATCGGTACTATCTTTCTTTACAGAATCCTGTTTTGCAAGAATGGCAGACGAATCCTGAGTTAACAGGAGGCTGAACTCTTTCAATAATGAATCAAAATTTTTATCGGCATCACTTAATTCAGGATTATCAGGAACAACAATTTCAGGGAATGAGACTAATCCTGTTTGTTTATAGAATGTATCTGCTAAAATTGCAGCTTCACTCCTATAGCCATTCATTTTCATTATTTGCGATAATGCGGCATAAGCATCGGGTATTTTAATTTGGAATTTATAAGATATTAATAGATTTTCTAATGCTGACTTTACTCTTCCCTGCTGAAGCCTTAAGAAACCAAGAAATACAGATGCATCGGCATTACCTAAAGAAACAGATTTTTCAAAGCTTTTTTCTGCTGAGCTTACAATATTGGCTTCCAGTGCAAGCAAGCCTGTTCTGTATTCATCTTCGGCGGGTGCAAGCTGGTCCCATCTGAATACTTCGACCATCACAGCACGTGAATAAATCAGCGGAGCGGCTGTATAACCCCGTTTGTCTTTCAAAATAACACTTATCTCAAGATTTTTCTTGAAACTCTGAACATAAACATCAGAGATTATACCTGTTCCGTGTTTTTCACGTGATGAATCGGTTACCAAAGCATCCCTCAACATGATAACAACTTTTTGTTTATCATCAGAAAGTTTAGTTGCATAATTCTGGGGTAATTCAGAGCAGTAGAAAGTTGCACGGTTCAAAGGATTAATTACAACCCGCTGAATATTTATTTGACTGTAAATTGATTGCCCCCCAAAAGCAATAGCAATTGAAACAAATAAAATGAATAATATTTTCCTAAGTGATTTCATAAACGGCAAATTCCAAAAAATCGGGCAGACGGTCAAATGATTTTCTGCATTATGCCCTGTCAAATTCGATAATTTTCAATTTCAAATCTCCCAGCACCTGGCTGTGAATCTGGCAAACCCTGCTCTCAGAGACATTTAATACATTGCCTATTTCTTTGAAAGTCATATTTTCGTAATAATATAAAGTCATTACAAGCCTTTTTTTCTGAGCAAGTTTTTGGAGGTAATTAATAAGAAAAGAGAGACGTTCCTCATTTTCCATAATGACTTGTATATTGTCCTGATTCACATCGGCAATTTCTTCAATGTAGCTCCTATCATCTTCGTCCAAAACAGCCTGGCTGACCTCAGTCATAGTTTTAGAGGCTTTAGCGGCGGCGGCGGCGGCAAGATAAGATTTATATTCATCATGCGTTACATTTAGTTTTTTCCTGATTTCTTCGGATGAAACCTCCCTGCCTTCCTTTTTCCTAAGTGAATCGCCTGCCTGCATGAAATCCTGTGCTTTTTTCCTTGCAGTTCTCGAAAGCCAGTCGAGCCTTCTCAATTCATCCTGAATAATTCCTTTGATTCGAGGAATAGCATAAGATTCAAACTTAACACCGCGGCTCAATTCAAATCTTTCGATTGACTCATGAAGCCCGAGGATTCCAATATTAATGAAATCCTCCTCATCGAGTATTGAATTGTTCGGGAGATTAATTAGCTGGAGGACATACTTTACAAGCCAAATATAATGCATTATAAGTTGATGTTTGACTTTGAGCGATTTAGTCCTGCTAAACTCTTCCCACAATTTATTCAAATTGATTTCTTCTGCCGCCATATTAAATTAATTCAAAACAGATCAATAAAATGATTACTCAGCATTAAGCCCCTCATCAATTATATTTTGAGTAATGAAATCATTCCCAGTATTTCCCTGACTGGCAGGTTGAGGAGTAACACCGGCATTTCCGACGACCGGAGGTGGTTCCCTGAATGGCCTCTCATCGCGATAACCGCCGCTGAGCTGGCTGTCGAGCCTTGCTTCCTCTTCTGCCCTTTTAAGGTCATCCTGCCGTTTCTGCTCTCTGTCTGCTCTGATTGCTTCACGCAGTTTTTCTTTTTTAGCAGCGGACACAAGGAATAAAACGAGCATCATTAATGCACCAAACCCGATGTATGATGCTGAGAAAACGATAAATGCAATCAAAAGAGATTCTCCCAAATCCTGTGACTGTCCAAAATACTTGTATATGAAAAAGACAAGTCCGACTACCAGACAGGCTTTGAAAAGGAACTTAAACGGAAATTCGATTATCGAATGTATCCGCTTCATTTCTTTTTGTTCCCTTTTCTTACGCTTCTGGACACGTTCTTTATATTTTTTCTCAAAATCTTTTTTCTTATCGTCCCCGCCTTTTGCGGGCTTGCCTTTGGCTTCATCTTTTGCCATTTTAATCACCACATTTTATTTTACTTAATATATTTCAATTATTTCTTATTTAAAAGGATTATTTAACATTTTGAAATACTCCACAATAATCTTTAATTTTCCCGGATAACACTTTTAATGAAACAGCAGCTTCGGATTCATCATTTGTGAGCATATAAAGTTCCTGGTTGAGTATTGACTGCTTTACTGCCCTGTCATAAGGTATAAAGCCAATAACATCAAGGTTTATATTCAGGAATTTCTTCGCCGCCAGGTTTAGCTTGGTTGTTATATCATCGGCATCATCGCCATCTATCACATTATTTACGAGCAGATGTATCTTTGCTTTATCAATGAAACCCAAAAGAATTTTCACCAATCCATAGGCATCAAGAAGGGAAGTTGGTTCATCGGTTACTACAACACAAATCATGTCTGCGATATTACAGCATTGAAACATATCCTCGGTGTCCGAGGCAGGTGTATCAATTATGATAACATCAAACTTCGTTGACTGCAGAATATCAATATAAACATCGAGTATTTCCGATGATTTAAGAACGTGATTTTTTCCGGTTGCAAAATGGTCGGCAAGAATAAATAAATTATCGGTGATTCCAAAGATAGCAGATTCAACCTTCATCCTGCCGGAATAAACTTCTTTTAACCTCACAGGAGGCTCTACGCCAAACAGAATATGCTGATTAGGATAATGCAAGTTTGCATCCCATACCAGAACGGATAAGGATTGCTTTGATAAAGCATAAGCCAGGTTAGCCGCACAAAAACTTTTTCCAACTCCACCCTTGCCACTGCAAACAGTGATTACATATGGCATTTTGAGCTGCTCTTTAAATTCTTCTTCGAGCTTATGATTATTTTGAACATCCGTTTTCATATTTTAAGAATTTATCTGTGTTCCTCTGATTTATTTATAAAATTTGTCAAATAATTCATCGGGTAATAATGCCTTGCTTATTGCTTTCCTGCTTGCTGGTTCAATGTCCTCGGGAATTTTCTGTCCGTTAGTCAAATATGAAATTGGTATAGGATTATCTTTCAAAGCCATTACAATTTCTCCTATTGAAGGAGCCTCATCTAACTTTGTCAGGATTAGAGAATCGGGATTCAGAGCACTAAATTCGGATATTGACTTTGAAAATGATGAGCCGCTCATTGTTGCACTTTGAACAAGATAGATATTTTCAGGTTCACATTCTCTTAACATCATAGCTGTATTTTCCAATCCCGAATTATTCAATGGGCTATATCCTGCAGTGTCAATAAAAATAAAATCCCTGTTCTTCTCTTTTTCTATTATATTTTTTAATTCATCACCGGTGTTAACAGTGATGTAAGATATGGAACCAATTGATGCAAGAGACTGCAATTGTTCTACACCGCCAACTTTATGAGAATCAGCCGATATAATAAGAATATCAGATTTCAATAATAGTTTGCTGACTAGGGCAAGTTTTATCAGGCAGGTAGTTTTTCCACTACCAGTTGGACCGACAAAAGCAGAGACCACTCTTTTATTTTTGCCTTTTACGGGTTCTTTGATTAAAATATGTTCAGTAGCAAGAATTCGAGACTCAGTCAATGCTTCTTCAAATGAGTTAATATTAGCTCTTGCAGAAAGTGTAGAAGCAATCTTCAATGAAAATTCCTCGGATAATTCCGATTTTCTCAAACATAAGTAAATGTCCTTAAATATATCATTCAAAACACTGCTATGAATGTACTTGACACTGTCTGATATTTCTGAAACCATTGATTTAATCGAATTCAATTCATCATAAATTTGAGTTGTGGCTCTCATAAATTTATTTTCTCCTCTTTCAATTGCAAATTTAGAAACTAATGGTACTTCAGATAATTTTTGATTAGTTTTTTTTGTTGGTTTTTTAATTGATTTTAAAGGTGAATCGTCAATAGCGGCTACTATTTCTACAGCAGCTATTCCTTCGCCATCAGGCTTTTTTATGGTTCTGCTTGAAAGAATGACAGCATCTTCACCAAGCTCCTGAAGAATTTTAGCCTTACCCTCTTTCAGATTACGTGATATAAATTTTTTTATTCTCATCTTAACTCAATGATTTATCATATAAATAATAAAAATATATTCCTATTTTAGAATATAATTTAATGCAATATATTAATAACTTTATAATAGTAGTAAAAATTATGCCAATAAGCATTAGTAGAGTATTTGAAGATAACATAATTTGAGAAAAAATTTATAATTTCAGTGGTTTCCAAATTAAAATATCTATTAAAATTAATTTTATTAAATTGCTAAATTATCAATTAAAAAAAATTAACAAATAATATGGTTTTTGTATGACAATTTACATAATCGTTCTTTTGGCATATCTGACAGGACTTACTATTTTTAATTTTTATAAAGCAAAAAGCGTTAAAACCCAGGATGACATGATGGTTGCCGGAAGAAGCCTCGGAGTAACCAAAATGGTGTTCACTCTTGTCTGCACATGGATTGGTTCGGGCACATTCATTGCCGGAGCCGAATTCGCTTACAGGGCAGGATGGAGTTCGCTTTGGATGCCCGCAGGAGCATGGGTAGGAATATTTATTATTTACTTCCTTGCAGGAAAAATCCGCACATTCGGACAATACACCATCGGCGATATACTCGAGGTAAGATACGGTAGGTTTGCAAGGCTATTCGGTGCAATTGCACTTGTCATTGCATTTACAACGATAGTATCATACCAATTCAGAGCGGGCGGTTATATTTTGAATGTCATAACAGACGGTGCAGTGAGTGTAGCTTTGGGACAGTCTATTGCCGCAGCAGTTGTCATACTTTTCACTGCCATTGGAGGAATGATTGCCGTAGCACATACGGATTTACCTAATGGAATCATTATCGTTCTTGCCTGTATAATTTCAGTGCCATTTGTAATAATAGGTGTAGGAGGTTTAGATGCTCCCGCAAATGTTCTTCCACCTTCACATTTTGAGATGTTCTCATCTGAATTTGGAAAGTACCCGATGCTGAAAGGATTGTCGTATTTTCTTGCCACTGGCTTGTTACTTCTTGGTGTTCAGAGCATGTATCAAAAGTTTTATAGTGCAAAAACACCTGCAGATGCAAAAAAAGCAGTTGCTCTTTGGATTATAGGTACAATAGTAGTTGAAACAGTCGTAGTTGCCATCGCAATATATGCTTCAGTAAAATTCTGGAATACACCGAATTTCGACCCTGCATCAATAGTGTTACAAGCAGCAATGAATCTTGTTCCCAAACCGGTAGGGATACTTTTACTCGCAGCAGCAGTGGTTGTTGTAATTTCAACAGGAATGAACTATTTGCTAAGCCCTTCGACAAATATTATCAGAGATGTGTACCAGACATTTATTAATCCCCAGGCTGATGCAAAAAAGATGGTTGCTTTGCAGAAAATATTCATTGTAATACTTGGTTTAACGGCATTTCTAATGATATTCATACCGACATATTTTAATTTAAAAATATCTGTACTTAAATACGCTTACTTTGCATATACAATTTACGGCGTTGCCATTACACCCGCACTGATAGCAGCACTTACATGGAAAAGAGCTACAAAAGCCGGCGGACTTACGAGCATTCTATCAGGTGCATTAATGGTCATACTGTTAGACTTAGTAATCCCTAATATTTTTCCAAATGTCATGATAGGTGATGACCCATGGGGAATACCAAGTATATATCCTGCTGCTATTGTATCAATCGGGACTCTATTTATTGTTAGTTTTATGACCCCGAAGCCGGATAACGAAACTTTAATTAAGTTATTTCCCGAGAAAGCATGATAATAATATTTTTTAATTATAATTATAATATTGAATTAAAATCATAAGGAAAAAATAATGGAAAAAGCATTAGACAGATTATTGAGATATGTGAAGATTGACACTCAATCAAAAGAAGGTGCAGAAACAACTCCAAGCACTGAAAAGCAGTTCAATCTTGCCAAATTACTTGTAAAGGAACTTAAAGCAATCGGCGTAAAGGATGTATCAATTGACGAGCATTGTTACGTTTATGCTTCAATACCAGCAAATGTTCCCAAAACACATCCTGCTTATGGCAAAGTTCCTGCTATCGGATTTGCGGCTCACGTTGACACTTCGCCTGATGTTACTGGGGAAAATGTTAAACCTCAAGTTATTGAAAATTACCAGGGTGGGGATATTATTTTACCGGGTGATGAAAATGTTGTAATACTTGAATCTGAAAATAAAGGTTTAGCCGAATGCATTGGACATACAATCGTTACTACAGACGGCACAACCTTGCTGGGTTCCGATGACAAATCCGGTATTGCCGCAATTATGTTAATGGCAGAAACATTGATGAACAATAAAGATATTTTGCATGGAGATGTTAAAATAGCATTCACACCCGACGAGGAAATCGGCTATGGAACGAAATACTTCGACTTATCAAAATTCGGTGCAAAATATGCTTATACACTCGATGGTGAACTTCCCGGGGAGTTGAATAAAGAAACTTTCAGTGCAAATTCCGCAATAGTTCACATTACAGGAAGAGATATACATCCCGGAACTGCAAAAGATATTATGGTAAATTCAATCAGGGCGGCGGCGGATATTATTGCCAAAACTCCAAAAGATATGGCTCCGGAAACGACAGAAGGCTATCAGCCTTACATTCATCCCCACATACTTGAGGGAACGGTTGGTAAATCAACTATTAAATTTTTATTCAGAGACTTTGATACAAATGGATTAGATGTTCAAAAGAAAATGCTTGAGAACATTATCAAGACAGTTCAGCCAATACATCCCAAAACAAAGATTGAACTGGAAATTATAGAAATGTACAGAAACATGAGAGAAAAGTTGGATGAAAATCCTCTCGTTTTGGAATGTCTTTGGGAAGCCGCAGAAAAAGCAGGAGCCAAACCATACTGGAAGCCAATACGGGGCGGAACTGACGGTTCAAGGCTTACGGAGATGGGTTTGCCAACTCCCAACATATTCAATGGAGGGCAGAACTTCCACAGTAAGACTGAATGGGTATCAATAAATGCTCTCAACTTGGCAGTTGATACAGTAATAAACCTGATTCAAATTTGGGTTGAAAAGAATAAGTAAATATTTTGCAACACATATTGATAATTTGTGTTATTAAAAATAAATTTGAACGAATTAAAAAAAATCAGGAGAATAAATGGAACAGACAAGCTCAACAAGTAATTTACCTGAAAATGCATATCGTGAATTGAAACCCGGCGAAGTTTACAGGCCTGTAATGTCGCCTGAATACAAGTTCCCCGAAGTAACCCGCTGGTCGGTCTTCTGGGGATTAATAATGGCAGTCTTGTTTTCGGCTGCTTCTGCTTATTCCGGCTTAAAAATCGGACAGGTGATGGAAGCAGCAATACCAATATCAATATTGGCAGTAGGCATATCTTCTGCTTTCAAACGTAGAAAGGCACTCGGGCAAAACGTAATAATCCAGTCAATCGGAGCAAGCTCGGGGGTCATTGTAGCAGGTGCCATATTTACAATTCCTGCACTTTATATATTGAATTTAAATGTTAGTTTTTTTCATGTTTTCCTGTCATCGCTTCTCGGAGGATTTCTTGGTATTCTCTTCCTGATACCATTCAGAAAGTATTTTGTCAGAGATATGCACGGAAAATTCCCGTTTCCCGAAGCAACTGCTACGACTGAAATACTAATGACAGGTGAAACAGGCGGCAAACAAGCAAGCGTACTAATCATAAGCGGTTTGTTAGGTGGTGTTTATGATTTCATTATAACATCAATAGGATTTTGGACAGAAACAATAACCTCAAGAATAATTCCTGCCGGTGAGGCAGTAGCAGATAAAATCAAACTTGTATTCAAGCTTGACACACTCTCGATGATACTCGGTTTAGGGTACATCGTAGGGCTTAAATATGCAACAATAATCTGTGCAGGTTCATTCCTGTCATGGTTTGTGTTTGTGCCTCTTATAAATGAATTTGGAAATATAATAGCAGGTGTAGGCGGAACAAACTTCTTCGCAGGGATGAGAGCCGAAGATATTTTCAGCACTTATGTCCGTCATATCGGAATCGGCGGTATTGCAATGGCAGGCATTATCGGCATACTCAAATCATCGAAAATAATCGGCGGGGCTTTTTCATTAGCATACAAAGAAATTTTTCATTCCAAGAAATCAGAAGATGAAATCGAACACAGAACACAAAAGGATTTAAAAATTACTTATAATGTATTTTTCATTCTATTAACCGTCATTGCAATATTTATTTTTTTAATGGCTGGTGTTCATCTTTCAGTAAGCAATGCAATTATTGCTTTGTTAACCGTAACAATAATAGCATTCCTTTTCACAACAGTTGCGGCTAATGCTATAGCAATAGTAGGAACAAATCCAGTTTCGGGAATGACACTGATGACACTGATACTGTCATCTATCATCCTGACAAAAGTCGGATTAACAGGAGAAAAAGGGATGGTCAGCGCCTTGATAATTGGTGGAATTGTATGTACAGCCCTTTCTATGGCAGGTGGTTTCATTACCGACCTGAAAATAGGTTACTGGCTTGGCTCGACACCCGTTAAACAGCAATCATGGAAGTTCCTCGGAACATTTGTATCTGCGGCTTCAGTTGGTGCTGTAATTTTATTATTAAATCAAACATACGGGTTTGGCCCCTCAAGTCCTAATCCGCTTGCCGCACCTCAGGCAAATGCTATGGCGGCAGTCATAGAACCTTTGATGTCTGCGGAAGCCCAGGTGCACTGGACTTTATATCTTGTCGGAGCAGTTATAGCCATTTTATTGAATGCCCTTAAGATTTCTCCACTTGCTTTTGCACTTGGAATGTATTTGCCACTGGAACTAAATACACCTTTGCTTGTCGGAGGATTGGTTGCTTATTTCGTCAAGTCCCGTTCTAAAGACGAAGGATTGAACAATGCGAGATTCCAAAGAGGAACCTTGATTGCATCAGGCTTTATAGCCGGTGGAGCATTATTCGGTGTTTTCGGAGCTATAATGAAATATGTATTTGGTATTTACAAAGTGCCTGATGTTTTTGAATATTATAAAAGTGGATGGCTGAAAACCGATGGGGCAATGTGGCTTTCGCTTGGCATGTTTATATTGATTATTGTTTATATGGCCTGGGATTCAATGAGGGCGAAACCTGAAAATAATTCTTAGAAAGATAAATTGGGGTTAGGATTTTATTTCCATTTTAACTTATGTTAAAATTAGTTCTATAAAAATATTGTGATATAATATTATAATATCATTACCTAAATGAATTGTCACATTGAGTCCATGGCCACAGCCGAAGCGATGGTAAAACAAAAATATGACAAATTATAATCGTTCTTTATTTGAATAGCCATTATCTTCAGATAGTGGAATTTTAATTCTACCAGATTCTGACTTTAGTCACTTATTTTAAGTGGATAAATCCCGATTTGTGGTGATTAACCATCACCACTACTTAAAAGTAGTGGCTATTCATTTTAAATATAATAAACCATTTTTATAATGTGTCATTAACAGCGTAGTCGAAATGTACAATAACAATGTACCGCTCTTTCTTCGACTACTCTCAGACTGACATCCGTAAGATTTAATTAGGAAAAGATATGAGTTGATTAATTTTCATTAAAAATGAAATTATTCGTTAATCTTCTTATAGTATTATATAATTACAAAATCAAAAAAAATACCGGTTAATGAAAGAAGGAACCAAAACATTTTTGAGATTCACAATCTCGATAATAATTATAATTGCGTCTTTATATTATGCAGTTAAAGATATTAATTTCAGAGAGCTCCTGAGGATAATTATAAGCGCCGACTACTTCTGGATAATTCTTTCCGTACCGGTAATAACACTATCCCACTGGGTCCGTGCAATGCGATGGAAAACAATGCTCGAACCTGCTCTGAAGAAGAAATCATCATCGGTCTGGAATCTTTTTTCTGCTGTAATGATTGGTTATGCAGCTAACTGTGTGCTTCCGCGTGGAGGAGAATTTTTAAGGCCATATATTTATGCCCGCAGAGAAAAAATATCCTTTTCAACTACATTTGCTACAATAATTGTCGAAAGGTTTATTGATGTAATAACACTTGTTCTTTTATTCTGTGTTGTGTTTCTATTTTTAAGCGAAAAAGTGATTCAGGCACTTCCGAATCTCGAGCCTAACTATGTTATAGTACCTGTTGCTATTATTTTATGTGTTCTTATTTTATCTTTCTATCCCCCATTTATCAGAATCGTTCTGAAAATAATTATCAAGCCAATTTCAATTAAACTTTTTGATAAATTGAATGAAGCCTTTGAAAAATTTCTAAAAGGCTTTGCAATCATCAGAAATCCATCTCAATACTTGAGGTTAATTATTGAGTCGCTGGGAATCTGGTTTCTCTACACTGTACCAATGTTTCTGATGTTCTTTTCATTCGATTTCCAATCGAAATTCAATTTAGGGTTCGATGATGCTACTGTTTTAATAATAATATCCGGAATCGGTGCTACCATAGCTCCCACACCGGGTGCAATCGGAGTATATCACGTTTTAATCCAAAATGCAATGGTTCAACTTTATGGAATAAGTTCTGAAGAAGCACTCGCTTATGCCACACTCACACACGCTATAAACTATCTCGTTCAGGTCGGAATAGGAGGACTATTCTTCTTCAGGGAAAATATTAAAAAACTTCCTCCGAGGAAAGAATTTTCAAAGGAGCTTGAAGCAGGACCAATAGATACTAATAATGAAATCCAAACCCATAACCTTAACTGATTATGGAAAAGCTATTCATAAAACGTAATCACGACAAACGTATAAAAGCGGGTCATCTCTGGATTTTCAGCAATGAACTTGAGACAATACCTGATTTGTCATCGGGTTCTGTTGTTGAAGTTTATACATCTAACAATACAAACCTTGGACTTGGATTTTACAATCCTAATAGCTTAATAGCTGTACGTCTATTAAAAACTTATTCGACTGTTAATTCTGATTTTTTTCTTGATAGGTTCATCAAAGCATACGAATTAAGAAAAAGATTAGGCAAAACTGAAATGTGCAGATTGGTTTTCGGTGAATCAGACTTACTTCCGGGACTTATTGTTGATAAATACAGTTATTATCTATCAACACAGATATTATCTGCCGGAATGGAAAAGTTTATAGATGTAATAATCGAGGCATTACTCAAAATTCTTCCCGAAACAAAAGGGATAATTGCAAAAAATAATTCAAAGCTGAGAGTATTGGAAGGCCTTCCACTTGAAGAAAAAGTTTTATTTGGAGACATACCTGATGAAATAATAACAATCGAAAATGGAATTAAACTTACAATTTCACTTAAGCATAGTCAGAAGACAGGGTATTTCCTCGACCAAACAGAGAACAGGAAGTTCGTTAAGTCCATTTCAAAAGGATTAAATGTCCTCGATTGTTATTGCAACCAGGGTGGCTTTGCCCTACATTCAGCTAAAGGTGGAGCAAAGGAAATAGTTTGTATTGATTCTTCAAACACAGCATTGGCTCAGGCAAAACGCAATGCTGAAATAAACAATTTCACCAATATTGATTTCATTGAATCTGATGTACCTGAATTTTTAAACAAAGAAATATCAAGAGATTCCAAATGGGATTTAATTATACTCGACCCTCCTTCATTTGCTAAAAGTAAAAAAGATGTAAGAAACGCATCAAAAGGTTATGCTAAAATTAACAGACTTGCATTGCAGTTATTGTCTGATGGCGGCTTCCTTGCAACATCAAGCTGTTCACAACATATAACTGAAGAAACCTTCTACGATATAATTTTCAGGGAAGCTGTTAAACTAAACATACAATTACGACTTATTAATAGAGGTTCACAGGCTCCCGACCATCCTATTTTAGCATCAATGCCCGAAACAAAATACCTTAAATTTTTTGTATTTCAGAAAATATAATTATAGAATCTCAATCCAACTTCACAATTTTTTTATGGAAAATTTCTTTCCCAATTCTTATTTCCATGAAATAGACACCTGATTGATATTTAGATATATCTACCATTGCATCAGAATTATCCGAAGAAAAATGAATTGTATTCTCATAAATCACATTTCCTTTTAAATCCAAGATTTTAATAAAAGCCGGATTATTCGTTGTTGTATTTATTTTCAGATTTACTAAATCAAATGTAGGATTAGGGTATATATTTATTAAGTCACTTTCATTAAAGACTAATTCATTAACACCTGTATTTTGATATGTTACATAATCATAGCATTGCCTGAAATCATCAATAATCTCTTGGGAATTGAAGTAATCATTATCAACATGCTCTACACCAGGTTTGATTAAATATAATAAAGCCGCACCACTGTCTTGTATATTTGTCATAAGTAAATTAACTGCAGAATAATTGAAATCTTTGTCTCCAAGAATTGTAGCCATTCTGATATTCATTATGTTGCTCCACATTATTGAATCAAACTGGCTCTTTCCGATTGCTGGTGCAAGTCCAATTATCCCATTGAACATTGTAGGATTCCATAAACCTAATTGATATGCAATTCCACCACCCCATGAATATCCCATTGATATCATCTTAGTTGTATCAACATTATATGTTGTTCTAACATAGTTATATGTTTCACTGGTTAAATTTAAAAGGTAAGACCATTCTTTCCCATTTAAATTATTCGCATCAGGACATGCTAAAATTGCATTTACTCTTTGAGCGAGCAAAATTTTAATAATATAACGCATGTTTTGACCGTTATCACCTGCTCCATGCCATGCAAGTAAAAACGGGTACGTACTTTTTGAGTCATAATCAATTGGAACCCAGAATGATATTGTACTTATTGTTCCTCTGTCGTCATATTGCATATTAAAATCTCCTGTTTGAGGCTGTGATAGAAGTGATTCACCCGAAATCGCAAGAAATAATAATGACAAAAAGAGTGTAATTATTTTTTTCATTTTGTTTACTCCCTAACATTATAAAAAATCATTATAATATAAAAGTAAATTTAATAAAAAATAAAATTAAAACACAAGATATTCAAACATAATTGCCGGGTAATTTGGGTTCTACCATTATCACCTGCTCTTTGCTTATGACTACTGAGCCAGGGTCTGCTCCTTTGGGTTTATGGACATACTTTTTTTGTGTATAAGCAACAGGAACAAATTTCCCTTTTCTTGCCTGGGAATAATATGCAGTTATTTCGGCGGCTTTCTGAAGTATAAGCTTTGGTGGTTTTTCTTCCTTTGATTTCATTCTCAATACACAATGTGAACCACCGGCACCGCGAGCATGGAGCCATATATCATTCGGTTTGGCAAAGTGCATTGTAAGTTCATCGTTGTTTGCGGCATTTTTTCCAACATATAATATATAACCTTCACCAAGCTCAAAACTCCTGAATTTTTCTTCTTTTGTTTGCAACTCATCCATAGTTGTTTTTAATATATTTTTATACTCACTTTTAATATTTTCAATTTCTTTAATATTTTCACATAATTCCAATTTATCTAATGCAGAATTAATTGTCTTCAATTTCGATTGTATCAATGGGATTCTTTTCAGTCTTACCTTTTCATCTTCTCTTGAATCTTTTATTTTCTGAAAATATGAATCAATATTTTCCCTGATTGTGAGTTTTGCATTCAAAGGAACAATAATTTCAGAGCCATCCCAAAGAGTAACATTAATCGAATTACCAACTCTCTCTTTCATATTTTTCAAAGTCTGAAGCGATTCAGCCCATAATTTATATTTTTCTATTCTTTCAGTGATTTTTTCAGAATCTTCAAGCTGTTCAAGGCTCTTTAGCATCTTTGACTTCTGTTTATCAAGTATTGTTTTGATTTTCTTGAACTCAGAAGAAAATGATGTTTGCCTGAATGTAGAAATTATTCTATCTTTGATTGCATCACTTATTGAATTATATTTTCTAAAAACAATTGGAAAGGTTTTTAATGGAATAAGTGAAAGAAGCCTCTCCTCCTCTGCATTATCGAGAATATAATATTCTTTTGTTTTCAGACATTCATTCTTCATATTTAAAGCATGTGATTGAAGTTCATCAATACTTATTTTAAGTTCTTCAAGTTTTGATGAAGGATTCATTTTTAATCTCAAACAAAGCTCTTCAGCATAATATTTACCTAATAATAAATTACAATCGGAGAGAGCTTTCAGAACTGTTGAATCAGGTTGAAAATTATCAATGCCTTTTAATTCGGATTTATGAATTTGAAGGCTTTTATTGAGAAGGTTCTTTTTGTTTTTGAAAGAATCAATAATGGTTCCTTTTGAATCGGTTATAACAATGTTGCTTTTGGCTCCTCCGAAGAGAATTATGTTCATTACATAATGAGCAAAGGTTATTTGAATAATACGCTCATTCTCAACAATGCTGATTTTACTAATTTCCTGATTATTTAGAAATTCAAAAACATTAATAGTGTTCTTTCTTGCCCTTGAATAATCTTTTCTCAAATACAAACCACTAAGCTTTGGGCCACCTGAATAGCAGAGATAATTTTCTTCATCAGCCTTGCAAAGCACCAATACAAGTGAGTTCTTCTCCTGTGTAAAACACTCAGCCAGCCTGAATCCATTCAGGGACTGAAGTTCTTCAACAAGCTTCGTTAATGTGTAATAATGGCGTATCATTGTTCATTAAATTAAATAAAAAAGCCGTAATAAATACGGCTTGCATAGAAACATATTTTCGTTTCATTCTATTCGATATTCTGGATTTGTTCCCTGATTCGTTCCAAATCTTCCTTGGTTTCGACCACCAAATGGGCAATTTCAGTATCATTTGCCTTTGAGCCGATTGTGTTTACTTCCCTGTTCATTTCCTGGATAAGAAAATTCAGTTTTCTTCCAATAGGTTCATTCGATTTCAGTGTTTCATAGAAAAATTTAATATGTGAACGTAAGCGAACACATTCTTCTGATATATCTAATTTATCGGCGAGAAGAACAAGTTCCATCTGAATACGATGCTCATCAATCTCATCGCTTTCGAATAGTTTTGCAACCCTCTGCCTTAGCCTCTCGCGTTCATCAGGAATTTTCTTTAATCCAAGCTTTTCGACTTTATCAACAACAACTGAAATATTTTTTATTCTCCTCAGTACATCTTTAATAATTTGCTGGCCTTCGTTGAGTCTCATTCGGTCAAGGTATTTCAGGGCATTTGAAATTGTTTTTTTTGCAATTCTCCATTCAAGTTCTGAATTATCGCCATTTTCTTTAGTATAAAAATTAGCCGCAAATGTAAGTAATTCATTAAACCTTACAGGCTCCTGTACATTCAATTTTTTCTTTAGTCTTTTTAATGCTTTAAAGTATTCAACAGCAGCTTCTTCATTAATAAGATTTTGTTTTAATGCTAAATTAGTTTCGATATTGATAGAGATAAAAATATTCCCGCGTGAAATGGAAGATTTGAGCATTTCACGGATTTCAAATTCTTTGTGAGAGAGAGACCTTGGGATTTTGCAGCTAACTTCAAGGTATCTGCCATTTAAGGATTTCAATTCCACAGCAAGGTTAACTCCATTTTCTTTTGTTTCAGTCTTGCTGAAACCTGTCATACTTTTAATCATAAAACCTGATATTATAAATGTAATAAAATTCAGAGTGCAAATTTAAGAAATATATCTGTCTAAATGTCAATCTGGCTTCTGTACATTTTAACATAACGAATGTAATTTTCTACTCCGAAGGATATTTTTCCAATCTCATCTTCTGTCAAATCTCTAATAATTTTTGCAGGAACACCTGCGGCAAGTGTGCCTTCAGGTACAGTAAATCCCTCCCTAATCACAGCACCTGCGGCGACAATCGAATTAGAATTAATCACACTTCCATCGAGAACTCTGGCTCCCATTCCAATCATGCAGTGGCCGTGTATTGTTGCTCCGTGCAATGTAACAGAGTGGGCAACAAGCACATCGTTACCAACAACGAGAGGGAAATAATCGTTGGTAACATGAAGCATTGACAAGTCTTGAATGTTAGTTCTGCAGCCGATTCTGATATAGTGAACGTCTCCTCTGATTACGGTGTTATACCATACTGAACTGTCTTCGCCGATTTCAACATCACCAACGATTTTCACTCCTTCGCATGTAAACACAGAAGGATGAATTTTCGGTGTAATACCATTAAAGGTTATTATACTTGCATTATTTCCGGTTTCTAATTTCATAATTTCTCAGATTTTAATTTATTTGAATTTAAAAGGCAAATGTCAGGAGTAACTCCTGACATAGTTTAATCTATATTTATATTCTATCCTTTCTCTTAAAATAATTATAGAATCAATTTTTACCATGGAAGAAATTTATCAAAAGGAGGTGCATCAATACTTACCAAACATAATTCTTCAGCACCGGAAAATATTATTAGAGGGCTTGATGTTACTGCCGGTTGTAAATAAAGCAGGGGCATATTTTCCATGCTGACAACTTCATATAAAGTTCCATCCTTCTTAGTAAAGTACACTCCAACAGCATTTTTATCACTCACAACAAAAGCAATATATTTTTTACTTATCATTGGAGCAGATGGAATAATAACTTCAAAATATTTTTTCCATACCAACTTCCCATCGGGAGAAAAGCAGAATACCCCGCTCATTGCTTCACCAATTCCGGAATTATATCCTGTAATATAAACTCTGCCATCTTTATCCACTGATATAAAGCGGGCAAAAAGCAAAATTTCTTTTTCCCAAAGCATTTTCCCTTTTTCATCTAAAGAGTATATCGAAGAAATTTTTTGTTCGCCAGATTCGGTTATCCCGAATAAGTAAATCTTGTTATTAAAAACAACCGGTGATTTTATGAATCTTGTATTCTCAAATCCTTTTTTCCAAACAACTTTTCCTTCCGGAGACAAGCACAACAATGTGTCAGTTGCACCAAACTCATCATTGGTTAATGTAATATAAAGATTTCCTTTTTCATCAGCCGCAAATGTTTTTGTTGGGGATAGATTTGCAGAATATATCCATTTTATACTACCATCAAAACCAACTTTAACTATCTTTCCATTGCTGACAGCAGTAACAACACCATTATCCTGGGCAAGCAAATCGGAAAAAATATCAAATCTCCCGACAGAGTCAATAACTTTCTTCTTCCAGTTCAGAACCCCGTCTTTAGAAATGGAATAAAGTTTTCCAGCAGAACTTATAAAATAAATATTCATATTGGCATCTGCTGCAAGGGATGCAGAAGGAAGCTCCGTTGAATCAAGTTTGAATGGCCATCTGACTTGTTTCTGTGATATTAATAAAATATTCCCTTTAACCGTTGAAATAATTATATCGGAATTTGGTAAAACCAAAGGAGCTGATATTGCTCCACTTGAATCCCTGAATTCTATTTTATCAATGACAGGGTATTTATAATAGAATGAGCCGAAATCTTCGAATGAATTTGCTCGTCCTGACCCTCCGTATATATTCACAGGTTTTCCTTCACCCGAATCTGTGCCGCAGGAATTCAGCAGAATTGTTAATGAAACTATAAATAATAAAATGATAAATTTTGCCATTTCAAATACAATGTAAATCAAAAAAACAATTTAGCTAAATTATACTCTTACAATTTAATCAAAGTCACAATATCATAAAATCATTTCAAAGTCAAATTGCATGATTTGTTTTCTTAAATTTGCCTTTTCAAAATGAGAAAAATTTATATCATATTATTTTTATTCTTACTTTTTTTCCAAAACAACGGTAACCTTTTGGGAGATGATTTATATTTATCGAAACTGAAAACATTGAAAAACGAAATTGATGACAACTATTACACATTCGATATTCAAAAACTCAAACGAATCTTAAATAAAAGTTATAATATCACAAAGTCCTCAGGCGGAGACTGGCATCCTCACTATTATTCGGGTTTATTGCATTATTTACTCGGGAAAATATATTATCAGATTGACAGGGATATTGCATATAATCATTTCGATAAATCTCTGGATTATTTATTTAAAGCAAATGATAAATTTCAATCTGCCGAAGTGATGTCCTTAATCTCAGCGGCGTATGGAAAGAAATCAGCATTGTCGCCTGTTGCTTCAATTTATTATGGTATTAAAGCAAAAAAATACATCGAGGATGCTTATGAATTAGAGAAGGATAACCCTAAACTATTACTCGTTGCTGCGACTCATTTGATGCATACACCCGAGTCATTCGGTGGAAGCAAAACAAAAGCCCGTACTTTACTCTTAAAATGTCTTGAGCTAAATAAAAACAAGGTTGAGAAAGATGAATATCTTATAAATTGGGCTGAAGATGCAGAGATTTGTGCATATTTGGGCCAGTTAGAAGTATTAAATGAAAATAAAGATAAAGCATGGACATATATTCAGAAAGCATTGAAGTTTGAACCTGAATATGGGTTTGTGCTTAAGGATTTAATCCCTCAATATGAAAAAATAAAATGATAAACTCAGAAACTTATCAGAGCCTTTGGCAGAAGCATCCTTATTTTTTCCTTTTCAGCATCAGAAAAGTAATTTTGATTTATATAAAGCTTTTTTAAATTTTTCAACTTTGCAATTGTTTCCGGAAGGCTCGATAGTTCATTCCTCGTGAAATCAATTCCTTCAAGCATGTTCAAATCACCTATTGTCGGAGGTATTATTTTAAGTTTATTGAATGGTGCGGTCAGAATATGCAGGCTGTCCAATCCGCCAATGCTTTCGGGCAAAGTAACCAAATCGCAATTATATAAACCAAGGTCTCTAAGAAATTTCAATTCACCGATTTTTTCCGGAAAAATCGTAAGGTGATTATAGCTTAAATCAAGCTTCTCCAGTTTCTTGAGAACAATTATACTATCGGGTATAATTGTTAATTTATTGTAAGACAAATCAAGTACTACAAGGTTAGTCAATTGAAAAATATCCGGTGGGAACTCAGGTATTTTATTAATATTCAAATACAATTCCCTTAAAGATTTCATCTTATCCAAATTCTTCGGTACAGAAGTAAGTTCGTTTTTATGAAAATCCAAAACTTTGATGTTTGGCAAATCGCAAATTGACTCAGGAAGATTAGTAATAACATTGTGGAAAGCATAAAACCTCTGAAGATTTTTCAATTCACCAAAGTTTGCAGGTAATGACTTCAATTTATTTCTATATATAAAAACCTCTTTTAAATTAGTTAATTCAACAAAACTGTTGGGTAAAGAAGTCAATTGATTATTATAGATGTATAAAACTTCAAGATTCTTGAGTTCACCGAAATTAGCAGGTAATACCTTTAACTCATTATGACTGAGGTCAAGCCTTTTTAGATTTTTGAAGCTTGTTATTGTTGGAGGCAATGATTTCAGCCTGCCTTTCGACAAATTCAAAAATTCTACCTGCAAAGGTTCTTGTAAGGCTGTAGCGAGGTCTTTGTATTCTTTCAATGATTTATCAGTTTCAATTCTCGGTGAAAGTTCCTGAGCTTGAATTGATGATAATACGAAATAAAAAACCAAAGCTATATTAGTCAACTTAAATATCATTTTCGATTTCCCCCTGATGCTGTTTATCATACTATCCTGTATAAATGCTTAATCCTAAAACAATACATGAAAATAATTCAAAATAAAGATTTTTCCAAATTTTACTCTTATTTTTTATTATATATACCAATTGAAAATAATTAATTATTAATATATTATCAATAATCGTGCCTTATGAATAAAATTAATAATTGATAGTATTTAGTGAGGAAATTGTGTCCTTACCAGCTAATTTTAACTTTAGGTATAAGTTTGGTAATCCTTATTTTTTCGGACATAGAGAATGGATTCGAACTCAGAAACATTTTTTTTAGATTTATGCAGCCGGCCAGTGTTTCTGGCAGGGTTGTCAGTTCATTTTTTGACAAGTCAATTCCTTCAAGTATTTTAAGATTACCTATAGAAGCAGGTATTGACTTGATTTTATTAAATGGAGCAACTAATGTGCTTAGGCTGTCCAATCCGCCGATGCTTTCAGGCAATGTCTCAAGATTGCAGTTGTACATTACCAATTCCCTAAGCTTTTTAAGATTTCCAATCCTATCGGGGAGTTTTGTTATATGATTATAGCTAATGTCCAATTTCTCGAGACTATTTAGCTTATCAATACTATCAGGCAAAACTAATATTTGATTATAAGATAAATCGAGAACCCTGAGTTTATTAAATACCTGAACCTCATATTCAAAGGTGGTAAGTTTATTAACATGTAAAAACAATTCTTCAAGATTTACCAAATGGTCAAGCCTGTTGGGAAGACTGCTAAGATTATTATTGTGAAAATCCAGTACCTTGAGTTTAACAAGTTCACACACACTTTCGGGTATTTTCGAAATCTTATTGTTAAACACATATAGCTTCTGCAAAGAAGTTATTTCACCAATCCTTTCAGGAATTTCAGTCAATTTGTTATTATATGCAAACAAATTTCTAAGCTTTTTAAGTTTTACAACACAATCCGGTATCCTTTTTATCTGATTATTATTGATATATAATTCTTCCAGATTTTCGAGCTGTGATAAATTTTCAGGTATTTGATTAATTTGATTGTGCCCTAAATCAAGTGACTTCAGAGTCTTAACGTCCAGAATCAGCACTGGTATTTCAGTTAGTTTGTTATAGCTTATATCAATTTTTTCAAGGTATTTGAAATCCCTTACACTGACGGGAAAAGTTTTTAAGTTTTGATTGGATAATTTCAGGACTTTAACATCTAAAGGATTTTTTATAGCATCTTCAACTTTGAAATAAACACCCGGCTGTACCGAGTCCTTTGACCTAACCTCCTGGCACAAAGCAGTATCATTAGTATATAATACTAAATATGCAGAAATTATGATAACAATGAAAACTTTAGTACTCATTGTCCGATGATTATAAATTTATAAAACATAATTCATGATAATAGCAATCATTATTCGTACCAAATTTACAAAAAATAATTTCCGATTTTATAAATATTGGGATTGAAAATTTAGAAGAAGTAATCAGATTAAATGATAAGGTTTTAAATATGAAATGTCATATCACCAGAAAATTTGAGTTTTAGGTAATGTACTCTTTATTTTATTTTTTTCCGAATTTTCGAAATTGTTCATCGTGAGAGTAATAAATTTTAAATTAATTAGATTACTCATAGTCTCAGGCAGGCTTTTTATATCACTCATAGATAAATCAAGGATTTTTAATCCGGTTAGTTTACCGATGCTTTCAGGCAGTTTGCCAATCCTGTTATATCCGATATTAAGACTTTCCAGATTAATCAGGTCCCCAATATCCTGAGGAAAATTTGTAATGTTGCAGTTATATAAAGCAAGTTCTTTCAGGTATTTCAAACCCGATAAACTCGATGGGAAGGACATCATGGTATTATAGCACATATCAAGTTTCTCAAGGTTAGTTAAATTATTTATTTTTTCCGAAAGGGTATTTATATCATTATAAGATAAATCCAGAATTTTGAGACTGCTTATATTATAAATTCCATTAGGTATTTTTTTAATTTTATTAATATTAAGATACAGTTCTTCTAATTTTGATAAATTTTGAATTTCCGGCGGAATCTCTTCAAATTGGTTTTTATAAGCTGCCAATGTATTTAATTCATGTAGATTTCCAATTGAAGCCGGTAAATGCTTAATCTTGTTTCTGAAAATATATAATTTACTTAATTTGCTTAATTGACCTATTTTCTCAGGTAAAGATACCAATTCATTATTGCTGGCATCAAATCTTTCGAGATTAGTCAATTCGCAGATTTCATCAGGTAAAACAGTTAATTTATTGTAACTCAGGTTAAGGTATCTTAAATTCTTTAGTTCTTTGATTGAAGCGGGCAGGATTTTTAGATTTTGTTTTGATAAGTCAAGTGAATAAACATTATCAGGATTTTTTATTGCTTCTTGTAGATTTTTATAAACATTAACCCCATTGAGCAAATCAAAAGGCTTGACATTTTCCATAGCAAAAGATGAGAGTCCTGAAATAATCAGAATGAAAGCTAATGAAATTTTTGAAAATAAAGTTAACATAAACAAATTTTAATTTTAGAATCGTCTAACTTTATAACGTTAAATTAACTGATTTATTTTAAATATCAAAATGATTTATCCGTAAACAAAGATTTTACCAAGAATCGGTTCGGCTTTTGAAATGGTCTTGATTTTTTCGATGGCATCAAAGTTGAGTTCGGTTCCCGGAGTTAATATTTTATGTCCTGACTCAGTAACAACTTTTCTCGAGAGTGTCATTCCTTCAAGCAAATCGGCTTTATCGACAGCCTTTTCATTAGTTTTCAACTTCCCTTCGCCTGTTTCAGCATAGAATTGTTCAAGAAGAACAACGACTTTCATATCATATAACCTTTTGATTTCACTTTCAAGAGTTTCATAAGCGTTTGAGAAAGTTCCTCCGGATTGGTTTAATAATTCCTGAAAATCGAGAATTACGCGTAAAATTCTTGAGCCAATTGGTATCTTCCATCCCTGCAATTTATCAGGGATACCGCTTCCGTCATAATTTTCATAAATGTGTTCAAGAATTTCAGAAATTTTTTCAAATCCTTTAATATTAGATAAAAGACTATTTATAAAAAACGGATAGCTTTCCATAGCAGAATTGGAAACCATCCCTTTCCTCATAATAGGGTCTGATAACATTTTATCATTCAGGAAAAATTTTCCAATAAGACATATCCCCGAAGCAAAATCAATATTGTTTAAAATCATCGGGTCGGTTTCTCCAATTTCTCTTGCAATCCACATTGAAGCCCTGTTGATTAACTTTACTGTCTTTTCCTGCTGTGGCATCCTTGAGGATTGAAATTTTTGTAAAAGACTTAGCGTTTCCTGGAAATGCTTATTTATTTCAAGATTTAATTCATTGATTTTATTTTCATAAAGCTTTTTCGTGGCTTGTAATCTTAGGACATGAGTTGCAGTTTTTATCCTTCCGATTAGGTCTTCAATTGTAAAGGGCTTGAATAATAATTCGTCAGCACCCGATTGCAGAGCCTTAAAATTCAGTTCTTTATCGCCTGATGTACTGAGTAAAATGCAAAATGTCGGATGTTCACGTTTATCGGTTTTTATTTTCTTGAAGATTTGAGTCCCGCTGACACCCGCAAGATAGGCATCGGCTAAAACGACAGAAGGAGTTCTTATCTTATTAACGATAGACCAGCCTTCAATTCCTTCATTGGCAAAATGAATTGATGAGTTCGGGAAAAATTTAACAATAAAGTTTTTTAACTTTTCAACATCCGACTCTTCGCTGTCAAGTATTATAAATGATATTTTATGTTCCATTAAATTATTGAATATAGTTTATTGCAATTTTATAAAATATCAAACACTATATTAAATAGTCATAATGCAAATTATTAAAATAAAAATATTATATCAACAATCTTTTATAATTTAATGATTTTAAAGTAAGAAGATGTTGAATTTAATATTAATTGGACATAATAAAAACCAGCATTAAGATGTTTAATGTCTAACCCAATTGAACCACCATATTGCAATGATTGATTAAAGTCTTTTTCTAAAATTTTGTTCCCCAATAAATCAAATAATAATACTTTTAATTTGGGATAATTTAAATCCTTATTTATTCTGATATTCAAAATATCTTTCACAGGGTTTGGGTATAAAAATATACTTTGATTGTTGTCGTTGTCATCTACTCCTGTATAGTCAGGAGGCGGTGTATCAGTTAATTTATCCAATTGCCTCAAAGAAACATATTCAATAAATTCAAGCCTTTTTGCCGCACGATAACAGCTATCAACATTAGCCGGAATTTGGGCATAGTCAACTGTGAAAATAGGTTTGCCTGCATTTTGGAAATAGCTTAGGTTAGTTATATATTCAAGTGTTAACCCTGCATCCTCAGGTATATCCCCCAATTGTCCCAGAGGGTCGGCATCACCATCGAACCAGATATTCTCCTGTGCTACGGCATCAATAATATTAAAGTATTTTTGAGATAAGCTGTCCGGTTCCCAATTCTCATTATATATAATTGCAGTAGCATTTTGAGGTATAACTAAAAAACCCGGCTTTTTTGTTCTGCAATATTGAGCGATTTCTTCAATAAACTTAATCATTTCATTTCTTGAGTTCAGCCCATCTGCTGATGCTACATTCATAACAGGTTCAAATTCGAAAGCTTCTACCCAATCAAGATAAATACCATCATAACCGTCAGCCAGTATCATATCAATCATAGAAGTATCGGAACCGAACATTAAGTTTTTCCATTCCTGCCTCCAATACTTGACGGGAAAATTGCCATCCCACCCATCCGGGTCATTAGCGACAATCCAATCAGGATTACCAACTCTCCAATCCTGCTTCCAGTAATAACGGTAATCTTCTACCTCTCCTATGTCAATATAGCAGACAACGATTTTATTTTCACCATTCCAGCCTTTGCTGTTTTTAAGTTGGGTGATGTCCGCTGCATTGTCATAATTTTCCTTCCCGACAACAGTTCTCGGATTATCAATTACAATAAGCTCGTATTTTGAATCTACAAGATTTTGTATGCTGTTGTTTTCATCCTGTGATTGAATCTGATATGCCCAAAACTTTACTTTGTTTAGTGATTGACAAAAGATGTTTGAATTGAAAAGAAATATCATACCCAAAGCATAAAGTAGTAACTTTTTCATAAATTCTCCGTCAATTATAATAATAAGATTTATTTTTAAAATACAATTTCTATTTAAAAGTTTTGAAATCAAAGAGAAAATTACAAAATTTCAAGTAATTGTAAAATATAATGAAACTTCTGAAAAAATGAAATATTATGATAGATTGTCATTCCTGCGAAAGCAGGAATCCAGTTCTGGAGCAACATTATGGATACCCGCTTTCGCGGGTATGACATATAGAGAATATTTTTCAGATGTTTCATAATGTTATTAAGTTATATTTGAAATTCATATTTTTAGTAAATCACAGTTTTAAGTAATAGGGGTGTATTATATTCACATTTTCTGTAAATATAGTTCAAAAAGTAATTATAATATTATCAAATTTAACACTAGTGCTGATTTTAACTGCATGTCCGACTATTGTAGTCAATCAGCTTGAAAAGATGATACCTCAGGATTCAATACTAAACAAAGGATACAAACCTCTTTACCTAAGGACAACAATACCTATCGGAAAATTGATGAATAAGAAAGATTCGGTTAATTTTCAGGATTCAATAAAGAAATTAACCCCTATCATCAAACTTGAATTGCAGGAAATTGATTCTAAAGAATATCCCGAAAAAATTGAATTAAGAGCATCCGTTTATGATACTACAGGTTTGTATATTACAGGACTTGCCCCACCCTACTTTTCATTAAGCGGGTATTATCGCGATTATTGGAACAAATTGACAGACTCGTGCAAAGAAAATAAAAATGATATTAAGGAATTTGAAGTTACCGAAATAAGAGAAAGCACGAGCGAACCTTATGCAATATGCTTCGTACTCGACCACTCACCCTCGATGGGTGGCCAAAGAGCCGAGAGACTGCAACAGGCAGTAAAACTGGTTTGCAGTGCAATTAAAAAAGGAGATTATGTTTCTGTCGTTAAATTTTCCTCAAAAATGACAATCGAAGTTCCACTTTCTAATAATAAGGAAGAATACCGAAGTAAAATTAAAACCGACGGATTAAAAGGTAATTATGGTAATGGTACCGCAATGTACGAAGGTGTTATGACAGGAATAAAAGAAGTTCAAAAAGCAGAAAATAACTATAAGAAAATAATAATTTTATTCAGCGATGGCGGGGATAACCGTTGGAAAGGCAAGACAGATCCTGTATTTAAATCGGCAAAGGATAACGGCGTTAAAATCTATACAATTGCATATGGCTTGACCGAAGAAGAACCTCTCAGAAAATTATCGGAATTTACAGGAGGCAGGTTTTTCAGGATTTATTCGAGCAAAGAATTTCCTTATGTTTTCAAGAGCATCTATTTCACACTTAATAATTATTATAAAATTACATATAAGCCCCCGGAATGTGCAGGCCTGCATAAAGTAAGGGTTCATCTTAACCTCAAAGAATTGACCGGGCAGGAATTGTTTTCTGACGGAACTTATGATAAATCCATATTTACAAATCTTGACCCAATAGGAACAATAACTTTGGTCAACATAGAGTTCGATTTCGGAAAATCAACAATTAAGCCTGAATCAATGACTTTGATTGAACAAATGGCAAGTGAATTGAAGGAACATGAAGCCATAAAAGTAAAAATTTCGGGCCACACAGATGATGTCGGTACCGATGAATTTAATATGAATTTGTCATTGGAGAGGGCAAAATCTGTTAAGGCTGAATTGGTCAAGTATGGTATATCTCCAAAGAGACTTACTATTGAAGGGCTGGGTGAATCGAGGCCTCTTGTTGCTAACGACAGCGAAGAAAACAGAAGAAAGAACCGCAGAACCGAATTAACAATTATTGAGAGATAATGATGTTAAAATCTATTACTTTAATATTTTTCTTCGTATTGGCAATAACACATTATTCGCAGTCTCAAATTAAAGCAGATACCTCAAGAGGAGAAGTCGGGGATGAGATTTTAATTAATATAATCATTCCTGATTCAATCACTGCAACTGGAATAAATAGTTTAAATGGAAAAATTTTAATAACTAATCCGACTGTATTTTACCCTGATTCAATCAGCAATGCAAGTGATTATTTTTTAATAAAGGATGATGTATTTAATAACAATGATAATGTATGGAATTTTGAAATTGAATTTGAAAAAGGCTTGGATTCTAGCGGGGAAATTAATATCCATTTATATGGTGAAGCTCTTGCAGGTACGGATTCCATTTGTATATTAAAATTCAGAAATGTAAAATTAAATGACATTGATATAAATGATTTTGATGCGGTTGTTATTACGCATACAAGCGGGACACCACTACCTTATATTAGATTTGCCAAGTTGGTAAATTACTACTCAAATAATGAAGAAAGCTTTCCTTCGATATGGCATTACTTGATTGACAAACCTTCGATTGTTGAATTTTATTTAATTGATGTAAGAGGAAAAGAGACTTTCCTTGTCAATCTCGGAGAACAATCAGAAGGGATTCATGAATATATTTTTACACTTGAAATGGGATTTTCATCAGGATTATACTTGATGAAATTAAAAACTAATACAGGTGAATCGGTAGTTCCATTTATTATATCTAAATGAAATGTATGAATCAAAAACTGATTTTCATATTATTAATCATTTTCTTATTTACTAATTCTTGTTTAGTATATGCTCAGGAAGATTTACCACCTGATTCTACAATAAACCTGGAAGAATTAAATCCCGACGAATTTGTTTATACTCCTGATTATGAAATCAAAGCTTCTTATGGTTGGTTCCCTGTCCCCGTTGATAATTATTTTAATTTATCATTAGAATGGATGGGGGGAGATATTTCTGACCTTGCCTCGTGGATAAGTCCGTCAGGATTTGTTAAAACAAAATTTCCTTACACGGGGAACAATCCTCTTTCAGGCGATGAAAGAGAAATCATGCGCGCAAATGAAAATTTAGAGGTAGAGGATGAAGAATATCCTGAAACCGATAATTTGGGCATTGGATTTCATGCTATATTCAATATTAAATTACCATTAATATTTCGGATTCATACAACACTATCATTCAACGAAGGAATGCTCTTTTCACTTGATGAAACAAAGAGCTATCTGAATTATAATGGCAATAAAAATCCTTTCAAAGAAGCAAGCATTGTCTATCAGGATGAAATCATGTTGAACGCAGGGATTGATTGCCTCATACCTTTTTATGGGGCATTTGCAAAGCTTGAAGTTCCGATACAAACTTATTATTACCTGTCATTCGGTATAAATTTCGGATATACAATTTCAAGTCTTACGACACAATACTCACAAATCGTGGATGCAAAAGATTTTCTCAGGTATAATAACGGGCAGGACACAGTTCATTTAATAACAGAAAGAACACTTAGCGATTTGAATTATTCCCGCTATCATGCGAACATTGGATTAGGATTTGAATTTGATATTGCAAGGATTGGTTTTGGTATGGAATTTTATGTTTCAGTGCCACTCAATTCGGTTGTTAAGGATGCACTTTGGAAACAGTACGTCTATGGATTGAAAACGAATATCAATTTCATGGGATTATTTGATTTGTAAAAAAAATCCCCCTGAATCCCCCTGAATCCCCCTTTTGCAAAGGGGAAAATTGGTTATATGAAGCCAAAAAGATGCAGATTTGTGCATCCGGAGCAGATTTGACACTGTTTTTATTTTTTCAATTTTGCATAAGGAAGAAAAGAAACATCAAGGGAACCATTTATGCCAAAGAACAATGGACAAAAATAAGGTTAATAGGATGGTAGAACAAGAAAACCATTTTAAAAAATTTTAAAATGGTTTTAAAAATAAAATAATTTCCTTATCAACTATGATATTTTTTTATTTTAATTTAAATGACCTCCAAAAAAATGGTTTCAATGGGATACTGGCATCTGTAGAGGGATTCTGTTCCATATAATGCAATTTATTCGCTTGTAGAGATACATTTTCTTTTATATAATCCGAAAGTTCACCATAATTAATATCACCTTTTGAATCCTTAATCTTTTTAAGCAAGTAATAAGTAAATAAACCGTGTTGTTTATCATCATAAGGTAATGCTTTTTGAGAACCACTTACTGCATTAAATACTATTATATTACCAAATAATGTATTTGGCTTGGGTTGTACTCTCACACCTCTTGAAGCAATTAAACCTTTACTAAAACAAGCGTCAATAAATGCAGTAACTCTTATTGGCGAGTTCTCTGTTAGATCCTTATATAATTGAGATAATTGAATGCCATCATAAATATTAGCTTCACTTACATCAATTGGCAAAATGTAACTCTCATTATTATTTGTAAAATCAGGTGCACCATGACCTACATAATAAAATAATAATTTTACTTCTTCATCTTGTTTATACAATGGAATATTTGAAAAATTTCTAATTTCTTGCTTCATCTTAGTACTAATTTCATTTCTTAATAAACTTATATTTTCTACCGGAATACCTAATGTATTAATACAATATTTTCGAAATAGTTCAGCATCTTTAATAGCATATGTTACGTTATCTTCGGTGCTTAAATTTTTTTGATGGATGGTATAATCTTCATTACCTATTATGAGTGCATAAGTATTCGTTTGCTTAATGTTTGTTAAAGGAATCTCAGTATCAATATCTGATTCTTTTGGTGTTTCTGGGTAAGGTATAAGAGTAGGACCTACTGTAACAGATTCACTAGGTTTTATATTTAATGAGCTAACATCCCAAATATTCAAAAAGTCATCAAACTCAGCTGCTAAATATTTACCATTAGGGCTGAACCTAATTTTTTTAATATTTCCATCCCCTTTAAAAGAAATAATTTTTTTATTATTTGTCAAGTTAAAAATGATAATTTCATTACCGCGTACCTTAACACGTCCGTCTAAAGAAGAGATAACAAGATATTTACCATCAGGGCTTATATCAATTGAAGTATTATTTTCATATTCAGTTTTAATAACATTAACTATTTGTTGATTTGATATTCTCCATAAATTAATCTCATTTGAATAATTTGAACTGTTTATAATGAAATTACCATCTGGAGTAAACTTTACATCGCTCGGATAATTAGATGATTTAAATGTTCTATAAACGTTTAAATTAGGTAAATCAAGTAATTTTATATCTTTATCACAAGCCAATACGATATGATTTGTTACTGAATTTATATCAATATTATAAACACTACTTTTAATATTACTATTAATTAATTGTCCATTTTCAATATCCTTAATGTAAAATCCATTCTTAAAACCAACATTTATATATTTCCCATTATTTGAACATGAAATGACATTTATTTTATCCCACCATGATTCAAAACTAATAATTTGGTTTATGAAAGAAGCTTTATTAGCATCCCATCTATTTAAAATATGTCGTTTGGTTGCACTATAAATAGATTTACCATCAGAACTAAAACATACAGCTATTGGACTATAAGTAGTTTCAAAAAGTGTATATAATATTTCACCATTTGTTATATTCCACAACTTAATAGTTTTATCTTCTGAACTAGTAACAATATATTTACTATCTGGGCTAATATCAAAAGAGGTCAATTCGGGTTGATTTAATATTCTTGGATTTTGAAATATATTCACATTTATATTATTATCATCATCAGTTTTGTTTTTATTTTTTTCAGATATTTGCTCATCTTTTTCTTTAAAAAGTTGCCCATAAGCCCCATATTTACCATCTTTATAGTAATATTTAAATTGGATTGCAGACCATCTTTCATTTGTTAAAATAATTTTTCCGTTATTCAAACATTTATCTTTACCATATTCAATTAATTCTTCTAATTCTGCTGACACATCAGATTGTTTAATTAATTTTAAATTACCACCACAGCGCAAGGTGGGATATGATATTGTTATTTGTTTTTCATTTATAATTTTTATTTCAATATCCCATTTACTATTATTATTGATTTGGGTTCCTGTACCTTTCCAAGTTCCACTATTATTTTCAATGAAATTAGCAGATGAAGATTTCCCAACTTTTGTAGGAGTGTTTTGATTTGTTGTGTTAACCATAGTATTATTTAATTTTTGAGCATATATACTATTAACTTCGCAAATAGTTCTTTTATTTCCCATACTTTCCGAAATGTATCTTGGTTTACCATAATCAGAACGTATATATTTCAAATTATTATCAACTACATTGAGCCAATCTATTTCATCGCCAGTTTTTACAATACCATCCCCATAAAAAATTAATTTAAATAAAATGGAAAATATTATTGATCCAGACATTCCAACTATCGAAGAAACTATAGGGGAGTTTTCCATCTGACCCTGGTCATTTTGCATTTTATACCACGGATTAAAATAACTATAAGTTCCAATAGCTACTGTCATTCCTCCAAACAGTAGCCAACCAGTACCATTTAAATTATTTTCATATTTTGGATTTTTAAATTCTATACTATCATTTTTTTCATATTTAGTATCATATAAAGGTTTATAAGTATAACAAGATAAAAAATTAAATAATAAGAAAATCAATATAAAATATGAAATATTTTTTATGATTATATTGTTTGTAATAATCTTAAACATAATGATTCTATTTCTTTATTATAAATTGAAAATATTTTACTTCTCTTTGATCTGGTGGAATTGAATAGATCCATTTTAATATATTTTTTATATTAACATTTTCAATAAATGGTAAATATTGTTTAGTAAACACAATCACAATATAATTATTTTCATCTTCAGAAAGTACTTCTAAAGTATATCCTGTTTCATTTCTATTATTACCAATAAATTCCTTAACTGGGAAATTACATAATTGATTTTTTTTGAATAAATGTTCTTCTTCATCATTTAAAAATGTATCAATTTTATTTTGGAATGGATAAAGTAATATGCAATTTGAATCATTAAAATTAAAAATTTTTAGATAGCCATTTTGGGATGGTTCAATTGAAAAATTCAGAACGTCTCCATCTTGATATATCTTTTTAATTCCATCTACCTTAAAATTAAAAGAAGGGTCTTTTTTTGTATTATATTTGATAACTTTTGCATCTATTTCAACTTCACAAATCCAATTATCATTTTTGTCAATATATTTAACTTCATTTACTACATCATAATCGAATATCGCTCCATTTATTTCAACAGTTGATATTTCATTAAAAATTTGATAAAAATTTTGGTCATCTTGATTGGTAATTAAAATACCTGATACCGAAATTTGCTCGGTTATTTTGGCTTTTCTTAGAGCTTCTTTTTCTGCTTCAATTATAGCTCTAGACTTAGCTTCTTCAGGTGATATGTTCTTTATCTCACAGAAACCTTTAACATTTTTTACTTCAATTATTTCTTTACATGGAATTTTAATAGAAGTAATCATAAAGAATAATAAAGAAATGATTATTCTTAATCTTACCATAAGAATACCTTTGAAAATCTATTTTTCTAATTTTTTTAATTCTTCATTAAATATTTTTTCAAATTGATTCATATCATAATCAATCCTAAGTCTTTGATTATTAGATATCTTATTATTGATTCCACTAAGTATTGTATCTTTTGCAACCTCGATTGCAATCCAATATGTGTAGCTGCCATCTTTTTCTTTATATGTTTTTTCGCCAATTGTTTTAATGTCGACTAATTCTTGTTCAATGACCTCTCTTGATAACTCTTCAAATTTATTTTCATATTCTTGTTTATTGGCAATAGACCTTTGATTAGTATATTGATTATTCACTACTTTAATCAATGTGTTTATTTTCCCAGCTAATTCAGCTTTTGAATTTTGTAAAGCAATTTTTTTTGCAGTTGCAAGATCCGGACTTTTTCCAGAATGATGTGCTCTGAAATATTTTTCATCACTTTGATAAATCTTATCATTGAAAGGATTTTCAAACTCAATTGCTCCAGTAGTACCAGTATATGTTTTTGTTGAAGAGCAGGAATAAAATAAAAGTAATGAAAGTATAATAAGAGAACCGTTTAAATATTTGTTCTTCATAAATCACCTTATTAAATTAATACAATTTTAAATTATTAATACCTAATAGATGTTATATGTATCAAAAATATTACTATATTTCCAAAAAAGCAAGGAATTGTTTTATTTACACCTACCCAGCCCTTCCTCAAGGAAGGGAAATTGATGTGGGTTAATGCTATGGATTCCGTATCATGTACGGAATAACAGGATATGGCTTTGTGTTAATCAAAAAATTCCCCTGAATCCCCCTTTCAATCAATTACGAATTACGAATGAAAATTTAAAACAATCCCCCTGAATCCCCCTTTGATAAAGGGGGAAACAAGGGTAAATATAAAAAAAGATTTTTATTTATTATTGTTTGAAGTAGGTTGTTCCATCCAGAACCACCTGCCACCTGCCTTCAAGTTCCTGAGGCGGCTGGTTTATTTTCAGAGTGGGTCCCAAGCCGATTGCTTTTATTGATATCGAGTTCTTATCGGGAAATTCCACCGAACCACCGCTTATTGTAGTGTTTCCTACCTTTGCATTTCCTTCTCCATTGGCACGAATTACGATTGTATCCTGAGTCTCGGAAATCCAGGTTCCTACATATTCTTTCTTATCCTGTGGCAATGGTGTTTTCTTACCACAGCTTGTTACAGCCAAAGCAAGAGAACCAACGATTAACGCAAAAACAAAAATAAACAAACCCTTACGCATAAAAACCTCCATTATGAAACAGAAATGTAATTGAAATTAAAAAATAAATCTCGGATTTCATAACACAAAATAATTTGAGTTGAATTCAGTTATTAAATAAAGAAATGCGTAATAATTTAATATTTTACTAATAATACCTATTTTTGCAACTTACATTTTAATTGCAGAAAATAATAATTATTAAATAAACTGGATTAAACAAATGAACCAAAAATATGTTTATCATGGCTTCGGTATAGTAGCTTTCCTAATCACATTAATTACATTAATGATTACAGTTCAGCCTTCGGTTCCATTCTGGGATTGCGGTGAGTTTTCAGCAGCATCAATCTGGCAGCAGGTTCCTCACCCTCCGGGAGCGCCTCTATTTTTGATGATAGGAAAAGTGTTTCATATACTCATTCCATTCGGCGATGCAGGCTGGAGAGTCAATCTGGTATCGGTGTTTTCAGGTGCTTTTACAATATGGTTTCTGTATTTGATAACAGTAAAAGCAATTGTCTTTATGAGAAAAGAGAAGACAAAAACATTTGCAGAATCACTCGCTATATACGCTTCTGCATTTGTCGGGGCAGTTGCCTTTGGGTTCAGTGACACTTTTTGGTTTAACGCTGTCGAATCGGAAGTTTATTCTTTGTCAACTGTCTTCGTTGCAGTAATTGTTTACCTGATGATGAAATGGAACGAAGATGCAGACAAACCCGGTAATGAAAGATATATATTATTAATTGCATATTTAATAGGTTTGTCAACGGGTGTTCACCTTCTCAGTATTTTAACGATTTTTTCTATTGCAATGCTTATTTATTTCAGAAAATACAAGCTGTCAACCCAATCTTTTATTGTTATGGGAATTATAGCTGTTCTTATATTTTTTATGATTTATCCGGGTATGATAAAATGGGTGCCGGCTTTTCTTGGCGGCGATTTGCCATTCAAAAACGAATGTAAGGAATCTGTTATTAAGGATTCACCTATGGTTACAGTATTTTTTATTCTTCTTGTACTTGGTGCAATAGCTACTTTATGGTATAGCTACAAGAATAACAAGCCGATTCTAAATCTAACTATGTTTTCGTTTTTATTGATGCTATTTGGTTACAGCACTTATACGCAAATTTTACTCCGTTCAAATTCAAATTCTCCGATGAATGAAAACGAGCCTAAGAATTTGAATACACTTGTGTCATATCTTGGCAGGGAACAATATGGAGATAGACCAAACTGGCCCCGACGCGCTGAACAGGATGACGAATTTGTAGTACATTATAATGAGAAAGATGACAAAGGAGAATTTGTCTATGGGCAGTGGAATCCGCCTACAAGAGAAGAGGTACAATGTAAGGATGGAAGTGCTATCTTAGTACCTGAATTTAAGAATATTAATACTTCAGGTGAACTGAGCTATATGTTCAAGTACCAGATTTACCATATGTATTTCAGGTATTTCCTATGGAATTTTGTCGGCAGGTTGAGCGATGTTCAGGACGCGGACTATGCATTTACCGGTAATAAAGACTCGCAAATATTAAATTATAAATCAGGATACGCTCATTTATTCCCGGTCAGGTTTTATGCATTACCTTTGCTAATAGGATTAATCGGTTTGTTTTTCCATTTTTGGAAAGACCCCAAAACTGCTTTAGTCTTCTTTATAATGTTCCTCTTAATGGGTGTTTTGACTGCTATAGCTCAAAACCAACAGAATCCACAGCCCAGGGAAAGGGATTATTTTTATGCAGGCTCATTTATGGTGTGGTGCTTATGGATTGGTTTCGGAGTTTACGGCTTAATTGATTGGATAGGCAAACGAAAATTCACTACTCCTCTTGTTGCTATGGCCGTTATCATTTCTTTTATTGCCGTTCCGTTGAACATGGCATTCGGAGGATGGAAAATTCACAGCAGAGCAGGCGATTACATTCCATTCGATTATTCTTATAACATCCTTCAAAGCACAGAGAAAAACGCAATTATTTTCTGTAATGGAGATAATGACACTTTCCCGGTATGGTTTCTACAGGATGTCGAAGGGGTAAGGCGTGATGTACGAGTTGTTAACCTGAGTCTCGGAAATACATTGTGGTATGTTCACCAGCTAAAACACAGAAATCCATGGGGAGCCAAAGAAATTCCATTATCCTTTAAAGATGAAAGCCTGATTGTATCCGAAACAGACCCTGCAGCACTCACTTATGAGCTTGGAGAAGCCCAAAAGGTCGAAATCCCGGTATCGCAGGATATTATGGCTAAATATACAAACGACCCTCAGCTTATGGCTGACCCTAAGATGAAATTTACATTCGTCGGCAAATACTACGGAGTAAGAGACAAGAAGAAGTTATATATTTTCCGAGTTCAGGATAAGTTAGTTTATGATATTCTGAAACAAGTACAATTTAAAAGGCCAGTATATTTTTCGACGACTGTGGGGCCTGATGCGTTCTGCGGACTTGAAAAATTTTTCAGGTATGAAGGAATGGCAGCGAGAATTTGTCCTGTCGAACAAAAGGAAGCTTACCAAAAACCAATTGACACTGAAATCACTGAAAAATGTTTGTTAAGAATAGACAACAGCAACAATTTTCACAAAGAGCCTTATTATGGATTTAAGTTAAGAAATCTCGATAATTCTTCCGTCTTCTATGATGAGGTACACAGAAGGTTAATACCCAACTACCGTGAATTATACATGAATTTTGCCTCAACGGTTATGACCGACAATAAAAATCCTCAAAAAGCTATTGCAATTTTAGACACGATGAATAAGTATTTATCCCCCAAACAATTTCCTATGTCTTATGAATATGAATTTAAGCTTGCTAATTTATATCATGATGCAGGTGCAAAAGAACAATTCAAAAAATATGCAATGATGAGCATCAAATCATGCGAAGAATTAATAACGAACAACAAACTTAATTCCGAAGCAATGTACGGTGAGATTATTGGTAATTACTATGGTCCTTACAGACTTTCATCTATACTTTATAGTTTGCTTGGAGACTACTCTTCTGCAAAATCAAGATTGCAGGAGTTATTCAGGAAGACAAACGACATTTACGGACAAATTCAGAATAATCCTGCATATAAGGACGAAATTCAAAAAGTGGCTATGAATCTCTATAATGTAACCATGACACTCGATGAATACACCATTGATGATGTCAAGCAAAAGCAGGGAAATGCCGCTGCACTCGATACAGCCTTAAACATTATAAAGAGATACCAGAATTCACCTGACCCGAATTTGAAGTATTTAAGTCAATATTTACAACAAAAAGTGCTCGAGCTCGGTGGCAAGGTTGATTCAACTTTGTCATTTGAATAGACAAAATTTATTATAATAAAATTTGTGCAAACCAGCGGAATAAACCGCTGGTTTTCTTTTATTCACTTTTCACTACTTTCATATTAACATCATTTTATCTTAATAAAAGCCTTCTGATAGCGCTAAATTGAATAAAATATTCTAAAAGCTATAAAATTGATTGGGTGATATAACGTCAAATCAACTAATTATGTAATAAATTCAATAAAATAAAAAATTTGCTTTTTAATTAATTGCTATTTAAATTTGCTGACATGAAAATAAAAACTGCCATATTGTTACTGTGCTTTGCAACTGCAAGTTTGATAGCAGGAGATAACCTGCTCGATTCTTTCAATGCCAAGTCAGACGGTAAAAATATTACCATTGAATGGAAATCTGCAGACGAGAGCAGTGTCAGCCGATATGAACTTGAGCGGACTAATTCAGCTAATAATTTCACATATTTAACATCACAGGATGCTAAAGGCAGTTATTATTCATACAAGTATGTTGACGAAGAAGCCTTTATGAAAGACGATAATACAGGCACACAAAACAAAAGCATATATACATACCGTCTGAAAATAGTGAAAAAAGACAATTCTGTTTCTTACAGCAATAATGTTACAGTAACTCACAACGTAAGCGGTATTCGCCGAACCTGGGGCATGATAAAAGAAATGTTCCGTTGATTCACTATTCAATAATTTCCCTAAACATTCTTCATTTATTAAAATGGATGGCATTTTAGTTATTTTTGCCTTGGTTTAATTTCTTTATATATATGAAACTATATAAACAAATAATTTTATTCCTATTTTTTACTTGTATTTCGGCATTTTCTGAGGTAAATAATATTTCCACAGAAATGGGGGATAAATGCGGCACATTCTTATCTTTAGAACAAAGAAAACATATATTGAACTCATTATGTAATGATTCAGATTCCAACGGTAGATGCATCCAGCAAAAAACCTTCCCATCATCTTCCGGAAAATTTCTTATTCATTACGATACAATAGGAAAAAATGCAGTGAATCTTGAAGACGTGGATATCAATGGAATACCTGATTATATTGATTCGGTTGCATATTATTTTGATTATGCTTATAAAGTTGAAGTTGACTCAATAGGTTATTTATCTCCGTCAAAAGATAATGGACATGGAGGTTCCGATGCTTATGATGTATATGTTTTTAATCTCGGTGATTATCATGTTAATACGGAAAAAACGCTCTATGGATTGACAGAGACAGATTTCCAAATCAATACACAAAGAAAATTCAAATGCTTCACAACTTATGTTTTGATTGACAATGATTACAGCCCTTATGACTCCACAATCACTCAATCGGGTGATACTGTCCCTACATTCACAGAAACCGGTATAATGGCAATGAAAATCACAGCGGCTCATGAATTTCATCATGCGATTCAGCTTAATTACGGCATACCTGAACCTGGTACTCGTTCTTTAAATGAAATGACAAGTGTATGGATGGAGAATAGATTATTCCCTGAATCAAGGGATTATATTTCATACCTTAAAATGCTTTTTAATAATCTTCAGCGTTATCCATTCGGAAGCGGGGATGAGACAGTCGGCTATAAATATGGAATATTCGGACAATACACATATCTGAGATACAGAGATGCAATAATAAAAAGATTGTGGGAGCTTATCGGATGTGATATTACAGGATATAAGGCACTCGACAGTGCTTACAAAGAGCAGGGGACAAATCTCGTCAATGAATGGTGCAATTTTTTACCCTGGATTTATTATACGGGTAACAGGTCAAAGGATAGTATGTATTTCCCTTCTGCTTATGAATATCCTGAAATAACTTTCTTTTCTGTCAGGAATTTTTCGTCACCAACCATAAGTGATAATGGATTTTTGAAACCGTTCGAGTTCAGGGCATTCAGGTATTTACTTCCTTCGGAGCAGAATAAATCGGATGACACACTCGACATTATTGTTACAAATACAGACCTTAGGACGGCAATAGAGCAATCGCCGAATGACAAACCTTTCAATATATTATGTGCAAACTCTCAGCAGACAGGAACAAGGCAAATCGGAGATACAAGATATTATTATAGCATGACCGTTAATGAAGGTTATATTGTCGATTCATTATTTTTCAGCTCAGGTACTATATTCTATCAATCATCAGCTGTGTTTCCGAATCCTTTTAAAACAAGTTTACATGATAAGCTTTATTTTCCTGTACCGGAAAACTCAATAACAGGAGAAGAGGTTATTTTAAAATTATATAAGACAGATATGGAAGAAGTTTTCAATACAGAACTGACTGTATCTGTTTTTGAGACATATAAAGTATCAATTCTCGACGAAATACCATCAGCTTTAACAAGCGGTATTTACATATTTTCAATTTCATACAAAGACAGCAAGAATTTTGGAAAAGTGGTGATAATTAGAGATTAAATTCAGTAATTCTTCTAAAAAAATATTCATCTGCTTGTTGCAATTCATCTACTTAGAAAATATTTAGTTAATTTTACCGTTTCAGAACTTTATTTTATCCAATTAAGTTATTTATTTTATCGAATGAGACAATCGGAATTATTCATACCGACATTGAAAGAGTTAGGTGCAGATGCACAGATACCCTCGCACCAGTTAATGCTGAGGGCAGGACTGATTCGGCAGGTAGGAGCAGGAATTTTTTCATTTCTTCCTTTGGGTTATAATGTATTGAAGAAAATCATGGAAATTCTTCGTGAAGAGATTGATGCAATCGGCGGACAGGAATTTTTTCTGCCTGCATTGAATCCAATCGAGATTTGGGAAGAGACAAACAGGGTGGAAGCAATGGGTGATGTGATGTTCCACATCAAAAACCGCGAAGGCTTGGTTCTCGCTCCCACACACGAAGAAATCATTACTTTCCATGCGAGACAGCATATAAAGTCATACAGGGACATGCCGCAAATATGGTATCAGATTCAAACTAAGTTCAGGAATGAGCCGAGGCCCAAGTCAGGTGTGTTGAGGTGCAGACAATTCTTAATGAAGGATGCCTATTCACTCGATTCAAGCTGGGAAGGATTAGACGAAGCATACAACAAGCATTACGAAGCATACAAAAAAATATTCGATAGAATGAATCTGAAATATTTCATAGTCGGGGCTTCAAGCGGAGCAATGGGCGGCAGGCTGTCGCAGGAATTCATGGTCGAATCGGAATCAGGTGAAGATACATGTGCCGTATGTGATGAATGCGGTTATTCGGCGAATATGGAAATTGCAACATCAAATGTCGAGCCATCAGGAAGAATTGAACCTAATCAACCTTTGGAAGAATTTCCAACACCAAATGCTAAGACCATTGATGATTTGATTGTGCAGTTTGATTTACCGGAGGAACGTCTTGCTAAGTCAGTGCTGTACATAGTTGATTCAGAACCCGTGATGATTTTCATGAGAGGCAACGATGAGCTAAATGAAAGTAAATTGTTGTCGGTTATGAAAACAGGAAATTTCAGGCCTGCTTTACCGGAAGAGCTTTCAAAAATCACAGGTGCAAACACCGGTTCGATGGGACCAATAAATATGAAAACCAAAATCCGCATGATTGCAGATAATCGCATGAAAGACGCTAACGGACTTGTGAGCGGAGCAAATAGAGACGGATTTCACTACAAAAACATAGATTTCATGCGGGATTGTACTATTGACGAATACCATGATTTGCGTACAATCAATGCAGGTGAAAAATGTCCGAACTGTTCGCATCCTTTGAGAGTGGTTAATGCAATTGAATTGGGGCATATTTTCAAACTCGGAACAAAATACTCCGAAGCACTTGGTGCGAATTTCCTCGACAAAGACGGTAAGGAACAACCAATCATCATGGGAAGCTATGGAATAGGTGTCGAGAGAATAATGGCATGTTACCTTGAACAGCACCATGATAATAAAGGAATAATCTGGATGCCGCCTCTACAGCCTTTTCATGTACATATATTAGGATTGAATATTAAGAACACACAGAGCGTTTCAGATACATGCGAGCAATTACTTAATGACCTGAAAAAATCCGGCTTTGAAGTACTTTATGATGATAGAGATGACACTCCCGGAGTGAAATTCAATGATGCTGATTTAATCGGGATTCCCGTCCAGATTATTGTTGGGAAAAAGAATGTTGATAATGGAAATATTGAATTAAAATATAGGGCATCGGGTGAGAGAGCAGTTATAAAAATAAATGAAGCAATTGATTTAGTTAGGAAATTTTATTCTGAATGATAAACAACCCTGTCAGGTGTTACACCTGACAGGATAGGACAACACCAAGTAAATATAGATTGATGAAGAAAAGGGCGGATTTACATATACACACAATTTATTCCGACGGAATAAAAACTCCTGAAGAAATCCTGAGAATGGCTGTCAAAGCCAATCTTGGAGCTATCAGCATTACAGACCATGATTCGGTTGATGCCTATAAAGAATTGTATAAAATCAGTAATAAATATCAAATAGAAATAATAACGGGAATTGAATTTAGCTGTTATGAGGATGAACAGGAGATTCATGTTCTAGCATACAATTTCGACATTAACAATAAAGAACTTGTCCATGCATTAAATACATTTAAAAAAGCAAGAGAGGTTCGGGCAAAGAGAATTATTTCAAAACTGAAGAAGATAAATATAGAATTAAACTTGGAAGAAATTAGCAAGATAGCAGGTGTAGCACCGATTACCCGTCCCCACATAGCTTTCGCACTAATTGATAAAGGCTATGTGACAAGCCAGAGAGAAGCATTCAATCTATACCTAAGCGATGGCAAGCCTTGTTATGAACCCAAATATAATTTTTCAATTAAAGAAGCATTAGAACTTATCAATAAATGTGATGGCATAGCAGTACTTGCTCATCCTTCGGATACCATATCTCCGGAAATGCTGTATAACCTTATTGAAATGGGTATTGACGGTATTGAAGTAGTACATCCGTCGCAAAACAACACAATCGAAAGACACCTAACACAAATAGCAAACCAATACTGGCTCATAGCCACCGGCGGCTCCGATTATCATGGTTCACGAGATTATGACGATTCAAATTTCGGAAAATACACCGTACCTTTTTCTGTACTTCAGAGTATAAAAAGCAGGAATCAGAAAAGGATATTTTAGCTTGTTTCATTTGAAAAATCAGATTAATACTATATTAGATAATATAAAGTAAATTGTTGCGTTTTATACTTTATATTTTTTGTTATATTTGTTAATATAAATGCTTGATTACAGATTAAATTAATACTAATATGAATGCTGCGAATTCTTATAAAGAAGCATTGCGTTACGTTGAGAATGCAAAAGAGTCTTTAAAAAAAGCCGGAAAAAAAGACAAATTTTATATTGATGATAAATATGTTAAAACTGCATGTGGTACAGCATACTCAGGTATTCTTGTAGCTCTTGATTTCTTATTCGAACACAAAAATATCCAAAAGAAAAAAGGCAGAAAATCAATTGAATATTATCAAAGTAATTTAGCTAATATGAATAAGAAATTGCTTAATTACCTGAATGATGGATATGAAATATTACATCTTTATGGATATTATGACGGTGGAAAAAATATCAATTTAATAAAGACGGGTATGGATGATGCAGTGTCAATTATTTCTGCTTTGAAGCCATATTCAAGTAATGGAGTAAAGTGAATTAAAATGAATATTATTGATTCTGAGCAAATTATATTTAAATGTCTTGGAAGTGCAAATAAATATTTGAATATCATCAATTTTATTAATTAACTTAAATAGTAGGTTTATTATGGCTGTTGTAAAAACTCCGCAAAGAAATATCATGAAGAATGCAATCAAACAAGCAATCGAAGAAAGAAAAGATGTTTTTTATGACGTAATAGCTGAAGTCATGGAAGATATGGCAATGGGTAAGGCTATTGATGAAGGTTTGAAAACAAAAAGAGTATCAAAAGAAGAAGTTCTGGATGCTTTAAGGTCATAATGAAACTCGAATTTACAGAAAAATTTAAACAAGATGTCAAGAAAATTAATGATTTGAAAACTAAGGAAAAGATTATTAAGATCATTGATGAATGTGCCTCATCAAATACTTTAACAAAAATATCCAACATAAAAAAACTTAAAGGATATGATAAGCATTACAGAATTAAATTTGGAAATTACAGAATTGGTTTATCTTATAATCATGGTGTAATAATATTTTCAAGATGCATTCATAGAAAAGACATTTACAGATACTTTCCTGAATGATGATTAATAGTCAAACTGTTCAATTATAGAAACAAAATCCTGATTACATATTCCCTCAATATTTTTACACCTATTCTGCATTCTTTAAAGATTAAAATCACTCATTAAATCCGGCCTTCTCTTCTTTGTTTTTAACAAAGCTTGTTCTTCACGCCATTCGTTTATATTTTTTTGATTGCCAGTGAGAAGCACTTCAGGGACATTGTATCCTTTGAAATCGGCTGGTTTTGTATAGTATGGAGCTTCTAATAATCCATCCTGGAATGAATCGTCGAGAGCGGATTCTGCATCCCCGATAACCCCGGGAATCAAGCGAATGATTGAATCGGCTAATAGCATAGCTGGAATTTCCCCGCCGCTTAATACATAATCACCGACAGATATTTCACGAGTTACGAGAACATCGCGGATTCTCTGGTCTATGCCTTTATAATGCCCTGCAATCATTATGATATTCCTGCACATGGAGAGTTCATTCGCAATTGACTGAATCAATTTTTCGCCATCGGCTGTCAAATATATTATCTGGTCATAATCTCTTTTTGATTTCAACTTTTCTATACATGCAAAAACAGGTTCGCACTTGATGAGCATACCTGCCCCTCCTCCATAAAGTGTGTCGTCAATGTGCCTGTATTTATCTGTTGCATAATCGTGAAGATTGTGCAACTTGATTTTAACAAGCTTTTTCTTCTTTGCAATTTTGATTATGCTCGAATTAAAAACGAACTTGAACATACCAGGCAAAGCTGTAACTATGTCTAATCTGAGCAGTTCTTTATTCTTCACTTTTTTCTTTTTCATTTTTGATTAAATCTGTTAATCCGTCAATTAAATTTATTTCAATTCTTTTATTTTCAATATCAACTCTTTTTACAACATCTTTAATGTATGGTAAAGGCAATTCCCCTTTTTCAGTTTCAACGAGCCAGACATCATTAGCGGGCAGATTAAGTACATCTTTTATTATGCCAATCGTATTCTTGATTTTCTTATCAATTACTTTACAACCAATTAAATCATCAACAAAATATGATTCAGCATCATTTGAGATAATATTGATTTCATCAGTGTAAGCACCATTTTCTTTCAAGCTCAGAGCCAATTCTTTTGAATCTATATACTTCAATTTAATTATGAATGAATCATTTTTCTTTAAATGATTTTCAAGAACATAATCTTTGGTAAAACTTGGTGAAAAACCGATTTTAATAATACTCCCGGATTTAATATTTGTAATATCTGAGGGAGTTTCGGATACAATCATTTCTCCCTTGTAACCAAAAGTTCCTGTAACTGCACCTATATATCTGAGTTTCTCTTTGTTCAAAGTATTAATATTTAATTTCTTGTGAATATCAATCCAAATTAAATTATTTTTGTTAATAATTAAAATATTCATTTATCAGGCAACAAAATGGGAACGATTACTGATTTTATTGATTTTGAATTTACCAGACAATCACATGAGGATTTAATTAACAATTCGCTTTCATTTCTTGATCAAATGTTGAAAAGACGCTCTGTGAGAGAATTCTCTTCAGAGGAAATTCCCGAAGAAGTAATTATGAATATAGTTAAAACAGCTACTACCGCACCTTCAGGTGGAAATGCCCAACCTTTCCTTTTCTGCATTGTCAAAGATAAGGAATATAAGCAGCAAATAAGAGCAGCAGCCGAAAAAGAAGAAAAACTGAATTACGAAAAACGATACTCTGAGGATTTCAAAAATAAAGTGAGCAAGTTCAAAGTAACGTACCAAAAACCTTTTCTTGAAGAGGCTCCCTACTTAATAGTTGTATTCAAAGAAAAATATAGAATTGCGGGTGAGAAAATTCAGAAAAACAACTATTTCACCGAGTCAACGGGTATAGCTATGGGTTTCCTTGTTGCCGCAATTCACAATGCAGGACTTGTAACATTGCCCTACAGCCCGGCACCAATGGGTTTTCTCAGCCATATTCTCAACATCCCTGAAAACCTTGCTCCTGTTTTGGTTTTTCCTGTGGGTTATCCGAAGGAAGGAGCGAAAGTTCCGAATTTAAAGAAAAAGAAAATTGAGGAGATGTGCAGGGTTTATTGAATAGATGTAAAATTCACTCCACTTCCTTCTCAATAATAATCGTAACAGGTCCATCATTTACAAGTTCAATGTCCATCATTGCACCGAATTCACCGGATGCAATTTGTATCGGATAATTTTCTTTCAGATGCAGAACCATAGATTCATAAAAAGGCTTGGAGATTTCGGGTGGTGCGGATTTGATGAAGCTTGGGCGGAATCCTTTGTGTGCATCACCATATAATGTGAAATTGGAAACAAGAAGGACGCCGCCGTCTGTGTCCAGCACTGATTTGTTCATCTTTCCTTCTTCGTCAGAAAAAATTCTGAGATTGACGAGTTTATGGCACATCCATTTCATAATTTCAGAATTATCAGAGTGAGATATAGCAACAAATACAAGCAAACCATTGCCGATTTCTCCCCTAACTTTGCCGTCAATTGTAACGCTTGCACGGCTGACTCTTTGTACTACTGCTCTCATTATTTTACACCCTAATGAAACATTTTTCAAAAATATGAATTATTTATTTATGAATTTCCTTATGTTTTTTATATCTTACAGTTGTATTGAATAACTGATGTTATACATAATTGATTTTCTATAATTTATAATTTTCAATTTTCAATCAATTCTTAATTCTAAATGTTAGAATGAATTGATAGATAAATTGCGGTTATTTTAAATTTAGAAATTTGATTATTTAAAATTCATTGAAAATTAAAAATTGTAAATTGAAAATTCTTTTTACTAGATGTCATTATCAGATAAAATATTGAACATGTACTTTGCCACACATCGAACATGCAACCTGATGTGCAGGTATTGCTACATTCCTGAAGAAATAAAAAAAGAGCCTAAGATAAAAGATATTGAAATATTAAATTCTCTCAATCAATTTATTGCAAAAGTGGAAAATGAATGTTATCAAATTGGTACTTTCTGTTTGCACGGCTCTGAGCCTTCACTGATGGAAGCAGAGACAATGGCAGAAATTGTAAATCTTGTCAATTCACATTGGGATAAAATTAAAATAAAAGGATTGAATGTTTCGATTCAGACAAACGGATTGAGATTTACAAAGGAATACCTGAATATATTAAAGCAAAACCTCGATAGTCCAAAAAAGCTGAGAATAAGTTTTTCTATTGACCCGCCAAAGCAGGTGCATGACTTTCTCCGCAACAATTCTTATGATAGTGCATTACAAAATATGGAAGAAGCGATTAATTTAGGATTTCCTGTCGGAATACTATGTGTTGTGTCAAATGAAACAATTAAACACAAGGAAGAATTTGGAAAATGGTTGAAAAATTACAATGTTCAATCAAAAAGTGACGGTAATCCTTATAAAATCAAGTTCAAATTTGCCACAGGGGAATTTGCATTATCAGAATCAGAAATGGAAAAATTTTCGTATTTTTTGATAGATAATGATTTATTACAGTTTAGTCAGATTTTGACAACCGGATATTGTATTCAAAGGGGAAATGAGTGTATTTGGTACGAATTTGATATATTTGGGAATTGCTGGTCGTGCAACAAAGCTTATGGTAGTGATGGAAATTTTGCCGACTGGAAAAAAGAATCTTTTGAAACAATAGTAAATAAAAGAAGAAATCTTTATATTAGTGAGTTTCAGAATTCTGAATGTGCCGAATGTAATTACGAGCTGCTATGTAATAGCGGATGTCCTTTAGACAGGCATTACGAAGGAGAGATGGCGGGAAAGGCACTTGAATGTACATTAATAAAAACAGCATTCACCGAATCTGAAAAAAAAGGAAAACATATATATGACATTATTAACAATCAATCTTTATGAGGCTGGGTATGTACCTGACAGGAAAAATTGATATTGACCCTTCACAGATTACCGTTTACAAAAAGGTGAAACCTACAAAACTTTTTTCTAAACTTGTTGATGCCCTGACATTCGGCTCTCTCTCGCAAAAGCGGGAGCATGAAACTTTCACTGCAGTAGCAATCTTACAGCAATTGAACATTGCTTTGAGGACACTCAACATTAAAAACGTTATTCGCCTTGCTGTTGATGATTATGATTTTTACCTCGATGAAAAAGGAGAGGAAGATGATTTGGAACAAGCTATGTTTGAGTTTAAGGCAAAAGTTGACCCAATTGAATCTGAGTTTTTCAACGTGATCTATCTTGTACTCGAGCATAACGATGAATCAATCAAATATTTAGTTGAAATATCGGTGTTGAGAAAACATAAAATCGGAGAATACCCGATTAAAGTGAATGTTAACGGTGTAATTACTGATTTTAAATGCCAGGAGGGAGAAACTGCCGAGCAATTGAAAGCAAGGCTGGAGCCTCTTTTCACAAATCAAGAAAAATATGATTCATTAATTAAATCCAAAAAAGAAATTTTCAATAATTTTATTGATGAACTTGAGCAGGCAATCAAACGTTTCGTAAAAGTTGATGATATAAAGAAAACCACAACCGTTCAAATTATAAGGCCCAAGGAGAAAGTTACCGCTAAGGAGCAAATAAAGCATGACAGGCATGCGGCTCCTGCTTATTACGGATATTACGGATTCGATAACTACTTCCTTTATTCTTGGCTCTGGGCTGATATGTTATTTACGCATAGTCTTTACCTAAATGACTTTTTACTTGTTGACAGCCTTGGAAATGAAGTAATGAATGTCGGTACAGATGGTTTCAATTCAGGAGATTATAATACGTTAAATACTGATTCAGCTTTCGAACCACCCGGAACAGGTGATGTCTCTTACTTCGGTGATAATGAATACCAGGATAACCTCGTTGATGCCGACTTAATTGAAGATTCATCGGTTGATGCTGAACCGGATACATCATCAAGCGACTGGTTGAGTAATGATTATGACGACATAGACGGTGGTGATATGTCGTATAATGCTTGTTCATCCTGCGGAAGTTGCAGTAATGATTAGTTTTTTTTTCACAATTTTCTTATAGGTTTATTATGACATTAATTATTGTAGCACTAATAATATTAGCAATAGGCATCTGGGGAACAAAGGAGGAAAGTCCGTTGCGCAAGTACAAAAGTCTTGTTCTGATAGCAGGTGCTGTTGTATTTATTATCGGATTAGGAACTGCATCAATAAGGCAAATCAGCCCGGGGCATGTAGGTGTGCAGGTTCTATTTGGAAAAGTTCAAAGCCATGTTCTTTATGAAGGATTGAGTTTAGTAAATCCCTTGATTGATGTTACCGAAATGAGTACGCAAACCCAGAATTACACTATGTCCGGTTCGTTTGATGAAGGTGCCAAACAAGGCGATGATGCAATTCGCGTTCTTAGTAATGACGGATTGGAAGTTGTAATTGATTTAACAATTTTATATAGGGTAGTAGCAACATCTGCACCGAAAATATACAGGTCAATCGGTGTAGATTACCAGGATAAAGTAATCAGGCCTACGGCAAGAACCGGTATAAGGGAAAGTGCCTCGTATTTTGATGCAACTGATTTGTTTGCTGAGAAGCGTGAAGCATTTGAGCAAAAAATTCGTAATCAAATTGAAAAAGCTTTCAAAGAAAGAGGTTTGGTTCTCGAGCAGATGCTTGTCAGAAATATCAGCCTTCCTGCTTCGGTAAAAGAAAGCATTGAAAGAAAAATAACTGCCGTTCAGGATGCACAGAGAATGAAATTCGTGCTCGAAAAAGAACAGCAGGAAGCCGAGCGAAAGAGAGTCGAAGCAAGAGGCGTGGCAGATGCTCAGAAAATTGTCAACGAAGGTTTATCAGACAGAGTTTTGCAGTTTGAGACTATTAAGATACAAAAAGAACTTGTAACTTCGCCGAATGCAAAAATTATTATACTTGGAAATTCAAAAGGAACAACACCTTTTATTATCGGAGGTGAAGGGAAATAAACGTGAAAAAGGTCCAGTCAAATTCGCTGAGAGTTACTAAGATACTCAAGCCTGAGAAAAGAGTATCTTTCAAACTTCCAATGTTTCTTGAAGCCGTATCGGCAGGATTCCCGTCTCCTGCCGACGACTACATGGAGGACAGGCTGGATTTGAACGACCATCTTGTCAGAAATCCTGCGGCAACTTTTTTTGTACGTGTAACCGGTGATTCTATGATTGAAGCAGGGATTCACTCTGCTGACATACTTGTCGTTGACCGTTCACTGAATCCTAAGGATGGGAACATTGTCATAGCTGTAATTGATGGCGAGCTTACCGTCAAACGTCTCAGGACACAAAAAACAAAGGTATATCTGCACCCCGAAAATAAAAATTACAAACCGATAGAAATTACATCAGAGATGAGCTTTGAAGTGTGGGGTGTCGTTACAAATGTGATACACAGCCTGGTTTAATTGATGGGAAATAATTTAATTGAACGCGAAAAATCAGCGATACTTCAAACTTATAAAAGATTACCGATTGAGATTAGCAAGGCTGAAGGGTGCAGGATATACGACACTAAGGGTAATGTATATTTGGATTTTCTCGGGGGAATTGCTGTAAATGCCCTCGGACACAGCCATCCTGCAATCATCCATGCAATTAAAAGTCAGCTTGATAAATTCATGCACGTCTCCAATTACTACTATCAGGAGCCTCAGATCAAACTTGCTGAAAAATTAAAAGAAATGACCGGTTTGTCTAAAGTCTTCTATACAAATTCCGGTACAGAAGCCGTTGAAGGTTCTATTAAACTTGCAAGACGATGGGGAAATGCACAAGGTAAAACCGAGATGTATGGCTTTTCGGGTGGATTTCATGGCAGAACTTATGGTGCTTTATCATTAATGGATAAACCTCTTTATAAGGATGGAATGGGGCCCTTCCTGCCCGGCATGAATATTATTCCATATAATGATATTTCGGCTTTACATAATTCTCTCGATGAAAAAACAATTGCAGTTATTATTGAATTTTTACAGGGTGAAGGCGGAATCATCGCTGCCAATCAAGATTTTATTAATACCTTATTTAAATTAAAAGAAAAATATAATTTCCTCATTATCGGTGATGAAGTTCAAACGGGTGTCGGAAGAACAGGAAAATTCCTGTCTTATGAACATTATGGAGTCAAGCCGGATATCGTTACAATGGCAAAGGGGCTCGGCGGTGGTTTGCCTCTCGGAGCTATTCTTATTAGTGACAAATTGGAAGATGTTTTTCAGAAAGGAATGCACGGCACGACCTACGGAGGCAATGCTGTAGCTTGTTCGGCTGGTTATGCCGTACTGCAATTGCTTGAAAACGGATTGCTCGAGCAAGTCGAAGAAGTTGGCGGTTATATGAAAAATAAACTTCTTGAACTGCAGATGGAAATGCCTAATACTCTTCTTGAATTAAGGGGTAAAGGCTTAATGCAGGGTATTCTATTGGATTTCGATGCATCGCAGCTTGTGGAAGCTATGCTCTTCAGAAGAGTAATAACAAATGCCGCATCCGGTAAAGTTCTCAGACTTGTTCCACCTCTCATTGTTACTGATAGTGATGTTTGTATTTTCATTGATGCTTTAAGAAAATCACTTAATGAAATTGCTTGAATTTTACTATTAAGAAATGATTTTCTGTTTTGAAAATTTTGTTCCAAAACTAATTTTGAATTACAAGCGTTAACAATTAAAATGTTCAATTTGATTTGTAATTAAAAATGAGACAGATAATTCTAACAAAAGTAGAAAATGGCTTTTGGGTAGTTGAATGTCCAAGCCTGCCAGGATGTATCAGCCAAGGGGAAACCAAAGAAGAAGCAATTAATAATATAAAAGAAGCAATTCGATTATATACAGAATGTTTGCTGGAAGATGGTATTGAAATACCTAAGGAAAACTATGAAGCCATGACACTTGTTGTATGAGCCAATTACCTCAAATATCAGGTAAAGATTGTGTGAAAGTATTAGAGAAATTTGGTTTTACATTGAGGAGGCAAACAGGGAGTCATATAATAATAAGAAAATCCGAACCATTTTGTCAGGATAGTAGTACCAAACCATAAAACCCTTGATAAAGGAACCTTAAGAGCTATACTGCGGCAAGCAGAAGTAACAGTTGAACAATTTATTAATTATTATTAAAATACTTTTCGAATCAAGAAATTTTATCAATTATTTTCCTCTCTCTCGCTTGGTTTAAACCTTTCATTACTATTTCTTCCGGGATGACTATATCGAAACCTGAGTGCGGCACTCCCTTCTTGGCTCTCAATCTGTTTAATACTTCGTTGAAGAGTTGTTCTGCTTCCTCAAATCTTTTTAAATAAAGTAAAGCATAAGCTTTGAGATGGAGTGCATACACCTGCCCCGGTGCTTTTTCCAAAGATTTTTCCGACCAATATAAACATTCTTCAAAATTTTTCTTGTTTCCTACAAGTTGTGCCAGGGTTGATGTGGCACTTGAATAGACAGAGTCTGAAAGATTTCCCAGTTGAAGTGCAAACCTGATTGTTTTCTCTGCTTCATCAATCAATTTCATTTGAGCAAGAGTCTGACCAAGCTGGTACCAGGCATAAGCATTCAAAGGTTCTTCCTGAACATGTTCTATAAGCATGGCATAATTTCTTTTCACCTTCGCTTCCATCACTTCTCTCGACTGATTATATCCAAGATGCTCGATAACTATATCCGAAAAATTTATTGACTTACCAAGAGCAAATATTGAAGGAGTTATTTGCTCATGCACGCGCCCCTGAAATGAAATTTTTGGAAATCCATAATTCCTGAATATACGCGGATAGCCTCCGCGGTGTCTTTCTGTCGAGCCGTTAAGCTGGAAGTGGTCGCTCTCGATTGTACAAATGAAACCACCGATTTCATCTCCTGAATTCATTAATAAATTCCTGATATTAGCTTTTGAAATTTCATCTAACCGCTCATCTGCATCGAGATATAATACCCATTCACCTGTTGAATGTTTCAATGCCTCATTTCTTGCCGCCGCAAAATCGTTGACCCATTCAAAATCGAATATCTTTGCATTGAATTTTTTTGCAATTTCCCTTGTTCTGTCGGTTGAACCCGTGTCAACAATCACAATTTCATCAACGACATCCCTTACACTATCAAGACAGCCTGCTAAATTATCTTCTTCGTTTTTTACAATCATGCTCAATGTTAAAAATGGTTTATAACCATTTCCACCTGTTTTCACCTCGCTCTTTGTCTTAATAGCTTTAATTTTACTCAATGCTAAATCAACTTGCTTTAAATAATTCAAAATATCTTCCCTGCCGGGAGCTATACTCAGAGCCTTATTAAGAAAGCTTTTTGCTTCATCGAATTTTTTCCATTGAAAAGCTACATTAGCCATTCCGACAAGATTACCGACATCATGATTATTAATTTTATATCCTTTTTCAAATTCAATTAAAGCCGCATCCCACTGTTTTAGTCCAATCAGACATTTTCCCTTCCTGAAATAAAGCTGTTCTTTCGGAAGATGATAATCCCCTACAATCTTTGTGGTCAAATCCTCTTTCGTTTCTGCTTCTTCCAATCTCTGGTAAGAATCGAGTGCATCGGGATAATTACTGATTTGAGTATAAGTATCACCAAGTATATAATTCGCAAAAGACTGATTAGGAAGTATTTTCAAAGATTCTTTGCCTCTCTCGATTGCTAATTCATAATTGGACATTTGAAATGCAATAACAGCTCCGAAATTGAGTGCCTGTGGCTTTACAGCACTTTGTGGCTGAACCATTCTAAGTGTTCCTTTTATATCTTTTTCGGCTTCATCAAGTTTTTTCAATGCGAGGAAAGTTTTAGCCCTTTGATATAGAGAATATGCATCTTCAGGTTTTTTTACCAGTGCCTTATTCAAAAGATTAAGATTCCTTTCCTGCTTCGATCTCATTTGTTCTGATGAATGGCCATAACCAAGATGAATAAATTTGAGGTTAGTTTGTTCGAGCTTATAACCCGCCTGGAGCAATGGTTCAAGCACCTGCTCATGTATAATTCCATGAAACCTGACTGATGGATGATTGATAAATAATCTCAATAAGCCAGACAAATAAGTATCGACACTTCCATCTTCCCTTACTGCTTCAGACACAACATTAATCAGCCAGCCGCCTGTTGCAGGATTGCTTTTTTCAAGCACTCCCCTGACTTCTTCGGGATTCAAAAGCCTTTCGTCTGCATCAATAACAAGTATATATTTTTTGGACGCAGCATCGAGTGCTATATTTCTTGATAGGGAAAAGTCATCCTGCCAATCAGACCTAATCACTTTGCACCCGAATCGCTCTGCCATTTCAATTGTTTTGTCAGTTGAACCCGTATCAACAACAATAATCTCATCAACACAGGATTCAATTGACTTCATGCAATCAGAAATATGTTTTTCTTCATTCTTTGCTATTATACATGCTGATATATTTATGTCCAATACATACCATAATTTTTATTTAACAACTGCTTAATGTAATCAAAAATTATGCTATAAATTTCGTTCTTTAAAATTTTTGTATAATAATCTAATATTATATAAATTGTAAGTTTGTAATATATCTAATATCAATGTTATAGATATAAAAGGGAGTATGAAAAATGAAAAAGTTATTTAATTTTTTATTGATATTAATTCCTATTGTTATTGCTTCATCTTCCTCGGCATTAACACAGGCTACTCTTAATTCATGGGACATGAGTGTTGAGGGGTACAAAGATAAAAAATTTTCTGAGGTACAAAAGGCTTTCAATGAATATTGGAAAGATAAAATGCCGACTAAAGGAAGCGGCTGGAAGGTGTTCAAGCGTTGGGAATATTTTTGGGAGCAAAGGCTTGGTTCAACCGGCAAAGCTCCTGATATGGCTAAAATTTATCAAGGCTGGAATGATTACCTGGCTAAAAATAATCAAAAGCAGAATAGTATATTAGCCGAAAACCCGTGGGTATTTCTTGGGCCATCATCCATACCGTTCAAAATGTCCACTTATCCGCAGGTTGTTGGCATGGGTAGAATCAATTGCATAGCTTTTGACCCGAAGGACCCGAATATACTATGGGCTGGTGCAGCTTACGGAGGTGTTTGGAAAACGACAGACAAAGGGGCAACCTGGAAAACATTCCCTTTCACTGAATTTATGTCAATAGGTGTTTCTGATATTGCCGTGTCTCCGACAGATTCCAACATTGTTTATGTGGCTACAGGCGATGCCGATGGCTCGTTAAGCGGAAGTGCATGTTACAGCATTGGAATCCTGAAAACTACAGACGGTGGTGATACATGGACAACAACAGGGCTTCAGAGACAGATACATGACGGATTTATTATTAACAGAATTCTTGTTCACCCGACTCACCCTGATACTGTTTATGCCGCAACAAATAATGGCCTGTATTTTACTTTCGATGGAGGTACAAACTGGTCTGTAAGGGCTAATGTCCCATTCAGAGATATTGAATTCAAATCTGACAATCCGGAAATAATTTATGGCTCAGTAATTTTACGAAATGCTCAGGGTGCATTAGTTTATGGTGTCCTAAATTGCGTTTTGGCAGATACAACATGGAGAGCAAATTTCACATTCCCGTTAACAGATGTTGTTAGAATTGCAATTGCAGTTACACCTGCGAATCCCAATATAATATATGCTTTATGCGTAGCTTCTGATCTGGGTTTCCACTCGTTTTTGAAATCAACCGATGCCGGTGGAACATGGAACATACTTGCCCAGCGTTCAACTTCACCTAATTATCTGCATGAAAACTGGGCTGGCGTAGGAGAAGGCGGCCAGGGACATTATGATTTAGCAATAGCTGTATCAAAAACCAATGCTGATGAAGTTTACATTGGCGGAGTTAATATCTGGAAATCAATCGACGGGGGAACTAATTGGGCTTTAAATGCCGAATGGACTGGCCAGCATTCTGTGCCGTGGATTCATCCTGACCAACATAAACTCACATTCTCTCCGGAAGGGATATTATATTCCGCAAATGATGGCGGCGTTATTTATAGTACAAACGGGGGTGCATCCTGGACAAATATCAGTGATGGGCTTGAAGTTACTCAGTTTTACAGAATCAGCAGTGCTGCGTCAACCAATGGCATTATTTTCGGCGGTACACAAGACAACGGGACACACAGGTTGCTTGCTAAAGAATGGAAAAATGTTCTTGGAGGTGATGGCATGGACTGCCAGGTTGACCCAACCAATTATAATTTTGTCTATGGTTCTCTTTATTATGGTGATTTTTATAAATCAACTGATGCCGGTAATACATTTGCTCCATTGTTAAATAAATCATATACCAATGAAGAAGCCGGTTGGATTACACCTTTTGTTATTGACCCTAAGTTCCCTGCAGTTATTTATGCAGGCTATCAAAACGTTTGGAAATCCACAAACAGGGGAATTACGTGGAACCGCCTTGCTGCTATAGATTCAACTTATATAATCAGAGCAATAGCTATCGCCCCTTCAGACCCTAATACAATATATGTTTCTAAGCAAGGTGGAATATGGGCTTCGTATGATGCAGGGCAAACATGGGAACATATTATAAATGGAGGTATTATTCCGGGTATTGCCGTTTCCCCTACAAATCCGAGAAAATTTTGGCTTGCAAATTCCGGGTATGGTGATAGTTTAAAAGTTTATCTTATGGAGGATACTCTTACAAATATTTCAGGTTCGTTGCCGAATGTACCTGTTAATTGCATTGTGTATCAGAATAATTCACCGGACAGAATATATATTGGAACTGATGTCGGTGTTTTCTATCTGGACAACCGGCTTAACGACTGGCGCCTATTCAACGAAGGAATGCCTAATGTAGTTATCAACGATTTAGAAATTCATTATAATTCTAAGAAAATTTATGCAGCGACATTCGGCAGGGGCCTTTGGGAAAACGGCCTGATTGTTTGTAATGAACCCCTCCCGAAAATTTCTTATGCAAAAAAAGATATCTGCGTAGGGGACAGTGTCAAACTTGAACTTCCTGATATCTATAAATCGTATAATTGGTCAACAAGTGCAACTACTAGTTTCATTTGGGTAAAAACCGAGGGAAAATATTCTGTTACGGTTGTTGATACTTCTGATTGCACTTATACATCCGAACCAGTTGAAATAATTGTTCATGAAATTCCAAATATCTCAATAAAAGTAACCGGCAACACAACATTTTGCGAAGGAGACAGCGTTACGCTCCAGGGAAATCCCTGGCTTACTTTTACTACATGGGACTGGTCGAACGGACAAACCGGAAGAACAGTCATTGTAAAGGAATCAGGTTCATATACTGTAACCGGGACTACCCAGCATGGCTGCAAAAACACATCTACCCCGGTTGAAGTTACGGTGAATCCCGCACCTGCAAAACCAACAATAACAAGAGAAGGCAATGTCTTAACATCATCATTAGCACACAAATATCAATGGTATAGGAATGATACACTTATTTTTAACGCTACTCATCAGGCTTATGAAGCTAAAAAAGATGCCAGATATACTGTGAAAGTAATCAATGAACATGATTGCTCAACAATGTCGGACCCGATTGATGTGATTCTTGGCGTTGAAGATAACCCCGAAAATGATATTTTTGTTATTCAGCCTAATCCTGCACAAGGTAGTTTTAATCTGATTATAAACAGTGATGGCAATTATAAAGCATCAATTGAAATATCCGACATTCGGGGTGTTAAGTTAATCACAATCAACGATATTGAGAGCAACGGTATCTTCCGGCAGACAATTTATATGCATAAATACCCGTCAGGGATTTACTTTGTTAAGTTGAAACTCGGAGAAAAAATATTCAACAAAAAATTAATAAAGGAATAAATTATTTAATAAATACTTGATTTAATTATACGTCATATTATATAGATTGATTAATGTTTAGCGGACTTTATATGAAAACAAAAAATATTATATTAAAAACAACTCTGATAATCACAATTATTAGTTTTTTATCGGGAATTTCTTTTGCCCAACAAAATTTCATGGCTGAATTGGAAAAATCACCCAACCCTAATTTTTATGAGATTCAAAAAGCAATGAATAACTACTGGGAGCAAATTCCTGAATCCGAAAGAAAAGGGTGGAAACAATTTAAAAGGTGGGAATCATTTTGGGAGAGAAGGGTTTATCCTTCAGGTGAATTTCCTGATGCAACAAAAATTCTTCAGGAATGGCAGCAATTCCGGGGGAAGAAACAACACAATACAATTCAAGCAACTGCAGAATGGAAATTATTAGGTCCAATTTTGAATCCTGCTTCTGTTGGCAATTCCCGTAAACAGGGAATAGGCAGGATAAACAGATTAAGATTTCAGCATGATAATGATAACATTATATGGGCAGGCTCTGCATCAGGCGGAGTATGGAAATCCGACGACGGAGGAAAGAATTGGTGGTCTCCCCCTTTCACACAATTCTTGTCCATAGGTGTATCGGATATTGCTATATCCGAAAGAAACCCGGATATTGTATATGTTGCAACCGGCGATTGTGAACCCTCATATCGTGATTATTATTCCATTGGATTGATTAAAACAACGAATGGTGGTATTGATTGGGAAGTAACAAACCTTAAAAATTCGCTTGACAATGGGAGAAATATTAACCGTGTACTCGTACATCCGGATAACCCTAATATTGTAATAGCAGGTACAAGCGACGGTATCTATAAATCTACTGATGGCGGTAATTCCTGGAGCCTGAAAGAAGGAGGAAAATTTTTCATTGATATGGAATTTATGCCCTGGAATCCCAATGTTGTCTATGCTTCAACAAAATCATGGTCAGGTAATTATATTTATAAGTCAAGCAATAATGGCGATACATGGAAAATTGTACAGACATACCAGAATTCTGTTAGGGTAGCAATTGCCGTAACACGTTCTGAACCACTTTTTGTTTATGCAGTGGCATCTTCATCAGACCGCGGTTTTCAGTCATTATCTGTGTCTTATGACGGAGGTGAAAATTGGGACATTATAGCAACTCGGGCGACTACCAAAAATATTCTCGGCTGGCAGGACGGAGGGCCTAATGACCAAAACAATGGGTCCTTTGGGCAGGGGGAATATGACCTTTGCATAGCTGTTTCACCAAATAACGGATATGAAGTATATGTGGGTGGAATAAATGTTTGGAAATCATCTAACGGCGGTCAAACATTTACATTAATGACTCATTGGTATGGGAACTATCAAAAGGCGTTTATACATGCCGACCAGCACGACTTGGTTTTTGCTAATAATTCAAATGTCCTTTTTGCCACACATGACGGTGGTATTGATAAATCCAATGACGGCGGTTTTAGCTGGACAAATCTTACCGACGGAATATCCATTTCGCAGTTTTACAGGCTGGGTTGCTCGGCAACGAATCCGGACCTTATAATTGGCGGCTGCCAGGATAACGGAACACGTAGATTTAAGAATAATGAATGGATGGGTGTCTATGCAGGTGACGGTATGGAAGCGGCAATTGACCCAACTAACGAGAATTATATGTATGCCTCATCCCAGTATGGTAATTTAGTCAGGTCAACCAACGGAGGAAGCAGTTTCGTTCGTATGATTGGCGAATCCGAAACAGGCCATAAAGGTGACTGGATTACTCCATTTATCATTAATCCTATTAACACTTCAGTACTTTTTGCCGGGTACATAGATGTTTGGAAACTAACTAACTATGGTAAAGCAAGACGAAAAATTTCAAACTTTGGCGGTAATCAGAGACTTTTCTCTTTAGCTCTTGCTCCTTCTGACTCGAATACACTATATGCTTCAAATCAAAGTGACTTACATGTTACTCGTGATGGCGGTCTATCCTGGACAAAAAAGTTGTATTCCGGTGGTCCCATTTCTTACATTGCTGTTGACCCGGCTAATCCAAACAGGGCCTGGATTACAAAATCAAATTACTCCAGCGGAAATAAAGTTTTTGAATATGATGGTACGGCCTGGAAAAATATATCGGGAAACCTTCCGAATGTTCCTGTGAATTGTATTGTTTATCAGAATAGTTCTCCCGACAGGCTTTATGTAGGAACCGATATAGGTGTATTCTACTCGGATTATGGTTCAAGCTATTGGGAGCCTTATGGTAGCGGTATGCCAAATGTAATTGTGCAGGAGCTTGAAATTCAATATACAGCCAACAAGCTAAGGGCGGCAACCTTTGGTAGAGGTATTTGGGAAGCGGATATAATGGATTGCAATCTTCCACAGCCACAGGTTAATATATATGGCGAAACCACATTTTGCCAAGGGGACAGTGTAATTCTCGAAATCGCCGATGGCTTCTCAAATTATATATGGTCAACCGGTGAAACAACAAAACGAATAGTTATTAAGCAGTCGGGTTCATACAATGTTTTAATAAATGGCCCGAACGGATGTACAGCAAAGTCTAAAGCAGTTGATGTTGTAGTTAAAACTGTAAATAATCTTAGCATATCCCCTGTCGGTAAACATCCAATGTGCATAGGTGATTCGGTTCAGCTTAGTGCTTCCCTTGGCTTCCAGTCCTATTCCTGGTCAACAGGCGAGATAACGAGGAAAATAACGGTTTCTACTTCGAGGCTTTATTCGGTTACTGCAACTTCAACCGGAGGATGTAAGGCATACGCAGAGTTTCTTGTTGAAATTTCACCGGCAAAACCAATCATAACAAGATATAGAAATACGTTTACTGCCAGCGAAGCCGCTGGTTATCAGTGGTATCTTAACGGCAATCCAATACCTGATGCTACTCAGCAAATGTATGAAATCACGGAAGCAGGTATTTATAATGTTGTAGTATTCGACAACGACAGTTGTACTAACGAATCGGATTCTATCGATGCAATTGTAGGTGTTGAAGAACTTAATTATTCAACTAATTCTGTATCCGTTCATCCTAATCCCGGGACAGGTTTATATAATGTTAATATAATATTACAAATGCCTTCTGTGGTGGAGATGGCCTTGACAAATTTAATTGGTATCGAGGTTTGGTCTCTCAAAACAGAATATGATGGAATAGAACTGACTAATGAGATTAATATACAGTCTTTCCCTGCAGGAGTGTATTACCTGACTGTGAAGTTCGGTTCTCAGAGGGTTATGCAGAAGATTGTGAAGGAATAATAAATTTATAAATTGTCATGCTGAATTTTTTTCAGCATCCATAGCCATTAACTGTGTCAGGAGTTACTCCTGACACTTAGTTTATACTAAAAATTGGATTCTGAACCAAGTTCAGAATGGTAAAATTCAATATAGTAGAATTATGATAGGCCAACTTAACGGAATACTTATAAATAAAACATCAACTGAAATAATTATAGACTGCGGTGGAGTCGGCTATACTGCTTATGTTTCGGTTAATACTTCGGAGTCCCTGCCTGAAGTTGGTAAAAATGTTAAGGTAATTACACTGCTTATTCCAAAAGAGGATTCACTAAATCTTTATGCCTTTGCAAATGAAGCCGAAAGGGAAACCTTTAAATTACTCATTTCAATATCAGGAATAGGTCCTAAGATTGCACTTGGCATATTATCCTCTGTTACGGTTGATGATTTGCAGTCAATTGTCATCTCAGGAAATCTTCATTCTTTGCAGAAACTACCCGGAGTCGGTAAAAAGACAGCAGAGAGGCTGTTGCTTGAACTTCGGGATAAAATAACAAAAATCATACCGGCAGAAGTCTCCGATGTTCACCTTAAATACAGCCTTATCGTTCAGGAAGCATTGTCCGCACTCGTTACATTAGGATATTCGAGACTTATGGCAGATAAAGCAATAAAGTCTGCACTCAATGATTTAAGCACCGACAAGCTGACAGCAGAGCAACTAATTAAATCAGCTTTAAAACATGCTATGAGTTAATTATGCTCCTTGTTATCCCCTCATTAGCTCTTCATAATGGTAAATGCACTTTCTTTGTCAAAGGTGAAGAAGGAACCGAGCAGACATATATTAAGTATTCAGGCCAGCCTGATATGTTATGCAAATTATGGAGAAGGGAAAACGCAAAAACGATTCACATAACTGACCTGGACGTCCTTTTCGGAGGTCAAAATGAAAGCAATCTCGAACAGATATTATCCTTAGCAAAATCGGTTGACATTCCTATACAAATACTTTCGGAATTTAAAAGCACTGATGAATGCAGGAGAATTCTTGATAGCGGAATATACAGGGTAATAATGTTTGAGTTGGCATATCGCAATCCCGATGGTGTTAGAGAACTTCTTAATGATTATACTCCTTCACGAATAGCTTTTTTGGTAAATTCACTCGATGGAAAAATCAGGTTCTGGAACAGTGAATTTAACATCAGCGATACCGACTATGTTAATTGCCTGAAAGACCTCGGTGCAACACGCATAATCATCCGCGATGAAGCAAGGTTCGACTCATTAGAAGGAGTGGATATTAACCTGCTCAAAAGAATAAGCGACCCGGACAAGTTAAAAATCACTGTATTCGGAATGGTGAACACACCTCAACAGCTCTGGCAATTACAGGATTACGAAGAGCTTGGTATTGATTCTGTAATCATCGGAAAACCATTATATCAAAACGCATTCCCCTGCCAGAAAATCTGGCGTATGGCAGAAGCGGAGTTGGAATAAATTTTAATGCATTATTATTATCCCTATTGTTTTATATTCATTCTCTGCCCATAGAACAGCATAGTATAATCCTTCTTTTAATTCATAAGTATAATATTCACGCTTATAAAATCCTTTATCCTGTTTTTCACTAAATATCTTATCAACGATATTTCCCATATGGTCGTACAATTCTAACTTAACATAAGCAGATTGTAAAAGTTCATAATCAAAAGTAACCGACTTATTTGCTGGATTCGGATAAGCCTCAAATTTGCCGATATAAAGTTGCGAGTTCATTTTTTCAGATTCACAAGAACCTTCGTAACATAGCGTACAACTTAAAACAGAATCAGCATCATATAAAAGTACATTAATATTGACAGAACTATCTTCTGGTACACAAACTTGTGTTAAATACATTCCAGGAGGAGAAAAATCAAAAGGAGGATCACTCAATGGATTTCTATCTTCTGAATATAACATAATTCCCGGATAATTAGGATCAAACATTTTTATATGATATATATCTGGGAAAGTGCTATTTGTATCATAATTAATAATAGTTAAACCAGCACAACAAAACGGAGGAATAGAAATTAAATCACCAATTAAATCAGGATCATCTCCGGTACCTCCACCTGAATGTTCCTCACAAGATGAGCAAATAGTCTTCAAACAAATCGTATCGCCTCTGAAATCAAGAAATACAAAATCATAACATGTGCAACAATCGAGAGCATGAGGACAACAAGTTACAAAATTAAATATCTGAGAATAATTGCTCAAATTAATCGGTACACTATCAAGAGGAATACTATGTTGAATTGAATACTCACCATATTCAGGGGGACCTGGGCATGGCCATCTATATACAGATAATCCATAATAATTATCATTACAAGATTCAAAATCATTTGATAAACTTATTAATTTTTGACATCCCACACTAGATGAATCCGGTATGTCAGTTATTATTATATTTAAATGTTCACAACATACTGAATCATTATACCAAATTGGACAATTAAGTTCTCCGGACCAAACCCTACAACTAAGTGTCGTATCATAGAATTTTTTCCCAGCCGATATTTCATAGGTAATAGTATTGTTGTGTGGAATACATATACTCCCCACCTGAATTGTATCATCCGGTGTAATATCGCCACTCATATAATAATAATTATATTGTGGGTCTGATTGTAATGTGTCAACCCATTCTGTTTGAGTAAATGTTAATGATTCAAAACTCATTCCATCAAAATCAAAACTCAAAGGAAAATCAGTAAAAGTACATGAGGATTTATTAATGATGTATAAATCCCAACAACAAATTGAATCTTGTCTATCTTGAGAAATTAATTCAATTTTAAATTGTGCTGTATCATTTACAACCTCACAGCCAGTACAGGGTTTGCCACCGCTTGAATCTTGCCCACCGTTGATTAATTGAGAAACTGTTACCTTTAATATTTTTCCTTGCCCCGGAAGCATTTTTAAATTAACTGCTCCGTCCTCAGTTATTACAGTATCAACCTTGTGATAATATTTTGATTCTCTAAAAGGAGATAATAAGGTATCCAAATAATAGCTGTCGGCTCCAAGTTCATTTATGTGTAGTATATTTCCTTTAAATTCTCCTGGCGTGTTTCCATAATTAAAAGGTATATGTATTTCTCTGCAACCCAGCCTCTTCCACCAATAACTTTGCCATTTAATAGTATCGGGGGTATTTGTAGAAAATGATATCATTCCACAGCTATCCGCAAATTCAGCGTCAGAAAAAAATTTCAAATTTGTATCAATTGTTTCTTCTGAAATTGTATCAATTACCAATATTAATGGGTCAGTCCTTCGATTTTGTGCTCCTATGAAAAACAGATTTGTCATATTCGTGTCAGAAGAATGACGAAGTAGGGTAATGTCTAAGAATGTAGAATCCCACTTTTCAGGTGGATTAAACCAAGTTTGATACTTGGGACTAAAGATTTTACGAGTAAATATGCTATCATATAGTTGATTTCTGTCATTCATAATAAAATGTGAAAGAAGTGATGAATCTCCATATTTGGCTGAATCTTGTAATTGAAAAATTTTATATCCTTTTCCATACCAAGCTGAAAGTTTTAAATCCATCAGAGTGTCCTCAACAACATCAATCCATTTATGAAATCTTGCCAATTCCGCTCTTGCCGATTTCAAACCAATATAAATTCTACTTGAATCTATACCCATCACATCAAAATTATATTTTGTACTGTCATAGTAAAGATGAAATCTATTTGGATCGTTGATTACATTTATATAATCACCTCCGATAGTGTCTGAATAAATCAAAGAATCTCCTGATGGCAGTGAATTTTGAAAATTTATCTCTTGACTTGATTGTATTCCAAGATAACCTTTTGATGTATCATTAATAAACATATCCAAAGAACCTTTTTTCCAATATAATATTCCTTTCGCTCCGAATAATATTGGATTATGAGTTATAAATCTTAATTCCTCTCCCGTACTTGGTCTATTACCCTCTAGGGTAAATGAATTAAATCCATTTGTAGTATCTCTATACCAAAATGCAGTTGCCAGCCATATATTTGCCCACCAGGGATTTTTATTAAATAATAAACTTGGATGTTTATAATAACATTGATACATTGTATATTCAGATGCCAATTGAACATTTTCTCTATAAATTAAAGAATCATCTGGCCAATTTCTTTCATATAATAATGGATCTTCAAGAGGTAGTATCGTATCAGCTTGACTTGCACCAACTAGAAATGTTTCGTAATCTGATTCTAATGTATCATTTAAAATTCTATTTATATTTCCATTATAACCATATACATAATTAAAACATCCACTATTACCCATAGAACTTCGTATATAAGGAATTGCTATTCCGGTACCATAAGAAATAGTTGAACCATTCCAAAATTCTTTAAACGCCGTTGAGTGATAATAGTGTGGTGGTGAATTTGTTACATCAAAGGTTTCAACTCCAGCTAATGTATCAACGAGCATATTAAAATAACGATTTACAGCCCATTGTGAGGGGATAAATTCATCAGATGCATAAAATCTATGAATTTTTATATTTCTATTATTAACATTGTTACAAGAATCTGTTTGATGAATTTCATCATCTACCATATCTCCAAATGCCCTATCCCTATCACCACTATCAAATTTCCCGTGAAAAATTTTTCTTGCTCTTGGTGTTTCAAATCTGAACCAATCAATTGCAACGTCAAGCTTACCATGATAAGTAACTTCTACATCAAGCTGAACTATATAATCAATAATTTTATAATGATTTTCCCACCAATCGTATTTTAATATTAAATTCTTATCAACTGTATCACCATTAAATAAAATAAAAGCAGATAGATTGATACTATTTGTATCATAATTTGGATAGTAATCCCTCAATAACATTTCACCTTTTATAAATAATGTATCATAATTCAATGGTGCTTCTTCCGATTTTCGGTATTTACCTCTGAATTGATGATTAATAGTACTGAATATTGAATCATTATTACCTAACCAGGATTGAATTGGTATTGAATCAAATTTAACATATCCATTAGAATATGTATAATGAGATGGATGGTATGAAGTATCTTCAAATGCCTTAACATAAGGGATTCTGATAGATAAAATAGTATCATTCCAATGATTAATAACGCTATCGGGTTGTAATGCTCTTAAATTCATTGAAAAATAGAATTTTTTCCCATTAAATAATTGATAATAATTATAATCATTATCAGGATCGCTTGTATCATTTGTTCCATCATAATCAAGATAGTGTAATATTTTTCCATCCCAAATATTACTTAAAACCAAAGCTGGTGCCGAACCAATATTTTCTTTTAATAATTTAAATCTGCTAAAATCAACTCCCGAACTCACCGTATCTCCAACATCAAAATTTCTGTTTCTAAAACCAAACACAGCCCCCGATTTATCTCCGAATCTGGGTTTAAAATTTTCCGTTGAATCAACAGTCAATGTTGGTTCTAAATACAAAGCATGGCCATTTATTGTTCTATCAACATCTCTGCCCCGAATAACATAATTTTTTATAGTCGGAATATTATATGGATTATTAAATAAATCAGTTTCACCATACCATAAACTATGACAATAATTCATATTCATAGCTTCATCAAGTTTTCTGCCAGGATTATAGAAATTAAATCCACGAATAAAATGATTAAATTCTCTTTGAATAACAGTATCATTTACACAGCTTAATGGTGGTGGGTCAATAATATCTTGAGCGAATAAATTACCACCAATAACGAGCAGAAATAAATAATATATTGTTTTCATTTTTATTTCCCGTATTATTTGACAATCTGTATTTTGAAAAGTTGAGTATTATTATTTTGATTGAATTTTATAAAATAAAATCCTGAAACTAAATTTTGTGTATCAATATTTAATGAATAATTACCTTCAATATAATATTCATTTTTTATTGGTTTGATTATTTGTCCAATTTCATTGATAAGTTCAATATTGATATTTCCCGGTTTAATTATTCCAAATTCTATAATAAAATCTGAATTTGTTGGGTTGGGATATGAATTGAAATTATTAATAAAATTAATATTAGTTTCTTCGATCGAATTATAAATTGTTTTATACATATAAAGCCTCGATGAAGTACTGGCCGCTATATATTTTCCATCTTTTGAAATTCCAAGAGAGCTAACAGGACCTCCAGTACTATATGTATAGACTATAGAATTTTTCTCTAAATCCCAAACTTCAATAATATTAGAACCAGGCTGATGTGATATTATCAAATATTTTTCATCTGAAGAAAACACTATTCCCGTAATACTTGGTCCATTTGTATTTATTATTTTATAAAGGTCCATGGTATTTAAATTAAATACTCGGACTCCATTATCACTCAACCAATATTTATATGCTATGTAAGTGCAATTAGGAGACATAAAATATACATTAGCATTTCCCAAATCTCTTAAACTATCAAGTGTGTTAATATCAAATTCAATAATGCCTCCCCAAATTATTGGCTCCTGTGGATTGTTGGGATTATTATATTCTTTGGCAATTTGTAAATAAATTTTACTTGCATCACAATTGAATTTTACCTTTTTTATATAAATACTATCTAAGCCTATTTCATTTTTAAAAACATAATTTTTAAAAATTTTGTTTGTACTAGTTTCCCAAATTTTGAATCCCTTTTTTGTTGTAGCAACAAAATATTTTCCGTCTTTTGATAAATCATGATAGCCATATTCATCAGTGCTTTCTTTTTCTAAAGATGAGCTAAAACTTTTAGTCTCCAAATCATATTTTCTAATATAATTACTTTGATTACCATAAATATGTTTACTATCCAAATCAAAAACTGGGTTTCGCATTGAAGGAATTAATTGTACCGTATCCCCTGTTTCGGTATCAAAAATTACTATAAATGGAGAATCCCCCCAACTCATTAGATATTTTGAATCATGAGAAAAATTAAGAGTGTAGCTATAATGCGTTCTTCTCATCCAAACAGTATCTTTGTCATTTTGCGGTATTGGTTGAGCTTGAACTGCCTGCAACATTGTGGCAATGCTCACGAACAGAAAAAATAATTTGATTTTCATAAAACACCTTCTATATATATTTCAAAAAACTTTATTTATAAAATAAAAACGGGCATATCCACATACGCCCTCTTATCAGGCACCGCTAAGCACCCACTACGAAAGACAATGGAATACGCCCAAACTGGGCGGATTCGCAATTGTTCATCGTAGTTAAAATAAGCGGTTTTGATAAGAGAACAAAAGAAAGCCAACGCTTACTATTTATGTAAAATTTTATTTCTCTATTATTTCTTCTTCCTATTCCAATGTTTAACATTTCGCAACCCAATATTAGTCAAATAATTTATATTTTCCAACACTTTTTTCAAAATAAATAATATTTATACTGAAAAAGGGAATTGACCTATTTATCATTTTCTACCACTTTCATTTTAAAACAAAAAATTTGTAATTTGGAAGATTATAGAATTTGATAATTGATTTTATTTACTTTTTGGTGTGTGATTCATTGGTGTAGGGGAAGATTCCTAATCTTCCCATGTTAAATTGTTGGGGAAGATTCCATATCTTCCCATGTTAAATTGTTGGGGAAGATTTCATATCTTCCCATGTTAAATTGTTCAAAGGAGATTCGGAATAAATGCCAGGTATAGTATTAGATGGTCAGAAAATTGAAGCCGCCGCAGGAAAAACAGTAATCGAAGCGGCTTATGAAAATGGATTCCAAATCACACATTTCTGCTGGCATCCCGAACTCTCCGTGTCAGGCAACTGCCGCATGTGCCTCGTCGAAATCGGTATGCCAAAGCGTATGCCCGACGGCTCGATTCAGAATGATAATGAAGGCAACCCTGTTATTTCATATTTCCCGAAACTGCAAATCGCATGTGCTACTACGATTGCAGAAGGCATGCACATCAATACAAAAAAGGAAAATGTAGTTAAAGCACAGGATGCTGTAATGGAATTTCTTTTAATCAACCATCCGCTCGACTGCCCTATTTGCGACGAAGCAGGACAATGCAAGTTGCAGGAATACGGCTATAAACATTCGGCAGGCGAAAGCAGGTTCGAAGAAGAGAAAGTACATGCTCCCAAGCGTCAGTCATGGGGACCAACAGTCGTTTTCGATGCCGAAAGATGTATCAAATGTTCACGCTGTATAAGGTTTGCACAGGAAGTCGCCAAGCAGGATGTATTAACCTTTGTAAACCGCAGTGACCATGTTACTATAGAGCTATTCGATGAAAAGCAATTCGATAATGATTATTCGATGAACGTAATAGATATTTGCCCTGTCGGTGCCTTGACGAGCAAAGATTTTCGATTTAAGGCAAGAGTTTGGGACATGAGTTTTAATGACTCAATTTGCCCGGGATGTGCAAGAGGATGCAACATTAAACTCGGAGTAAGGAATAACGAAATCCTTCGCATCGAGCCAAGAACAAATCCTTATGTCAATAAATACTGGATGTGCGATTACGGCAGGCTGACACAATATAAATTCGTAAACGAAAACAGGGTAACAGAACCGATGATTCGCTGGAAAAACGAACTCATTCCTTGCTCCTGGGACGAAGCATATGCCAAAGCGGAAGAATCACTGAAAAAATTAAAACCTGAAGAAATTATGTTTATCGGCTCCGGCAGGACAGCCAATGAAGGAAATTACCTGCTTGGTAAATTTGCCAGAGAGATATTTAAATCGGGAAACATTGGTTTATTCAGAGACATCGATGAATCTTTCAAAGATGATTTGCTTAAGGTCAGCGATAAAAAGCCAAATCATTTAGGCGCAGTGGAAGTAGGAATAGTCCCGGGGAAAGACGGTGTTACTGTTCAGAATCTACCTGAAAAGATGAGATATAAAAACATAAAAGCACTTTATATTATCACAGACCAGATTGTTGATTACAGGCCTATAATTGATGAGCTTGACGATTTGGAATTAATCATAGTCCATGCTTATAACCACACTCCGTTAACAAAGAAGGCAGATATTGTTTTTGCCGCATCAACTTATGCCGAAATCGAAGGAACTTATGTGAATATTGATAAAAGAGTTCAGCATTTATCCCCTGCATTAGTTACTTCAGAAAATATGAGATTTATGGGGATGAAGATGAGCCGTCTGGATAAATTCGGTGCCCCAAATGACAGATGGACACAGCATAAATTAAGGAACACTCTGCCCCACTGGAAAATTCTCACAAAATTAGCAGAACAGTTTAATGTGAAATGGAATTATAAATCTGCTAAGGATGTATTTAAGGAAATTACCGAAAAAATACCTTCCTTTGCAGGAATGAGCTATGAAAAACTTATTGAATACCAGGGTTTGACTTTAGGAAAAGCCGGCCAGCCTGACCCGAAAGTTATTAATTATGAATCGCATGTGATGAAACCGAATTAATACAGAATTTGTGAAAGAAATTTATATATATTTATGCCTGAACTTATATGGATATTGATTGAAACGCTGATAAAAGCAGTGTTTATTCTGACAATGATATTGCTTGCGGCGGCTACCCTTGTTTACCTCGAAAGAAGAATTTCTGCATTTATACAAAACCGTTATGGGCCCAACCGTGTTGGCCCCTTCGGATTGTTACAGCCATTCGCAGATGTTTTTAAATTGTTCCTGAAGGAAGACCTTGTACCAAAAGTAGCAGACAAGCGGTTCCACAGGATAGCACCGATAATATCACTTGGAGTAACATTAGCAGTGTATTCTGTGATTCCTCTTTCAAATTATTTTACAATTGATACGGGTGAATCAGTAAGAAAAATATATCTTGGAATTGCACCGAATGTAAATATTGGATTTCTATTTGTTCTTGCAATGACATCAGTCGGAGTTTACGGAATTACTCTTGCCGGTTGGTCCTCCAACAACAAATATTCTTTACTCGGAGGCTTAAGGTCTTCTGCTCAGATGATATCGTATGAGCTATCAATGGGCTTATCAGTAATAGGTGTATTGCTGGTATCAAACTATTTTACAACAGCACCAAACGGCTCGTGGACAAACACATTAAGTTTGAATACAATTGTATTGAATCAATCGGGTTGGAAGTGGAATATAATATTTCAACCACTTGGTTTTCTAATATTTTTAGTATCTGCATTTGCCGAAACAAACAGAGCTCCATTCGATTTACCCGAAGCAGAACCTGAACTTGTAGGTGGTTTCAATACAGAATATTCAGGAATGAAATTCGGTATGTTCTTCCTTGCAGAATATGGCAATATGGCAACTTCTGCTGCACTAATTACTTTATTGTTCCTTGGCGGCTGGCAATTACCATTTCCTTCGAGTTGGCTTGGATTAACAGAAGGTTCAATTTGGCTTGCATTAGCTCAATTCACCTCATTCCTTTTGAAAATAATTCTACTTGCAATATTCTTTATATGGGTGCGTTGGTCTATTCCCAGATTCAGGTATGACCAATTAATGAATCTCGGATGGAAGATAATGCTTCCATTATCGTTGCTGAATATTGTGATTACAGGAATTGTATTGCAGTTCTTCTTTTAAATTTTGAATAAGATATCGGATATAGATATGAATATAACTAAGAATACAGAAGCCGAAAGGATGAATTTCTGGGAAAAGATTTATATCCCTGAAATTGCCAGAGGACTCGGATTAACTTTAAACCAGGTTTTTAAACCAAAGTTCACAAGGCAATATCCCGAAGAGGTATGGGAACCCGAAGGTTCATACCGGGGCAGGCCTGTGCTTGTCAAAGAAGAGACAGGTGAAAGATGCGTTGCATGCGGTTTATGCTCGAGGGTATGCCCTGCACTTGCAATCGAAGTTCAGGCAAGTGAAACCGAAAAAGATAAGGAACGCTACCCGGTCAAGTTTGAAATCAATATGCTGCGTTGTATTTTCTGCGGTTTCTGCGAAGAGGTATGTCCCGAAGAAGCCATCGTTATGAGCAAGGATTACCATTTGGTTTTCCAGTCACAGGAAGAAGCCATCCTTAGCAAGGACAAGCTGGAAGTGCCTATTGCCAAGCTTCAGGACAGGCTGGAATTTTTAAGACAGTACAGATAAATTTACATTTGAAATTAATTCGTTCTCATATATTTTTTATTCATATTCCTGAGGATTATCATGAAAAAAAGTTTGTTACTTATTTTTTCAATTTTTATTATTGTGGTATTTATGACAGCCTGTGGAAAACAAGGTGAAATTGCAAAAACGGAGGAAGTAAAAAAGATGGAAGCTGAATATTCTAAATTCATTGACTCATTGCTTAGCGTCGTTAAGCCGGTCTATAAAAACATGTCCCTTGCTTACTTTGAAGCATCAATCAGCGGCGAACCTGCCGATTGGGATAAAAGTGCCAAATACGAAATGGAACTGAATTCGATTCTTTCCAACAAGGAAAATTTCGCAAAGATTAAGAAATTCAAAGAGTCGGGATTAATTCAGGATATGCTTAAAGCGAGAGAGTTGCAGGTAACTTATAACACACTCCTCGGTTTGCAGATTGACACTGCCAAGCTGAATGCCATGACAAAGCTCCAGACCGAAATTTCACAGAAGTATAATAATTTCCGTGCAATAGTCGGTAAAAAAATGCTCTCTGATAATGATGTTGAAGAAGCACTCAAATCATCCAAAGATTCAAAATATCTCGAGCAGGTTTGGACTGAACAGAAGAAGCTTGGTCCTGTTGTTGCCGAAGATATTATTAGTCTTGTCAAAATGAGGAATGAAGCCGCTAAGGAACTCGGATTTAAGAATTACCACGACATGAGTTTAAGGCTAAGTGAGCAGGACCCTAATGAAATCAGCAAGCTCTTTGATGACCTGGATGTCCTCACAAAAGATGCTTTTATGGTAGAAAAAGCCAAAATGGATTCCATACTTGCCGCAGGATCTAACATCAAACCCGAAGAAATGATGCCATGGCATTACCAGAACAGGTTCTTCCAGGAAGCACCTAAAATTTATGATGTTGACCTCGATACATATTATCAAAATATAAATATAGAAAAAACCGGCGAGGAGTTTTATCAGGGGCTTAGTCTTCCGATTAACGATATGGTAGCAAAAAGCGATTTGTACGAAAAACCAAAGAAGAATCAACATGCTTATTGCATTGACATTGACAGAGATGCTCACGACATTCGAGTTCTCGGCAATATCAAGCCAAATTCCAGATGGATGGAAACAATGCTCCATGAATTCGGCCACGCCTTGTACGAAAAACATCTCGACAAAGATTTACCCTGGATTATCAAACAACCCGCACACATTTTTACTACCGAAGCAATTGCAATGATGTTCGGCAGGCTGGCATCCGACCCGGCATGGATGCAGGAAGTAATAAACATTAAACCGGAAGAAAAGGAAAAAATCGCAGATGCTTGTTTCAAAACCTTAAGGCTTCAACAGCTTGTATTCAGCCGCTGGTCACAAGTTATGTACCGTTTCGAAAAAAGCATGTATGAAAATCCTGGCCAGGATTTAAATAAATTATGGTGGGACCTTGTCGAAAAATACCAAATGCTCAAAAAGCCAAAAGACAGAATTGCACCTGATTGGGCAACAAAAATTCATATTGCAACTTCACCGTGTTATTATCACAATTATCATCTTGGCGAACTGCTTGCCTCACAACTTTATAACACTATCGAGAATAAAGTTTTGAAAGCAAAAGGTAACGAGAAAATAACGTTTGTCAATAAACCTGAAGTTGGAAAATTTTTAATCGAAAATGTTTTTAAACCCGGTGCAAAATACCAGTGGAATGATATGATTGAAAAAGCTACGGGTGAGAAACTCACTGCTAATTACTATGCAAAGCAGTTTATAAAGTAAAGTAATATACAATAAGTGCAGATTAATATCTTTATCTGTCCTTTTTTTCATTTTAATTTTGTCTAATATGTAATTGGACAGCCACTAATTTTTAAGTAGTGGTGATGGTTCACCACCATAAATCAGGATATATCCTTGTAGAGACAGGTCTGAGGCCTGTCTCTGCATCGTTACACTGTTGCTATAAACATCCATTTCTAATGAAGAGGCTAATCAAATGATATTTGAGACAATTATTCCGATAAATTATATACTTTAAAATTTATTTCTTTGCTATTCTGAATTAATATTATAATTTTCTAAAATTGAATCTTAATAAATTCTAAAATTGAAATTGAAAGGTTATCCGGTATGGTAAAAAAATCATCTGTCTCTCAATCAAGGATAGGAAAAGGGACAAAATCAAAAAAAATAAATATCAGCAAATATCAGGAGCTCAATTATAAACAGCTTCGCTGGACTTGTCCCGAATCTATGTTTAAGTTCAAGACTACAGAAGAACTAAAACCTCTCGATAAAATAGTAGGCCAACCGAGGGCTGTCGAAGCCATTAGGCTTGGTGCCGAACTGTTTTCTAAAGGTTATAATATATTTGTTACCGGAATTTCAGGCACAGGACGTTCCTATACCGTTAAGAAAATACTTGAGGAAGTAACATCTCACAAACCTGAACTCTTCGATTATTGTTATGTTAATAATTTCGAGAACCCTGATTACCCGAGACTGATAAAATTACCTGCAGGAAAAGGCAAGGAACTCTCAAAATCAATATCTGATGCAATATCATTCCTACGCCAGAGACTGCCTAAACTGTTTGAAGAAGAAAGATACCAGCAATCCAGAAAAAAAATTCTCGACCATTTCCAAAGAAAAGAACGGGATTTATTGCATGACTTTGACGAAAAAATCAGGCAGCATGATTTTGTCAGAGGGCAAATGGAAAACGAGCAAGGTGTCAGCCAGGTTGAAATATTTCCGGTCGTAGAAGGAGATGCAATCCAGATTGACGAGGTAGATGCAAAAGCAACAGAGGGCAAAATTACAAAGAAACAGGCACAGACTTTTCACAAAAACTACAAACGGTTACATTCGGAGCTTTATGATTTATCACGTTCCGGGATGAAGCTTGTACTGGACATGAGACAAGCCTTGATTGACAATGATAAAGCCGCAGCAAAAATGGAAATTGAAACTATTTTCAATACAATGAAAGACAGGTTTCCTAATGAAAAAGTGAGCATCTACATAGATGAAGTAAAAAAATTCATTATGGAAAATGTCCATTTCTTTGTACAAATCGAGACTCAGCCACAGCAAGCCTCAGGCGATGAATCTGAAAAGGAAACAGATAAATTTCAAATTTTCTCTGTTAATGTTATACTCGACAATTCCAATACTGTTAACGCCCCTGTAATATTAGAAAGGTCGCCGACCTATACAAACCTCTTCGGCACAATCGAGCGGTCTTATGATTCGAGCGGATTCTGGAAGACAGATTTCACAAAAATTAAAGCAGGCTCGATATTAAAAGCCGACCAGGGGTATATTCTTATGAATGCACTGGATGCTTTCAACGAAGCAGGCGTTTGGGTTGCTCTTAGGCGCGTGCTTATAGATGATACGTTAGAAATTCAGCCTTATGAATCTTTTTTCCAATTATCACAGCTTCATTTAAAACCTGAACCATTCGAAGTCAATGTGAAGGTGATATTAATCGGAGGGCAATCATTATACACTTATCTATATGAATATGAAAAGGGATTCAAGAAAATTTTCAAGGTAAATGCTCAGTTTGATTATGAGACTGAAAAGACAGATGATATGATAAACAACCTTGCAAGGTTCATTAGTAAAATCTGCAATGAAGATAAGCTTCCTCATTGCACTCCCGACGGGGTTGCGGCTATTACAGAATGGGCAGCAGAACATGCCGGTTCACAAAAAAGAATTACGCTTAAATTTTCGGATGTTGCCGATATTCTCCGCGAGGCTGCCTTCTATGATAGATACAGCAAAGAAAAATTTATCAACAGGGAAGATGTTGAAAAAGCTATTGAATGGAGACGCAGGAGAAATGACCTCCTCGACGATAAATATAAATTCTACATCCTCGACGGCAGCACCCTGATAGATACGGATGGTGAAAGAGTAGGACAGATTAACGGATTAACAATCATTGACACAGGAATGTTGTCATTCGGCAAGCCATCGAGAATCACAGCATCAATCAGTGTTGGCAACCAGGGAATCATTAATATTGAACGTGAAGCTGACCTCAGCGGCTCTATACACAACAAAGGTGTTCTTATTCTTTCCGGTATTTTCCGAGACAGGTTCGCACAAAACAAACCATTGAATCTATCTGCCTCGATTGCATTTGAACAAAACTATGGAGGTATTGACGGAGATAGTGCCACTGCGGCTGAAATTTATGCCCTGCTTTCGGCAATCAGCAGAATCCCTATAAAGCAATCGTTAGCAATAACGGGTTCTGTCAACCAAAAAGGGGATATACAACCCATAGGTGGTGTCAATGAAAAAATCACAGGTTTCTTTGAAATTTGCAAAGAACGCGGTTTGACAGGCAGCCAGGGTGTGATTATACCCATACAAAATGTGAGTGACCTGATGCTCGGACAGGAAATAATTGATACCGTTAAAGCCGGTAAGTTCCATTTATATTCAATACAGAAAATTGAGGAGGGCATTGACTTGCTATTGGGTTTGCCTGCTGGTGAAATGAATGAAGACGGGACATATCCCCCAAATACAGTTTTCGGCAAGGTTGACGCAAGGCTCGAAGAATTAAGGAAAGCCGCAAGAGAACAATTGGGAAAAAAGAAAAAGAAGAAAGCGAAAAGTAATACAATTTATAGAGTAAAAACCGGTTTAGAATAGTATTCTTTAAATAATTTGTATTGATTATGAAAAGACAAATAAAAATAGCACCATCACTTCTTTCAGCTAATTTTGCCAATCTGGCTGACGATGTTAAAAAGTGCGAAAAAGGCGGAGCAGACATTTTGCACTGCGATATTATGGATGGCCATTTTGTTCCGAATATTACAATAGGTCCCCTTATTGTAAGAGCAATAAAACCGATTACAAAACTTCCTTTGAACTGCCACCTGATGATTGAAGAACCTGAAAAATATATTGATGAATTTGTTAATGCTGGAGCCGATTATATTTCTATTCACGTGGAATGTCAAAAACATTTGCACAGAACTTTATCTTTGATAAAAAGCTATAATATAAAAGCCGGTATAGCTCTTAATCCTCTTACACCTCTCGATTACGCTTTCGATGCAGCAGAATACTGCGATTTCATACTACTGATGTCTGTTAACCCGGGATTCGGTGGACAGAAATTTATTAAATCAACACTGAAGAAATGTGAAACACTTACGAATTTTCTCAATAAGAATAAGCTTGAGCATATTGATATAGAAGTTGACGGTGGAATAAAAATAGACAATGTTGCTGACATTGTTTCTGCAGGTGCTAATATGCTCGTTAGCGGCTCAGGTGTATTTGAAGGTGATGTTATTTCAAACATCAAACAACTCAGAGCTAATGCCGAAACTGCTGTGAAATAATTACCAATAATTGTCATTCCGGCGAAAGCAAGTATCCATATTCGTTTAAATGTCTATTATTAAAATAATGCCTTGAGTCTCCATACTCATCTTTACCGACTTTTCTGCCGGTTGATTCTATTCTCTGCTGAACACACTCAAAACAATCGGATGTAAACTCATCAATACAAGGTTTACCGTTATATAACTGGTAATCGTTCCGGACATGAGTTGGTGTCAGCATTGGCATAATTACATTAGCACCAAACATCAGCCCTGCTTCCCTTCCCATCGGATACATTGCCTGAAGAGCAGTCGTGGATGCAATATTAACATCCTTCAAAACAATTCTCGTTACAGCTATCACCTTCAAAGCAAGCTCATAAATTTCTCTTTTTCTTTCAGTATATTCTTGATAATATACATTCATAGGAGTATCGGAATGAATTATGTAGGGACCCATCCCAAGCATATCAATATCCATTTTTTTAAAAAACAGAATATCATTAGCAAGGTCATCAATAGTTTGCCCGGGAATTCCAATCATTATCCCTGTGCCAACCTGAAATCCAATCTCCTTCAGGTTTTTCAGAGCTTCCATCCTTCTTTCATATAACTGAAAATCAGGGTGAATCTTTTTGAACAACACCGGAGAGCTTGTTTCTATCCTTAATAAATATCTGTGAGCTCCGGCATTGAAAAACCTTTGATATGTTTCTTTTGTTTGCTCCCCTACACAAAGCGTTATTCCAAGTCCACTCGGCAGCTTTTCGGATTTAGTTGATAACTTGATTTTTATAATTATATCCTCAACAAAATCTATGAATTGTTCATCATTTCTTTCACCCGACTGAAGCACAAGCGACCCAAAACCCTGTTCGGCACACCACTTTGCCGCTTCATAAATTTCTTCTTTATCGAGTGTATATCTTTTAACTTTATGGTTGCTTTTCCTGATGCCGCAGTAATAACAATCGTTGATACAGATATTTGAAAATTCAATGAGTCCCCGCAGATAAACAGTTTCACCAACATTTTGCTTCATAACCTGATATGCAAAATCCCGCAACATGTCAATATCTTCTTTACTCCGAAAAGAAAGAAGGTTTTTAATATCATCGAAAGTAAAATGAACCTTATTTAATAATTCTAACAATACCATCTTCATTATTTAGCTTGATGCAACTGTTGACGATTTCGATTTTGAAATATCTTCTAATAATAATTAACAAATATACAAATCATTGTAATATGGCAATATATAAACCTTTATTCCGTTATATTTGAATTTGAAGTTCAGATTTACACGGTTTATCAGGAAAATGTATGAAATTAATTAATAGAACAATACTAATCTTTCTAATACTTGTAATTCCTAATTTAGTACATTCAGAAATTCAGTCAATTGTGCTTGATGCTGCTCAAAAAGAGTTAAACAGGACAATGGAAGGATTGAAGGAACAACAGCTTCCGCCTTATTATTTATCCTATTATATCTATGATTCACATATTCTGAGCATTGAATCTGTGGATGGAAAAATTCTGAAAAATTCCGAATATAAATCCAGGACATTAGATATTGATTTAAGAGTTGGCAGTTACAAATTTGACAATACTCACATTGTCAGAGGCGAAGCTTTTAATATGGGTGGACAAAGAAACGCTTATGACCTGCCATTGGATGATAATGAAATTGCCCTGAGGAATGCAATATGGTTTGCAACTGACCAGCATTACAAGAAAGCGATAGAAAGTTATGAAAGAGTGCTGACAAACACTACTATTAAAGTGCAGGAAGAAGACACTTCTGCCGATTTCACAAAGGAAAAAGCTTACGATTATTCTGAGAAGCCCAAAACACTAAACATTGATAAGAAATTGTGGGAAGACCGATTAAGAAAAATATCAGAAATACTTTCTTCTGAAAAATGGTTATATAAAAATAAAACTTACCTGACAATCAGTAACACAACAAAATACTTTATAAATTCCGAAGGTTCTTCCATTACCCAATCTGAAATGAGAGCAAATGTAATTATGACAGCATCCACAAAGGCTGACGACGGTATGGCATTGCCATTATACAAGGTATATTTTGCTTTTAATCCTGATAGCCTGCCTGACGAAAATACAATGCTGAGTGAAGCAAAAAAACTTGTTAAAACTCTTGCTGAACTAAGAACAGCTCCTGTAATGAACACTTACACAGGGCCTGCAATTTTGTCAGGTGAAGCCGCTGGTGTTTTCTTTCATGAGATTTTCGGACACAGAGTCGAGGGCCACAGGCTTAAAGACCCTGACAATTCACAGACTTTTAAAAATTTCATTAACTCAAAAATATTACCTGATTTTTTAAGTGTTAGTTTTGACCCGACAATTAATTACCTGAATAATTTTCCTGTTTCAGGCTATTATAAATATGATGATGAAGGAGTTCCTGCCCAAAAGATTCAGTGTGTTGAAAGCGGTGTTTTCAAAAACTTTTTGATGTCCCGCTCCCCCGTTGAAAATTTCCCGAAATCTAATGGACATGGCAGAAAACAGGCAGGTTTGAGTGCGGTATCGAGGCAATCAAACCTCATTGTCGAAACGGCCAAATCAGTTCCTATTGACACTTTAAAAGAAATGTTAAGAGAAGAATGTAAGAAGCAGGGATTGGAATTTGGGTTGCTTTTCAAAAAAGTGCAAGGTGGATTTACTTTCACATCACGTTCAATCCCAAATTCATTCAACGTGAATCCTTTGATAGTATATAAAATATATGTTGATGGCAAACCCGATGAAATAGTCCGCGGTGTTGACCTTATAGGAACCCCGCTGACAACTTTTTCAAACATCATAGCTGCGGCAAATAATTTAGAAACATTCAACGGTATCTGTGGAGCAGAATCGGGTTCGGTGCCTGTTTCGGCAAGCTCGCCCAATCTTTTAGTATCAAGAATTGAAGTTCAGAAGAAAGCAAAGTCCCAGGCAAAGCCGCCTATTTTAAATGCTCCTTGATTTTAATAATGAATAATCGGAAAGAATTATGAGAAAAAATTATATAATAATAACACTTTTATTTGCTGTGTTTTTTGTTACTTTGAAGGCAACAAACACCAACGAGATAATGAAAGGAATGAGGGATGAAATAAACAGGTCAATGAATGAATTGCATCTCGAATCACTTCAAAAACCGTATTACATCGAATATACTCTGAAAATATATGACTCCTATCATATTACTTCTACACTCGGAACTATAACTAACTCTGCAAAAGATAAAAAAGCAGAATTAAATGTGAATATAAGAGTTGGAGACTACTCTTTTGATAATTCAAATTTCTTCGACATAAGCCTTGGATTGTTTGGCAGTACAGACGAAGAGGAAAATTACAAAAGCCGTACTGTGCCTTATGAAATTGACTATAAAAGCCTGAGGCGTGAGCTGTGGCTTGCATCCGATGCGGCTTACAAGCAGGCTTCCGAGATATTATCAAAAAAAATTGCCACCCTAAAGAATAAAACGAGAAAAGACAGTACACCTGACTTCATTAAATTACCACCCGAAAAAAATTACGATACAATACCAATTCCGGCATTCAATGTTGACAAATTTGAAGATTTATGCAGGAATGTTTCTTCAAAATTTAATTCATATAAAAATCTTCAAATATCTTATGTCGGTTTGGAATATATACCCGAAACCGTTTATTATTTAAACAGCGAAGGAAGAGAATATATTAAAACCGGCCTTTATAGTGGTATCGAAATCCTCGCTGCTACACAAGCTGATGACGGAATGCCCCTATATGACATGTATTCGGCATACTCCAAATCACCTTATGAAATTCCGAGAGAAGATTCGTTAAGCAAGTCGGCTTTATCTATCGCAGAAAATTTAACTTTACTTGAGAAATCGCCAATTCTTGAAGAAAGTTATTCGGGCCCAGTATTATTTGAAGATAATGCAGCAGCCGAACTGTTCGCCCAGGTATTTGCACCCAATCTTGTTGTGCAACGTTCACCTATGACAGAATCAGGTGTCCAGGAAAGTGACAGGTATATGGCATTCCAAAATAAAATCGGGGGCAGAGTTCTCCCTGAATTTTTATCAATAAGTGCCGGCCCAAATAAAGGATATTTTGATAAAACACCACTTCTTGGTAGTTATAAAATTGATGATGAAGGAGTATTAGCACAGCAGGTTAATTTAGTAAAAGATGGTTATCTAAAAAGCCTTCTTTCCTCGAGAGTACCATCCAAAAGAATAAGCGTTAGCAATGGACACAAACGCGGTGGTGCGGCGATGTTAAGCATTGTCGAAATATCCTCGGATAAAAATCATAGAAAAACAAGAAAGGAACTTATCAGCCAAATGCTAAAACTCTGTAGGGATAGAGATCTCCCTTTCGGAATAATTGTCAAGAAAGCAGCTAATCAAAATATTTTTTATACTACTTTACAAAGGATTGCACCGACCCATATAAGCCTTAATTATAATCCTCAGGCATTTAACCTATTAACCGTCTATAAGGTCTTTAGGGATGGCAGGGAGGAACTCGTCCGTGGTTGCGATGCAAATGGCTTCACAGTACAATCCTTTAAAGATATTCTGAATGTTGGAAATAAACTTTATGTACTTAATTTGTTGGCGCCGTCAATAACATCTCCATATATTACCGGTGGTGATTTATATGTCGGGTCTTCGGTTATTAGCCCTTCTCTTTTGTTTGAGGACGGTGAAATTAAAGTCAGGGAGGATGATTTACCAAATAAACCTTTTTTGCCAAATCCATTAACTGAGTTATCAAAGTAAATAATGTGGTTTAAATTATTCTTATTAAATTGCAATTACATAGTTTACCAATAGAATTATTATTAATTAATACCCATTAAACGATGGAAACAAACAATATTCATACTGATATTAAGAATTTCGATGGCGTTTTTTACATAGCTTTGCTAATAAAGCATAAAATATTTATCTTAATAGTAACAGCTATATCTTGTATTGCTTCGGTTATTATTACCTTAATTATGCCGAACTGGTATTCTGCAACAGTTAATGCAGTACCTCCCAAAAAAGCGATAGGCTCATTGTTTGAAAATGCAATGTCAAACATCTCATCGACTTTAAGGGAATTTGGATTAACAAAACTCAAGGGTGGCCAAGTTGAAGGTTACAGCTATTTAGTTTTATTAAATAGCCGTACTGTCAAAGATTCTATGATTCAAAGATATAATTTGGCTAAAGAATATGAAATACCCGATTCATTGCACACTGAAATTCTTCAAGAATTTGAAAATAATATTGAAATTGAATTTGAAAGTGAAGGTAATTATTCAATAACTGTAACGGATAAAAAACGTAATCGCGTTGCCGATATGGCTAATACATACATTAACATTACAAACAGCCTTGCTGAAAAAATTCTTCATACAGAAGCGACTAAGAGCAAGGAATACATAGAGAATAGGCTTAATACTATTGATGCAACCATAAAAGTAATAGCCGACTCGTTGCAAAAATTTTCACGAAAAACATTCCTATTCTCCCCAATGGATCAAGCCTCATCTATTAGTTCAGCTTATGCTGACATTAAAGCAGAATTGATTCAGCAGGAAATAATGCATGAACTTTTGAAGAATAAATATGGTGAGAATGACCCTTATACTCAAATTCAAAAGGATTTAATCGCTAAGATTCGTAATAAAGTGTCTGAAGTCGAATCCAAGCCCGGTTTTGCGGGGAATTTTCCTTTGAAAAATGCTACATCTGTTGGGTTAGAATATTTGAGATTATATGCCGAATATGAAACTTTTTCCAAAGTTAAAGGTTTTTTACAACCTATGCTCGAAGATGCCAGGCTTGATGAATCAAGGCAGACTATGTCTCTGGTTGTCGTTGACCCCGCTGTCAAACCGGATAAAAAATCAAAACCCAAAAGGTCTATAATTGTTCTTGGGGCAACTTTCGGAGGATTTGCACTTTCCATCTTGCTTGTTCTTCTTGTCAATGGTTATTATAACCTGAAAAACAACTATAAAAGTTTTATTGATAACAGCAAAAACAAAGTCTAAGTACTGTGAAGCAGAATTATACAACGAGTCTTGAGTTACCGGGATTACCACGATTGTTTTCATATAACAACAAACTACCGGCATTAGCAATTGCATCTTTTGCACTTGTGTCATTAATCATGTTATACATCGGAATCTATCGGCAAAATGAATACATAGTCCTTGGAATTATATTAGGCTCGGCATTAATTTATTTTTTTATCAAATACCCTCGATTTTGGCTTTATACAATTACATTTAGCTTATTCATTTTCTTCAGGAAAAGTGAAGTAGGTGTTTCCATACTTGATGTTATCGCTGCTTTTTTATACTTAGTTACATTATTTTCCTGGTTCTTCTGGCAAATCGCAATCAAAAGGGCCAAACTCGTTACAAACCTGGGAGACTGGTTTATATTGGCTTTTTTCATCCTCCTTTTTAGCAACTCAATTATTGCTGTAATTCATGGTGTATCATTCCTTGACTGGATTCGGGAATACTCAATTATGGCTTTAGCACTGTTTTATTTCCCTTACCGATATTATTTCAGCGACGAAAAGTATTTAAAAAGATTACTTATTTTATTGGCAGCAGTATGCATTTTAACAGAATTACAGCAACTCTACGATTATTATCAAATTGGCATGGCAAATGTTGTTTATGCCTACCAGATTTTAATTTCCGCAAGAATAAACCAAGCTCTATTCACAACAACAACAGCTTTTGGAATACTGGCAATATTATTTGAAAAGAAATTTTTAAGACAATTTATTTACATAATTTTAACTATCATAAGTGCATTTGCACTTATTTCATCTTTTTCAAGAACATTTTGGTTAATTCTCCTAATCCAATTAGTTATATTTATTATTATTTTACCTGCCAAAGAAAAAATCAAACTTATTACTTATTCCATTGCATTTTCTACAGTATTAATCCTGACTGTAATGATTGCCTTTGAGGGCGGTACCACCGTTGCTTTAAAAGCGTATGAGTATAGGCTGTCATCTTCGACACAGGGAAGAAAAGACCCATCGGTTCAGGCAAGATTAGCCGAATACAAGGTTGTCCTAAAAAGAATTTCAGAATATCCGATGGGAGGTAATGGTTTGGAAAAAAAATTCAGTTTTTTTAATCCAATTGCACACGCTTCCGCACATACGTCAATTACACACAATGGTTTTTTGTTTTTATTCTACAAAATTGGTATTCCTTTATCGCTGTTTTATATCTTTTTCTTGTTATATTTTACTATAAAATCATTTATATTATTTTTTAGAAGTAAGGAAAATTTTTATAAAATTTTGTCATTGGGCTCTTTTTGCGGATTATTAGTAATGATTATTTCAGATTTTTCAACTACACTATTTAATGTTCGTGATGGGGTATTTGTAATGGCTTTTGCATTTGCGTTTACTCAGATAACTGAAAAAAAACTACTTGAAAATAAAAAATAGTGTTATAATTTGCATAAAAATAATATAAAATATTATGGCATTTGAAACCTTAATAGATACAAATCCGGACTTTGCTTCTAAGCAAAGAAGGAATATATTCAGAACGATTATCGTTCTGTTAGCAATTGTATTTATCGGGAGATTAGGTTACATGCAGATTATTCAGGGGAGTGCTTATAAGCTTGAGAGTGAATCTCAGGCAATCAAGCAAGTTGTCGTCGAACCGTTCCGCGGAGATATTTACGACAGGAATGGAGATATTATTGTCAATAATGAACCTTCATTCACTCTTTCTATAACAAAAAACGATTTCACAAAGGAATCGCTTATATTGTTGTCTTCAATTCTGGAAATGGATTCATCGGAAATTAATGAAGCTTTGCTTCCATATAAGAATGTTTCAAAATTCACACCCATTAAATTATTTCGTGACCTCGATTTTCAAAAAACAGCTCTAATAGAAGAATATAACGACCTTTTGCCCGGGGTGGAAATAGTTGTGGATTTCAAAAGGTTATATAATTTCTACGGTAACATGGCACATCTGCTTGGATATTCCCGTGAAGTGTCCGAAGTGCAATTGAAGCAATACCCCTATTACAAATCAGGCGATGTTATCGGACAGACAGGATTAGAAAAAGAATATGAAGAAATACTTAGGGGTAATAAAGGTATTAAGTTTGTAACAATTAATAAACTTGGAAAAAAGGTAGCAAGTTTTGACAATGGAAGAAACGACATACCCTCCAGAAACGGATTCGATATGTTTTTAACAATTGATAAAAAGCTTCAGGCTCATGCCGAAACCCTGTTGAAAGGGAAAAGAGGAGCTCTTGTTGCTTTAAACCCCAATAATGGAGAAATACTTGCTATAGCAAGTAAACCTGATTACAATCCAAGAGATTTTGCAGGTAAAATACCTTCTGATTTGTTTCATAAGCTTATAAATGACCCTGCTTATCCAATGTATAACAGGTCAATCATGTCAGCTTATCCTCCCGGTTCAACCTGGAAAATGCTTGTTGCTTTAGCAGCATTGCAGGAAGGCATAATTGATATTAACTCTACAGTAAATTGCAGAGGTTCTATTCAACTTGGTTTCAAAAATTTCAAATGCCATGGTGCACATGGAACAATAAGTGTTCGAAATGCAATTAAAGTCTCATGTAATGTATTTTTCTACGAAACAGCGATGAAACTTGGTTTTGAAAAAATGCTTAAATGGGCAAGAATATTTGGATTCGGCGATAAGACTTTTGTTGACATACCAAGTGAAAGCAAAGGTAAATTCCCTTCTGAAGAATGGCTCATTAATAACTTTGGTTCATTTGACGAAATACCTGCAGGATATCTTGCAAATTACGGAATCGGACAGGGAGAAATAGCTGCTACCCCGATTCAGATGGCACTTTATGCTTCAGCAATCGCAACAAAAGGGACTATTTACCAACCACATGTTGTCAGGTATATACATAATAATATTACAAATAAGATTGAGCCGATTAGCTATGATAAGAAAGAAATACCAATTGACAAAAAGTATTTTGATATTGTCCAAAAAGGCATGTGGGATGTAGTTAATTCAGGTGCCGGAACAGCAAGTTCTGTCTATATACAGGGAATAGAAGTATGCGGAAAAACAGGAACAGCCCAGAATCCTCACGGAAGAGACCATTCATGGTTTATTTGTTTTGCACCAATGAAAAATCCGCAAATCGCTATATGCGTTTTTGTTGAAAATGCCGGTTTTGGAGGTGTAGTTGCAGCTCCTATTGCAAGAAATTTTCTAATGGCTTATTTCTATCCGGATTCATACAAAATAATCAGTCCTCCCTCATCAACCTTTACTGACCCTTTGGATTCGATAAGTAACCAGATAACTGATAAGATTTTTCCCGTACATTAATTAACATATTTAGGTAAATTATAATGATGAAAAAAATACTCGTAATTGATGATGCAGAATATATACTCGACAGCACTTCAACCCTGCTGCGTTTTGAAGGATACGAAGTTTTCACGGCTTCCGACGGATTAACAGGGGTTGAAATCGCTTCAAATGTTACACCGGACCTTATTCTATGTGATATATCCATGCCCGGTTTAGATGGATACGGTGTGCTTGAAAAAGTAAGAAATTTACCGAATACAACTACAACTCCTTTCATATTCCTGACTGCTTTGACCGAGAAAAAGAATATGAGAACGGGAATGGAAAAAGGTGCTGATGATTACATAGTAAAACCCTACACTCGTAATGAACTTATTGCCGCAATTGATGCTCAGTGGAAAAGACATACACTTATTGAAAAGCATGTTCAGGACAAAGTTGATAAGGTTGGTAAAAGCGTTATTTATGCACTTCCTCATGAATTTCGTACTGTTTTAAACGAAGTTATCAACTCTGCCAGGTACATCAATAATTCAGCGGATGAAATCGAAACAAAAGAGGTGAAAGAACTGGCAGGTGACATTATTTCATCGGCATTGCGTTTAATTAAAATTGCAGAAAATTTCCTTTTTTATGTCAGCCTCGAATCAATCATATCGAGTCCTCAAAAGAAAACAATGTTACGTTCCTTTTCAACGGCAGAACCGGTTGCTATGATTGAAGATATTGCCCATCTTATTGCTGATAAATACGTCAGAAGGGATGATTTGAATATCTTAAACAATGTAATAGGTATAAAAGCTCAGATTTCCTCGGAAAGTTATCATAAAATCATTGATGAGTTAATTGACAATGCTTTGAGGTTTTCGGAAAAAGGCTCAAAAATCTTTATCAACTCGTGGATAGAAGACAACTTGTTTTATATATCAATCAAAGATAACGGAAGAGGTATGTCCCAGGAGCAGATATCGAGTATTGCGGCACTCTCACAATTTGACAGAAGTGTGTACGAGCAACAGGGAATCGGATTAGGCTTGGTTATAGCCAAGAAACTTGTCGAACTTCATGACGGAACATTCAATATCGAAAGCCAGGTTCAAATTGGTACTGAAGTCATATTCAGCCTCCATTTTGACAAAGTCAACTGAAATTAATTCTGAATTATGTATTGTAATTGGAAAGATGTCATTCCGTGCTTGACACGGAATCCATAACCTAGTCACCCTGAGCTTGTCGAAGGGTCGCCCCCATATCAAAGGGGGATTCAGGGGGTTGTTTTTTCTGTCGTTCTGAGCGTAGTCAAGAATCTGCCCACTTTTTCAAAGGAGGTTCGGGGGTTTTCCTTAAACAACCATTTCCTATTCCTCTTTCCACTTCCCATTCCCCCTTTGTCTTGTCCTGAAATACGTTGACCATTATTTAATTGAATAAAGGTTGTTGAACATAATATTTATTAGGTTCTGAATAAAG
>MHAY01000092.1 GCA_001804705.1 Ignavibacteria bacterium RIFOXYC2_FULL_35_21
GACCTGAGTTTGATAAAATTCCATTCAGTTTTCAGAGAATTTAGAAATTACGGGACTATTGCTGCCTGATTTTTTATTATTTTTGTCCGAAGTATTGTGTAAGAGAAGCCATTATTAATAACAAATCTTTTAAAGATATTAATCTTGGTAAAATCATTGAAAAAGATGATGTGGAAAAATGGATTAATAGAGAATCATTCGGTTCAAAATATTCGCATTTGATTCTGCTTTTAATAACTCAAAATAAGTATTGGGATGAATGTCACCAAGACCATATTTTCCCTGATAGTAAATTTAATGAAGATGAATACAAAAAGTTCAAATTAAATGACTCTCAAATTAAGTATTATGAATTACATAAAAATTCAATAATTAATTTACATCTTCTCAATCCATCAGTAAATATTGTTAAAAGTAATGATGACTTCATTGATTGGGGAAATGAACAAAATAAGGAGTTTTTAGAGTCATCGTTAATTCCTACTGATATAAATTTAGGCTTTGATAATTTTGAAAGTTTTATTGAAAATAGAAAAGAAAAACTCATTGATAAAATATTTAAATTGTTAAGACCAAATAACCCTTAACATGATTTATCAATTAAGTTTAATGTTATTGTTCTTTATACCAAAAGTAACACTTAACAGTAATTTTAAAACCCGTCATCTCTTGCCAAATTAATATTTTTGGAAAATCAATTGAAATCTACAGTCAAAGAAAATTAATTAACATATTTTCAACTTCTAAATCTCTATGCAAAATCTGCTTGAATCACTTATTCTAGTGGATATTGAACGTTTGATGGCACCAATTGCAATTAATACCACTTAATCGCTTCCTCATATATCTTCTTCAATCTCTGTTTCAGTGATTCGGGTGATATTACTGTTATAGCTTCTGTCCAGCGAAGAATCCATGAAATGAAATCAGGTTGTATCGGTACTTTAAGACGTAAAATCATATTTCCTGACTTGTCGGTAGTTGCTTTCTGTGATGGGTGCCATGTACGGTTTTCAAAGTATATTACAAAATCTTTTTTTATCTTGAGAACCACGTCTGATAATTCACCATCCATTACAGCGAACCTCGCATTGCGGAACTTCTCATAATCAAACTCAGGATATTTCCTTGATTGATAGCTTGATTCTTCAAGGTTGATGATGTTTTGTACTGCAAAGTTCAGGAATGCTTTATGTTTTGGCAAATACCCTATTAGGTAGATTGTCCCTCCATAAGTAAAGAGTGATTCAGGTAAAATATCATAACTTCTTACAGTCCCTTCTTCCCACATCTTTTCATATTCCATCTTTACCCAGGTTTTTTCGTGAATAAAATGAAGTAGTTTGCTAATCAATTGGTTCTTATCTCTGTAATTATAATATCCGGGATTCTGGTCCCAGTAAATTGTTTCTTCCAATATTGCATCACCGGGTGCAAGTGTTTCCAATTTTTTTGTAAGGTTGTTGATGTCTTCCTCAATGGCTGTACCTTTGAATGTTTTGAGGTAAGCTTTGAGAATATAGAATGAGAGCAGTTCGCTGGTTTTGATTTGTGTGGGAAGAGTTATTTTCTTGCCTCTGTTTAGTCGCCAGAAACTGTTCCTGCCTTTGTTTTCGGATTGAATGTAATCGGAATCTTTCAATACCTGCAAATCACGCTGTACACTGCGTTTTGAGACATCACCAAACTCTTTGTTAATTTCATCCAGCACTTCATTTATTGTTAGCTTGATGTTTCGCAAAAAAAGACTATAAATAAACAAAACTCTTCTTGCCTGCTCTGACTTATTTTCTTCTGTATAAGCCATAATTTTTTATTCTCCTATTAATTATGCCACTTTATGACGCAATATAAATTAAATTCGAATCAAAAACAAGGTTGTATTATATAAGAGAAAATATAATAATTAATTAATTTAAAGGAAAGAGTTATGTCATGTTTAGGAATTTCCGTAAAGGATATATCTTCAAAAATCAAAAATGAATACTACGAATTTGAAGAAAACCTTCAAAGTTGTTCAAAGAATATTTATAATTCAACAGGCAAAGGGTATTTATTCAATGCGTACAATATACTACAACTTTTAAATTTGATAGTTAAGCAAGGAGTTCGGATAGACCCTAAAAAAGTGAAAAGTACAGAAATACAAGAATTTAAAACTGCTTGGGATAAATTAGAAAAACCTTTGTTATCATTTTTCTCTGATTATATATTTGGACAATTCAAAATAAATAATTCTTCCATTGTGCCGAGAAATTTAGCTTTACTTCCCATAATGGTTTATTTCTATGAAATATATAATAAAGGATTTGGATTTAAAAACCTATCAGGAGATAACCTAAAAAAAATAAATCAATACTTTATAAAATCTCAAATTAATGACTGGAGTTTACAAAGTTATGCAGACAATTTTACTCGCATCATTAAGGAAAAATCATCAAGTTCATCTGGTTTATTTGATTTCCCGTTGCAGGAGATAGAAAGCTACATTTCCGAAAGGAAACTAAGAAATATTGAAATCCATGAACAATCTTTTGTGGGTTATGTTTGGTTTACACTTAAAATCTTAACTCCTGAAAGAATGTATCAATTCGAACCGGATATGCAAGGTCGTTTCAATCCTGAAATAGACCATATATTCCCAAATAAACTTGTTGGCAAAACACCTGAATATGATAAAGCTGTTAATATCATTTGGAATATGCAACCAACAAAAGGTGAAATCAATGGGTATAAAACGAATATACATCCAAAAGAATTCTTTACAGACAAAGCAGTAAATAAAAAGGGTGATAGAATTATCGGCAGTAAATACATATCAGAATACGATTTTCTATTTCCAACCGACAAAAATGGGCAAATTGATTTTTTAAATGAAATTTGGGAAAAACCAATTGATTTCATAAACACAAGAAAAATGAAAATGACGGAATTCCTTAAAAATAAATATGACATAGAATTTAAAAAGGAAGGACTAAACGCATAAAATAATATTGACATCTGAATAAAATAATTATATTCATTAGGACCTACAAAGTAACCCTAATAACTGGGATTTAATATTATACAGTATTCCAAAAGGATAGAGAAAATAAGTAAGTAAGTCAATACCTAATTTAATTAATTATATTATTATTATCTCATTTCTTGTGCCACAATATGACGCTATAAAATTTAGTTTCGTACAAATAATAATATGTATTAAAGTAAATCTAATGGTGAATTATGAAATTATCAATTGAAAAACAAAATGAGATAATCAATAGGAAAAAAAAACTTCAGGAGGTTCAGCAACTTCTGAAGCAGGAATTTGTCGGTATTGACAAAGTAATTGATGAACTGATTTACTTGTTCGAATCCTGGTATCTTTTTAGTGAATACCAACTGAAGCCTCTCATAATTAATCTTTGGGGTATGACAGGTATTGGCAAAACCTCACTCATTAAAAGAGTTGTCGAGCTATTGGATTTGGATGATTTTTATATCAACCTTGACATGGGTTATTATGCAGAATCAGGAAATATTAAAGGAATTCTAACAGATGAATTCGACCACTTATTAGGAAATTCAGGTATTATATGTTTTGATGAGTTTCAGCTCTGCAGAACAATAAATGAAGGAAAAAATGAAAAGAACCGCTCAAATTCAAGGATAATATGGGAAATTCTGGATAAAGGGAAATTTACTGTTTTTGATAAACCAAGATGTATATACAGACTTCAGGATTTAAAAAAAATTCTTAAAGAATGTATAAGAAGAAACATAGAAGCTGAGAACGGAATGATTGTTAAGAATAAAGAATCATTTATTAACTTAGTTGACAAAAATTCCTTAATTCTTGGTATGAGTTATGATTTTTACAATTATAGAAATCGTGTTAAAGAAGAAATTGGTGATGTTTATTTATTTCCAAGAAATTATTACGATGACATTTATAAGCTCGATAATGCAGGGTTTGATGATGTAACTGAATATGAACAATTCATTATGAGCAAACAGCCAAATGAGTTAATTGAATATATTGACACTATAATAAGAATTGGAAATAAACCCAAAGAATATGACTTAAGCAAGTTTCTAATATTTAATGTCGGCAACCTTGATGAAGTGTATCGTTTCAGTTCCGATATGAATCCCGATAATGATGCTGACTGGTTTTACAATCAAACGTTGAAAATCAATATCAATGATATTAAAATGGCACTGCAAAAACGTTTCAGAAATGAACAAATATCAAGGCTCGGTAATAACCATATTATTTACCCTGCATTCAGCTCTGATGCTTACCGCAAACTGATAGAACTGAATCTGAATCAATTCAAGCATAAAGTTCAAAATATGTTTGGTCTTGACATACAATATGATTCTTCGCTTCATAATATTATTTACAAAGAGGGGGTATATCCGACTCAGGGAGCAAGACCAGTTCTTACAACATTGGACCGGCTGATTGAATCAACGATAGGTAAAATCATTAATGATATTTTAGTTCAGGAAGCCGAAATCAGCAAGCTGGAATGGTTATTTGAAAACAGCGAGCATCTTATCCGATTCTATAACGGCAATGCTGTTCCGGCTTTTGAGAAAAAATATCCTGCTGATTTGAAAATAGAGCCACACAGAAAAATAAAAAAAGATGATAAACAGGCATCAGTTGCTATTCATGAGTGCGGACATGCAATTGTAGCTGCGTTAACAACAAGAATTTTGCCTGTTAAAATATCATGTTATTCCTCTGTATCAAATTATGCCGGGTCAATCCAGGATGATACACCGACAGATATGATGACAAAAAAACTATTGAAAGCAAGAATAGCCATAGGTCTTGGCGGAATACTTGCAGAAAAAATCGTTTTCGGAGAGGATAATATAAGCATGGGCAGTTCCGGCGATATTTTAAAAACAACATCAATGGCTATCGAGGCTATTAAAGAAGATGGTATGGGTAGTATTCCTATTGCTATACAATATCCTTCGCCTAGCACAAACAGTTTCTTCCGCTACAAAGAAAAGTACGATAACGAAGCTTATGAACTTATAGAAGAAGGCAGGCAAACAGCAGAGGACATATTGATAAGAAACAAGGAACTACTCTTGAAAATGGCAAAGTATCTTCTGAAACATCCGAGTATGAATAAAGCAACAATGCTCAGATACTTCAGGAAATATGCTGTTGAAGAATGGGTACGCACAGATGGTTTCATCAAAAAAGAGAAATATTTTGGAATATTGGATTATATTAAATAAATGAATATATTAGGATGTCAAAATACTACAGAAATAAATTTATTATATATAAATCAGGGCTTAGGCTCTGGCTGAGAGTATGGTGAAGGTGTAAAGGAAAAAATAATTATTATAAATTTGGAGAATCAAATGAAACCGACAAAATCAATATTAACTATTTCAAATAATTTAACTACTTCACCGCTATTCAATTTCTCATTAGGTAGCAAAGAACTATTTCATAGTGATTTTATATATTGGTTATCTAGAAATTATCAAGATGAAATAATTAGGATTTTCAGAAAGTACATTGGGGGGTATAGGGCTAAAACTCTAAAGATTCTCAGAGAAAAGAATCATATTGATTTAATGATTGAATTTGATAATTCATATTTGTTGATAATTGAAAATAAAATAAAAAGCTTGCCTAATAAAGAACAATTAAATATAACTAAGCAGGAATTCGATAACACTAAGGAAAAAAATTTTAAAAATAAGAAAAAATTCTATTTACTCCTTAGTCTTTCTGAGCCGTTATTCAACATTGAGGAAATTGGTTGGCAATTTATAAGTTATAAAGAATTTAATAAATATCTTAAATTAAAAAGAGAAACTGTAAAAGATAAATATCATAATAGAATACTTGATGATTATTGTAATTTTGTTTCAGACCTTGAAGAAATTGATAATCTTATTAAAATAGATTTCAAACATGAATTTTATAACTTTCATATTTACAATAATGAACCTTTAAAGACGCTTAAAGATTTGAGAATTCATGATTTATATTTGAAGAAAAAATATTCGATTTTAGCATTCAATCTTTGTGAAAAAGTTACCAAAGACAAATTTTTAAAGGATTTCAAAATTTACCATTCCTCAAATAGTTCAGATTGGAAAGATTATATAGAAAATTCTGTTTGGGTTAATTCAGGATTTTTTCATCAAAGTCCATTATTTGAAATTGGATATATTATTAAAAGTAATGGGAAAAAAAGAAATTTGGCAATGGGTATACAAGTACAAGGTGAATATTACACTGCGTTTGTACTCAGTGAATCCGATGATTATGCAATAAAAGTCGCTGAATGTCTTTATGATAAGAAACTATTTTTTGATTTCTCAGGTATTACGAAAATTACTAAAGATACTACGGAATATCCAATAAGGGATAATTTAATTTTTAGACATTATCATAGGAATAATGAATATATGTTTTTGTATAGAGCTGTTAAATTGGGAACAGGTGTGAAAGTAAAACAATTAATCGAAAATACATTGACTAATATAAAACTTATTATCAGTAATAGAACTAAAATATTAAATGCGATTTCTAAAATATAGTTATATAAAAATTGATACAATTCAATTCTAATTTATTATCCGATTATCCTCAAATCATGAGAAAAGTATTTAATTACCTACTCCTGTCAATCTATAATTAGAACAAGCTGAAAAAGTAATTAAGTTGACAATGATATTACTTCCCGCCACATTATGTCATCATACTCCTTATGTTTGAATTAATAATATTTTAGTCTATTTAAGGAGACGATATGGAAATTAAATTAAGAGAAGATGTTGATTATCCTCCGATTCACGAAAGATACGTTTATATAATTTATACCGAAACAATGTCAATTCCAATAGCTGAATATTATTAACATTTAAGACTAAATATTTTACAAGAAAATTATTTTAGAGACACATAGCACATTGGTAAAATATATTTCTCTTTCTCATACCTCAAAAGATTTCCTTCTGGGTCAAAAAAAACATTGATATTGGGGTATGGTTTGTACAAATATTCAATAACCCTACCCCAATAATGAACTGCCGTCTTTTCATCTTTATTAATTTCAATATTCTGCTTCACTAATCTAATTTCATCCTTCAGACTTTTTAAATTAAAATCATTGCCAAGATTTATTCTACGCTTAAAAATAGCTCCGGTAAGACCTGCCATTGTAATTGAAGAAGGAATGCTTCTTTCATGAATTGACCAAAGATAAGGGGCAAATTCATATTCTTTATTTTCCTTCCTCTCCAATGATAATAGTCTTTTTAACTCATCAATTTTATCATTATTATTATAATCTAATTTTTCTTTGATTCTATCTATTGTAACTTTAAATTCCTTTTTTGAGATGACCAACTCCTTCCTTATGATTTTTTCTACAATCGGCACTCTTTTATTAAATCTTAAGTATAATAATAATCTGCCAAATCCACGACTAATACTACCAGAACCAATTTTTCTTGATAGAATGAGGAATCTATTATAATCGTCTTTTGTCAGTGCAGTAGCAATTTTATCCAGTTCTGTCATAAATACTCACATAATTTGATTAATTTTAGCATACGTATTTTTTCTATTCAAGGGTAGCTGTTCCATAGAATTCATTCTTATATTGTAATTCATTTTCATCAATATCATAATGTAAATACGCCAGGTATTGAACTTTCTTGAGCAATTTCTTAAGAGTTCGGATTTTTGTTAATTTTATTTTCAAATCTCCGTGATATTCTTTAAATTTTAATGAATAATAACCATCGAGTTTATATTTACCCGGATATAATTCAGCAATGTTCAGAAATTTCAAATCTTTATATTTCCATCCCTTGTCAGGTTTCAGTTCAATTGAAAATGATTTGTCAATATATGGGGATTTTATTGTTATGCGGGTAATAATAATATTTACGAGTGGAATTATTTTTGAAGAATAGTAATCAGGAACCGGCAATGAACTTTCATTTATCATAGATTGAGTAATATCAATTGAATGTTCAATACCTTCGTAATCAAGAATCAGATACCCATTAAATGTAAGAGTAATTTCGATTTTAGATTTGAAACCGGTAATTTCTTTGCCGGTAAAGGGACAATAAATTTTAACTTTAAGCTTTGCATCCTTTTCAGTCGAAGGATACAAAAGTCTTTCGATATTTAACGGTTCGTCTTCCATAAATCAAAACAAATATAATGTAAATTAAGACAATTCAAAATTATATTCCACAACGCCACATTATGTCATCATTCCCCTTATGTTTGGATTAATAATATTTTAATCTATTTAAGGAGACGATATGGAAATAAAATTAAGAGAAGATGTAGATTATCCCCCAATTCACGAAAGCCACGTTTATATTCTTTATCATAAAAAATATGTTGGTGAGGAAAAGCTAAAAGATTTGTCTTTGGGTAACTCTTCCTTGTTTTTCCCCGGAATAAATTTGGCTAATGCAAGCGGAGAAACTACTGGTGGTTGGCTTCTCCCAGTAGATTACAAGTTCGATAGCATTGAAAAACTGCGAGAATTTGTGGCCGATTCAATTGATGAAGAGGGAGTTCCTTGTGTTTACTTTTTTTATGACCACGAAGTAGATAAGTTACTAAACCTATCAGGTGAGAATATAGAAAAGTGTTACAAACATGCACAGATGAATAACAACGAGCTTACTTTTATCGCTCTCCATAAGAAATCTTTTCTATACAAGCATAGAGATGCAATATGGGAGTCAGTGGATTTAGGTGAATATTATGATTTTGTGAAGGGATTGAAGAGGTAGTTCTTCACTTAATTATGTCATAATATTATATATGTCCAATTGAAATAAATTATTTCCAATTTTCACTTAAATTTAGTATTATTTCCGGGCAATATCAAATTCTTTTTACCTGTAAATCTTTTATCTTCCGGCAGTGGTGGTAAAACATTTTTTATTCCTTTTACTTTTTCAAAATTAAAATTGTAATTAGGTTTTGTTGATGTTTCAGAGAACTTTCTAACCTGTTCAATATTTTTATATTTTATTATTGGAGCAAAATTCTTTTTTTCTGATTTACTGTAATTTATCCAATTTTTTGCAGGAAGATTATTTGTCTTTGAATTTTTATCAATTTTGAATTGAGAAGCATCAGGAAATTTCATCTTTTCATTTCCCTGGGAATATGAACCATAGCTGATTACGAGCAAAAAGCATATTTGTGTCAAATAAATTATTATTGTTTTCATTGTAAATCTCCCATGTTAAAATTATTCGCTGATATATGGTAAAAGTGTTTTTCTGAACTCCAACCTTTTATAATGTGCATGATAAAGTTCAAACATCAGATTATCAGTTGTTTTGGGATTTGACCAAATACCCGATACATAATATAAAGCACTATTATCATTGAGAATTATTACTTTCCCAAAATCCAGATTATTATTTAGCATATTAACCTCTTTCATCATTGCAAAAGGGGTAGTAAAATCCTTCGGTAATATTGAAATTAAAGTCAAAATATTAATATAAGCTGTTGATGGGTCCTTTTTGATTATATTGTCTTCATACATAAAAATAATGCTTGTTTCATCGCCAACTGTAATCGGGATTTTAAACCAGCCCTCATCTGTTTTAATATATTCAATCTTACCTTTTTTCAATAAATTTTCTAAACTAAGTTTTCTCTTACCTATTGCCTGGACATTATCAAACATGAATAGGGTAGTGATAAAAATGAGAATGAGTAAAATCGTTATTTTTCTGTACGTAATTTTCATAAATCCTCCTAAATTAAAATTTATACATTTTTGTTATAACAAATTCTTTAATTGTTTTCGTTTCTTTATTAATTCGCAGACACAATCCAAGATTATAATAAAACCTGTAATTGATTGCTGAATTGAATAACTGTTTAAATATATAATTGTCTTTTTCTTCACCTATTAATGATTCAAATTCAGATAAAGTCATACCTGTATTTATTTTACTTATTTCGGAAGTCAATCCAACACTTTGCAGAATTAATTGATTCGGGTTGCCTTCTTTCACAAATATAGCAATGACCTTATCGCTTGCCAGAATATCAAAATGAAGGTCAGATAAAACAATTTTTTTTAGATTAGTTCTTGCCGCAACAGGTATCATTGTGTAATCATATTCTTTCAATCCTGACAGAACGTCATCAATAGGGTCTGCAAGTGTTATTATTTTTTCGGAATTTAAATTATATGATATTATCGGTTTCAATTTGATTTTTATTGTTGATTTAAAGTCTGATTCTGTGAATTTGCTCAGGGATAAATTTTCAGATAAATCAGAATAATATTTATACGCTAACTTCCACCAAATTGTGCCGGGAGGCGTTGATTTAAGATATTTTTCAAAATTATCCCTACTTTTAATATTTTTGATTATACTCTTTTCTTTCATAAGGGAAATTGCTCGGTTATATAAAATATAAGAGTCAATTTCAGAAGATTTGGAGCCGGAATTAGCAGTTGCAAAAAATCTTTTTTCGAGTTCTACTGCATGTGTAAATTTTTCATTGCAGATAATGGTGTCATTATTAGCAAGATAAGATAAACCTGAATTATAATAAATATATGCTTTTTGCAAGTCATCAATCGTAGTATCTTTATCGGCAATTTCTATTGCTCCCGAAAAATATTTTTCAGCTTTGCCCACATCTTTACCGTTAGGACCCAGTAAATATGCAATTCCCAGGTTCACTTTAACCAAAGCAAGGTTTGACTTTAATCTCAGAGCTTCCTTGAATGCACCGACAGCATCCCACCACAAATCTTCATTTATCCCTCTCACTGCACTTTCAAGTGATTCGGCTCTTAAAAAAAATCCACCCATTGTTGCAATTTGTCCAATATCATATTTCCTCAAATCTTCCGGCTCGAATGCTTCACAATATTGCATTAAATATGCGTACCCAAGATTAGCCCATGCTTCATAGCAATTAGGAAATTCCTTCGTAATAGAACGGAAGCAATATACAGCCGGAGTTAATTGTTCCGCTTGTAAAAAGAAAACACCGTTATCGAAAGCACACATTGATTTCCATAAACTCGATTGGAATTTATCTATATAAATAAGCCGCTCTTTCCATGAAGGATGGTCAATTCCTAAACCTTCAAATGATGAATAATCCAATCCCTTATCCAGGAAATGCTTTATAGCACCAATTGCCTTATCATAAGAATATCCGGCAGCGAGTGTATATTGTAAGCCTGTTGTATCTGCATCAATTTCTTGTTGCCTTGTGTACTGGATTTGTAGGAAATCGGTATTTTTAGGGTTATAGTTATTCAGATGGCCAAGAGAAATATGAGCTAATTCATGCCCAATAATAAATGCAAGTCTATCCGGAACCGATTGAATCACGTCCTTCAGCATTGCTGTTGTTATGACTACTTTAAAAAGACCTTTTTTTTCTGTTTTAGAAGAAGCATAAGCATTTATTTCATCTGTTTCAATAATCTCTAATTTTGTTGGCAAGTTAATTTTATAATCAAGTGGCATTATAGAATACACCTGCTTAAACACAGCCTTTGCCATCAGTGTATCATTTTCTGCTTTTGTATTTATAGCAAAGATACAAAGCATTAAAAACAGAGCTATAAAAAATTTTCTTTTCATATTTATTCCTGCTTATTTTTATTATTTTTTTTCATTAGTAATTAGTAATTCGTAATTCGTAATTGATTTTCACTCTCCCACCATCACAAATGCACCCCAATAATACGGGTATTTGTATTTTGCTCTTATTTCATTTTGTGCTTCCTTGAAAGCTTCTCGCTTTGTCTTGCCTGAGAGCCATTTTGTATAAAAAGAAGTCATTAGTTCCTGTGTAGCTTCATCGCTGACTTTCCATAATGACATAATCAATGTTTTTGCTCCTGCTTGTATAAATGCCCTTTGCAAACCATAAACACCTTCCCCATTCCTTATTTCTCCACGCCCTGTCTCACAGGCACTCAACACTACAAGTTCCGTGTTGTCTAATTTGAGGTTCATTGCTTCGTAAGCAGTCAAAATTCCATTGTCCATATTTGATTTTGCATCTTCCTTTCCATCCAGCGTTCTCTGGGAACCTGCAAACAATAATCCTGACCTCAATAGTGGATTTTCATAAGCCTTGAATGTTTCCATTCCGAATACTTTTGGTTTTATGAAACCTTCGCTATTTATATTTCTTTCAACTATTTCAACAACTGAAAAAAAGAATCCATGTGTTGCAATGTGAAGTATTGTCGGATTATCCACCGATTTCACTTCCTCCTCAAGTGCCGAATCACCTGTGAAAACCTTTGCCTGCCAGTCTTTCTCATTCATTATTTTTTTTATGTTTAATACTTCTGTCTCGGTGCCGGGTAAATCAGTTGCGGTTGTTCTTTCAAGGTCAGCTCTCAGTTTATCTGAAAAAAGCTGTCTTTCACCTGTCCTTAAAGCACTTGCTAATTGCATTTGCTGTTCTTCTCCAAGTTTGAAGTTGGGATTTCCAAAGAGATAAGCAATCTTTGCTTTAGTTGGTTTCGCAGGCTTTGCTGTAACAAGGTCTCTTGTGCTTGTTACTATGTGCAGTTCAATCTCATCAGCAAGATATTCTTTTGTCTCAAGATTAAGAAGTGTTTCAAGATTTATTTTATTATACACTCCATCTAAAGAGAGATATACTTTTTTTATTCCATTCAGTTTTTTTTTGATAGACTGCCAGTATTGTGTGTATAACTCACCGTCATCTAATTTATCAGGTTGCATTATTTCCTGATAATCATTGTAATATTTTTCTTCGAGATCTTTTCCGTTTTCGAGTAATACAAGCTCAGGGTGTTCCTTTGTATCTTTGGTTATAATAAGTGCGGCATAGTAAACTGTATCTGTCCAGCTTTTGTCGAAGTAATTGAATCTTACTAATTCAATAGCCGCCTCTCCGTCATTGAGTTTTGACTGCACATCCTGCCACGTGAACTGTTTTTTATCAAATTCCTTCGCAAATGCTTCTGATTTGCGTGATAGCTCTTTCTCAAGGTCATTAGCTGACTGCTCAAGTGAATCGAGGTTTACACCAATTTGTTCAAGTTCCTGTTTAGTTTTTGAGTAGAGCCGGGCTATGTATTCTTTTGTTTCTAACCATTCTTTAAATTTGTTTGATAAAGTCGAATCGCCGCTATTCAAAATCCGCTCCTTTACTTTCTTTGTCGAATTAAGAACTAGAGCTTTTGTAAAGAGAATATTGTTAAACATATCGGTAAGGATTAATATATTATTTAATTTATCTCTAACAATTAATGAATAATATATTTCGAAATGAATGAAAGAAGTATTTTTGTACTGTTTCATTTCACTTTCAGACATAATTGATGAATTTGTTAAATAATTTTTTTTAAAATTTTCAAGTGCATTTTTTAAATAATTTTCTGCTTTTTTATATTGTTCTAATTTGATATTAATGAGGGCATAATATTCTAATCCAAAACTTATAAATCTGGTTCCTAAAAAATTATTATTATAAATTTCAATTATTTCAGCCATATATTTTTCTGCATTTTTATAATCTTCGATGGAAGAATAAAAATTTGCAATACTATATATTTTATTTATTAACGCAGATGGATCTTGTTCATAAAAAATTTTACTGATTTTATATAATTCATGATAAAGAGAATCTGCTAATATTGTTCTACCTTTTTTTAAATTTAGGAATGATAATATTTCTATTAAATTTATTCTTGATTTTAAATCCTCTTTGTAATAAAAATAATATTTAAAATATGCTTCATCTAAAAATTTTTCAGTTTCATCATAAGATTTTCTTTCAATTAAACATGAAGCAATCATATTAGTAAGTTCAACTTTGTTCTTAATATCTGTATTTATTAATTTATAAAAATCAAACGCTTTACCTAAATAATTATTAGCTAGCTCATTATCACCAACATAATATAGGAATTTTGCAATTATTGTATAAAGTTTAGTTAGTTTCAATGAATCATTAAAGTATAATTTTTCGTCATTTTTATATGAGAGCAATTGATAATTGTAAGAATTTCTGTAATTACCTAAATTGAAATATATCTGAGATAAATTTTCATAACACATAGATAAATTTTCATGAATTTTGTTTTTTTTCAATAATTCTACAGTTTCATTTAATATTTCTTCTGATTTTTTAAAGTCCCCAGTTAGAAAATAACACCATGCTTGTCCTAAATTAATAGAGGATTGAATCACATAATTATTTATATTATTATTCCTGATTTTAATTAAATATTGTAATGAATCGTAAATACTTAATGCCCCATCAATATTTCCATAATTCGATAAAATCCCAGAATAATACAACAAAGTAACTATAAATAAAGAATCATTTATTTTGTTATCATAAAGATATTTAGAACCATTATATAAATATCTCAAATAAAAAAGTTGTTTTTTATATTGTGATAAGTATCCATAAAATCCTATTGAATCTACTAATTTATCAAAGGTGTAGGAACTATCTCTGATGTATATACATCCATTAATAAATTCACCATTCTCATTCCACCATGTAAATACCCCATCCTTTATTCCCTTTATGAAGTTACCCTCTACATCTTTTTTACCATTCTTGAAATAAACACTATATTTATCATCTATTACATCAGGATCATCAGAGAACAATTTACATTCTCCTTGCATTTCACCAGTTATATAATAATCAGTAACGATACCTTCTGGCTTCCCATCTTTATAATTAATAATTCTATAAAATTCTGCTTGTGTTGAATCAGCTATTGATTTCCAATCTTTATCAAAGAGGATTGTCCATTTTCCTTCTTTCTTTCCATTATCTCTGATTTTGTTCGGGGACTTGAGTATAATATGATTCTGTGCAGTAAGTGTAAAAAGCATACACAGATTAAATATAAAAAAAGATATTACTAATTTCATTATATCAACCTACTTTTTATACCTTCAAAGTTATTTATTTATTCTTAAAACTCTTTTCAAGTCTGTCCCTCAATTCCTTATAATACAACTCATCCACTGAGGATTTTGATTTTGGGATTTTAATATTTTTATTCTTTTGCTGTTCAAATAGTTTTACTTTTATTGATTTTTCTTTGCCGTTTTCAATCCTGATTTTGTAAGGTATATCATTTTTGAATTTACTGAAATATGCCGACTGCGGCTCGGTTTCGAGTGCTGTTCTGCCTTCGCCGTTCTTTGTTTCGGTTACCTCATATCCAAGGGATTTAAGAATATTTTTCAATGAATCGTGGAAACCGCTTCCATACCTGCCCATAGGGATTGAATAGGAATCGAGCAGATTATAATCTTTTGCGGTATCTATTTTAAATTTCCCGAATGCACGTGTTTGGCTGTCAGTTTTTTCCCATATTTTGTATTTATTTTCATTTGCATATTCATTGGGAACTTGAAGATTTTTCACTTTGGGTTCAATTACTGAATCCCTTTTTTTTGTTAAAGACACAGAATCCGGTTGATATTTATCTATACTCTTTTTAATTAAAGTTGAATCCTGTTTTTTTGCGATTGTTCTTTGCTTTTGATTTGGCATGATATAAAAGAATAAAACAGTAACAGCAAACAACACAAGCACTGCGGCTATCGAATACCTGAAAGCAGGTTTAATGAAGAATTGTTTGGTTGATTCTGATACCTCATCAGTGAAAGATGTAGATTCTACCTTACTTGCAACAATCTTGCTAATTTGTTCCTGCTCTTTCTGATTTCTTAAAATGTCAGAAAGCTGTTCAGCGAGCTTTTCATTTTCAGGATTTATGTTATTATTCTCATCCATAATCAACATTTACAATTTCATTTTGCCAAGTTTCTTTCTAATTTCTCCGAGTGCATTATTTAATTTATAATTAATAGTCGAGAGCGGAAGATTTAATTCCTTTGATATATCTTCATACTTCATCTCTTCGATAATACGCAATTTTATTATTTTCCTTTCAGAATCATTTTCAATTTCTTCTATTGCCTTAAGTATTGCATCTGAAACGGTCTGCAAATCCAATTTATCAATAATTGACCTGTCATCCGAAGCAATTGCTTCAAGCAAATTATTCCCGGTTTTTGCCCTTTCATCATCTGAATATACGTTTTGAGTGGAAAAATTTTCAAATTTATTTTTATAAGTGGATTTTTTTCTGATATGGTCTATTGCAGTGTTTTTAATTATAGTATAAATCCAGTTGAAAACATTTTGTCCATCCCGGTATGAACGCCGGAACCTAATCACTTTTTCCCAGCCATCCTGAAAAATATCTTTAAGCGAATCTTTGTCAATACCGGGGAAATCCTTCCTGAGCCGTGAGAGCAAAGGTTTGAGTGTTGCATCATAAAGCCGGTTAAAGCTATCTGCTGCTCCAGGGATTGTTTCGGTGCATTTTATTTCATTCATCAATGACACAAGCTCTTCATTACCCGCTAAATCACGGGTATGATTACTGCTGTTCCTGAACAATCCGAATATAGAAACCATCGGGCTTTGTAAAATTAATTACCGAATACAGATGCTTACATCGAACCACAACACATTGTATAAAAAGTAATTTAAAAAATATTTCCTTAAGAATATGAAAAAAATTGAATTGGAAACGTAAATAAGGTAAGAATTGATAATTGGAATTTTTCTAATTCAAAAGATGGGTGATGTTATGAAAAAGTTATTTAGTATTATCTCATTAGCAGTAATGCTATTTACAGTAACGGAAGTTACAGCAAAAGAACGTAAAGAGTATTATACTATCATAGCACCTGATAGTGCATCCATGGAATTAGCCAAATATACGGTGGCTAAACTGGACCTTGATACTACTGTTTATTCTGCAATGACATATGGAGACAGCGTAATATCTGTTTTACTTACATTTAATATTGATAGATTTATGGTTAAAGATAGCAATAATAAGAATATAGTTGTTATAGTAGCAAGTGTTGAAATTCAAATATTTCCTGAAAAAACTGTTTATGTTCCGATAGGTGATATTGTAGTGGGTTTACTTAATACACAAACTGGTAAAGATGGATTTGTCAGTAGTACAAAATATAATATCAACAGACTTATAAACAGATATATTAAAGAAACTGTTACAAAGGTGCGTAAATGAGTGAAGGTATCGGAGTGATTAAGGTGAATGAGAAAAGGAGTTATCTTTTGTTCAAATATTAATAATAGGAATAATTATTTGCTAAACAGTTTGAATTTGTCGTTATATTTTATAAATTGGAAAAATTGGTTGTTAGGCTGTAAATGAACTCACTGAATTTAATCAAAATCATATTCTCAGGCAAGCTATGAAAACTCCGTATATATTGTTGGTAGCTTTTTTGTTATTAGTAAATATTTACCAACCTAAAGTAATCCTTTGTCAAGTAAAAAATACAGGAAAAGCAAGAGGTATATTTAAATCCAAACAAAAAGTTATATCAAAAGAAGATAGTGTTCAAGTATTAAATAAAAAAGCAATTCAGTTTTACAATTCTGGAAAATTAGATTCAGCAATTTTTTTTGCGAATTTATCATTAAATCTCTGTCGTTCTATTTACAAAGGTGACCATCCCGATTTAGCTCGTAGCATAAACAATATGGCAAATTTTTACTACGAAAGAGGTAATTACAAGGAAGCAGAGCCTCTATTAAATGAAACTCTAGAGATGTTTAGAAGACTATTTAAAGGAGACCATCCTACTATAGTTACAACCATTAACAATTTGGCTGAATATTACAATAAACAGGGTAATTATAAAGAAGTTGAACCTCTATATAAGGAAGCTCTTGAGATGAGTAGAAGACTATTTAAAGACGACCATCCCGTTTTAGCTGTGAGTATAAACAATATGGGAATATTTTACTATGAAGTAGGCAATTACAAGGAAGCTGAGCCTCTTTTAAAGGAGGCACTTGAGATGAGAATGCGACTATTTAAAGGAGACCATCCTGATTTAGCTAACAGCCTTAACAATATGGCTTATTTTTACAATGAAATAGGCAATTACAAGGAAGCAGGGCCCCTTTATAAGAAAGCTCTTAGTATATATAGAAAACTATACAGAGGCGACCATCCTGATTTAGCATTGAGTATAAACAACATGGCTAGATTTTACTTTAATCATGGAATTTATAATGAAGCTGAGTATCTTTTTAAAGAAGCTCTTGAGATGTATAGAAGATTATTCAAAAGCGACCATCCTGATTTAGCTAAAAGCATAAACAGTATGGCAGTGTTTGACAATGAAAGAGGCAATTACAAGGATGCTGAGCCTCTTTTAAAGGAGGCACTTGAGATGAGAATGCGACTATTTAAAGGAGACCATCCCGATTTAGCTATAAGCATAAATAACTTGGCAGGTTTTTACAAAAACCGGGGTAATTACACTGATGCTGAGATTCTTTTAAAGATAGCACTTGAAATGTCTAGAAGACTATTCAATGGTGACCATCCTAATTTAGCATTAAGCATATACAACATTGCGTATTTTTATTATGAACGAAACAATTACTCTGATGCAGAGCCATTCTTTATTGAAGCTTTAAATGATTATAAAAAATATTTTCTGAATAATGTTTCTTTTTTGTCAGAAAAAGAAATAGAACAATTTTGGATTACTGTGAATTATAATTTTACTTTCTTCAATTCTTTTGTAACAAAGTATTACAAAACAAAGCCTGAGATTAGCTGCCAAGCTTATGACAACTGTCTTTTCACAAAAGCACTTTTACTAAATGCCACAAAGAAAGTACGGGAGAGGATTTTGAATAGTGGAGACAAGGAATTAATTGAAAAATATAATGATTGGATTAGTAAAAAGGAAGTACTCGCAAAGTATTATTCTTTGACCAAACAGGAAATAGAAAATAGTGGTGTGAAACTTGATTCCCTTGAGAATGTAGCAAATGAACTTGAGAAGGAGCTTTCACGCAGGTCCGAACTTTTTGCGAAAGAATACGAAAAGAAAAAAGTAACCTGGCAGGATGTTCAGTCAATGCTGAAAGATAACGAAGCCGCAATAGAAATTGTGAGATTCAACTATTACGACAAAAACTGGACTGATACTGTTTACTATGCCGCACTGATTGTTAACAAAGAAACAAAGGAACACCCGGAGCTTGTCCTGCTAAAGAATGGGAATGAATTGGATTCAGTCTATCTTGGTGAATACAACACAGTAATAGAACGACAGGGTGATGGCTCGATTTCACCGGAAGAATCTGACAAAACAATGGGGGAACTCTATGAGCAGTTCTGGAAGCCGATTGCAGAGAAACTAAAAGGAATAAAGAAAGTTTACCTGTCGCTTGACGGAGCATATAACCAAATCAACCTTGAAACATTAATCAATCCCGTAACAAAAGAATATTTGTATGAAGAAATTGAACTACACTTACTAACAAGCACACGGGACCTTGTACTTGCTTCAATGATAAACAAAACACAAACAATGTAGCAGACTTATTTGGACGTCCCAACTACAAACTCAACGAAGAAAGCAGACAGAAGCTGGCAATGAATATAAGAGCAGGAGAAAAGCAATACTTCTCTGATAACCTGATGAGAGACCTCACAAGATTAAATGTAAGTGATTTACCGGGAACAGAAACAGAAGTCAGAAAAATATCAAAGCTCATGCAGGATAATGGATGGGCAGTAAAAACTTTTGTTGGTGATTCAGCACTCGAAGAAGTAATAAAAGCAATAGACAGTCCAAGGATACTGCATATAGCAACGCATGGATATTTTCTTTCAGACCTAGAACTTAATAAACAGTATGAAAGAGGACAGATAACAAGCAAGGCATTCGGCATAGAGACATACAAGGCTTATGAAAATCCACTTCTGAGGTCAGGCTTATTGTTTGCCGGTGCAGAGCGAGGATTGGACACGAATTTCACACCTTCATCAAACACAGACAATGGAATTCTGACAGCCTATGAGGCAATGAATCTCAATCTTGATAATACGGAATTGGTAGTTCTTTCCGCTTGTAAAACAGGTTTGGGACAGGTAAGGAACGGCGAGGGTGTTTACGGACTTCAAAGAGCATTCATCGTTGCAGGAGCAAAGACAATCATAATGAGCTTGTGGAAAGTAAATGATGAAGCAACACAGGAGCTAATGACAAGCTTCTACACAAAGTGGCTCTCAGGCATGACAAAGCGTGAAGCATTCAAGGATGCCCGAAATGAGATAAGAGCAAAATACAAATACCCCTACTTCTGGGGTGCTTTTGTGATGGTGGGAGAGTGAAAATAAATTACGAATTACGAATAATGCCATTTGGCACATAGTGTCATGTGACCAAATAAAATTATAAAAAAAACCGGAAAAATCAAAATGGTAGTTCATCAGGATACTCATTA
>MHAY01000093.1:0-19906 GCA_001804705.1 Ignavibacteria bacterium RIFOXYC2_FULL_35_21
TCCATAATTCTTCCACTTGGTTTGTTTAACATAATACAAATATAATAAAAATATCTATCTTATGTTAACACTCTCAATTTATTAATCGTTCTTCAAGTTCTTTTTGATTCATATAATTACTTTGTTATATATGATTGTTTACTTATAAAATCTCAAATCACTAATCCTTGTTCTTAAATCCTTGTTCGTTATTCTTTTCCGCTGAGTAGTAATTTATTTTCTGCTTTCTCTCATTCTGAAAAAGTTCATCAATGGCTTTATATAAGATTCATCTGCACGTATTTTTACAACGTCAACCTTACTTTTTGCAAACAATTCCTTGAGTCTTGACTGTTTTGAATTCCACCAGTCGGTATAATTTTTTCTTATTGCTCTGTTCGATGTATCAATCCATTTGAATTGCCCTGATTCTGCATCCTGTGTGAATATCATTCCTACATCCGGAATCTCGGTTTCCCTGTAATCGTAAATCTGCATCGCAATTGTATCATGCTTTTTGCTGGAAATTTTCAAAGCATCTTCAAAGCCATTATCTATAAAATCGGAAATTACAAAAACAATACTTCTTTTCTTAATAACATTTATAAGATACCTCAATGCCTGGGCAATATCTGTTTTTTTATGGCTTGGCTTAAATTCAATCAATTCGCTTATGATTCTCAGAATATGGGTTCTTCCTTTTTTCGGTGGAATGAATTTTTCAATTTTGTCGCTGAAGAATATCACTCCGATTTTATCATTATTCTGAATAGCAGAAAATGCAAGAATAGCACATAGTTCAGTAATCAAATCTTTTTTGAATTGAAGTTTTGTTCCGAAATTTTCAGATGAGCTGACATCAACCATTAATATAACTGTGAGTTCCCTTTCCTCTTCAAATATTTTTATGTATGGATGATTGAATCTTGCAGTTACGTTCCAGTCAATTGCCCTGATGTCATCTCCGAAATGATACTCCCTCACTTCGCTGAAAGCCATTCCTCTTCCCTTAAAGGTGCTGTGGTATTCACCGGAAAAAAGCTGTTTCGACAGTCCTCTCGTCCTTATTTCTATTTTTCTTACTTTTTTTATTAGCTCAGTAGCTTCCATATAATAAAAATCATAAATCAAAAATCGTTAATCCTTGTTCTTAAATCATTTTTGCATCAAGCAATATTTATAACTAATAATATGTTCTTCCAAATCTAATAAATTAAAAAATTTTATATTTATTCATTATAAATTCATTGAAAATTGAAAATTATAAATTGAAATTTCTTAAAGCTATTTATGGCACTTCGATTGTGTTTAGAATTTCATTAATTATATCTTCTGTTGTAATATTTTCGGCTTCTGCTTCATAAGTCAATCCCATGCGATGCCTCAAAACATCATGACATATTACCCTGACATCTTCGGGGATAACATATCCACGTCTTTTAATAAAAGCATAAGCTTTTGAAGCAAGGGCTAAATATATCGAGGCTCTCGGAGACGCACCATAAGAAATCATCTGCTCAAGTTTTTCAAGCTTAAATTCTTTTGGTTCGCGTGTAGCAAAAACTATATCGAGTATATACTGCTCGATTTTTTCATCCATGTAAATATCTTTAACGATATTCCTTGCCTTAAGAATATCTGCCGGTTTAACCACAGGTTTTGCAGTAGGGAATTCGACTGCAATGTTCTGTCTCATTATGTCGAGTTCATCTTTTCTGTTCGGATAGTTTATCATTATTTTCAGCATGAACCTGTCAACCTGTGCTTCGGGAAGTGGATAAGTTCCTTCCTGCTCTAATGGGTTCTGAGTAGCAAGAACAAGGAAAGGTTCATCGAGTTTGTATGTATTATCTCCAATTGTTATCTGACGTTCCTGCATGGCTTCGAGCAAAGCACTCTGTACTTTTGATGGGGCACGGTTAATTTCATCTGCGAGTATAAAGTTTGCGAAAATTGGACCCTTCCTGACAGTAAATTCTTCCTTCTTTTGATTATAAATCATTGTTCCTATTAAATCTGCAGGAAGCAGGTCGGGAGTAAATTGTATTCTGCTGAATTTTGCTTCAATTGAAGAAGCGAGTGTCTTAATTGCAAGTGTCTTTGCTAATCCCGGCACACCTTCAAGAAGCAGATGCCCATTGGAAAGTAGGCCGATTAGAAGCCGCTCAACCATAGCCTTTTGCCCGACAATCACTTTTCCCATTTCCATAAAAAGCACATCAATAAATGAACTCTCTGTCTGAATCTTCTGATTCAGTTCATTAATATCAACCATTACAAATACCCTTTATTATTTTTATTAAAATATTTTTTCGTTTTGCAAATTAACTGAACATATAACGAAATTTATGAATCAATATTATGATGAGGTAAAACTAAGACATTTGAAATTTCATATTTAATAATTTTGAAAATAATGTCATGAAATATTTAATAGAAATTTTGAATCCCTGATTTACCAAATTATTAATCCCAAAATTTAATTTTATAAATTCAGTTTGATCTAGGTTAACTTTAATTAAATAGTTTTCAACCTAATTTAATAATGCAAATATGTCATTTTGTCAATAATTTAATTATATCATTAAAAATCAACAAGATAAACACTGGAATATAATCCTTATAAGTAATATTAAATAACTTTTTTAAAGTTAAAAAATGATAAAATTTAAATTAGAACTGACTAAAAAAGATATTAATTGCTTGATAATATAGGACTTAAATTATAATTATTTAGTTTTACCTAATACCCTTTCTCTATCGCTTTATTTTTCAATAACTTACAAAAATATTTTTGCAACATTTTTGTTACAAACGAAAATTTTGCTAATTTATAATTTTACATTTTGCTTAGTTTTCTTTTCCTTTATATGTTTTGTCAAAGGACAAAGAGAAGCTGAAAAGGCGGTTCAAAACAGGCAAAAGAAACAATTAAGAATTTTTTTTTGGTGTAAGATGGCTAAGGTTAAAGGTGATATAGTAATTGATATTCAAAGATGCAAAGGTTGTGAATTGTGCATTGAATCCTGTCCCGAAGAAACAATTGCCCTGTCTCTGAGTATAAACCAGAAGGGATACAGATATGCAACCGTCGTGAATCAATCATGCACCGGTTGTGCAAATTGTGCTTTGGTTTGCCCGGAAGCAATAATCACAGTTTACCGGAAAGTTTTAAAGAAAAATTAATTTAACGAATAACTCGAAAGAGATAATAAGCGGAGAAATAATGAGTAAAAAGTTAATGAAAGGTAATGAAGCACTCGCAGAAGCAATGATTAGAGCCGGATGCGATGCCTATTTCGGCTACCCTATTACACCTCAATCGGAGGTTATTGAATATTTATCGAGAGAAGCTACAAACAGAACAGGTATGGTTGTCTTACAGGCTGAAAGCGAAGTTGCCGCTATTAATATGATATATGGTTCTGCCGCAAGCGGAAGAAGAGTAATGACAACTTCTTCCAGTCCCGGCATCAGTTTAATGCAGGAAGGTTTATCCTATATAGCCGCAGCGGAACTTCCCTGTTTAGTTGCAAATATCAACAGAGGCGGTCCCGGTTTAGGCACAATCCAACCCTCGCAAGGTGATTATTTCCAGGCAACAAAAGGCGGGGGACATGGCGATTATCATCTAATCGTACTTGCCCCATCGAGTGTTCAGGAGATGGTAGATTATACTAAACTCGGCTTTGAATTAGCTGAAAAATACAGATGTCCAACTATGCTTCTTGCAGATGGTGCTATCGGACAAATGATGGAGAAAGTTGAACTCTTCGAACAAATGCCGAGAAAAACAGAATTTCCTGATTGGGCTACAACAGGCAAGCCAAAAAATGGTGACAGAAGAATTATAACATCATTATTTATTCAACCCGAAAAGATGGAGCAAATAAATCTCGGACTTCAGAGAAAATACAGGGAAATTGAAAAGAATGAGGTGAGATTTCAAACCATTAATACCGAAGATGCCGAGTATATTTTCACAGGGTTTGGATTAGGTGCAAGGATTTGCACAAAAGCGATGGAATCCGGCAGGGCAAAGGGTTATAAGATTGGTGTTGTACGTCCTCAGACTCTATATCCCTTCCCGGTTGAAATTTACAATCAGCTTTCCAAAAAAGTTAAGGGCATTCTTGATGTCGAGATGAATGCAGGGCAGATGGTAGAAGACGTAAGGCTTGCAGTCAGAGGAAATACGAGAGTAGAATTTTACGGTAGAATGGGTGGTATCATTGCAACACCAGACGAAATTCTTGAATATTTTGAAAAAATGTTTTTATAGTGAGGTAACTGAAATGGCTGAAGAAGAAAAGGATTTTATTTTTAGTGATATATGTGTTGAAGAAAATCTTGTTTACAGAAAACCCGTAACATTAACAGACACTGAACTTCATTACTGCCCGGGTTGCGGCCATGGAGTTGCCCATAAAATACTGATGGAAGTCGTTGACGAAATGGGAATACAAAATGAGGTAATCGGAGTTGCTCCGGTTGGCTGTTCGGTATTTGCCTATCATTATATGAATGTTGATATGCAGGAAGCCGCTCACGGAAGGGCTTGTGCCGTAGCCACAGGCATAAAAAGAGTACAACCCGACAAATTTGTTTTTACATATCAGGGCGATGGTGACCTTGCTGCGATTGGTACTGCCGAAACTATTCATGCAGCTAATCGTGGCGAAAATTTCCTGATTGTGTTTATAAATAATGGTGTCTATGGAATGACAAGCGGTCAGATGGCTCCGACAACTTTACCCGGAATGGTAACAACTACATCTCCATTCGGAAGAGATGTGAAAGTTCAGGGACATCCTCTTAAAATTGCTGACCTTGTTGCAAGTTTACCCGGAGCTGCTTATGTCACCCGCCAGTCAGTTCATAAACCTGTGAACGTAAGAAAGGCAAAAAAGACATTCCAAAAAGCTTTTGAATACCAAAAAAGAGGTTTAGGAACTTGTTTGGTAGAAATTGTTTCAAATTGCCCGTCAAACTGGAAAATGACACCCTTGGAATCAAATAAGTTCGTGGAAGATAAGATGATACCGTTTTATCCGCTTGGTGATTTAAAAGTTCCGGAGGGCAAATAATATGACACAGGAAGCAATTTTTTCAGGATTTGGCGGTCAGGGTGTTTTGACTATGGGAATGCTCCTCGGATATGCGGGAATCATTGAAGATAAAGAAGTTACGTGGATGCCGTCCTATGGGCCCGAGATGAGAGGCGGTACGGCAAATTGTATAACAATAATTTCTGATACATCCATAAGTTCCCCAATTATCTCGACTTTCGACACTTTGATGGCTCTCAACCAGCCTTCGGTTGATAAATTTGAAGAAAAAGTTAAAAAGGGAGGCAATATTATTTATGATAGTACGAATATAATAAATGTTCCAACGAGAAAAGATATAAATATTTATGCCGTTCCTGGCAGTGAAACTGCTGTCAGGTTGAAAAATTCTAAGGTGCTTAATATGATTATGCTTGGTTCTTTCCTTAAGGTAAACCCAATCGTTAAATTGGAATCCATCTGGAAAGCCTTAGAACAAGTACTCCCAGAACGGTATCATCATCTAATCCCGTTGAATCAGGAGGCCTTCAATACCGGAATGGAGCTTATTGCAAAGTAATGGTAAAGAACTGGCAGTTACAACAAAGTCCCCCTCCCCCAAGGGGGATTTTTTTTTTCGTAGTTTTAATTTAGGAAATTTTATGGATTGACAAGCCTTGAATGCCTGATGGACTTAATAATTGCTTTTAAAGTTTGATTCACTTGAAGTGATGTTTGAAAAAATTCTGCTACATCAGGTTCTAATTCAACTACAACCTTATTTTTACCATTTCTTTTACGGTATTGCTTAGCATGAGTGAAGTCATATTCTGGAAGTAAATCATCACTCATTTTCAAATCGGGCTCATCAGTAATTGTTACTTTTTTCCCGTTGATGTTTTTAACGCTTTTCTTCATAAGCAATTCTTTCTTTTTTTGTTGCTAGCCTAGCACTTATAATTCTAATTTTATTATTTCTTTCTATATATGATACAACGGCTAAACGATTGTTTATTGTATAGCCGATAATTATAAATCTTAATTCGCTTTTTGAATGTGTTGGGTCTTCCATGTACAAGGCAAAATAATCATCAAAAGTTGTCATCGCTTCTTCAAAACTGAGTCCATGCTTTTTAAAATTGAGCATTGCCTTATCATTATTCCATTCAAATTCTTCCATTTAAACCACAGTTATTTCTCAATGTCTCAAATTAAAGAAATTTTGTATATTTTCAAACAACTCTTCCATACAAATCATATTCCTCAGCCTTATCAATTTTCACATTAACAAATGTACCCGGCTCAATAGGATTTTGGCTGTGGACATACACTGCATTATCAATATCGGGTGCGTCATGCTGAGTTCTTCCGATATACATATCTAAAGAAACTTTTTCATCAATTAAAACTTTAAGTGAAGTTCCGATTTTATTCCTGTTCTTCTTCATTGAAATTGACTGCTGTAATTCCATTAATGTATTTCTTCTGTGTTCCTTGACATCTTCGGGTATTGCATCCCCAAGAGGAAATGCCGGTGTCCCTTCTTCTGCCGAATATGTAAAAACACCAACACGGTCAAGTTGTGCATCTTTGATAAAATTTGAAAGCTCTTTGAAATCATTTTCGGTCTCGCCGGGATATCCGACTATAAAAGTACTCCTAATCGCAACTTCGGGAACTGCCTTCCTGATTTTTTCCAGCATACTCTCAATCTGCTGCCTTGTAGTTTCTCTTTTCATTGATTTAAGAATATTTGTGGACACATGCTGAAACGGAATATCAACATATTTACAAATGTTATCTCTTTCAGCCATCACTTTGAGAACATCATCGGGAAATCCTTTCGGGAAAGCGTACATCAGCCGAATCCATTCCAGACCTTTTATGTCGCTCAGAGAACTTAGCAAATCAGCCAGCATCCTCTCTCCTGTCAGGTCAATTCCGTAATATGTAGTGTCCTGTGCAATCATTACAATTTCCTTCACACCTTTTGTAACTAAGCTTTCTGCCTCTTTAACTAAAATTTCTTTTGGTTTGGAAATATAGCTCCCTTTAATCAGCGGTATCGCACAGAATGAACATGTATGATTGCATCCGTCTGCAATTTTCAGGTAGGCATAATGCCTTGGTGTGAGTAATTCTCTTTCTCCCAAAAGTTCCAACTTGGGATTTTGCACAAGTGCTTTCAGAATTTCATCATTTGAGTTTAAGCCGAAAATATGGTCAACGAATGGAAGCTGTGTTCTCAGTTGAGCGGCATAACGTTCGGCAAGACAGCCAAAGACAATCAGGGATTTCAATTTATTCCTTCTTCTCAATTCCGAAGCTTCCTGTATGAGCTGAATATTTTCTTCCTTAGCCGGCTTGATAAATCCACATGTGTTAATAATGAGAGCATCCGCTTCGGAAATATCCTGAACATAATTCAGTTCATTTCCCTTCAGCCTGGCAATCAGAAATTCCGAATCCACCACATTTTTACTGCACCCAAGCGTAAGTATGGAAAACGATTTTATGTTGTTTGTTGGATCTTGTGACATTGTAGAGTAGAATTTTGAATGATGAATTATAGAGATTTCAATTTATTCTCAATAATTTCATCAATCAGTTTGATAAATTTCTTCATTTTCTCGTAATATAACTGAACTTCTTCTTCAACGACTATCGTAAAATCGTGGTAATCAACTGCGGTTCTTTTCCGATAAGCAAGATTTAATATATCAGCAATATCTTTATCTATAATACCACTATTTATGTAATCTTTATTGAATTTCCCAATTAATTGACTGTGCTTTGAAGAAGAAAAACCATCAATTAACATTAATGCAGTTACCATATTAAAACCTGCATAATAAATCCGATTCATAGCAGTTGCAAGATAGTTGTTTTTTATATGAGAAGAAACCTCATCAAGAATTTGTTTAGCTTTTTCTCTCTTATAATTTATTAGGATTATTTTATCTTCCTGCTTCATATAACCTGACCGGTGCTTATTACTTCCTGAATGTACGGATGGAAGGTAAACTTTTTTAAATCAGCTTTTGAAATGAATTGAGGGTCGAAAACAATGTTATTTTCAATACCCAAATCAATAATAATTTTGGAGTATTGGTATTCTTTTTTCCAATCAAGGTTTTTTGTTGTTACCAATACCAAATCAAAGTCAGAATCTTTATTGTTTTTCGAAATTCTCGAGCCATAGCAATAAATATCCTCAACCGAATTTTTAAATTGGCTGTTCAGGATTTTTTTTATTTTGGCAACCAACTTAAAATCGTCAATTCCCAAAGTCTTTATTTTATTATTTTTCCTCATATACGCAAAATTAAGAAGTTTTTAGTAATATTTTTACTGCACCCAAGCTTCAGTATGGAAAAAGATTTTATGTTGTTTGATATAGATTAAAATTCAATTTTAAAAGGTATTATTACGGATAAGGAGGTGTATGCTTTGAAAAAATGATTTTTCTTTTGTAAATATTCTTTTTAATTTAATTGATTATAAATTTATATAAACAATTGAGTTTCATGAATACACTATTTTTTAGCTATGAAAACTAAATCAAAAATAATTGTTAAAGGAATTGAGGTTGTACTAATCAATGCTGGTAACGAAGATTATATTTCACTTACAGACATTGCAAAGTAGAGAGACTCCGAACGCAGCGACTATATTCTACAGAATTGGATGCGAAACCGTAGTACAATCGAGTTCATCGGCTTATGGGAAATTTTGCACAACCCAAATTTTAATTCCATCGAATTCGATGGGTTTAAACATCAAGCCGGGTCAAATAGTTTCTCATTAACACCAAAACGATGGATTGAGTCAACAAAAGCCATTGGAATAATATCAAAGTCAGGCCGATATGGAGGCACTTATGCTCATCAGGATATTGCTTTGGAATTTGCATCGTGGATTAGCCCTGAATTCAAATTATATCTGATTAAGGAATATCAGCGTCTTAAAATTGAAGAATCACAAAAACTCAAGCTTGAATGGAAATTAAGCAGAACACTTGCAAGGGTGAATTACCATATTCATACTGATGCTATCAAAGAAAACCTTATACCTCCTGATTTTTCGCAGTTGAAGATGAAATTTGTTTATGCCAGTGAAGCTGATTTATTGAATCTGGCACTCTTTGGTAAAACTGCTAAGGAATGGCGTGATGCTAATCCTGGCAAGGAAGGAAATATCAGAGATTATGCAGCAATCGAACAATTGATTGTATTAACTAACTTAGAAAGCCTGAATTCTGTCCTCATCAATCAGGGAATGAAAGCCGAAGACAGATTGAAATTGTTAAACAAAACTGCAATTAACCAAATGAAAGTATTAATAAATCAAAATGTTTCAAAAAAGCTATTAAAACCATAACTGAACAAATAATACAAAGCGTAAGTATGGAAAATGATTTTATGTTGTTTGTCATTAACTATAATGTAATTTTCAAAGATGCTATTGACGGATGAAGAGAAGTATGCTTTGAAAAAATATTATACACTGTATTTCGACTAACAATCATATTAATTAAATAATAATTGTTTCGTTTCAATTTACTAAAAAAAAAGATGAATGCAATCACAGATGATTTACTTAATCAACTTGTCAATGAACCTGAAAGTAATTCATTAGATTTCAAAAAAGAACAATATAATTTCATTAAGGCTTCAGATGATGATAAAAGTGAATTATTAAAGGATATTGTAGCTTTTGCGAACTCTTTTCGCAGAGATGATGCTTTTATTTTAATAGGTTTTCAAGAAGTAAAAGGAAATAAAGCTACAACCGAAGGAATAAGTGAAGATATCGATGATGCTAATTTACAACAATTTGTGCATACTAAACTGAATAAACAATTGGAATTTTCCTATCAGCAGAGAACCTACAAGGGCAAAAAGATAGCAATTATACATATACCATCACAAGCAAGGCCATTCTATTTAAAAAATGATTATGGGAAACTCAAAAAAGGTATTGTTTATTTGAGAAGGGGAACTTCAACAGGACAAGCTACCCCTGAAGAGATAGCTTTAATGGGAGTAGCAATTTCAAATCAGACACAAAGTAAGCCAGTTTTAGAAATTCTATTTAACAATAACCAAAATGTTATAAATTTTGAAGTAAGCAATTTTGAAAAATTAACCGAAACAGACTTAGAAGAAAAACTTAATCAATTTAAAGAGAAATTTAAAACTGTTCCGAAACCTGAAAAGAAGGAACAAAATACTGATGATGCAAAAGATAAATCTAGTATGTTAAATCCAATCACAAGTTTAATTCCTGGAGCTATGATTAATCAATTTGCATCAATATTTAATGATATTTATCATTCCGAAGAAAAAATTTCAATTTATAATAATTATCTCAAAGGTGAATATGATAAATATGAAATATATTTGAAAAATTATCAGGAATATTTGAATAGTAATATAGGAGTTTTTGAAATTAATTTACAAATTGTCAATTCTGGGATTGTATCTGCAGATGATATAGATGTCCATATTCATTTTCCCGATGGTTTTGATGTTGTAAAATATATTAGTGAATTAGAAAAACCAATTGAACCAAAAGAACCTCTAAGTTATAGGAATTACTCCATACAATCATTATCATATGATTGGTTACCAACTCCTTTTAAAATTCCAGTTATTAGTGATATATTATATACTAAAACACCACGTGTAGAAAAAAATATTACACTTAAAGAAATAAGAAAGACAAATAGTTATGATGTTGAATTTATAATTAAGAAAGTCAAACATCACAAATCTGAAAAATTAAATACATTGTATCTTATTTTTGATAATTTTGAATCTGTTAATACATTTGATTTTGAATATCAAATCAACGCAGATAATCTTTCTGAACTTGTTATTGGCAAGTTATCTGTTATTATTAATAAGATTTAAATATATTAAGATTTGGTAAACTTAAAATTTTGTACATATAATTCCTTAAACAATTTTCTTTTAAATGCATCTTTAATTCTGTTTGTCGTTTCATCTGGTTGTTTTAATGTTACACATTCTCTATCAATATCAATTAAAACCTTTCCTGCATCTTTATATGGCATATCGTTATTTTGAATGAATGGAATTAAAATAATCCCAATGCTTTTATCATAATCCTGATTATTATTTTCAATATCAGAAATAATTTTTCTAATAATATGGTATGTATCATTAGAGATGTCCCGAAATATAACATTTACATCCTTTTGTTGTCTTGCATCAATTTCGAGAATTAGTACAAAATAATTTCTATAAAATAAATAATGTTTTAATTGCCGATAAGTTTGCTCTAATCCATCAATTATTAAATTTTCAACATAATCTATATGATTAATAAAATCTAATTTTTTTTCTTCATTTTGCTTTATTATAATTCCAATTTTTTTGACTTGTAATGCGACAGATAAATGTATTTTATCTTTTTCAAATAATATCACATCAAAATCACCAGGTTTGTTAATTTCATTTTTTTTTATTGGTTCAATTATTTCCAAGCCATAAAATATATTATTAACCAAACCAAGTTCATTACAAAAAATTACTATATTGCCATCTTCATTAAAAATTTCTTCAATTATTTCTTTTTCATTTGTTTTAATAATACTCTTTGCATTTTGTTTTCTATCAATGAAAAATTGAATTGATTGTTCCTTATCACTAAAAGGAACAATAATTTTATCGTGGATTACCATTGGTATTACTTTTTTCATTTACATCTTATTGTAAAAAAGGCTATTATGACAATTTTTCACACCACCCTAATCCCATATTCCAAAATTTCGGCTACGAATGGGTTGCTCGTGTTGAAATCTTCGGGGCGGAAGGGATGGGTTTGAAGGTCGGCACTTGTTCTCACTCTTGGCTTTCCGAGTCTCACGTTGTCGTTAAATCTGACCCCTTCGAAATCCTCAGACACAACTGCCAAATCAATATCGCTCCACTCATGGTTCGTCCCTTTTGCATAACTGCCAAACAGGACTGCCTGCGATATGTGTATGTTTTCTTTCAGTGCTTCCTGAATAAACTTTTTGATTTCCTCAATTACGAAAGCTGGGACTTGAACCATCGTTCTTGTTCCTTAATTATGAATAACAAATATAATATAATGAAATAAGAATAAAAAAAAGACAAGAAACTATTCTGCGAGAAATTAACCCCATGTTTTAACATGGGGGGGGGCTTGTAGTACAATTCGGATTTAACACACCCCAACTTAAAAGTTGGGGTTATTCGAAATCATCATAATCACATTAATCACACAAATCAAAGTTCTGACATACTTTGCTTGAAATTCAGTGGTTACCGATATTTAATCTCTACGAGATAAATTTGTCATATTAATGTATGCTTTTCTCTAATTCGTAATTAGTAATTAGTAATTCCTGAAAGGTTTTGGCACACGCTTTGTTGATTTATAAAGTTCATTATATAATAAATGTTAGAAAATTTATGAAATTTACAAAGTTTATAATATTAACAATTCTTCTGCTTTTGCTTGTTTTAGGCATTATGAACGGGCAGAGTTTGAAAGTTCTCCGCACTGATGTGGATTCAATTCGCTCGGGATTTGTTACAGCAACATATACAATCGGGATTGACATTGTCGCCGAAGGAATAACGAATTGCAACGGAGTAACTTTCGAGATGAGCTACGACTCATACAATTATATCAAATATTCACAGTGGCAGCACGGAGCCTTCGGTCCCAAAACAACTACAGCAGTCATTTCGGAGGACGATAATCCGCTACACCAGGGGAAAGTTTATGTGGGTGCCACTTCAGGCGAGGACATCGGACATGCAAGCATTGATAATCCGATGGTCATACACCTGGATTTTGTCGTAACACCCGACGCACCGAACGGTGGAACTGTTACACTCTCATTCACAAATGCTATGGCTGTGATTAACGACAGTTCGACCGGTGGAACGATTATAAACTTACAGAGCCAGCCTGCCGTGTTCGACATTCACGGCTACGTCGATGTTTATCCCGGCGATACCGATAACAACGGAATAGTTGACAACCGCGACTTTGCTTATATTGATTTGTACATGGGATATGGCACAGAGGCTATTCCCGTACGTAGTTTCAAAAGAGAAAATCCAAGTACGGTTTGGGAGGCTCAAAGATGTCTGCTCTGGGATGATGTGATGGCGACTTATGCAGATTGTGACGGCAACGGTGAGGTTACTGTTACTGATGTGCTGGTATGGAAATATAATTTCCTGAAGACTCATTCAATAGCAGTGAAGAGCAAGGACCATACTCAAACAAGCGACCTGAGAAACAATGATTTCATTAAAACAGAGAACTCAATTTCAATTCCTGTTTATATAAATTCAGTTGAAGATTTTCTTGGAGTGTCTGGACAAATAGATTTGGAAAACAATAATGATTATAAAATTCTCGGAATAGAAAAGGGTGATTTGTTTGACGGTAAGCAGGCTTTTATATACACTGGTATTGATGTACAAAACAAGTCCTGTAGTTTTGCGATAGGTTCTCTCGATGAATTTCCAACAGGAAAGAGCGGAGTTCTAACTTATGTGATTGTAGAACCATTAAGTAAAAATTCAGAAAAAAATGTAAATGTTGAAATAAAAAATTTAACAGGAATTTCACATGATGGAATGTTTTTCGATATTGAATCGGCGACAAATGTGAATGAAATTTCTCAAAATGATAGCAAAATTATTTTAAGTAACGATGGCAGTAATCTGAAAATTTTTCACGGGAATTTGAAAAATGATGATAATGAGCCAATAATTTATGACCTGCTTGGTAACGTCTTAAAATGCAATTATTTATATTCAGACAATACATTATCAATTGATATATCAGGATTGAATTCAGGAGTTTATTTTCTTTGTATGGATGTAAATAACTCATTTATTTATTTGAAATTTATAAAATAATTGAGGAATTAAAAAGTTTGATGGTGATAAATAACCAAATGAACGAACTTGAACAAAAATTTTGAAAATTTAGGAATGTTGAAATAGAAAAAATTGAAGAAAAATGTACGAATTTTTGAATAAAATTTAAATAATGTGGGATTATCCTTGTTCAAATGTGAAATAAATTCAATTTGTTCATTAATAACAATAAAAATTTAACTTTGGCACATTTGTTGTAAAATTGAACTGACCGGTTAGATACCGGTACCATATATAAATAGTTAAAATCTAAATTTTATGCCCTGACATATTGGGACAGTGGCAGATTCTTTAGGAAGAAGAATTTCATTAATAAATTCACATGGAGGTGAATAATGCCATTTGCTATAGGAGGCAGTTCTCGCATCAGGACAAACATTCCTGCAGAGAATGCTTATAACGCACTCGAAGTATCGAACCGTGATATTTCACTAAGACAATTAAGGTTATCAACCGGGAAAAGAATTAACAATGCCAGCGATGATGTTGCCGGTTATATTACGTACCGCTCATTAGAAGCCCGAAACGGTTCAATGAAGGCTGCCCTCAAGGCTGTCGGAGATGCACTGAATGTAACCAATATCCTGATGGATTCATTGGACAACATTTATGAACAAATGAACAAAATTAAGGATGCAACATCTAATGCCGCATCCGGGGCATTAGGCACATCCGAAAGAGTTGCCCTTGCCAAAGCCGCTTACAGGCTTGCCCAACAGATTCAAACAGTTGCTGATTCCACGGTTTTTGGTGGCAGACAATTGCTATCCGGTACTTTCTCAGCCAACTTTGTCATTGGAACAGATGGTGCAAATAATCTCCTGACACTCGCTATAGACATGACAACAGGTAATGTTGACTTTAATGTTAGCAGCAACAACTTCAATATGAATGCGATGAATGTCAGTATGTTTGGTGGTGTAACAAACCTGGACATGAGGGAATTGAACAATGTTAGTGCAACAAATCTCGGTGTATTCTCAGACAATTCATTATCGCTAACATTGACAAGCATATCAAATGCAATAGATAATATTAACAATGCGGCAGCATATCTTGGCGGAGTATCAAACAGAATGTACTCCCAGGAAGACCTGCTAAAGAGCCAGGTTACAAATTACAATGCAGCTATTTCAAGGATACAGGATGCAGATATTGCACAGGAACAATTGCAGTTAATTAAATCGCAGTTCCTGCAGCAGGCATCATTAATATCATTAGCCCAGGCTAATACAAACCCACAGTCATTCCTGAGATTACTGCAGGGTTAAAAATTAAAATTAACATTTAATATTTAAGGAGACATAAAATGCCATTTGCAACTGGAGGCAACGCAAGGATTAGAACAAACATTCCGGCTGAGAATGCCTATAATTCTCTCGAAATATCAAACAGGGAAATATCATTAAGGCAGCTCAGGCTTTCCACTGGAAAAAGAATAAACAATGCTAGCGATGATATTGCATCATACATAACAACGAGAGCTCTTGCTTCACGTAATGGTTCACTTAAAGCAGCTCTGAACACGGTTGGTGATGCTTTTAATATTACAAACATCGCAATGGATTCGCTCGATAATATAAGCTCATTGATTATTAAAATCAAAGATGCTGTAACCCAGTCAGCTTCCGGTGCAATGGGGACCGATGAAAAGGTTGCATTGGCTAAATCTGCTTACAGATTGGCTCAGCAGATTCAAACAGTCGTTGATTCAACAGTTTTTTCAGGAAGACAATTGATAAACGGGTCTTTCACTGCAAACTTCTTTATTGGTATTACATATTCAAATACTTTAATAACCCTAACAGTTGATTTGACAACATCAAACCCGGAGCTTAATGTTGAAAGCAATAATTTCGACGTTAACACAACAAGCAACAGCAACTTTGCAGGAATTTCGAACCTGAATCTACAGAGTTTAAACGATGTTAGTTCGACTGACCTCGGAATCTTTGCAGATAATATGATGTCTTCGACTTTGACAAGCCTTGCCCGGGCTTTGGATAATGTTACAAAAGTTGGTGCATATCTTGGCGGTTTTGCGACAAGATTAAATTCTCAGGAAGAATTAATCAAGGGTCAAATAGTAAATTATAATTCTGCTATATCGAGATTGGAAGATGCTGATGTGGCAAAGGAACAGCTTGAACTAATCAAGGCACAGTTCTTACAGCAGACATCACTTATTTCTCTATCGCAGGCGAACCAGAATCCGAACGCATTCCTGCAATTGATTAGAGGATAAGTTGTAAGAATTGATAATTGAAAATTAATAATTAGAAGCACCTTGGGAAAATTTCTGAGGTGTTTTTTTTATTTGAATTTAGTAATAAGCTTATCATAATCTGTATGAGAACCTATCCAAAATCAGTAAATAGAATCTTCGTTCAGTAATCCAAGGACTCTCCATTTCAAACCAATTCTAACTGACCAAATAGATTCAGTTTTGTGTATTCTTTTGAATTGTAATGATGGATGGTATGGATTTTCTAACCAGATTTTATATGACTTTCTTGCTTGCTTTTGAACTGGTTTTGGTATTTTATTAAATTGTTCAATAAATTCTTCTGTTACAAAGGATTTCACAATTCACCGAATCCTTTTTCTTTAAAACTCCCAACTTTAATATCAATGCGAACCTTATTTGAAATTTTTATTAATTCTTGTTCTGAATTTGAAAATTGATTTTCCCACTGTTGCTCATCATTAATTTCATCTAAAATCATATATGCAATAGATTCTTGTTTTTCTTCAGGAAGATTTATTAAGGTATTCCAAGCTTTTTCTAGTGTCTGTGTCATTATATTCTCCATTTAAATTATTATCAAAGTAAATATACAATTATAATAATAAATTATTGTTAATTTGATATTTTCTTAGCATAATCTAATGTGCCTCATACCAATTCTTACCAACACCAATTTCCACTAATACAGGGATTTCACCGATTGGCAGAGCGTTTTCCATTTCTGTTTTTATTAAACTTTTCATCTTGTCCAATTCATCGGGAAAAACCTCGAAAACAAGTTCATCATGCACCTGGAGCAGCATAAGTGATTTCAATTTTTCTCTTACCATTGCTTTATCAACTCGAAGCATCGCAATTTTAAGCATGTCTGCGGCTGTGCCTTGAATAGGCATGTTGATTGCCGCACGTTCATCTGCAGAACGAAGATTATGATTATTGCTTTTGATGTTAGGATAAAAACGACGTCTGCCAAGAAGAGTTTCTGCAAAACCTTTCTGACGTGTCGAGGCAATAGTATCTTCAATGTATTTTTTTATACCCTGATATTTTTTGAAATAATTATCAATAATACCCTGAGCTTCTGATTTACTTATCCCGAGTCTCTGTGCTAATCCAAAGCTCCCGAGGCCGTACATTATGCCGAAGTTCACCGTTTTCGCAACGCGTCTCATATTGCTGTCAACGTTTTCGATTGGTGTATCAAACAGAATGGATGCTGTTGCAGCATGAATATCTTTCCCGTCAATAAACGCATTCTTCAATCCTAAATCACCTGTATAATATGCCATGATACGCAGTTCAATCTGAGAATAATCGGCAGATACTATAAAGCAGTCACTTCTTTCGGGAACGAAAGCGAGACGAACTTTTCTTCCGAGTTCCGTACGAATAGGAATGTTTTGAAGATTTGGGTCAGTCGAGGAAAGCCTCCCTGTGCTGGCAATTGTCATGTTAAAAGTTGTATGAATTCTTTTTGTCTTCGGGTCAATTATTTGTGGCAGTGCATCAACATAAGTTGATTTCAATTTTGTTAATTGACGGTAATCGAGTAACATTTTTGCAATCGGAAATGTTTCAGCTAAATCTGTCAGAACTTGTACGTCAGTGCTGTAGCCCGTTTTACCACGCTTAGCCGCCGGAATCTGTAGCTTTTCAAATAGTACATGGCCAAGCTGTTTTGGTGAATCGATATTGAATTGAATTCCTGCTTCTTTATAAATATTTTCTGTTAATACTTCACTTTCATTTTTAATTTGTTCTGAAATTTCTTTCAAAATATTTGTGTCAATGGCAACTCCATTATTTTCCATTTTTGTTAAAACTTCTATAAGAGGGAATTCTACTTCTTCGGCTAGTTTAATTAGTTTATCCTTCTCCAATTCAGGATAAAGACGATTTCTAAGTTTGAGGGCAAAGTCGGCATCTTCGCAGGCGTATTCATATATTTTTTCAGGCTCGATGTCAGCCATCGAGATTTGCTTGCTTTTCTTTTCACCGATTAAGTTTTCGATTGGAATTGGTGAATAAGAAAGCCATTTTTTTGATAAAGCATCGAGGTTATGGCTCTCGTCAGGATTGATAAGATATGAAGCAACCATAGTATCAAAGACTATAGGTGTAACATCAGCACCGAATCTTTTAAGAATAGATATATCAAATTTTATATTTTGTCCGCATTTTCCTATTGATTTATTGCTAAAAAGCTTATTTAATTTTTCAACAACTTTTAGAATCGGAAGTTTATTACCATTATTTATAATCTTAGTTTTTGGTTCTTCGTTTGATTTGTTTGAGGAACTGAATAATGATGTTTGTTCATCTGTATCCTCATTTGTCAACTGTTCGGATATTTCACCCTTGTCATTAAATGCAGCGATATAAAATGCCCTGCCCTCTTTCGCACAGAGTGAGATTCCTACAACATCGCAGGTCATTTTATCAAGCGAACTTGTTTCGATATCCAATGCAATTAATGATGATTTTTCAAGCTCAGTAATTGTATTATCAAGCTGTTCATAAGTATTAATTAAAAAATATTCTTTTTGAATATTATTTATATCAGAATAAATTTGTGTACCTGATTGTTTTGGTTCATCATTTTCAATTTTGCTTGTGAAAGTAGTCATATCGGCAACTGCTTTTGACTGCCATCTCTTTCTGATTTGATGAAAACCCAGAGTCTCAAATAATTTATCAATTTTTGAATAATCCGGTTTTATTACCTTAAGCTTACCAAAATCTATTTCCATTGGCACACTTGTCATAATAGTAACAAGCTCCTTAGCAAGAAAAGCCGATTCCCTATCCTGAGTAAGTTTGTTTTTCAGGCCGGCACTTTCAATTTTATCAATATTTTCATAAATTCCTTCAAGTGAGCCGTAGTTCTGAACTAGCGGAATTGCTGTCTTATCACCCACCCCCTTTACTCCGGGAATATTATCTGATGTATCGCCAATCAAAGCAAGTACATCAATTACTTTTTCGGGAGTCACACCAAATTTTTTATTTACTCCATCGATATCAACAACTTCAAAATCATCACCCGATTTTTTTGCAGGTTTATATAATTTCACATTGTCATTAACAAGCTGGTAAAAATCTTTATCGCTTGTCAGACAGGCGACCTCAATGCCCTTCTCAGAAGCTGCTTTTGAGAGAGTGCCAATAATATCATCAGCCTCATAACCGGGCATTTCGAGCCTTTGGACATTGAGATAATCCAGAAATTCTTTGATTCTTGCTAACTGTGGAACGAGCTCTTCAGGAAATGCATCGCGGTTAGCCTTGTACAAAGGATATTTTTCATGGCGGAACGTTGGCTCACTCCTGTCAAAAGCCACAGCTATAAACTCAGGTTTCTCTTTATCAAGTATGGAAGTGAGAATATTCACAAAAGAGAATACTGCACCTGTAGGTTCGCCGGATGGCGATTTCAAATTTGAAGAAGACATTGCGTGATATGCCCTGAAAACAAGTGACATTCCATCTATCAGATATAATTTTGACATAATTTTTCCGAATATTTTTATAATTAAACAGCAACGTAGTTACGACATATTTATAACACAATGTTTATTTTTGTTTTCGAGCAACGTAGTTGCGGCATATTTATAACACAATGTTTATTTTTTATTTTCGAGCAACGTAGTTGCGGCATATTTATAACACAATGT
>MHAY01000093.1:19946-25061 GCA_001804705.1 Ignavibacteria bacterium RIFOXYC2_FULL_35_21
CATATTTATAACACAATGTTTATTTTTTATTTTCGAGCAACGTAGTTGCGGCATATTTATAACAAATCATATTAAATTACGTATAGAAACATAACAAATATCATATTATTTTTCTACAAATAAAATTTTTCTTTAATTTTGATTAATAAAAATGAGAGAATAATCAAATGAAAAAAAAATATTTCTCAGTTGTCGTAATTCTACTTACCGGAATATTATGTTCTTGTGAAAAAGATATTATTTCGGATAGCTGTATTAAAGGTACGAAAAATATTATTTATGAATACCGCATACTACCAGATTTCCACAGTATTGATTTCGATGGTTCCGGGAATCTTTTTATAACACAAGGCCAAAATGACACTTTAATTATTGAAACAGATGATAACATAGCTCCATTAATTCAGACAACAGTGAGCAACAACAAACTTTATATTAACCCTACTAAATCAATTTGCCCAACTAGTTTGAATATATTGGCAACAATGAAAGAAATTAAATACCTTAATCTAGCCGGTTCAGGAAATATAACTTCATCAGATACACTTAAACTTGAAGATGTTGAAATCGAAATTGATGGTTCAGGTAATATAAATTTATATGGTGCTGCAAATAAAATTACAGCAGGGCTTGATGGTTCGGGAAATATCGAGCTTATGGATTTACTCACAGACTCAGCTTATGTTGTCATCAACGGCTCCGGCAATATCAGGATTAATGCTTCAAAGTATTTGAAAGCTATTATTAATGGTAGTGGAAATATATATTACAAAGGAAATCCCGATATAAAGGAAACTCAGATAAATGGTTCAGGAAATATAATTAATATTCCATAGAATTTTGATTGAAAATAATGCCTACACTTAATCTTGGATTCTTAGCATCACATGGTGGCAGCAATATGCAGGCTATTATTAATGCTTGCAAAAGCGGGCAGGTTGATGCAAATCCTTGTGTAGTAATTTCAAACAATTCCGATTCTCAGGCATTACACAGGGCTAAAAACGAAGGAATCCCTTACTACCATATCAGTACAGCAACACACGCTGACGGAGTGGATGATGCAATGATTGAAGCATTTGAAAAGCACAATGTTGATGTCATCATTCTTGCAGGATATATGAAGAAATTAGGTGATAAAGTCATAAATAGATTCAAAGGGAAAATTTTGAACATACATCCGGCATTATTACCTAAATATGGTGGTAAGGGTATGTATGGAAAATTCGTTCATGAAGCAGTTCTTATGGCAGGTGAAAAAGTAAGTGGTCCAACTGTACATATTGTTGATATTGTTTATGACCATGGCAGGATACTTGCCCAAAAAGAAGTTCCTGTTTACCCTGATGACAACGTTGACACACTATCAGCCAGAGTTCTGGAACAGGAACATATACTATATCCCGAAACAATTCAAAAAATTGCAAATGGAGAAATAGTTTTATAACTCATGTTACGCAACATGATATTATTTTCAAAGGAATAGAATTTTCAATTTGCAATTTTTAATTTTCATTGAATTTTTAATGTACAAATTTTTAAAATATTCAATCATTTAAATAATTTATGACTTCAAAGTTATAAATAGGCCAAATGTCGCAAAGCCTATTTCTTTTTTAAAATTGAAAATCGCAAAATTGATTGAAAATTGCAAAATAGAAAATTGAGAATTATTGCTTTTAGAAATAATAATTTATGCGTAACACTAGTTTATAAATAAAAAAAAGACGCCACCCTCACCAACCCTTAATTCAAAATATCTTCTGGCTTGTACTCTCTTCTGCTTGGCAATTGCACCACCTCCTTTAAGAAATATATTTTGTTGATTATACCTTAACCCGTGACTTATGTTCAAATATACGTTCAGATTCAATATTTAATTTTTTTCCGATTCTTATTTTTTGTGAACGTTTGAAAGCGAAATCTTTTTCCATTAATTCTTGTTCAACAAGTGGGAATGCACTCATCAATTTGGCACGAATGACTGAAGGCATTTCTCCAAGCTGGACAGAATATGCACCATCGAGCATTACATGTAAAAGTGTCATTTCATGTTCATGTAAGGATTTGAGCTTGTCCCCGACAGGTAGCCATACTATGTTAGCCATAAAAATACCCCACATTGTTGCGATAAAAGCAGAGGCAATATGATGTATAAGTATATTCGGGTCACTGCCTGCGGCGGCAAGTGTAGCAATCAAACCCATCACTGTACCTATAATTCCCATTGTCGGGGAATAGCCGCCCATTTTAATAAAAAAATTAATGTTTGCATTATGTCGGAGTGTAATATAATTCATATCCGAATCAACTATTCTGACAATAGTATCCGGGTCGGCACCATCAATACATAACTGGAATAATTTTTTCAGGTATGGGTGTTTAACAAATTTCAGCCTGCTTTCTAATGATAAAATACCTTCTTTTCTTGCTACTACTGAAAACTCAACAATCTGTTCAATGATTTCCTTAATATTATATGACTCGGGGAAAAAAGAAATGTAAAATAACCTTGGCATTTTAGCTACCTGAGCCATAGATGAGCCTGCCATACCAGCAGCCAGGGTGCCACCGAAAACAATCAGCATCGCCGGAAGCATTATTAATGCTCCGAGAGTGCCACCTTCCCAAAGAAAAGCTCCGAAAATTGCAACGAAGCCACATAGGATACCAAAAAGTGTACTTGCTTTCATAACTTATGTTTACATCATTGATTAATAATTAAGTTATTGCAAGAATTGTACCAAAAGTAATATAATAATACTACGCATAAAATCATCATATTAATTAAGTTAAAAAATCAAACAATGTTCTCGACACTAGATTTGAGCCTATCTGCAGTGTGTATGTCAGTGCTATCTCATCCTTCTTAAGTTCAAGTGAAGTTCTTGCAATATCCGCATCTTCTTCGGAAGACCTGAAATCTTTCAGTCTTATAATTTCTTCTGTTAATTGTTCTTTTATTGTATCAATCCTGTTCAATCTCGAGCCATTAACGGAATTTGCAAAGGTCAATTTGTCAAAAAAGGTCATGATTCTTTTATGAGCATCATTAATCTGAATTGACTCAGTATTTGTATACCCCTGATTATCTGGTCTCGGCAAGCCGTTCTGGTAAGACATCAGGTTGTATATATCAACAATTGCCTGGAAAAACTGTTCGCCATTAGTACCAAACAATTCATTTGCTTTTAAATTTATTACTTCTGTTGTTGTTGAATCTTTATGAACAGTTCTGTCGTTCATATTACCTTTGAAAGAAACTCTTAAACCTGATGGATTCGAGGGAGTCGGTGCATCTGATACAATTTCAAACGGATTATTATCTGTTTCGGGAGGTGCCGGTACAATCGAACTTGAAGTTGTTTGTGTGCCTGAAAACAGATATTTATCTTTATAAGTGGAGTTAGCCAATTTAACAAGGTCTTCTAGCAATCCCTTCACATTAGTCCCAATTGTAGCCAGGCTTTTTGATGTTCCGATTTGTGTTGAATCAACAAGAAGCTGTTTGATATTACCAACAATCGTTATCATTGAATCAACATTTTCATTTACTGCGGCTAATTCATTATATGTATTCGAGAGGTTTGATAGGATTATCTCATTTTTACTGATTTTATTAGTGAAATCTTTAATCTCCCGAACACGTTTAGGGTCATCGGCAAGGCTGAGAATATCCTTACCTGTACTGAGTTTTTGCTGTTCCCGAAACCTTCTCTCCTGTATGTTCTGGAGTGCAGTTTGGAAATTAGTAAATATTGAATTTTGTGTTATTCTCATATAAAAACCAATAATTATCTTCCTAGATTAACAATTGTTCCGAGAATTTCATTTGCTAAATTCACAACACGCGAAGAAGCTTCGAATGCTTTTTGGAATTTTATCAGGTTGACTGCTTCTTCATCAAGATTCACACCGATTACTGATTCTCTTTGATTAGAGAGCTGGTCTGCAACCAATTTAGTCGTGCTTTTCCCATTTGAAGCATCCTTCCCCATTTGACCTATTTTTCCAATAAGCCTTATATAATCCTTAATGAAAGTTTGAGTATCTGTCATGCTTGCTATGTTGAGTGCAATATTACTGTTACCGGGTTCTCCCGGAGCTGATGACAAAGGAATATCTCTTGGATTAGCCACATCGTTTGAAATATTAATTGAAGCGGCTGTTAAACCTGCAGGTTCGAAGAAATCTCTTCCGGGTGGTGGTGGAGTTGTATCGTCAAGTCCATAGCCGCTATTCATTTCAAGATTGACATTTGACACAATAGCATCAGCATAATCATTTAGATTTCTCATTATCGAAAAACCTGAGCTAAGCTCATTTAATGTTGTATTAAAATGCTTGGCAATCGAAGCAAGCTCGCCTCCGGGAGGAAAAACAAATTGGGCATTTCCATTTGGGTCAACGGCTTCAACCTGAATCGTAGTGCCTGTCAAAGGGCTTGTCTGTTCATTAAGCCTTAAATTATAATATGTATCCTGATTAATAATATTTTTGCCGTTAATAAATACATTAACACTTCCGTAATCGCTTTGTGTTACTGTGATACCTGCAATCTTTGAAAGTTCCTCAAGTTTTAGTTCCCTTTGGTCTATGTAAGTCTGAGCGTCACCACCCGGTAGTGAATAACTCGAATATACTTTTTGATTCAATCCGGCTATTTCGGCAATCAATTTATTAGCACTATCAATGTCCTGGACAAATTTACTTTTCAATTCACCCTTCAAATCCGTTAGCCGGCTTGATATTGTATGGAACTGGTCAACCATTGTTTGAGCAGTATCGAGTAAATACTGCCTGTTAGCAACATCTTCGGGATTTTGGGATACTTCTTCAAAAGCATTAAAAAATTTGGTTACAGATTCATTCAATCCTAACTCAGAGGGTTCGGATAAAATACTTTCGATTCTTTGGAATATAGTCTCGTCAGTTTCGAAGCCGGTTTGCTGATACATATTTTTGCGTATTTCTCTGTCAAAAAATTCCTCCCTGTAACTTCTGATATTGTCAACAAGGACACCGGTTCCAATAAAACCGGCTAATATTTGCTGAGGAGAAGTTTCTATCAATATAGCCTGTCTCCTGGCATAGCCAGGAGTATTGACATTAGCA
>MHAY01000093.1:25159-25426 GCA_001804705.1 Ignavibacteria bacterium RIFOXYC2_FULL_35_21
TTTAAAGGAAGACAAGAACGCACAGTACCGCTAGGCAGATAGAGGGGACTGAATTTATCCTGGGAATTCAGGATGGCCATAAGCTGTCTTGTAATATTACGGGAGTGGTGCAACAAACGGGCGTTTTCTCTATTTATCCCTGCCGCAGCCCCGATCAGGCTAGAGATTTGCTGTTGGTAATCTTTCAGTTTAGAGGACATAGGCCCTTCTATCTGCTGGGCCAGAAAGGAAAGGGTTATCTGCCGAGGAGAAAATCCCAGGAGGTCG
>MHAY01000094.1 GCA_001804705.1 Ignavibacteria bacterium RIFOXYC2_FULL_35_21
TGGATTTTATTTGTTTTATGTTCCTCTTCAAAAAGAAAAATTTTATTTTGCATTGTTGTTGAATAAAAAATGACTTTATAAGGAACGACTATTTAAATAGTATTTTAGAAATAATTTATGAAGGATTATCATATTAATATCTTTTACAGCGATGAAGATGAAGGATATATAGCTGACATCCCGGATTTGAAATTTTGTTCTGCTTTTGGGAATAGTCCAAATGAAGCGTTGTAAGAAGTCTTAAAAGCAAAGGAAGCTTGGTTGGAAACTGCAAAAAAAGAAAATAAGAAAATCCCCAAACCAAGATTTAAACCTATTTTTTATAAAGTAGCAGTTTTGTGATATATGTTTGGTAAACAACAAAAAAAATTTCCCCTTAAATAAATTCCAAATAACTCACTACTTACATATCAAATTATTATATTTGCTTTCAAAGATTTCATAAGTTTTAAATTTACTTTTTCAAAATGAAAAGAACAGCAGTGATTATGGCAGGTGGCTCAGGTGAGCGGTTCTGGCCCTTAAGCCGTACAAGTAAGCCGAAGCAGTTATTAAGCCTCGCTACAGATAAAACTATGTTAGAGGATTCTATTGAACGTATTTCTCCTCTTATACCGATTCAGGATATTTTTATAATTACGAGCCAGGTTCTGCTCGAACCGATGAGAAAAGCATTGACTGAACTTCCTCCCGAAAACATAGTTGCAGAGCCTCTTAAAAGAAACACTGCCCCCTGTCTTGCCCTTGCTGCAAGTTTCATTGCTGAAAGATATAAAGAGGAGGGTTTTGATGAATCAGAAATATCAATCGCTGTGCTGACTGCCGACCAAAACATTTATCCAAATGAAGAATTTATTCGAACTATTGAATCAGCTCTGAATTATGTTGAAAATAATCCTGCTCTTGCTACAATCGGAATCCAGCCTGATAGGCCTGAAACAGGTTATGGTTATATCGAAGTTGATTCACCTTTTAATAAAGAACACAATAATCCTGACATCAAACCTGTAATCAGGTTTATCGAGAAACCGAGCATCGATAAGGCGCAGGAATTTTTATCAAAAGGAAATTATCTTTGGAACAGCGGAATGTTTTTTTGGAGGCTTGATAATTTTATTAATGCAATGAAAATACATACACCTGAAATTGGGAATATGATTGACGATATACGTAAAGGCTATTCTAAGAAAACGGGAATCGCTTTGCCTGAGGCATTAGACAGGATAACGCCAATTTTTGAGTCTTATCCTAACATTTCGATTGATTATGCCTTGATGGAAAAAGCAGATAATGTTTTCGTTACAAAAGCAACTTTCAAATGGGATGACATTGGTTCATGGGATTCATTCGACAGGGTGAAAAATCCAGATTCAGAGGGGAATATAATTCAGGGAAATACTGTAATTATTGATACCAAAAATTCTGTGATAATTAATTCGTCTTCAAAAGATAAAATTATTGCCGGTTTAGGACTGGATGGATTTGTTATTGTTGCAACAGATGATGCAGTATTGATTTGTCCAAAAGATAAAGTACAGGATGTAAAGAAATGCGTAGAAAAAATCCGAAATGAAAAAGGCGATAAATACTTATGATTTATGTTCCCCCTTATCAAAGGGGGTTTGGGGGTTGTTTAGGATTAATTAATTTCAATAAAAATGCAAACACTATTTACAAATATCAGTTCTCTCGTTACCGTTAATTCCAACGGCTCACTGAAAAAATGCGGAATAGAAATGTCCGACATAGGTGAACTCAAAGACGCTTGCTTGCTATTTGATGATAAAATTATTTGGATGGGGACTACTAAGGAAGCCGAAAACAAAATCATAAATGGGGATATCAATCCTGATATATTTAGAAATATGAAAGGTACAACTATTCTCCCCGGTTTTGTAGATTCACACACTCATATAGTTTTTGCCGGAGGCAGGAGCAACGAATTTGCCAAGCGTCTGCGTGGTTCAACCTATCAGGAAATAGCCGCTGAAGGAGGAGGCATACTCGCTACTGTTAATGCTGTCAGAAAAGCATCAATTGATGAACTTGTCGAAAATGGCTATAATCTTGCAATGAGTGCCATTAGCCATGGAACAACAGCACTTGAAATCAAAAGCGGGTATGGTCTTGATTTGAAAAATGAAATTAAAATGCTTGAAGCAATAAAAAAGTTGAAGGGAATGCTCCCATTAACAATCAAATCCACTTTTATAGGATCACATGATTTCCCTCCTGAATACAAAAACGACAGGGAAAAATATGTTGCTCTAATCTGCAACGAAATGCTTCCTGCTGTTGCCGAGCAGAATCTGGCAGACTATTGCGATGCTTTTGTTGATAAAGGATATTACACAATAGAGCAGGGAGAAAGAATATTTCAAAAAGCTTTAGATTTAGGTTTGAAGCTGAAAGTTCATGCCGATGAACTTGCCGATGTCTCAGCGGCATCACTTGCGGCAAGAATGGGTGCGGTTTCTGCCGACCACCTGCTTTTCATTTCTGACAAAAGTATAGCTGATATGAAGAAGTCAGGTACAATTGCAACTCTTTTACCCGGCACAGCATACTTCATAAGGATGCCTTATGCACCTGCCCGAAAGATGATTGAAGAAGGTCTTACCGTTGCTCTTGCAACAGATTGCAACCCGGGTTCCTGCTTTACAGAAAATATGCAAATGATTTTATCATTAGCAGTCATCAATATGAAAATGACAGCCGAAGAAGCAATCACAGCCGCCACACTGAACGGAGCCGCTGCACTTGAACTCTCAGACAGAATGGGAAGCCTCGTACCCGGCAAAGAAGCAAATTTTATTGTATGCAATACAAATTCATACACTGATATATTCTATCATTTCGGTGTTAATCATATTAGTGAAGTATGGGTGAAAGGGGAAAGGGTAATTACTAACTTATCTTACGCATAAATTTTACAAACCTTAGTCAAAACCTTATTTCACCCTTTTTACCTTAGTAACAAAACTTATTATTCTACAAATCAAACCTTATTACCTTACTTTGATTTTGATTTTTAGTTGAATAAGCTAATAAGGTTAAATATACTTGATAAGGTTTTTAAAATTACAAAGGTGTAGAATAAAGTTTTCAATATTGCGTAACATGAGTTACTAATTAATAATTTTATATTTATTATAAATAATTTTATTATCTATCGTCTTAATAATCTTTCAAAATTCACACATTTGGGAGTTTTTAGGTTAAGAATATAAAATAATTGAAAAAAGTTATTAATCAGTATGTTCCATTTTGGAACATATTGTAACTAATTTTTAAATAATTAAGATAATTAAATTTTAATCGTTATTTTTTTTACCAAACGGAGGTTTTATGAAAGTTTTAAAAATTATACTCATTATTCTTGTTTCACTTTTTGCACTCATAGTACTTGTCGGACTGTTACTACCTTCAAATATAAAGCTCGAAAGAAAAATCACAATTGATGCTCCCCCGGCAGTCGTTTTTGATTTACTCAACGATTTGCATAATTTCCACCAATGGTCTCCTTTTTCAGAATTAGATACGAATATGAAAATCAAAGTATCAGGTACAAGCGGAGTAGGTTCGACATATGAATGGAATAGTAAAGGAGAAGCAGGTATTGGCAAGATAACAATCAAAGAATCCGTACCAAACAAATTAATTAAATGTCAACTTGATTTTGCTGAAGAAGGTACAAGTTTCGCAAACTTTAAGATAATGGATGAGAAAGGAAAAACCACACTGACATGGGATTTTGAAACCGACCTTGGTGGTAGCCCCTTTACTAAATATTTCGGATTGTTTATGGAACCTATGATGGGACCACAATATGAGAAAGGATTAAAATCTTTTAAAAAATTAGCAGAGAAAACATTTAAAATGATTGCTGACTTACCGATTACTATTGAACAGTTCCCCGGTAGAAAGCTATATTCAATAACTGATTCATGCAAAATGGAGATGAGTGAAATTTCAAATGCATTTACTAAGGCATATAAAGAATTGGGTGAGTTCTGCATGAAAAACAAAATTCAATGTACAGAAGCGCCTGTTGCAATCATGAATTCTTTTGATAAAATTTACTCCTTTGAAGCAGCATTCGCTATTATTGATAACAAAAGAAAAGGTGAAGGAAGAATATTTGCAAGTTCTCTCCCTGCAGGAAAAGTTGTCAAAGCTGTTTATACAGGACCTTATGATAAGATGATGTCCGCTTATGATAAAGTGATGGCATTTATAAAAGAGAATAAACTTGAAATAAATGGCAGGGCTTGGGAACAATATATCAGTGACCCGGCAAGCACTCCTAATGATAAATTAATAACACATATTTATTTTCCTGTGGAATAGATATTTATTTAATTTGAATTTAAAAAAGACAACCCTGTCAGGAGTTACACCTGACGGGGAATTTTTTTGAAATTATGGGATTTATTCCTACAATTTTCAATTTCTTTTGTAAATCAATTTACCATATTTTTTTGCTTCATTTCGGATAACTGAATTGCCGTTATCATCTAACCATTCTTCGTCGGAATAATATATAATATCAAAAGGAATTTCGTATTCTTCAATTAATTGAGAATTGACATTTAATATCATTTCTGTTTTTTCAAAAATATCTTTTCCTCTGAAACTCGGTGAAACCACAATCAGGTCCAGATCGCTGTCCTTAGATTGTTTACCGTTTGCATAAGAACCAAACAAAATTACACAATCAACATCAACTTTTTGAGCTGATAGCAATTCTGTAATGGTAACAGATAATTTATTTATATCTTTACTTTCAAAAGCCAATCAATTGCCTTTTTTGTATTATTCAAAATTTCAGTTGTTCTAATTTTTGTGAATTGTCCGTATAATTTATCTAACTCTTCAGGGTATCTGGTTAAAACCGAAACACTATCAATTTCAAGCATACACCTCATTGAATCTTCGGGAATTGATATATTAAGCTTAGTTGCCAGATATTTTAAATTATGAGTCTTAGGTGCATCTTCTTGAAATTTCGCTGCCCACAAACCTTTCAGAGCTTTCTCGAAGGATAATTGACACATAAACACACAATAGATATATCTTTCAGTACTGAACATCGCTTCGGCAGTACCAATATCGTATTCAACTTGTTTATTCCACTCCTCCTGAGATTTATACATCATAAGATTAATAAAATAATTTATTATTGTTCTTAAACTTAGAATTTAATGCAATATTATTAAATTTATGCCAAAAAATACCTCTCTTTTTTAATTCAAAGATATTCAAGAATAAACAGAAGTAAAAGAATCTTGTAGAAATAAATTAAAAGATAAAATTATTTCTTTTCTTTCTCTTTTTCCTGAAATTCTTTCATAACTTTTTCCTGTATATCTTTACTGAGAGGAACATATTTATTAAATTCCATAGAATAGTTTGCCCTGCCGCTCGAAATGCTTCTCAGTGCAGTTGCGTAGCCGAACATCTCTTTGAGAGGCACATATCCGTTCAGTTTTTGAGCACCCTTTCTGAAACGTCGCATTGATTCGATTTTTCCACGACGCTTACTAAGGTCGCCGACAACGTTTCCAATATAATCATCGGGTGTATTGATTTCGATTTTCATTTGAGGTTCAAGTATAATTGGATTTGCTTTCATAAATCCTTCTTTGAAGCAGATTGATGCACAAGTTTTGAATGCCATATCCGAAGAGTCAACTGCATGGAAACTTCCGTCAATAAGCACTACCCTGACATCAACAACAGGTGATTTGGTAAGTATTCCATCTTCGAGTGTGGCTTCAATACCCTTCCTTACAGATGGAATAAACTCTGCCGGAATTGCCCCCCCCTTTATATGGTCAACGAATTCGAAACCTTTGCCTTCATTTGGCTCAAGCCTTAAAACAACATGTGCAAATTGACCTTTACCTCCAGTCTGTTTGACATGCCTGTAATTATTTTCAGCTTCTATTGTGATTGTTTCCCTGTATGCAATTGAAGGCTCGCCAACCTGCGGCTCAACGCCAAATTCGGTTTTCAAACGGTCAACCAAAATTTCAAGATGAAGTTCACCCATTCCTGATATTATCGTCTCATTAATTTCAGGGTCATACCTGTAATGAAATGACGGGTCTTCCATAGCGAGCTTCCTGAGCGATTCTCCAAGTTTTTTCTCATCATTTTTTGTTGCCGGTGTAACTTTCATTTCAATTACAGAAGGTGGAATAAAAATTGATTCGAGAAAAATCGGATGCTTTGGGTCACAGAGTGAATCACCGGTTTTTGTATTTTTCATTCCTATGAAAGCTACAATATCACCGGGAAAAGCAGCCTCAACTTCTTCTCTTTCTTTGGCATGTATTTTCATTATCCTGCCGATTCTCTCCATCTGATTTTTCGTTGTGTTCAGTACCTGCATTCCTGCTTTGATTTCACCTGAATATACTCTCACGAAGGTTTGTTGTCCGACAAATGGGTCATGAATAATCTTGAATGCAAGAGCCGAAAAAGGGTCTTTCACACTTGGATGTCGGGGGTGATTCTTTTCAGGGTCGTCTATGTCAATGCCAATTACTGCACCTTTATCAATTGGTGAGGGCAGATATTCGACAACAGAATCGAGTAAGGTTCTAACACCCTTATTCTTGTATGCGGCACCGCAAAAGACAGGAGTAATCAGGAGTTTCAGCGTAGCATCCCTTGCCGCTTCCTTCAAATAATCGGGTGGTACTTCTTTGCCGTCAAGATATAGTTCCATGATGCAGTCATTATAATCGGCAAGTTTTTCAATCATAAAAATTCTTGCTTCTTCGCATTGTTTTTTATATTCTTCAGGAACATCAACAGTATTTCTTTTCAAATCTTCAGTGAAAACATGAGCTTTCCTCTCGATTACATCAATCATACCTTTGAAATTTTCTTCAGCACCCATAGGAATAAAGAATGGGACAGGATTAGCGTTAAGGTATTTGTCCATCGAGTTGACTGCTTCATGAAAATCTGCTCCGGTTCTATCCATTTTATTTATGAATGCTATGCGGGGTACTTTATATCTGTCTGCCTGATTCCAAACTGTTTCACTTTGTGGCTGCACTCCTGCAACACCGCAAAACACAGCAACCATGCCGTCAATCACGCGAAGTGAACGTTCTACTTCGACAGTAAAATCAACGTGACCGGGTGTGTCTATAATATTTACCTGGTGGTCATCCCAGGTGCAGGAAATTGCTGCTGAAGCAATCGTAATTCCCCGCTCCTGCTCCTGCTTCATGAAGTCCATCGTAGCTTCACCGTCATGCACTTCACCCAATTTGCGGGTTTCACCGGTGAAGAATAACATTCTTTCTGTTACAGTTGTTTTACCTGCATCAATGTGTGCGGCAATACCAATATTTCTTACATTATTTAAAGGCATTTATTTTCTCAATTATTTTTAAAATTTTAAAGAAAAATATTAACGAAATAAGATTTGTATTATTGTTTTATGTTATTAAATTTATGTTAACATTTTAAAATAATTATTTTGAAATTTCGTTTTTTTATAACATACATGAATTCACAAAATATTCTTAATTTATTTATCAACTTATTTTCTAATTAATGGTGGATATGATGAAAAAAAAATATTTAAGTTTATTTTTAACATTTATTATTATCTTTTTTGCTTGTAATAATAGTGTTGACCTTGTATCGCCAATAGATTTAAAAGGGAAGATTTTAATTACACCAATTGAGAAATTTACATCAAATAACAGGATTTTGGTTTTTAGCTGTATAACAGCAGACCCGTTCCCATCAGATGTTGATTCAATGTATTACACTCTGAATAGTATTGATAATAATATATCTTTAAATTTTCTTTTTTTAACCAGAGGTAAGTATATACCCCCGGAAACACCTTCCGAATGGGTAATAGAACAAGATATAGAATTAGGTAAATATGATATTGGCAATTACATAATTAATATTAAAATACCTGACTATTTAAAAGATATTTATCATTTAAATATCACTAATGACTATTACGAATTTATATCTGAAAATGAATCCGGTATAATTTTTACAAATAAGAAATTGATGAAAATACCTGAACATACAATTTGGGGACAAATAACGATATCAAATGAAGATACTACCCTTGCTTATAAATTAATTGATTCTCTTTTATCAGTGGGGGCTTCGAAAATTAAGTTCGGGATTGGGAATTATGGTTATTTTGTCGTTGATGATTCTACTCAGTTTTTTATAAATAGTGTAAAAGAATCAAATTATTATTATTACAAATTTGCATTGTCGTTTAATCAAAATATAAACAAGATAAAAGAAATTTCTAATTATTTCAAGTATAAAAATAATATTTCATTTTATATTTTTGATACAGATGGGAATCAATATTAATTAATAAAGATTTATAATTTTTCCTGTTGACAATGATTCTTCAATAGCAAATGTAGTAAGTGTTACAGCACGAATTTCATCATAGCTAATAGGCATTGGTTTGCCATTTCTGATTGAATCAATCGTTGCGAGAACTTCTTCCTTATGTCCTTTTTTACCATCGAATCTTTTCCAATTGGATTTTCCTCCCCGAACAAGCTCAACAGATACGAAGTTGTTCATCACTGCAATACTGTTTTCACAAAACACTTCGCAATATTCCTTATCAACAGATGTGTCGCCATTTGATAGATAATTAATGACACCTGTAGAACCTTCAGAAAATTTTATTGTGATGACTACATTGTCCCTGTCAATAGCTTCATAACTCGAAAACGAAAGTGACTCTGCAAAAACATGAACAGGCCTTGAGTTTGTGAGATACACCATGCAGTCAATAAAATGACATACCTCTCCAATTATCCTTCCACCATGTTCCGGATTCTGAATCCAATGTGTTTTTGGTATGAATCCCGCATTTACCCGGTAAGAAACGAACATTGGATTTTTTCTGTATGCAAAGAATTTTGAAATCTCCCTGAAGGATTCCGAGAACCTGCGATTGAAACCGGCCATCACCCTTCCATTATGATTTCTTACAGCTTCATCAATTTCATTAAGCTCTTCTTTATTTATTGCAAGCGGCTTCTCGACATATATTGGCTTACCTGCTTTCACTGATTCAAGTACATATTGAGCATGTGTATTGTGCCATGATGCACAAAATACCGTGTTAACAGCAGGATTATTTATTAACTCGATTGAATCGGTGGAACTGTAATGAAATCCGAATTTCTTTCCGACCGATTGTGATTCGACAGGAGAAAATGTAGAAACCCCAACAAGAGAAATATCATTTGCTTTCAGGTTGGGTAAAATATAGAATTGTGCATGAGAACCTGCACCTATGAAGCCTATATTTATATCTGCCTGAGGGTATATTTTTACTGGCAGTTTAATTATTCTCTTTAAATCTACAGTTTCATCTTTATATTTTATTAAAATGCCGAGATACTTTTCTTTAACTTTTCCTGTAATAATTTCATAAGCATCGGTTGCATTATCAATAGGGACGATATGTGTAGTAAGCGAATTTACATCCAACTTTTTCTGAGAAATTAAATCGAGTACCGAGAGCATGTTTCTATTCTCAGTCCACCTTACATAGGCAGGCGGATAGTCATGTCCCAGCAGCTCATAGTTGCTGTCATACCTGCCCGGGCCGTAGCTGCAAGATATTTTAATATCCGGTTCTTTCTCATAGAATGGTGAGCGGGGAATTGTCATACCAACATCTCCGACAATTACAACTTTCCCTTTTTTTCTTGTCAATTTAATCGCCAAATCAATCGGCTCGCTGGATGATGTGCTTGCTGTAATTATAACAGCATCACAGCCAATACCCTTTGTCAGAGAATTTATTGTTTTTATCGAATCGGGATTACTTAGATATACTGCATCACAGCCATATTCGAGTGCTTTATCAAAAAGCTCTTCTTTTATATCCATTCCAATTACAGTACATCCTGAAGCTTTAAGAAGTTGAACTGTAATCTGTCCTATTAATCCAAGACCAATTACGGCAACTGTTTCGCCCAATCTCAAATCTGCCTGCCTGACTCCCTGCATGGCAATTGATGCAACTGTTGTATATGCCGCATCTTCGAAAGAAACATGAGCAGGAATTTTTACAGCAAGATTTTTGGGAACAGATAACACTTCAGCGTGTACTGCAATTCCCGCTCCTGCACAGGCTACACGGTCTCCGACAGAAAATTCATTGCATCCTGATTCAATCACGACACCTGATGCACTATAACCGAGAACCTTGTAGGATTCAAGTTTTGTCCGAACTTTGCTGATTGTTGAGAACAATCCTTCTTTTTTGACATTGTCTATCACAGTTCTTACTTGTTCGGGTTGTTTCTTTGCCCGCTGAAAATAAGAAGCTTGTGTTCCTGTAACAGAAGTTTTTTCGGTACCTGCACTAATCAGCGAGAATGCAGTTTGAACAAGTATTCCTTCTTTCATGCAAATGGGTGCAGGAAGTTCCTCCACAGAAACCACCCCCGACTTTTGATGCTGAACGACCTGAAGCATATAAATTATTGAATAAAATTTGTCATATTATAAACTACAAATTTATTAAATTTCGTATCATTAAATTATAAATAATTTGGTAAATTATAATCTGAGAAAACATATTGTAACTGATAAAATAGATTATTCATTATAAAATGAATTTATATGATAACCAAACTCACAATCCGTAATTTCAAAAGATTTGAAAATATAACTTTTGAACTTGGTAATCCTGTTGTTCTAATTGGACCTAACAATTCAGGAAAAACATCTATTCTTCAAGCATTAACCCTATGGGATATTGGAATGAGGAAATGGTATGAAAAAAGAATAGTAAAAAAACAAAATCCTAAATCAAAAAGAACTGGTGTTGCAATTAACAGAAAGGATCTATTTAGTTTACCGATACCTGATGCTAAGCTTATGTGGACCAGGCAACATGTTCGTGAAATAAATCGTGAAAAACTTGGTCAAAAAACGACTCATATCAAAATTGAAATCGAAGTTGAAGGAATAAATAAAGGTAAAAACTGGAAAAGCGGATTGGAACTTGATTATCAGAACGCAGAAGCATTTTACTGCAAGCCTTTGAATTTAGGTAATATTTCAGAAGATAAAGAAATTATTGATGATGAAGCTTATTCCGAAAGAATCGCTTACTTACAACCAATGTCAGGATTAGCTTCTGATGAAGACAAACTTACGCCGGGTTCAATTGATGTACGTGTAGGTATGGGTAAAACTGCAGACGTTTTAAGGAATATAATATATCAATTGATAAATCCCGAAAGGAGCACAAATGAAAAATTTATTGTTAATTCAGAAGAAAAATGGAATAAGTTAAGAAATCTGATAAAAACAAAATTCTTAATTGATATAAATAAACCTGAGTTTTTACCAGATACCGGTCTTATTGATATGACTTATTTAGAAAATGGTACTAAATATGATTTATCATCCGGAGGAAGGGGATTTCATCAAACCTTGCTTTTACTTTCATATCTTTATTCATATCCTGGACGAATTATATTAATTGATGAACCTGATGCACATCTAGAGGTTATTAGACAAAGGGACATATATAATCTATTAGTGGATGTAGCAAAAGAACAAAATTCTCAATTAATTATAGCTAGCCACTCGGAAGTAGTATTACAACAGGCAGGTGATGCTGATACTGTTGTTGCTATATTTGAAAATAAGACACAAAATCTAAATACAAGACAGGATATTTCTCAATTCAAAAAATCATTAACTGAAATCGGTTGGGACAAATATTATTATGCCAAACTCAAGGGTTATATTTTATATCTTGAAGGACCAACCGATTTACTTATGTTGATTGAATTTGCAAAACTTCTCAATCACCCTTTACATAGAATTCTTAATGAGGTCAATGTTCATTATATATCAACTAATCTTCCCAACTTGGCTTTAGAACACTTTTATGGATTAAAACAAATAATCAAAGAATTAAAAGGAATTGCTTTATTTGATAGGCTTGACAAAGAAATACTCGAAAATCCGAGTATGGAAATTCTTTCTTGGAAAAAACGGGAATTTGAAAATTACTTTGCTTTTCCTGATGTAATAAAAAGTTTTATTGAATCAATAGCTATTGATTTATTTAATATCCATAATCCACAATTAATGGATGAATGTATTAAAGACTACATCCCTCCTAAAGCATTAAAGGATTTAAATGACAGATGGTGGAACGATACAAAATTATCCGATGATTTCCTTGATTTAGTATTTGCTGAATATTTTTCAAAACTAAATATTAGAAATACCTTTACAAAGGGTAATTATCACGAACTTATCAAATTTTTAAAACCTGAAGAAGTTGATAGTGAGGTTAAAGAAAAACTTGATGCAATTTATAATGTTCTTAAATAGAATTTGAGTGAGCGAAATCATATGATAAAATATCTCTCAAAATCTCAGATTGAAGAATTGATAATGGATATTGAGAAAAAAACAAAGCTCAATATTCCTCCAATAAAATGCCAGGGGATAAAGACCAAACTTGTAAGTTGGATTAAAGACAACTTATCTGATATTAAGTTTGATAGGTGGGTTGAACCATTCATGGGTTCAGGCGTTGTTGGATTTAATATTCGTCCTCGCAAAGCCATTTTCGCAGATACAAACATACATCTTATAAACTTTTACAATGCTATTAAGAGTGGTGAAATCACCACCGCAATTGCACGCAGTTTCCTTGAATCGGAAAGCATAAAACTTGCAAAGTCAGGTCAGAAGTACTATAACGAAGTTCGTGAAAGATTTAATATTTCTTTCAAACCACTTGATTTCTTGTTTTTGAATCGCTCATGCTTCAATGGAATGATTCGATTCAATAGATTTGGTAAATTTAATGTTCCGTTCGGACACAAACCGAAAAGATTTTCAAAAGCTTACATTACTAAGATTGTAAATCAGATAGATTACATTTCACAAGCTGTGAAATTATTAGATTGGCAATTCATTTGTCAGGATTTCAGAGTTACATTGAAAATTCTCGATAAAAATGATTTTGTTTATTGTGACCCACCATATTTAGGCAGGCACGTTGATTACTTTGATTCATGGAACGAAGAGGATGAAAAAGATTTATTCAATTTATTAGACAAATCAAATAGTAAATACATACTCTCGACATGGCACAGCAACCAGTACCGAAGCAACAAGGAAATTGAAAAATACAAACAGCAGAACATACAAACAAAAGAGCATTTTTATTATGTAGGTGCCAGCGAGAAAAACCGCAATGCAATGACAGAAGCCTTAATATTGAATTATATGCTCCCAAAACAAAACATTGATTATACTGTTCAATCAGGTGTGCAGTTGCAGATTATGGAGCCAAAGAGGAAGTATAAAACAAGAAAATAAATCATATTATTGAATAAATTTAAAGTGAGTCAATATATTATGAAAAACATCTTCTCAATCATCGTTATTTTTATAATTCTTTCAGTGAATCTCCTCCACTCACAGGACCCATCCTGGCTTGTGGATGTATCGCACGAAGCGGGATTAGACTCGACTCTCGGCACACGCATTTTGCTTGTGGATGTCAACAACGACAACTACCCCGATTTGCTCTGGGGTAGCGGGAATATTAATAAGAACAGGTATCATCTGTACCTGAATATTCCAAATCCTGATGTCAATTCAGCCACAAAAAGAATTTTCATTGATTACACAGACAGCTCGAATATCAATGCAAACCGCAACCCCGAAAAGCAAGGCAGGATTGTGGATATTGCCGCACTTGCCGATGTTAATAATGACGGCTATGTTGACTTGGTAACAAGCATCTATTATCACCGCCTACAAATGTATCTCGACTCACTTGACCCGGGCGATAGGTCTGAGGTATTGCTGAATGATGGAACGGGACATTTCACACTTGTTCAAAATAATGGATTATATCAATACGGTTTGATTAACTCAACAGGACTTGCATTTCTCGATTATGACCTCGACGGAAAAATTGATTTGTACATCAGCACATGGTTTTATGATTATCTCAATGAAATCAAACAGCCCGATGTTTTATTCAAAGGGAATGGTGACGGTTCGTTTACTTTCATTCAAAACAATGGCATTCAAAATGTATGGGAGCCAATGTATGGTGTGAATGTTACAGACTGGAACAATGACGGCTGGCAGGATGTTATCACATCAGCTTATTGCCGTAGCGGAGGAAGTCTTTTCAGGAATGACCTGAATGGTTTCTTCTCAGATGTTGCTCCGTTAGCCGGTTATACAGGACAAAAAATCGGAGGCGACCACAATCAAGCTCTCTGCCAGTGGGAAGCCCAACCTGCGGATTTCGACAATGACGGTGATATGGATTTGCTTCAGGTGGAAGTTCATGGTGGATATAATCCCGGTGAAGGAAGAACACACATTTCAGTCAACCAGGGATTAGACAGCAGTTACAGGTATTCATGGGAACTTGACAGAATCAGAAGAGATGCTCCGATTGAATCCCACCTCGGCGACCAGGGGGGACAGTGGTTTGACCTCGATAATGATGGATGGCTTGATTTAGCAATCTGTCAAATGGGTTATGCAAGTGCAAACTTACAGGAACAGGAAAGGTTATATATTTGCCGACAGAATAAAGACCACTATTTTGACGATATTACACAAGCTCTCGGCTATTTCAATTTGAAAGAGTGTCATTCACTCGAACCTGCTGATTACGACCTCGACGGCGACCAGGATGTTTTTCTGAGCAGGCAAATCAGGGATACTACCTATGTTGATTCTGTAATAAACGGACAAACTCAGAGAGTACCTGTTTACAAAATTTATATGAGATTATTTCTTCTTCGAAATGACATTGGAAATAAAAACAACTGGACTTCAGTTAAATTATATCAACCTGTTGGAGCCAATCAAAGCGGGCTTGGCTCAAGAATTACTGTTTGTTCAGGTGATACTAAACAGATTACCGAAATACAAGCCGGTTTGGGACATTTTTCAGGACAACAGCCTTTTATCAGAAATGTCGGGCTTGGACAAAGAAACAGGATAGATTCAATCATAGTTCGCTGGCCCATGAAGTATTCACCGACAACTGTTGTTTATAATCCTCCTATAAATCTGATTCTTGAAATTGATTCACTTGGTTTAAGAAATCTTGTTAAACCGTGGCAAGGCAAAAAAGCTTTGATAGCTTTTGAAGAAGCATCGTTGGATTTTGATACAGTGAACACGGGTGAATCGAAAGATCTTGTCGCTAATGTAAAAAATATCGGTGATACAACCTTGGATATAACTAATATCTGGTTTGATGATTCCGATTCATCTGTTTTCTGGATATCTAATATGCCTTCAACTTTCTCTCTAGAACCGAATAGCAAAACATCTTTTACAGTGCGATTTACACCTCAATTAAGAGCTGAGTATAAAGGAATTGTGAAATTTGAATCCAATGCACAAAACGCACCTTCCAAAGCATTTGATTTGAGAGGCTTTGGTTATCAGGATGCACCACTTATAACGACAACTACTAATGAGCTGAATTTTCCGACTATTTGGATTGATTCTGTAAGAGTATTACATTTTACAATGCAAAACATAGGTGAATTGCCTCTGAATGTAACTGATTTGAGAATTGAGAATGATACTTTTGATGTATTCACTTGTTTGAATTTGAATAAGCAATATGTAATACTACCGGGTGAAGGCAGGGATGTTACCGTTGCATTTTCACCGAATGAATTGAGGGATTATTCAGCAGAATTAAGTATTATATCCAATGCGTATAATGGCCAATCTTACACTGTCAAACTAAGTGGAAAATGTGATGGCCCCGCCCCGGAAATAAAACTTGCTTCCACTTCGATTTTCTTTCTGAAAACAAATGTCGGTAATACACGTGAAAGGAATTTTGAAATATCAAATATAGGTAATAGTGAACTAATAATAAGCAATGTCTATGTTGAAAATGATACAGCAGGAATTTTCCCTTTACCTGATTTGAATCTTCCGATTATTATTAAGCCTGACAGCACAGATACAATTAAAATTGTGTTTACACCAAAAGAAGCAATCACATACAGAATGAATTTAATCATTCAATCAAATTCATTTTACAACAGTTCCGATACTGTTCCACTAAGAGGGCCAGGAGGAACTCCGACAGAAGTGAATGAAAGCTATGTTGCTAATGATGAAATGACAATTTGTGTTAAACCAAATCCTGTGCTGGACGAATCTATTATTGAAATCGAAATTTTTGATGATAATAATCTTCCTGTCGAACTTTCTTTATTTGATATGATGGGAAGAAAACTTTATACTATAACCAACACTAAATATTTAAAGGGGAAATATGAATTCGCAATAAATACAACGTCCATAAATTCCGGGACATATTATTTATCATCAGTAAGAGGTGATTTGAGATTAAATCTTCTTGCTATAGTTATTAAATAAAGCTATAGGTCCACAATATTATAAATAATTTCAATTTTCATAAATTCTATTCACCATTTTTAATGAAATTTAGTGAATCAATTCACCAAATTTCATATAATTTGGTGATTACATTCACCATTTTTTATATAAATTAGTGATTATCAACTCAACACATCTTTGTTAGTCTATGTATTTAATTATACTTAGAATAATATATCCGAGTTTTTACTTAATTACTCACTAATTAAAATTAGAATTCTATTAATCATTCACCGTTTTTTATGGAATATGGTGATTTCATTCACTATATTTTATAAAATTTGGTGAATATATTCACTATTTTTTATTATATTTGGTGAATTAGTATTTACAATATTAAAAATATTGATATGTTAATTAAGAGAAACATCATTGAAAATATTACTAAAAGACTTTTTAAAAGAAAGGCTATTATTATTGTTGGGGCAAGGCAGGTCGGTAAAACAACTCTTGTTTTGGAATTAGCTAAGTCTCTCAACATACCTTTTCTTTACTGGAATTGTGATGAAGCGGATGTTCAGGAAATTTTAAAAAAACCTACTTCTACCTTTTTAAAACAAGAAATCGGAAATAATAAGCTGCTAATAATTGATGAAGGACAAAGAATAGCTGATATTGGCATAACATCGAAATTAATTGTTGACCAAATTCCGGATGTTCAATTAATACTCACAGGCTCCTCATCGCTGGATATTGCAAATGTTCTGAATGAACCATTGACAGGAAGAAAATTTGAATATTTGTTATTCCCATTTTCATTCGCAGAATTGACAAATAATAGTTCACTCATTGAAGAAAGAAGACTTTTAAAAAACAGAATAATCTATGGTTATTATCCTGAAGTTATATGCCATCCGGGAGATGAAGAAGATAGGCTTCTGGAATTGTGTTCTTCATATATGTATAAGGATATTTTTTCATTGGGCAATATTAAAAAACCGGTTGTCCTCGATAATTTAACAAAGGCTCTTGCTTTACAAATCGGAAATGAAGTATCGCTTAATGAATTGTCGTTAACAGTCGGTATTGATAAAAATACAGTTTCAAAATATATTGATCTGCTTGAAAAATCCTTTATTACTTTCTCATTACATTCATTAAGCAGGAACCAGAGAAACGAATTAAAAAAAAGCAGGAAGATTTATTTTTGGGATACAGGAATTAGAAATTCTTTGATTAAAAATTTCAATCCACTTGAATTAAGAAATGACAAAGGTTCTTTATGGGAAAATTTTATTATTTCAGAAAGATTGAAGTACCTGAATAATTCAGGAAAAAAAGTAAATTATTATTTTTGGAGAACTTTTCAGAAACAAGAAGTTGATTATATTGAAGAATACGGTGGTAAACTTCACGCTTATGAAATGAAATGGAATCCTAAGAAAAAATCAAAATTGACAACTGCATTTTTAAAGGTTTACCCCGATAGTGATTTTAAGAATGTCAACTCAGATAATTATATAGAATTTATTTCAGAATGAATTCTAATAAATTTTACTCACCTAATAACAAATACGCCTTGATGAAATCATCGAGGTCGCCGTCCATAACCGAATTAATGTCTGTTCTTTTCAATTCGGAACGATGGTCATTTACCATTGTGTATGGCTGAAATACATAAGAACGTATCTGACTCCCCCATTCGATTCTTTTTTTAGTGCCTTCAATTGCGGCTTTAGCGGCTTCTTCTTCTTCCCTTCTCTTTTGATAGAGTCTTGATTTCAGCATTTTCATTGCATTTTCCCTGTTTTGGAACTGGGAACGTTCCTGTTGACATGAAACGACAATACCTGAAGGTATATGCCTCAATCTCACTGCTGTCTCGACCTTATTGACATTCTGTCCGCCTTTTCCGCCCGACCTGAAAGTATCCATTTCAACATCAACAGGATTTATCTCAATATCAACATTATCATCAATAACAGGATATACAAAAACTGAAGCAAAAGATGTATGCCTTCGTGCATTCGAATCGAAGGGTGATATTCTCACTAGCCTGTGAACTCCATTCTCTGCTTTTAAATATCCATAAGAATATTTTCCGTTGACTTCAATGGTTGCTGATTTCAAGCCCGCTCCATCACCCTCTAATTCATCAACAAGAAATACTTTGTAATTATGACGTTCAGCCCAGCGGGTGTACATCCTCAATAGCATTTCAGCCCAATCCTGTGCTTCTGTTCCACCTGCACCTGAATGAATTGTTAGAATCGCATTTCTTTCATCATCTTCACCTGATAGAATATTGCGAATCTCAAGTTCGGAAAGATGTTTTTCAACTTCTGAAATTTCATTATTCACTTCCGTTTCCATAGACTCATCTTTTGCTTCTTCTGCAAGTTCAATTAATGCCTGTAAATCCTGAAGTAATGCCTGAGTTTCATTCCAGATGATTATCCAGTCTTTCAATTCGGATATTCTCTGCATAACCTTCTGTGCTTCGGAAGGGTCATTCCATAGATTCTGTTCCTGGGATATTTTTTCTTTTTCGGTGAGTTCTACTTGTTTGCCGTCAATGTCAAAGAAACCTCCTGAGTTGGGAGCATCTGTCATTTAGTTCATTCAGTTTTTCTCTTTGTGGTTCAAACATTTAATAATCCAAATAAAAATTGTACAAATTCAAAATGATATAATCGTTTATGTGGAAAAAAAATTATCAAAACTGGTATTAAAATTGTGATATTTGTATTAATTAGTTTTATAATTGTAAAGATTAAGTGTGATATAAACTATTTTCCGAAATTTAATCAAGACAAATATTTATTAAATTATTCCGTCAAAGAATTTAGAAACGTATATTGATAAGATAAAACTAAGAATTGTTAAATTAAAAAAGCATAAAAAATGGAAGGTAATTTTTCGAATAGAGTAAACGATGTTATTCGTTTAAGCAGAGAAGAAGCTTTAAGGTTGGGACATGATTATATAGGTACAGAACATCTTCTTCTCGGTATAATCAGAGAAGGCGAAGGAATCGCCGTAAAAATTCTAAAGAATCTTGGTGCGGATTTATATAAACTAAAAAAAGGAATAGAGGATACTGTCAGAACCTCGAGTTCAACAATCACAATCGGGAATATCCCTTTAACAAAATTAACAGAGAAAGTTCTGAAAATCACATATCTCGAAGCTAAATTATATAAGTCGGATGTTATTGGCACTGAACATTTACTACTCTCGATGTTGAGAGACGAAGAAAATATTGCCGCTCAAATACTTGCACAATTTAATGTCCGTTATGATGATGTCAGGAGAGAGCTTGACAATATTATTACCGGGAAACCAAGTTCACAGCCAAGATCATCCTATGGTACAGCTAAAGGGAAAACATCCCTGAAAGAATCTATTAAAACTCCGGTGCTCGATAATTTCAGCCGTGATTTAACAAAACTCGCACTCGAAAACAAACTCGACCCTGTGGTTGGCAGAACGAGAGAAATCGAAAGAGTTACCCAGGTTATTTGCCGCAGAAAGAAAAACAATCCCGTTCTTATCGGTGACCCGGGAGTTGGCAAAACTGCTATCGTTGAAGGATTGGCTTTAAGAATTATCAGCAGGAATGTTCCGCGGCTTCTATTTGATAAGAGGATTGTTTCGCTTGACCTGGCTTCACTCGTTGCCGGAACAAAATACAGGGGCCAATTCGAAGAAAGAATGAAAGCAATAATGAATGAACTCGAAAAAGCTACAGATGTTATTCTCTTTATTGATGAGCTTCACACTATAGTTGGTGCAGGTGGTGCATCCGGTTCATTAGACGCATCCAATATGTTTAAACCTGCTCTTTCGAGAGGTGAAATACAATGTATCGGAGCTACTACATTAGATGAGTACAGGCAATATATCGAGAAAGACGGTGCACTTGACCGCCGTTTCCAGAAAATTATAGTTGACCCGCCTTCAACAGAAGAAACAGTTATTATTCTCAATAACATTAAAGACAGATACGAAGAACATCACAATGTCAGGTTCACAAACAACGCAATTGATGCTTGTGTAAGACTATCGGAAAGATATATCACGGACAGGAATTTCCCTGACAAAGCAATAGACGTGATGGATGAAGCAGGTGCGAAAGTTCACTTGCTCAACCTTGATGTTCCGAAAGACCTGCTTAACCTCGAAGAAAAAATCGAAGATATTAAAATTCAGAAAAACCTCGTTGTCAAACACCAAAACTTTGAAGAAGCAGCAAGGCTCCGTGACTTAGAGAAAAGAATCCAAACAGAACTTGAAATGGCAAAATCAAACTGGGAGAAAAATGCAAGTAAAACATATTATCCTGTCAAGGAAGATGATATTTCCGATATAGTCGCTATGATGACGGGTATCCCGGTAAATAGAATTGCTGAAAGCGAATCCGATAAACTCAAGAATCTACCTGAATTATTAAAAGGTCATGTCGTTGGACAAAGTGATGCAATTGAATTATTAACAAAAGCAATTCGCAGAGCAAGAGCAGGTTTGAAAGACCCCAAGAGGCCCATTGGCTCATTTATGTTCCTTGGTCCCACTGGTGTTGGAAAAACCGAATTGGCAAAAGCATTATCGAGAGTCATGTTTGACACGGAAGATGCACTTATCAGGATTGATATGAGTGAATACATGGAGAAATTTTCAGTTTCGAGATTCGTTGGAGCTCCTCCGGGATATGTCGGTTATGAAGAAGGCGGACAGCTTACCGAGAAGGTAAGACGCAAACCTTATTCAATAATATTATTAGATGAAATCGAGAAAGCTCATCCTGATGTATTCAACATACTGCTCCAGGTGTTTGATGATGGAACATTAACTGATGGACTTGGAAGAAAAGTTGATTTCAAAAACACAATTATCATCATGACATCCAATGTCGGCACTCGCGATATTAAAATGGGTGGCCGTATCGGATTTAACGAGCAAACACCTAAGGATGAGAATGAGCATGTTAAATCTACAATCGAGGAATCAATCAAGAGATTATTCAATCCCGAGTTTATCAATAGGATTGATGATTTCATCATCTTCCAGAAGTTGAAGAAAGAACATATTTATTCAATAATTGATATTCAGATGGAATTACTGAAAGACAGGCTCAAAATCAACGGCATGACTATAGAAATGACAGAGAAAGCTAAAGACTTCCTTGTTGAAAAAGGCTTCGATGATAAATTCGGTGCAAGGCCTCTTAAGAGGACACTTCAAAAATATGTCGAAGATGAACTTGCCGAATTGATGCTTGTGGGTAATCTTAAACTTGGTACAAGAATCATCGCAGATAAAGTGGAAGAAGAGGAAAAATTGAAATTTGAAATGATTGAAGGTGAAATAATCAAAACCGAAGAAATCATACCTGAACTTACACCTGACAAACTCGGTGAGGACACAGAACACCTCGGTTTGAAGGGTGAGATGATTTCCGATGAATTAGGCGGCAATTCTACTGAACTGAAAAATTAACCTTTATTCCCCCCCTCTATCAAGAGGGGGATTTAGGGGGGTGTAAAAAATCAACAAAACAATTTTATCCCGTAGGGATTATATATTAGAACACAAATACCCGCTCCCACACTTATCCCGTAGGGATTATATCTACAGTAGTCAGTTGATTTTTACCACAAAGCCCACAAAGAATTTCACAAAGGACATAAAGACGTTGACTGTCTTTCCTGCGAAAGCAGGAATCCATAGCGTATCATCCATATCAAATTAACCCCTCTATCAAGAGGGGGATTTAGGGGGGTGTAAAAAATCATCTCCACAATTCATAATCTTGTCACCCTGAGCGTAGTCGAAGGGTCTTTTCCTTGAGGAAGGGCAAAGGATGGTGTAAAGAAATTCAAAAATAATTATGCCAATTGATATTGAATATTATCTAAAAGTACATTTGGAATGTTACCGTTGGCTAAAACCTTCTTTGCATCTAAAATTTCAATACCCACAAGTTTTTCACCTTTGCCGATATTGAGTGCAATTTCATCATTCAATCTTAGAGTTCTGCACTGATGCTCACCCTCAATAAGTTTTATATATACTGCATCAACTTCTTTATCATAGCTTATTTTCATAATCTCACCTAAAAATAAAGAGAGTGTTATCTAAAGATAGATAAAAAGATCTCTCTATAATATTCAAAACTA
>MHAY01000095.1 GCA_001804705.1 Ignavibacteria bacterium RIFOXYC2_FULL_35_21
CATAGTATCAATTATGGATGCTGAACTAAATTCAGCATGACATAATTGTAATGAAGAGATGCTTCGACTACGCTCAGCATGACAATCTATGTTATTTAAATCCTTTTTATCCATAATAGTGTTACTTGAAATTCTACCTCAATCTCTTCAAACGGTTCTTTGCTGTCTTGCCGTAATCGTCATCACTTCTCAACGAAATGATAGACTGATACACCTCAGCGGCACTGTCTGTGTTACCAAGTTGTTCATAACATTCCCCGAGGTTCAGCAAGGATTTTGTAAACCAGTCTTCCTGCCCTGTGAACCTGTCCCTCACAAGTGCAAAAGCCTCCGATGCTTTCTCATAATTCTTGCCCATCATCCAAAGCTCTCCAATCCTGAACTGTGCCTCTGCGGCAAGAAGAGGATTATCCATATTGGTTGCAAGAATATCGAACTCAGCCATCGCCGAATCGGCCATGTTCTGCTGCCGGAAATACATTGCAATCTGGTATCGGCTCTGGTCGCCGTATTCCTGGCCCCTGAACTTTTCAGAAATATCCCTGAATATTTTCATCGCTTTCACGGTATCACCGATTGCAAGCCTTATGACAGCTCGCTCGAATCCAGCCTGCCCTGCGGCGTCATGTTCCGGGAATTGTTCCTGCAGTTTGCGGAAAATCGAATCTGCTCCTACTATCTGGTTCATTTGCTTTTTCAGCAAGCCATGCTCTAACATGCTCAATGGTGCAAACTCGCTTTTCGGATACTTTATATTAATTTCATCGAAAGCCTGTTCCGCTTTTTCAAAATCAGCCTGGTTTTGGTAACTCTTGCCCATCCAGTACATAGCTTCGGCATTACGTTCGCTCTCAGGATGGCTCTTAATAAAATTCTGATATTCACTTATTGCATCGGCATAATTTTTCCCGGTGTAAAACATTTCTGCCTTCTTAAACCTGAATTCTTCTGCAAACGGTGATGTAGGATTAGTCTCGATAAATGAATCGGCAAGCTTTAGTGCTTCCTCAGTCCTGCCGAGAGCCATGAGGCAATACTGCATGCTCTTCATAGCTTCAGGTGCAAGCGGACTGCTTGGGTAAGACTCTATGACGACTTTGTATGATGCTATTGCGGATTCAAAATTTCCCATGTTATAGAATGCATCGCCAATAGCATAATGAGCCCTGACGACAAGCCCGGCCTGGGGATAAGCCTGAATGAGGTATTTGAAATTATCAATTGCTTCTCCGAATTTCTGCTGCTGGAAACGAATCCATCCGTTCAGGTATAGTGCAAAAGGAGCATAAGATGAAGACGGATATTTTCTTACAAAACCAATCAGGTTAGTTACCGCATCTTCCATCTGCCCCTGCCTGTAGAGCGCATGGCACATCTGGTAGGCACAGTATTGCCCGTCTTCCGTGTTAGGATATAATGATGCTGCTTTTTGATAAGTTGCCGCCGCCTGTTTGAAGTACTTTGTTATATAATAACCGTCGCCTTGTCTGGATAGTACTTCTAAGCCGAATTTAGACTCGGGAAATTCCTTGATTAATTTATCGAAAATTGCTGATGATTTATCGAATCTTTTCAGCCTGAAATAAGACCAGCCCTGTCCGTACAAGGCTTCCTCACGTCTTGCTGTATTAGGAAATTGCTCGAGCAGGTTATCGTAAGTATCCGAAGAATTTCTCAACAAGTCAGACCTGTAGTAGGCTTCTGCGAGCCAGAATGTTGCTTCATCCATCCGCTTGTCGGCTTTATTTTCTGCGATGAATGAATTGAGTATAGGAATTGCCGCCGCATTCCTATGGCTTTTAACGAGTGCTATTCCTTCCTTTAGCCTCGACTCAGCGATGTACCAGTCACGGTTTGGCATATATATAGGTGAGCTTTTCAATGCAATCTGACGTGCATCTTTATACTCTGCCGCCGCCTTGTCCCACATATTCAATTCTATATAAGTTGCTCCCAGGACAAGATGTATCCTGACAGTAGCGACAGCATCCCTCGATTCGCGTTCGGCATGTTCAAGTGTTTTTTGTGCTGACTCATAATCTCCTTCTTCATAATTTAGCTGTCCTAACTCAAGTAGAGCCTGTGCAAGGTAAGGATAATTCGGCTGTACTGATAGTGCAAGGAAACCTTTCTTCGCACCGACCGGGTCGCCGCTTCTTTTCAATGCTACGAGGCGATAGAGCATGGCTGTTGATTTAAGAGTATTGTCGGTTTCTTCGGCATCATTGAGTATGCCGTCATAATAGCCGATTGCTTCTAAGTTATTCCCCTGGTTCAGCAAAGCCCAGCCTGCTCCTAACCTGACATAGTTTGTGAGACGGGATTGTGCGAATGTTTCTAAAAATCCTTTTGCAACTGCAACTGCTTCATCAAAATTTCCCGATAGATTATAAGCCTCGACTCTCAGGTATTGAATATCTTCAGATGCTAATTCGGAAAAGCTCTGCTCCTCGTATAGCAAGCCGATTGAATCTTTGTCCCTGATATGAGAAAGCTTGTTCTCTGCATTTTCGATTATGATAATTGATGATGACGGGTTACGGAGAATAAGTTTATTATTTGCTTCGCGAATACGCGATGCAACAAATGTATTTGTATATGGATATTTTTTGGCAATCGTGTTATAATAATTAGAGGCTATTTCGTGCCTTCCGTTTGTTTCGGCAATCAATCCGAGAGAATAGAGAGCATCATCGGCATAATCTTCATTAGGGTATTTCTGGAAGCACTCCGAATAAATCGGCTCTGCATCCTGGTATTTTCCTTGCTGGGACAGGGATGTTGCCTGCCAGTATAATGCAGTGTGAGCATACCTGACATATACGCTGTCATTCCTTAATGAAAACTCCTTCTCTGCAATTTCTTTTGCTTCTTCAAAAAGTTTTTCAGATTTCACATAATTTTTATTATCGAAGGCAAAATATGCTCTAAGCATTGCCGCTTGTGTGATAAGAGGAGAGTTGGAACGGTCATTAATAAACTTTTCAAGCCTTGCATCAGCAAGCTTTGTGTTGCCGGTCATATATTCTGTATGAGCATATAAAAGTTCCGATTGGTCCTTAACGGGTGATGATTCGCTCCGCTTAATGATTTCAAGAATTGAGGTTTCTGCTTTTCTTATTAATCCTATGTCCGCAAATTCTTTGCTGTTTGAATAAATCGAAGATGAATAATCGTAGAGTTGCTCTACCGTCTGCGGGCGGAGTATGTACGACTGAGCCAGCATCAGGGTAAAAAATATTAGAAACTTTTTTGCCATCAATAATTTTTCTTACTTATAAAATCATCAAATTAAGCATAAAGTAATTCCGACACAATTATTGCATCTTCATACTTATATGCAAATATATCATTACGTAACAAAATTCGATAAATCTTACCAAATAAGTTCACGATAGTTTATTTTTATGCTGCATTTAAAATTACGAAAAACTTATTTTAAATACTAATGAAAATTGAAATTGGGAGTTGGGAAATGGAATTATGTCATTATGAACTTGGTTCAGAATCAAATAAGCATGGTCACCCTGAGCTTGTCGAAGGGTCTATTATTTCACGCAAAGTTCGCAAAGTCGCCGCAAAGTTCGCAAAGAAAAAATTCATTAGTAATTAATTGCCTCGCCCAACACTCAAAACTTATCACTCTACTTTTAGTATAACTCTTGCACCCTGTGAGCCTTGCACTTTAATAAAATACACACCCTGCGGCAATTCATCAGTCGAAAGTCTTAAGTCGTAAGTTCTGTCTGATTCAAGTATCTCAGTTTGTTTTGTTTGAACCGTCCTTCCGAACAAGTCACTAATAATAATTGTCTCAGTTTTATTATTGCCAGTAATATTTATCGTAATAAAATTATTAAATGGATTTGGATAAGCATTGATATCGGATTCAAAATCTGCAATTTTATTTTCTTCAACTGATACAACCGAATCAACTGTTCTGTACACTCCGGTTGAAGTAAGAGCATAAATATGTTTATCTTTTAAATGGTCAACCCGAACAATCGCAGATGGAACAATCCCGGAATCACTCAAAACCCAAGTTCTGTTATCAAAGTCATAAGTAAATAGTCCATAAGCCAAACCTGTATATAATGTATTTGCAATTTTGTTCAAATAATTTACTTGGAATTCACCGACATAAGTACTATCCCTTAAACCTTCATTTATTTCATTCCAAGTATTTCCTCGGTCACTTGACATTAATATCCCATCCTGGGAATGACTTATCCATATAAAATCCCCATCCATTTCTAAATTCTCTCTGCCATACCTCCCCATCAATTCATTACATGTTTTAGGTACCCATGTATTTCCATAGTCAATAGAATAATATACTGTTATATCATCTGTATATATTAACTCATCATTTTCACCTATACCCAAAGAATAAGAACCAAAATTATCTAATATTTTATCCCAGCTTTGACCATTATCCTTAGATAAATATAAACTGGAACTATAACCGGGTCCGTTTGCTAAATAAAGATATCCGAGTGAATTCTCTTTTAAGGCATAAGTGCTTGTTCCTTCGAAACCCGGAACGTTATTCCAGGTCTCGCCATCATCATCTGAATACAGGAAATAATCCGAATAGGATGACCATGCATATAGTTTATCGTTTTTATTAAGTAAAATTCCACTTAAATAATCTTTATTAATATCTTTCATTGGATTAAAACTCCAAGAACTACCTGCATCAGTTGATGTATATAAACCCAATTCGGTATAAGCGAAAATTTTTCCATTTCTGTTCATATTATAATACGCAACAAGAGGGTAGCCTGGATTACCCGGTATTCTTTCCCAATTCACACCATCATCAGTTGATGTGTAGATTCCATTTGAGCTGACATAGATTTTATCGTTATAAATATCAATATCGTTAATTCGATAAGAAGCGAATAATTCGACTGATTCACTCCATGTTTCTCCATCATCGGTTGATATAAATAATCCATTATCTTCTGAGCCTGCGATTAATTTTACGTTTTTTGTATAGACCATAGAACTGATTGATACATTCGAAGGGGAATTAACAAGCTTGCTCCAAGTAACACCATCGTCAGTTGAAACAAATACACCGCTTGTATCAGTGCCGGCAAAGACTTTCCCATTACCAAAAGCAAAACAACGGACATAGGATGAGTCTATTCCTTCGGTATAGTAATTATAAGTCAGTGAGTCTGGGTCAATCACCCAAATTCCATTATTCCAGGCAAACAGCATACCTGACGGAGATAATGCCATTCTTGACTTAGAGAAACTTCCATAATTTGATTCAGGCCATGCATTATACCTTGTCCAAGTATCGCCATAATCATCTGAATAATACAAATCAAACATTCTATTTGCAAAAACTCTTCCATTATTACAAGAAATGAATCCATGAATATTTTGCAACTCATAAGATTGCACTTCCCATGAAATCCCGTCATCTTTTGACCTGAAAGTAAGGCCATCCATCATTGATGTAAACAGATATCCGTTTTTTGCAACATAGATAGACGTCAATAAAATATTAGCATGTGAAAGTTTTATCGTCATTCCCTGGGCAGTTACTTCGTCAATCACCTGCCAAGTTGTGCCATCATCGCCTGATTTATACATGCCAAAATAACAGGAATAGAGATTGCCGTTTGTATCAATAGCAAGCTCCTGCGTAGGAGTGTCGTTCGGGACATTAACTCTTTCCCAAAAATCTTTTGAATAAATTGAATTTGAAATTAACAAAATACCGATAAGTATTATTACAAGCTGTTTCATAATATTTGCTCCATTAGTTCAAATAATATTCTACATAAGAATATGTATGGCAAAGCTAATGAAAAATTAACTTATATCAAATTATTGTTGTCCGAAAAAAGTTCCCCCTTTTCTAAGGGGGAACTCTATGAAAATAATACTATTTCTCAAAATTTTAAATTTTTATATCGGACAATAGTGATATCAAATAGTTTAGCTGAACAATTTGTTTAGTTGGAATTCTTAGATTGGAGTAAAATGAAGATCGGAATTTGAAATCGTTGTGGCATATTTGAGATTGTGCATAAACTAAAAAATACTCGGTGAAACTCTGTTCAAAACTCAGTGTGACTCTGTGAAACTAATATTTATTCCCAACGGGAAAAAGGGTGTTTGTGCTAACCTTTATACTACTGATATTTAATCACTACGTGATAAATTTGTTATACTATTTCCATTTCAACCCTCAACACTTAAAACTCAAAATTCCGAAGGTTTACTTTTTCTTTCTCTTCCGGCTTCTTTGCTGCTGTGGCCTTCCATCCTTTTTTGAAAGTGTATCCGTGTACTTGCTTGGCAGAGATTTGCCCCGCGATTCGGCAATACCCTGTGCTTCACGCATCTTCTTCTGGAGCCAGCCTTCCTTCTTGGGCATCTTCTTCAACTGGTCAAGCGTAAGCCTCTTCCTCGAGTATTTGTTGATATAAACCTGCTGGGCAATGCTGAACAGGTTAAACATGAAATAATAAAGGTTTAATCCCGAAGGGAAATTAGAAAACATAAGAGTAAACATAATCGGCATCATATAGACAAGTGCCTTCTGCTTTGGGTCTGTAACTGTCATCTTCTGCTGAATAAACATTGTAATACCCATAGCCAGAGCCAATCCAGAAAGATGCTTGATTCCGAGAAAAACAAAGGGCAGTGTAAAGACTGTATCGGGAAGCGACAGGTCTGTAATCCAGAACACAAAGGGTGCCTGTCTGAGGTCAATAGCAACCCTGAGAACAGACCACAGGGCATAAAGAACCGGCATCTGCAAAAGAAGCGGGAGACAGCCGCTCATCGGGTTAATACCATATTCCGAGTAAAGCTTCATCGTTTCCTTCTGCTGTGCCTGCTGGTCATCGGGGAGCCTCTCCCTTATTTTCTGCATTTCCGGTTGCAGAAGTTTCATCTTTTGTGCGGAACGCAACTGCTGAATAGAAAGAGGATGAAGTATTATCTTCATCAAGAGTGAAAATACTATCAGTGCAATTCCATAGTTACCTATTAAATTATACAGGAACCTGAAAATCGGCATCATAAAATATTCCCCAATCGGGCGGACAATTATTCTCCAGCCGAAATTCATCAGATTCATAAGTCCGTACTCTCTCATCAAATCGTATTCAAGTGGGCCAATGTACACTCTGAATAATTGCTCCTGCTGCGGCTCTTTGTATGGTATCCTGAGTGAAACAGTATATTTCTCCACCATGCCTGAGTTTTTTGCGTGGTACATGGTTCCCAGCATATCAACAGTACCATCAAATGATTGTTCGGGATATGGAATAATAGCCGCTCCGAAATACTTAGTTTTGACTGCAACAAAATCAATATAACCGTGTGGACTCGATATGACAGGGTCTGCACCATCGGCATTAATCTCCTCGACATCTCCGCTGATAGATGCCATCGCCAATGCTTCTGCCGACTCGTCCACACTGCTCATTTCCTGATACCTCAACCCGTCTGACCAGACGAAATTATATCCTCTTGTCGGTATAATTGCGTCCATATTGCTCAATGAAACACCTGCATCAAACATGTATTTGTTGCCATAGAACTTAAATGTCTTTACGATTGAAGTGTCTTTTCCTATGTCAATTCTTGCTGTGAGAGTCAAAGTTCTCTCACCATGCAGCTTGTAATAGCCCGATGTATTATTAAGCGTAAAGTATAAATCTCTTGTATCTATTTTCTTATTTTCTTTTGTAAGGAAGGTCATATACAGCTCGCCGCCCCGGTTCCATATAAGTTGTGTGGGTTGTCCGTTCCATGATTTATAATTTTTCAGAGTCCAACCCTTAATGGTAGCTCCCTTTTTGCTCATTACGATTTTCACGAGGTCATTTTCGATTGTTATAAATTCATCATTGCCTTTTGTGAATGGGGCAAAAACTCCGAACTTTTCAAATTTGCTCACTGTATCCGGTATTACAGGTGTTTCTTTAATAATAGTATCAACGGCAGGTTTTGGTTCTTCTGCAGGTTTTTGAGTAATTGTCGTGCTTTCTCTTCCCTTCTCAGCATCTTTGAGCGGAGGCGGCTGTTGGTTTACAGAATTATAAATAAGCCAGATTGTAACGACAATCATCATGGCAGCCATAGCGAGAATACTTCTTTTATCCATTGTTTCAGTTAATTATTCATTCAACAAATGTAAGTGTTTATGCCGTATCTCTTCAGGCACCGGGTCATATCCGCCCGGGTGGAAGGGATGGCACTTAGAAATCCTTTTTATTCCTAACCAGCTTCCGCGCACAGCACCATGCTTATGAATTGCCTCGGAAGTGTAGTCGGAACATGAAGGATAGAACCTGCAGGAAGCCGGGAAGAAAGGTGATATGAGCACCTTATAAATTTTAATTATGAATATTAATATATATTTCAATTTCCGTTTCCCTCTGTCAATTTATTGTGTGATTTGAAAGCCGATTCCAAAAGTGTTCTTACCTTTGGCAGAACATCCTTCAGGTGAATGAGCATCGGATGTACAGGGGCTGAGTTCCAGCCAACAACAACATACTCAATCGAGTTTATAAATTTTATATCCGCAGATTCAAAGAAAATTTGTTTTAGGCTTTCTCTGAGCAATCGCTTTATACGGTTTCTCACGACGGCTTTTTTTGCAACCTTTTTCCTGACAATCACCGCATAATTTATTTGCGGAATCTCCTTGGCCTCCCTGCTGAAGCAGATAACTGCCGATGCTTCATCATGGTAAAACCGTTGGCCTGTCCTGAATATCCGGTCATAAGTCTTTTTGCCTTTTACCGGCTGTAATTTCGGATTTATCATATCATGAACCGGTAGATTCTTCCATGTATCTTATTATTTCTGAGAGGCTATGTGCTAATATTAGTGTTTTTTCTAATTCAACTCAACACTTAACACCCAACACTTCTCCTTTATTACGCCTTCTTGCCCTCGTCGCTTACCGAAAGTTTATGCCTGCCTTTAGCCCTGCGGCTTGCCAGAACTTTACGGCCATTCTTCGTTGCCATTCTTGCCCTGAAGCCGTGTGCGTTCAGTCTTTTCCTTCTGCTTGGCTGAAATGTCCTTTTCATCTTTAATGAACCTGAATAATTATTATATTAATTAAAAAATTTATCTTATTATATAATTCAAATTTAAGGGAACTACAAAAATAATACTATTCCATAAGTTATACAAATTTTTCTTAAATGGGTAATAATGCAAATGTCTGAACCACTGATTAAGCTGATTAATCAGATTTCACTGAATTTAATTGGGGTTTCCCCCTTATCAAAGGGGGATTTAAGGGGTTGTTTTTATTAATTTAATTCGTAATTCGTAATTGATTCGTCATTCAGTACTTGTCATAGAAAAGTAATCATAAGAAAAGCACCATGCTTCAGCATGGTGAATATTTTTTTTTATATCCCCATTATTAATTGTGGATTCTTACCTAAACTCATAAAGACAAAATCCCTACAGCCTATTTATTAATTATATTTGAGACCTTTTTGCTTTTGATGTGTCATTGTAGTAAGTTATTAAACATATTATAAAAAGATGAAAAAAATTCTGTTAATATTGTCACTCATATTAATTGCATATAATTTCTGCAACAGCCAGCATTGGGTAAGAGCCGGCGGAATGTCCGATTACATTTTTTCCTTAGCAGTGAAGGATAACTTGGTTTTTGCTTTATTAAATAAGGATGGACTTTTTTCTTCTTCGGATAATGGAAAATCCTGGACTCACCTGGGTTTTGCTTATGATATGAGTCTTGGCATTGGCTGGGGTGTAAAACCAAAAATACAGGTTAATAATGATAAAATATATGTTGGTATTTACCAATATGGTTTATTTGTTTCTTCAGATAATGGTAAAAGCTGGTCCAAAATTAATACACCTTATAAAAATGTATTTAATTTTATTGTTGATGATGATAATATTTTTATTAGCATGGGTAATAGAGAATATATTTCAAATGATAATGGTAACTCATGGCAGGAAGCAAGCACAGGTTGTGAGGAATGTATTTATTGTTTGGCAATGAAAGATTCTAATATTTATGCAGGTAATGATTGGGGGTATCTTTACATATCTTCAAATTATGGTAAAACCTGGATAAAAATTTATAAAGATTTGCCGGGAAATGAATTATTATCAATAGCTACAATTGGTGATACAATTTATTTAGGTACGGAAAGGTATGGTATATTCAAATCCACTGATAAAGGACAAAACTGGACCGATATAAATAACGGATTAACTTATTTCAAAATTAATTCTATTGTTATTGATGGTACTAATATCTTCGCAGGAACAAATGGCAAAGGAATATTTTTATCAACCGATGGGGGAGAACTATGGACAAGATTGAATAATGATTATGCCGAAGAATATAGTGATATCAATTCAATTGCGGTTATAAACAATAATATTTTTGCGGGAGGTAACAGCGAATTGCAGGTTTCAACTGACTTTGGTAAAAACTGGGAAATAATAAATAATGGTGTTTCAGGTCAGGTTAGTTTTCTTTTATCTGATAAAAGTAATGTACTTGCATCAACCGGTGAAGGCTTGTATTTATCAACTAATCATGGGTTGAGTTGGTCACATATTAGTAAGGATTTTTTTAGAAGAGATATTTTCAGTACCAGAGTATCTGCAATAAATTCTGTAGGAGATAAATTATTTGTTGGAATTCGTTTTCGTGGAATTTATTCTTCAACGAATAATGGCATAACTTGGGAAGTTCAAAGCAACGGTATTCCGGAATCAGCATGTGTTGAGACATTTGCTGTTAATAAAGGAATAATTTATGCTGGTTTGGAAAGTGATGGAATATATGTGTCTTCCGATTCTGGAAAAAATTGGTTTTATGTCAATAATATTTTTCCTTATGGTATTACAGTCTATTCTATAACTTTTAAAGATAGTCTTATAATCGCTGGCACCGCAGAAGGAATTTATTTGTCAACTGATAATGGAATTAATTGGTCACAATCAGGAAAAGAGATTTATGATAAAGTTATTTATTCTTTGATTGTCAAAGATAATTATATCTTAGCAGGAACTAAGGATATTGGTATTTTATTATCAACTGATAATGGACTTACCTGGTCAACATCAAATATTGGGATTTCAGAACCATCAATAATTTCTTTTGCAGTATGTGGTAATTATATTTATGCAGGGACTGATGGCGGTGTTTATTACACCTCAAATAATGGCAGAATGTGGATTCAAAAAATCAAAGGATTAAAATCTTATGATATTCAATCCTTACTAACAATTGGTGATACAGTAATTGCTATGACTGATACAACAGGTCTGTTTTTCACAACAAACAAATCCGATAGTTGGAAATTTATTAAAGGAATAGGTGGTTCTACTTTATATAATTTTAAAAATGCAATTTATTTAGGTGGTTTTGATGGTGTTGACAAATCATCTGATTTTGGTAAAACCTGGATTGATTTGGATAGTGGATTGTATAAAAAAGAATATGAAAGTTTTTGGGATGATGTAGCAATAGAAGATACTAATATAATTATTGTTGATGATTATCATAACTTTTTTCATTCTACTAATCTGGGCAAGAATTGGTCCTTGGTTAATAATGGTATAAAAGATTATGTCTATAACTTGGAATTACATAATAATATTCTTTATATAAGCACAGTTAAGGGCTTTAATAAATCAACCGATTTTGGACATACAATGATTAAATCAGATAAAGGATTAGTTGATTCAAGTCTTGGTTATTTTTCTATTGATGATGACAAAATTCTAATAAGTGCAAATAGCAAATTATTTCTTTCAATGGATAATGCTCAAAGCTGGACGTTTTTAAAAGATTTTTCAGACACAACTATAAGCTCTTTGGCCATCGATGGTAATCATATTTATATTGGAACAGAATATTACGGTCTTTATATTTCTACGGATTATGGACAAAGCTGGACAGATTTGAGGAGAATGTATAATTTTGGTATTATATATACTCTTGCCGCAAAAGGCAGTGATGTTTTTATCGGCTCTTATGCTGTTGGTGTACATTATTCATCCGATTACGGTCAATCATGGAAAGAAGTTAATTCAGGAATTTGGGATTTTTTTTATAATGATGCTTGTATATATGACATTGCAATAAGTGATGACAATTATGCCTATACCAGTCCTCATTCAAATGGAGTGTATAGATTAAATATTGATGAAATTACAAATGTATATGATAAACAAATTGAAACCAATGATTCATTTTCTCTCTATCCCAATCCTTCCTCCGATTACGTATTTATAAAATGCAGGGATGGAGCATTAAATCATAATATAAAAATATACGACATACTTGGTAACGCTGTCTGGCAAGGCATTATAAAAGGAGAATCAATGCGAATTGATGTGTCATCATTTCCTGTTGGTGTATATTTTTTGCAAGTAAATGGAAGTACAAAAATGTTTGTGAGGAATTGAATTAATTTTCTTTGCTTTTTTGTATAAAAAAAATCATCCCAATCACATTAATCACACAAATCACAGTTCCGACAATTTGCGTCCTTTGTGTTCTTTGTGCCTTTCCTTCGTGTCCTTTGTGTTAAAATTTGCTTACTTCTCTTTCCCCCTAACAGTCTAACAACCTATAGTCTAACAGTCTAACAACCTATAGTCTAACAGTCTAACAACCTATAGTCTAACAGTCTATATTTTTAAAACCATTTTAAAATCCTTTTCTTGACATGCATCCCCACAACCTTATCTTTGTCCCGAATGTTCTTTGCTAACAAAAGTCGGGCTGTATCAGTCGTAACCGGGATGCTCTGAAATTGAATAACTTGTCACATTTTGCCTCCACCTAACTGACTTTATATAAAGCAGAATGATAATTATATAAGCGGAGAGGGTGGGATTCGAACCCACGGACCCGCAAGCGAGTCAACGGTTTTCGAGACCGCCCGATTCAACCACTCTCGCACCTCTCCGAAATAATATGAGAACATCAAACTTATAAATTTTGAAAATGTAATAAAGTAAATTACTCTTCGTTTAATGCTTAATTATAATAATACTAAAGAATGTGTATCCAATAATTTATACGAAATTAACAAATTATATTTTATGGTATAAAGGCTTTTTGAGAGTTATCGCTTTGATTGGTTAATTTTACAAAAAATAAAAAAATTCTCTATCTATATTAAATTTGTTTGATAAATTTTCAAAATAAAAAAGTACCGGAAAATATTTATAAAAATAACCGGAGGATTTTATGCAAAAACTTATGTTGATTATCGCTATAACGAAAAAGTATTTTTTCTTTCTGTTTTTATCTTTATTAATGATGATATCGTGCAACGATAATTCTGACAATACTATTGATGTTAAATATACAAATGAAGGAAAAACTTCAATTGTTATCTTAGTGGAAACATTGCAAGTATTAGGTTACGAAACATTAAGCGGTTTTGAACTTTATAGAAATGAGATTATACCAATTTTTTCAGAATTGTTTGAAGTGCCTGAATCAGAATTAATTGGTTTATCACTAAATGAAATAGTAGATAAATATGGTGAGGAATGGCAGATTAAAGAGATAGTTGAGGTGGCAAAGAGAAAATATGATAAAATTATTACATTGACGGATAGCATGGCATTAGCTAATAATTTTATTGATTCAATTACAAACCTATCAAACAATGGATATTATATTGATGTTATTTTCAGCCTTCATGGAAGTTCTAAATCTGTTCGATTTTTTGATAAATCTGTTGATATTGCTGAATTGACACAAACATTAAAATCAAAAAATATTAAAGTAAGAGCGATTTACCAGACTTGTTGCAATGCCAAAGATATGATTGATGATTGGGAGAAGATCGGTGTTTTAGCAGTCAATGGTGCTATAGGTTCAAATGGTATCAGCTTATTTTCACCACAATACTTTTTAGAAGAATGGACAGGCGGAAAAACTTTTGAAGAATCTGTTTCCGTTGCATTTAACAAAGATATTGAAAAAGTCAAATCATATAATACAACAGTACCTGTTATGCAATACCTTTTAACTGATGAAACTATCAAAAACAGCCGTCAATTTGTAGGAGGTTTGGATAAAAATATTCATTGGGACAATTTTCCAATTTACTTAGCAATAAATTTCGGAAGTGAATGGAAAAATTAACAGTATTAATTTATCTAATTATTTTTACATTTGGCTTTATAACAAAAGCCGAAACGACAAAAGACCATGCCGTAATGGTTACTGTTACTACCGATACTGTACCTTCGCCAAGAATTAAACTATCATTTCCATTAGATACGGCAATCGAATATACAATATACAGAAAATACATTTTGGATGATGACTGGGGAGAGACTGTGGCTCTTCTTCCTGGAACAGCAACCGGATTTATTGATTCAAATATAAGAACGGGCAGGGGATTTGAATATAAAGTTAAAAAGAAGTTTACTGACTTCGATGCTTTCTTTTATACTTATGCAGGGATAAATGTGCCACAAAAAGATTATCGGGGAATAGCCCTTCTTCTGATTGATTCAACAGTATCAGGTGTTTTAGAAAGTGAATTATCAAGATATGAAAACGACTTAATCACAGATGGCTGGCTTGTTCATAAGCATTATGTACCTAGAGCAGAGAAATTTTATCCGCAAGCGGTTGGGAGAGTCAAAAGGATAATAATAGATGAATACAATTTGTATAATGATGAAATAAAAGCAATTATTCTTTTCGGAAGAGTGCCTGTGCCGTACTCCGGCGACGCTGCAGTTGATGACCATGACCCCGACCACAGAGGTGCATGGCCCGCAGACCTTTACTATGGCGAAATTGATGGAACCTGGACTGATAATATTGTGAATGAAACAAGGCCTGACCGGGATGAGAACAAAAATGTAAGTGGTGATGGTAAATTTGACCAGATAAGCATTCCCTCTGATGTTGATATTCCTGTCGGAAGAATAGATTTTTATAATCTTCCGGGAATGTCTCCAAGCGAAATTGAACTACTTAGGCGTTATCTCGATAAAAACCACAAGTACCGTCATAAACTCATAAGCGTTGATGACAGATGCCTGATTGACGACAGGTTTGGCATGTACAGCGTTGAAGCATTCGCCTCTAATGCATGGATGAATTTTGCAGCTTTGGAAGGACCGGAGAGAATTGATTCGGGTAGTTTCTTGAAAGATATGGATGATAAATCCTATTTATGGGCTTATGGTTGTAATTCGGGTGGCTATACATCCGTACTTGGAGTTGCTTATGTACCTGACTTTAACACTAAACCTTACAATGCTGTATTCACAATACTCTTCGGGTCATATCTCGCTGATTGGGACTACGAAGACAATATCATGCGTGCCGCAATTGCATCGGAGCCATCCATTCTTACCTGCTGCTGGTCGAGCCGTCCTTTCTGGCAGTTTCACAATATGAGCCTTGGCGAGACGATTGGTTTTTCGACACTTCTTTCGCAAAATAATCAATACCTGTATGAAACTTCCGGTTTGTATGGTTACAGGCTCACTCACATTGCCTTGATGGGTGACCCGACTTTGAAAATGCTGTATGCAGCACCACCTTCTAATCTTATGATTGTGTCTTCAACAATTAGCCCTGATTCCGAGTATATAGACATGAAATGGGAAAGGTCCGCTGACTCCGATATTATTGGTTATAACATTTATCGTACAGACAGTATAAATACGAAATTTGAAAAACTAAATTCAGTTCCCATTAACGATACTAATTTCACTGATTATAAACCGAAGTATGGAAGAAATATCTATATGGTAAGAGCTGTTAAGAACCAACATTCAGCCAGCGGGAATTACTTAAACCTAAGCCAGGGAATAATCGCCGAGACTGACCTGCCGAAAATCAATTTTACAATGATGACAGCACCTGTTTTCAATGTGTATCCGAACCCTGTATCGGAGAGGGTTTACATAGCATTTCTCCAGCAGGTAACCACAAGGTTTACTTTGGGTATATATGACATGAGCGGTAAATTAATCAGGATAATAGGTGCAGGAAGAATCCCACCCGGCAGGTATTTATATTCATGGGACCTCCATGACATAAACTGGGTGAAAGTATCAACAGGGATATATTTTATTAGATTCAGTACAAACGAAGGAACAACCGTTTCGAAGGTATTTGTTTATTGAAATTTTTATCAAATTCAATTTGTTGAATAGCCACTATCTTTAGATAGTGGGGGTTTACCACCCAATTCTGACTTTAGTCTCTTATCATAAAAGCAGGATAAATCCCCGATTTGTTGCGATGAACCAACACCACTACTTGAAAGTAGTGGCTACTCATCCTTTTGATAATAAAGTGTTATTAACAATTTTGTTGAAGTTGGATATCCCCATTTAACCTGTTATTACCTTTTTCTGAATTGCTTTCTTCTTCAATTCTTTTTCAACAAAGATTGGTTGCATTGTAAATGGATTAATACCAGTGTGGTACATAAGAGTTGAATAAGTTGATGGAGTGGGTGTAAAAATTTGCACCTGCTCAGGATTCAGCTTCAGTTCTTTTTTAACAAACTCCTTCATTCTTATCATATCTTTCAATTCACAGCCTGGGTGTGCGGCTATGAAATAATAAGTCAGAAATTGTTTTTTATTCGACTTTTTGTTTAACGAATAAAACTCGTCTTTGAATTGGCGAAGGCTGGAAGCAGTTGCTTTACCCATCAGCTTTAAAACTTTTTCTTCGGAATGTTCGGGAGCGATTTTCATTTGCCCCGATACATGGTGAGTAATGACTTCAGTAAGATATTCTATTCCTGATTTCCCATCCTCAAGAACAAGGTCATACCTGATGCCTGAACCTATAAACACTTTTTTAATCCCTTTTATTGCTCTCAGTTTTTTCAATAATTCAACCTGGTTTGAATGGCAGATTCTCATTTTATCGCAGAGTTCGGGATTTGTGCATTTCTTATTCTTACAGCTTCCTTTATCGTTTTGAATTGGACACTCCATATCCCACATGTTGGCAGTGGGGCCGCCGATATCATTGATATATCCTTTGAAATTCTCATGAATAGTCATTTCTTCTGCCTCTTTAAGAATTGATTTATCGCTTCTACTCCTTACTCTGCGTCCCTGATGTACGGCAATACTGCAGAAATTGCAATCAGCGAAACAACCCTGGTGGGAAATAATTGAAAACTGTATTGTTTCCAGTGCATGTACTTTACCTTGCTTTGCATAGTATGGATGAACTTTTCTTTCATATCCCAAATCATAAATCTTATCCAGTTCATAATCTGTTAAATAAAAGTTCGGAGGATTCTGGATAAGATAGCGAAAATCCTGCTTCTGGCATAAACCTTTAGCATTAAGAGGGTCATTATTCTTATAAAAAATATTAAACATTTCGATAAATTTCATCTTGTCCGATTTGACTTCTTCGTAAGAAGGAAGTTCAAGAAATCCCTCCTTCTTATCTTTTGAAGCATAACAAATTCCTTTAATAATTTTATTATCTTTCTTATTCTTGAATGAATCTGCAATTTCGAGAATTGTCTTTTCTCCCATTCCATAAACAAGAATATCGGCTTTTGAATCGAAAAGGATTGAGCGTCTTATTAAATCTGACCAATAGTCATAATGTGCAATTCGGCGGAGGCTGGCTTCGATGCCACCAATAATTATCGGTTTTGTATTTTTAAAATATTTTTTAATCAGGTTGACATAAGTTATAACCGCCCTGTCAGGTCTGCGGTTATTAATACCATCTGGAGTGAGGTCATCCTTCCTTTTCTTTTTCATCAATGCAGTATAATTAGCTACCATCGAGTCAACACATCCGCCGCTCACTCCCCAGAACAAATTAGGTTCGCCGAGCCTTGTTATGTCAAGAGGAGTATCCAAATCCGGTTGTGATATGATACCCACTCTGTATCCTGCATTAAGAAGCACTTTCCCAATTACTGCCGAACCATCATAAGGGCTGTCAATATATACATCTCCGGATATAAGAATAATATCGAGTGAATCCCAACTGAGTCTAATTAGTTCTTCTTTTGTTGTTGGCAGAAACATTATCAGCCTTTCGCCGGGATTACATCCACTCTGACGGATTTGGATAATTCAAATACTTTATTTGATGTTGAGTTTATATCATCAATCCCGGGTTTGTTATATAAATCGAGAAGCGAATAAAATCTTTCGGGTTCATTCCAGAACAATGCCTGTGTAGCAACTATGTCAGCTATACCCTGTCCATATTGAATTTCGTTTGCAAATTGTGTCCTGACCTGATTTTTTGATTTTTGAAGTTCTTTAGTCGTTGCTCCTTTTACTCTGACTTTTTCCGTTTCCTCAATAATACCATCATACAATATATCGGCTGTAACATTTGGGTTGTTTGCAAAAGCATAGCAAATAAGAAGAGAACTGTGTTCACGTTGTTCGATGTAAGCACCGGCTTGCGAAGCAATTTTCCTTTGTTGAATGAGTGATTTATAGAGCCTCGAACTTCTTCCCGAACCTATTATGTTTGAAAGTGAATCTGTAATAAAAATTTCATTATCCAGAAATCCTTCGCAATGGAAGGCAACGAAAACTGCCGTTAAAGGAACATTATCATTGAACGATACATGTTTCTTTCCTAATCTGAAAGAATTTTTAAAGGAAACTCGAGGCTTTGTTTTATGAGAAGGTTCAATTTGGGAAAAATATTTTTTTACCATAACTTCCGAATCATTATTTATATTTCCGCAAATAACAAGGCAGGCATTGTCAGGTTTATAGAATCTTTTATGAAACTCTTTAGCTTCGTCGGGGGATACTGACTTAACATGTTCTTTAGAGCCATACACTTCCCACGAATAAGTGCTTTTATTTGAATAAGCCGCTTTACTTAGTTTATCATGCCAACTACCGTAAGGCTGTTCTTCGACATTCTGCTTAATTTCCTCGACAACAACTTTTTTTTGATTCTCGAGAGCATGTGAAAGAACATGAAAATTTTTGAGCCTGTCTGACTCGAGCCACAATCCAAGCTCAAGCTGGTGTGCGGGTAGTGTCATATAGTAAGCAGTCAAATCATAAGTTGTGTATGCGTTATTCGTGCCACCTGCTGAGGAACAATACTTATCAAATTCACCTTTTTTAACATTCTTTGTTCCCTCGAACATTAAATGCTCAAAGAGGTGTGCCATACCTGTTCTGTGACTATCCTCATTCTTTGAGCCGACTTTATATGCAAGATGAACAGTAACAACCGGCTGTTCCTTGCGGTTTACTAGAACCACTTGCAACCCATTGTCGAGAATGAGCTTTTTCATAGGTACGGATTGTTTCAAATCGAGCATAAATCTGAATTGTAAAATATTTTTAATTATCGAATCTTATTCAGTGTTATTTGAAAAACTATATTTTTAAATACTAAAATTACACTAACTCAGTAGAATTGGAATATTTAAAATACAAATTTACAATTTTATCATAGAACAATACTTCGGACAAAAATAATAAAAAATCAGGCAGCAATAGTCCCGTAATTTCTAAATTC
>MHAY01000096.1 GCA_001804705.1 Ignavibacteria bacterium RIFOXYC2_FULL_35_21
GTATTTGCAAGATATTTCCATAATTCTTCCACTTGGTTTGTTTAACATAATACAAATATAATAAAAATATCTATCTTATGTTAACACTCTCTATGCTTTTACATCATTTGTAACATCAACAACACATTCAAGTGGTTCATCAAAACCTGTAACGGCAATTTTTGTTGTTTCATACAAACCAAATTCTGCTGTATAATACTCATCTGAATATATAGGTTCCCCTTGTATTTCTAAAGGAGGGTCAAAACTCCAATTCGGTGTTATATTTGTTATCTGTGGTAGAACTCGCAAAGTAACTGGTCTTCCATCTGGGCAATCAATTGGACATACTGGTTCGTCAAGACATTTAATAGTTTCAGTGAAATCTATATCAGTTATCTTTACATAATGATTATTATGTGCAAGTTGAGTTGCAGACGTAAATCCCCAATAAACTTAATAACTATTTGGGTCTCCCAGATTTGAATTAAAAAAATTTGGCAGGTTTATAATATGTTCTACTACCTTTGTTTGATCAAACCAGACTTTAAGATTTTTTGTATCATAATTCCATTCTATTTTGATATTATGAACTTGTCCATTTTCAATATCTAAATTAAATTGATAATAATCACTTTGATTTTCATCATTTACAATATCTGTTGAGTACATATCTCCATTTTTTACAATTTGAATATGGTCTTCATTCGGTGCTTGTGCTACTGTTGGATCCCATTGAAAATTAAAATAAGTATCAAATTCAATTGTATATGAAGGATTTATACCTGGAATTATATTATCGCCACCATAACCAATAAATTTACCCCAACTCCCAATAGCGTTTGGTTGATTATTGGGAGGTATGTTTTTTCTTTGTAATACAAATGCAATTCCATCTGCACCCCATAATAAATGATCAGAGGTTGGTCTATCATCATTTCTTATTCCAAAGTACGCAAGAAATTCAATTGTAAAACTTGTTTCTAAACTTAATGGTTCATTACACCAAATAGCTCCTTTACATTGTGTGCAATTTGTAGACTCCGGTATACATATTTCATCATGCATTAATTTATACCAATCAGTTTCAAGGTTATATGGTGATAAAGGAGGTCCCGCTTGAGGTCCCTGAGCACAATCTACTTTGTTGAAATTTAGATATGGTTGGGAATATAAATCAGTACAAATTAAAAGTAGTACAAAAGTTAAATAATGAATTAATTTCTTTCTCATAATCATTCTTCTTCTAATATTTTTGTAACAAAATTTATCTAATTAAAAAATTATCTCTGCTCTGATGCCTGATGCTTATCCCATACTTATGGGCAATTCGTGAATTGCCCCTACCTAATTGCCTATACCGATATGCCAAACTAACTAACTATAATCTATTTTGCATCAATCTTATATACAATGACACATGAAACCATAAAAAGTCTCAGAAAAAATGAAAATAATTTAATGTGTCAACACTCTAACTGCTATAACACAGAAAAAGGTAAAATGTTACAGTGGGTATGAAAATAATTTCAAATGTGTTTTATTTTGAGGAATGAAAAACAACAACATTCCAGTCATTAACATTGAAGTAATTTTCAGCAGTATCTCTGATTTCCTTAGAGCCTACAGAATCTATGCGTTTCAGGAATGTCTCTATATCTTCATCGGGACTGTCATAAAATTCATTTCGGGCAAGTATCTGTATTCGGGCAGACATGCTTTCGAGTTCCATGACGGCACTGGTTTTTAAAAGTTCTTTTGCCCTGTTGATTTCTTTTTTACTTATACTCCCATCCCTGATTTTAGTTATCTCTTCTTTAATTATATCTTCAAGGATTTTAACTTTAGTCTTATCGGTAGCGGCATAAATATAAAAGGAGCCGCAATCGGAAAGAGATGTAATAGTTGAATATACATTATATGCAATGCCTGTTTTTTCTCTGAGCTTCTGGTAAAGCCTCGAACTCATTCCATCACCGAGAAGCACGTTCAGCACAGCCAGTGGATACTTGTCGTCCGAGTTATGTCCGGGAACTCTTCTCCCGTAAACAATATGGGATTGATTGTATTTTTTTGTTATTTCCTGTCGAAGTGTGAAAGTTTCGTTCGGATAAAGCCTGTAATTAGAATTCCCGTTGGACTCAAGTGATGAAAAATATTTGGTTGCTTCTTTCAAAACGGTCTTATGCTTCAGGTTACCGGCACCGGCAATCAATATATTAGGTGGTTTATATAACCTTTTATGAAAAGATTCAAGCTCTTCGAGTGTAATAAGCTGTAAACTGTTGCGGGTTCCTGTAATAGGATTGGAAAGAGGATGGTTGCCGAAAATCAGCTTGTCGCAGAAATCAAAAATCACATCCTCCGGGTCATCTTCGATTATATTAATTTCTTCGCTTATAACAAGCTTTTCATTTTTTAAATCACGTTCTGTAAAAACCGGATTAACGACAATATCAGCCAGCAGTTCGAAACCCTTATTTATATGTTCTTTCAAAGCCCGGATATATACGCATGTAAATTCCTTGGCAGTAAAAGCATTCAGGTAGGCTCCGATGGTTTCAAAATCATCGGCAATCTGTCTTCCGTTTCTTGTCTTTGTTTTTTTAAATACTGCATGTTCCAACAGATGAGCAACACCGGGCATTACATAAGGGTCTTCCCTCGAACCTGCATTAATGAAAATACCGAGGGCGAATGACTCTACAGTTGGTATTTCTTCTGTGATAACGGCAACACTATTTGAAAGTACGCTTCTGCTTAATAACGAAACTTTGCCTTTAGATTTACCTGCCTGGCTGTCTTTCCTGAATTTATTTGATTTATTGTTAATTGCCATTCATTTTAGATTGTTTAAATCCGATTGCACTTTCTATTAATTAGTTTAAGTAATAATTTTCAAATCTTTCTCTTTACTTAATTAATTTCATTTTCTTTTCGATGCATCAAGTATTGTTAATCCAACAAGTTTGTCATTTCTGAATCTGACTAATATTCCGTTATCGAGCATCTCTGAATCAGTTGCCTTTTGTGGTTTAAGAAAATTTATATACATAACATCTGCTTCTGTATCATAATCCGACCAGAATTTTTTAATTGGCAATTTCATCATGTGGGGAATCATTTTATTGATTTCCGTAATCTCCCGTAAGGCTATTGTCTCTGCCATAATATCACCTCTTTTTTAAGTTTAATTTTTGAAGTAAAGTAGGCTGTTATTACAAAACCATCCTTATCAGTTATTTCTTTGTAAACTACAGACAAATAATTTTATTTTTTCATTTTTCTTAATGCTATTTTAGCATTCCCATAACCATTTATTATTAAATCGGGGATTTCAATAGCATTTATTATATCATCATAAAAATCAGTCAAATCATCATGGTTCTCTATTATATGTAACCATCTTTCATTTGTAAATCTAATATTAACACTATGAATTGACTTTATAATTCTCAAATTATTTTGATAAAATAAATATTAAAGATAATTAACAAATAATTTATGATACTAATTAATCATTTCCCTCTTCTGTTTCTGAACTGCTGAGTATTAATTTCATACTTCCTGATTTTATTATGAAGTGTTTCGCGGCTGATGCCGAGTTGGGCGGCGGCTTTACTGACATTACCCCCGGTTTTCTCGAGTGTAGCCTCGACTTTTTTCTTGTCTAAGTGTGCTATATCCTCTTTGAGTGTTCCGCTTGGAGACAGAAATTTTTCCTGTCCCATAGATGCTCTGCCCAATTGAGTATTTGAACTTACTATTTTATGTAATGCGGCAATTTCAATCTCATTTCCGTCTGCGGTTAACAATGATTGCCTGAGTATTGACAGTAATTCACGGACATTACCAGCCCAATCATGCTCCTGCAGAAATTCAACTGCGGAAGGAGGAAACACCTTGCTGTCATTTGTGGATTCATTATGATTCTTTGTATAATGTTCGACTATATCAGGTATATCTTCGAGCCTATCCCTTAATGGTGGAATGTAAATTTCACACTCACGAAGCCTGTGGTATAGCTGTTCCCGGAACTTCGATTCACGCATAGCAAAAAGCAAATCCTTATCTGTTGCAGAAATAAACCTGACGTCTAATTCTTCGTTTTCCGTAGAACCAACCTTGCGAATCAGCCTCTCTTCAATCGGGCTAAACAAGTTAGCCTGCAGGTCAATCCTTAGGTCGCCTATCTCATCCAGAAATAAAGTACCCTTATGAGCTTCATGAAATAAACCTTTCTTTGTCTCGGATGAACCTGTGTATGAACCTTTGACAGAGCCGAAAAGCTCGCTCTGGAAAAGGTCGTGCGGTATATTTGGAATATCAACTGTTACAAATTTAAACTTTGCCCTGTTACTAATTGAGTGAATTGCCTTGGCAACAAGCTTTTTGCCTGTACCCGTTTCACCGGTAATCAGAACATTCAAATCGGTACGTCCGAAACGGAAGATGCTGTCTCCGATTTCGAGAATACTCTTCGATTTACCTATTATACCCTGCGATTTCAGGAAATTCTGCAACTCTCGTGCTTCACCATCAGTTCCAATCTTCTTGGCGGCACTGTTAAGCACCTCCCTGAGTTTTTCTTTATTTAGAATGCTCTTTTCAATGAAATTGATAGCACCCAGCTTGGTTGCTTTAACTGCAATTTCGATTGTACCCTTGCCAGAAATCATCACTACAGGTATAGCAGGATAATGATACCTGCAATGTTCGAGGACATCCATCCCGTTCAGCTTTGAATTAACCCCGAATTCAATATCAAGCAGTATAACCGATATTCTCTGGTTAAACTTATCGAGATAATTAAGAGTTTCCTGAGGGTCGTGTAAAATGTGTGTATCAAATCCGAAACCGCCGACTATATCTGCAACGGTCGAGCAAAAATCGGGATTATCATCAACAATCAAAACTTTCATTTCAAATCCATAATAAACTAAAAAGAAACAACAATATAATAATATTATAGTTATTTAACAACTGGCACTAACGTCTGAAGCGAGTCATAAATTTCCCTGAAGCCTCTGCTGCCGTAGGTTTTATTAATCGGATTCCACACAGCCCTCATCCTGACATTTCTCGGCGGGTCAGAGTATTCAATGAAGTGAAGGCTGTCCCCCGGTTCGTTCAATGCCTGTATTTTTAAAATTGTATCTCGTGTCATAAATAATAATTTACAATATTTATCACCGTCCACTTGGATTAAAATTGAATCTTTATAATTCTCCGGCCCATCGGTTTTTCCAAATTTTTGCAATGAAGCGTCATTATTTAACTGATAGCCTGTGATTTTTCCGGTTTTGGCTATAAAGTAACCCCACCTAAGTTTTAATTCTTTATTGTTCTCACTGTAACATTCATGTTTATGTGAGGAACAGCTGGTTATTGTAAATAATAAAATGCAAACAAATATAATTTGAGATTTATAATGCATAATATATCCTAATATTAATCTATAATCTAATAATTAAATTGTCATACTGAGCCTGTCGAAGTATGATTCTATCTCTTTCATTCCACTCTTCGATAAACTCAGAGTGACATTATGTGAAATTAACAAACAGACTTTATTTAATTCAAATTTTTCCTGTTTCCTTTATCTTAATAAATTCTTCAATCCTCTTAATACATTCATCTTTTCCAAGCACCTCCATCGTTTCGAACATACCTGCACCAGCAGATTTTCCTGTTAGCATAAGACGAATTGGATGTATTATTTCTTTCAGTTTCTTACCCAATCCTTCTATATATGATTTTGTTAATTCATATAATGCAGAATGGCTGAAATCACCGGTTGCTTTGTACTTATCAAGTAGAGGTTCCAGAATTTCTACTGTATTGCCTTTCCAGTGTTTTTCCAAATATTCTTGCTCAAAATCTTGAGGTGATGAAAACATATAGCCCGCAATCTCCGGAATTTCCTTAACAAACTTAATTCTCTCTCTGAATAAATTTATTACTTTTTCAAGATATTCTGTTTGAAAACCTGTAATTCCTTTCGCTTCGAGGATTGGAGTGAGAATGTCGGCTAATTCATTAGCAGGCATTAGTTTTAAATATTGGAAATTCATCCACTCAAGCTTAGCCCTGTCGAACACGGCACCGCCTTTATTGACTTTTTCAATATCGAATGATTCAATCAATTCATCAATGGTATAAATCTCACGGTCTGAACTGGGATTCCATCCTAAGAGTGCAACGAAGTTAACTATTGCATCACTGAAATACCCTTCGGAGGCAAAGTCCTCAACGGCAACACTACCCTGCCTTTTACTTAATTTTGATTTATCAGGATTCAAAAGCAGTGGTAAATGAGCAAACAAAGGCTTCTCCCAGCCAAAAGCATGATAAAGAAGAACATGCTTCGGTGTTGAAGGAAGCCACTCTTCTCCCCTGATTACATGTGTAATTTTCATCAAGTGGTCATCAACTACATTCGCAAGATGATATGTTGGAAATCCATCAGACTTCATCAAAACCTGGTCGTCTATTTCATTCGTGCTGACTTCGACTTTCCCTCTTATTAAATCATCAAATACAACTGTTGTGCTATCCGGAACTTTGAGCCTAAGAACATAAGATGTGCCTGAATCAACCATCTTTTTTGATTCTTCCTCACCCAAAGTATACTCATTTTTCATTGAGGTTCTGTCATATTTCGTAAATGATTCACCCGGGTTTCTCTTTCTCATCTCATCAATTTCTTCTGTCGTATCAAATGCATAATATGCAGCTCCTTTTTTGTGAAGTATGTCAGCATATTCTTTGTAAATCGAAAGCCTTTCTGATTGGATATATGGAGCGTAATCACCTCCTTTACCCGGACCTTCGTCATAGTCTATGCCTGCCCATTTTAATGATTTGATGAGATTTTCTACTGCATTCTCTACAAGACGTGTTCTGTCTGTGTCTTCAATACGAAGAACATATGTCCCTTTGTGATGTCTTGCAAACAAATAATTATAAAGGGCTGTTCTCAAGCCTCCAACATGAAGAAATCCCGTCGGTGACGGTGCAAACCTTACTCTTACTGACATAATTTACTTTTTAAAAAGAAAAATTTATTAGAAACATTAAATTACTAAAACGAGTGGATTTAATGAAATTTATTATGATTGAAGCTCGAATATAATTATCAACTCATGTTACGCAGAAATTATCATCTGTAGTTACTAAAGTTTAATCCCTACGTGATAATTTCCTTTCTAATATAATATTTCAAATAATATATAACCTTAATTGCAGATTGAAAATTGAAAATTTCTTACTTCCTATTTCCCAATCATAATTCAGAATTACTTTTTCATTATCCTGACGAGCATATTCTGGAGTATGTAGAGACTGTCGGTTGATGTGGATTTAAGTTTTTCGTCGGTTTCGCATAGTAAGAGAAAGGCGTTTTCGATTTCCGTGGGTGAGTAAAAGGTGAGTGCCTGCAAATATTCCTGGACAAAATAAGGATTGATGCCGACTTTGCTTGCAAGCTGGAACTGGTTGTTCGTCTTACCCGATTCTTCGATAAGCTTCCAGAGTGCCATGAAGTAGCGGGTGAGCATTGTCATAATAAGCATTTCCTGGCGTTCATTAGCGAGCATGTTTTCGACAATCATCAGGGCTTCACCCATTCGCCGTTTGCCGATTGCTTTTTGTAGCTCGAAAATATTATTAACGCGTGATGAGCCGACAATGAAAGTAACATCTTCGAGTGTGATTTCATTTTTTTCATCAATATATAAAAGCAGTTTCTCGATTTCATTATTTATGTCACGCAGGTTGGGATTGCTTTGTGCAATCAGAATCTCCACTGCATTTGGTTCAATCTTTTTACTAATTTCTTTAAATCTTCTATTTACCCATGATGAAAGTTCGGATTCATAGACTTTGGGGAACTCGAACCAGACATGCTTATCGAGGAGTAAATTGTAAGGGAATTTTGCATCTTTAATCATTTTATCAAGTTTATCCTTACCCTTTCCACCTTTTGCCGCTGAAAAGCCTTTCAGTTTTTCATCATCAGCACGAATGATAAGGCAGGTGGTGTTCTGAGGATTATTGATATACTTCAGAAGTTTTTCATACTCTTCGGATTTTGTAGAAACTCTTCCGCTGAATGCTTTCTCGAAACGCTTGACAACAACTACTCTGCGAGGTGAAATGAAAGGAAGAGTATTACAGTTTTTTACAAGATTCTCAACTGCTATTGAAGATTTTATTTCCTCGAAATCGAGTATTTCAAGGTCGTAGCGTGAGTTCTCATCGGGGCAAACGTGTTTTATAAGCTTATTATATGCACCTTCTAAAAGAAATTCCTCTTCCCCGAATAATAAAATGATTGGAGGTAGTTCATTTGTCTCAAGTAATTTTTCAAAAGACTCAATCATTTTCCTGATAATTGTTATTTATCGTTCCGTTTTCTATGCCGGCGAAAATGTCTGTAAATTTTTTTATAAGAGTATTTACTTCTGTGTTTTTCAGGATATAATCTTTGATTTTGAGTTCCGCCATTTTAATGACAAGATTTGTATCGCTCAATACAGTGCAAACAATAACTGGAATGTCTTTTAGAGCAGGAATTTCACGAATTTGCTTTACAGCGGACAGCCCGTCCATGTAAGGCATTTCCAAATCCATAACAATCAAAGAAGGAATATTATTTTCCAAATACTCAAATGCTTCCTTAGGATGATTTGATTCATGAACTTCGACCTTGAAATTAATTTCGAGAAGACTTTTTAGCACCTGCCTGAAAGGCTGATTGTCGTCAACGATTAGTACTGAATATTTTGAATAATCTGCTGCCATAATTTATGATTCATGATTGTTGATAATTTTATAACTGTTCAATTTTATATTTATTTTTTTCTTTTAAAAGTGTAAGGATACCGGTTTTACCGATTATGTGTCCTGCACCTACAACAACGAAATATTTATTATCGGTTTTGAGATAACCTTCGATTTTATCAGTCATTTTATAATTACGTTCTACGATAAGTTTTTTAAATATTTTTTCAAGATTCGGATTTTCTTCAGTTGGAATATCAATCAATTTTTCAAAGTGCTTTGTATTGCCGGTTTTCCATGCTTCATAGAGTTCGTCAACTTTTTCGGTTGTATTTTTTAAATCAGTAAGCGAGTATTCGACAAACTCATCAGGAAATTTATCAAATTCATTAAATACGCTTAACTGCTCTTCCATTGATTCGAGTTCGAGAATTATTTTCTCATCGGCTTTATTAAGGAAGTGCAGGTCAATACCGTTTTTCTCATCATAACCAGAAGCAGTCAGTTCGAGATTAACAAGCATTACAGTCGCGAACCACGGGTGAGCCTTCTCATAAGCAATAGCAGGGATACCATGTTTATCGAACATTGATTTTAATTGAGAGTAAATTTCTTTTGAAACATTATTTTCAAGTGTGTTCCCATCCTGGTACATTACCTTTTTCATAAGCTCGAGAGGGTTTACTTTATTGACATCCAGCTCGACGACGAGGTTGTCGGATTCAGCAAAAGCCGATTCAATTTTATTATCCAGCGGGTAAAGTGATTCTTTTGCAAGATGAACTGAACCAAGCAGATAGACAGTTGAATTATCGGAGGAGATTTTCCATATGAATAATTTTTTCTCAGTATCCGTTTTTATTGATGAACACTGAACGAAAAGTAAGGAAAAAAGAAGCAGAAAAAATATATTATTTCGAAACTTTTTCATAGAATTACGTCTAATAAATAAAACCCTTGATTATTTTGAAACTTTTTTTGAGTTTATGACACTTATATATTGAAGCGAAATTACAAAACTTTCAATTGAAGCAAAACATTTTCAATCTTTATCGCTATTTTCCTGAATAAGCACTAATTTTAATCCTGTGCAGTTGTAAAAGAAAAAAAATAAATTCTATGCTGTATAATCATTGTTGAAATTGGATTTATAAAGTAATAAAATAAATATTGTGATTTAACTTCTAAACTGAATAATTATTCATGGAGTTGACAATGACTGGGAAATTAACTGTTATAATAGAAAAAGATGAGTATGGTTATTTTGCATATTGTCCTGAATTAAAGGGATGCCATACTCAAGGTGATACATTTGAGGAAGCAGTAACAAATATTAAAGAAGCTGTTGAACTATACATTGAAACACTTGACCCTGCCAAGGATTCAATCTTTCTTAATAAAGATATTTATTCTACAAGTTTAGAGGTTGCAATTGCCTAAACTACCTGTATTAACTGCTAAAGAAGCCGAAAGAATTCTTTTAAAAGCGGGATTTATACTTCTGAGGACAAAAGGTAGTCATAGAATTTATTTAAGGAACAACGACAAGATTGTAATACCATTCCATTCAAACAAATCTTTGCATCCTAAGATTGTGAAATCTGTTTTAGAAGTTGTGAATCAGGATTAATTAACGGGAAAAATAAACAAAAATAATAATTAATTATTGATTTGCCCATAAAATATCAAAGCACTATATTAGGTTTCGTAGCGTTAATAAGAAAAAAAAATAATTCAAATGTTCAAACTTTTAAGCTTATATGTTTTGAGGAATCATGCGGCTCCATTTTTTTTCGGAGTTGTATTAGTTGTATTTCTTTTCCTGTTTCAATTCATTCTTAAATCAATTGACCAGCTTGTCGGAAAGGGATTGGATACATGGGTTATCCTTCAACTGATTGGTTTAAACACAGCATGGATGGTGGTTCTTGCAGTACCAATCGGTGTATTGTTTTCGACACTAATGGCATTTGGCTCGATGTCGGCAGCACATGAAGTAACTATATTCAAATCCAGCGGAGCCAGCCTATGGCGTATGATGACACCGGTAATGATTTCAGGTATTATTCTTACACTTGCATTATTCTGGTTCAATGATGAAGTATTGCCTGAAGCAAACCACAGGGCAAAGGTGCTGATGAGCGACATAACACGGAAGAAGCCGACATTTAGCATTGAAGCAGGGCAGTTCTCGAATGCGATAGACGGATACACAATTCTTGCGAGAGCTGTTGATTCTTTGAGAGGGACTCTCAAGGGAGTTACTATTTATGACAATACTAAAGCACAGGGCTTGAATATCGTTTCAGCAGATTCGGGAGTAGCAAGGTTTACACCTGACGAATCAAAGTTGATGCTCGACCTTTATAGAGGTGAGATACACCAGCTATATAATAATGAAGTGAGGGATTACAGGAAAGTTGTTTTTGAAAAATACCAAATTCTGATGAATGCAAGCGGTTTTTCACTATCGAGGTCGAAAGAAGATGCTATATCACGCGGGGACAGGGAAATGCACATTCGCGACATGCAAAAGATTGTTGATGAATCCCGTGCTTCCGCTATGCAGGTTGATAAAACTGTCTATAAGCAGTTTGAAAAGCAGTACAAATATCTAATCGGAAAGGAGAATTTATCGGCAAGAAGATATGAACGGGAAGATGAGGAAGGTGATAATACAAGCCTTAAAACTGCAATGAAGAATGCCTCGAAAAGGGTGGACTTCCTTATTTCATCAGCCAATTCTTCAATTATGAGAAAAGCTGAATATGAGCTTAGGGCTAAACAATACATAGTTGAAATTCAAAAGAAGTATGCAATTCCTTTTGCGTGTATTGTTTTTATTCTTGTCGGATGCCCGCTTGGGATAATCACAAAAGGGGGCAACTTCGGATTCAGTGCGGCAATTACACTTGGATTTTATATTTTATACTGGGCATGTCTTATTGGCGGCGAAAAGCTTGCTGACAGGGGCATTATGTCGCCTGTGCTAAGCATGTGGCTTGGGAATATAATTGTAGGATTGCTTGGTTTATATCTTACAATCAGGGTAAATAACGAGTCATTTAAAATTGGGGGAATGGGCTTGTTCGGGAAAATAAAATTTTTATTTAGTAAGAACACTAATCAAAAAGCAATTGATGCAGTAAACTGATAATCTCACTTCCTTTACCTTCTTTTACAATTAATCGTGCTATTCCATTTGAAAAATTCAATTCATAATCCATTATGGTATCTTCATATTTTTTTAAATTCTTATTGTTTGTGATATATCCTATTTCATTGTTTGGGTTCATTATAGTGATTACTGAACATGGTTCGTCGCTACAATTCTCAAATAATTCCCGTAGTCTAATTTTGTTTGACAAATGCTTTGGAATAATAATCTGTAATGTATCTTTATTTATTAAATATGAGAATAATTTATTTTTTAATTCATTGTTACTTATAATATAAGTTTGTACTTCATCCTTAGCTTTAGTGGAAGGCAGGCTGATTCTGATAAATGCAAGATTTTCTTTAAGAATTATTAATGGTTGAGACAATTCTTTTGATTCTTTACTAATCATAGTATGATTTCTGTGCGGCTCAAATGCAGACCTGTATATTAGCTTAATATTTTTCTCGGATGCGTGGTCAATCATTGCCGGATAAAGGAGTTTTAAGCCATTAACAGATGCAATATATGCATCATGATAATTCATTTCCTTAATTGGTTTTGCATTGGGTATAAGCTTTGGGTCTGCAGTTCTGAAACCATTAACGTCGGTCCATATTGTCAGCTTTTTTGTCCCGAGTAGCTCTGCATATAGGGTAGCAGTCAGGTTCGAACTTTCGATGCCCATTGTTGTGATTTCACCCAATAAATCTTTTGCAACAAATCCCTGAGTTAGTACGATAGAATTTTTATTTAATGCAGGCTTCAGTATGGTTTCTACCTTTGCTTTTGTTTCCGGAATTAGAGGATTTGCATTGCCAAAATTTGTATCGCTGACAATAAGAGAAGTTGAATCTATACATTCATGTTTAAATCCTTTTTCAATTAAGTATTGATTTACTGTATGCAATGAGAAGTATTCACCAAAGCTGAGAATAGCATCCAAAGTTCGAGGTGTTAATTCTCTGGTAATAGAAAGCCCTCTAATATACTTAAGGATTTCCTTTTTTCCTTTGTGAAAAATGCTTTTTAGATTTGATAAATGGGATTTATTTGAAATAACACTTCCGGAAAACTTCGTTAGTTCATTGATTATTCCGGATATAATTTTTTCAGCCTCTTTCTCATTACCCGATTCTGCAATTCTTGCTGCTGATTCCAATTGCCGTGTTTCCGAAGCAAAAGCGGAAATAACAATAAGCAATGGCTTTGTTGTATGATTCTCAATGATATTGAGCATGCTTTCAAAACCACCCTTTTTGCCAAGTACGGCACCTCCTATTTTGATTACTTCCATGGGAAAATTCATATTTGTTCAATTATGTTCATGCAAAGTTAATAGTACAAACCATGTAATCAATAAAAAAATATTAAATTTAAATCAATTGACATGCATTATTTGTTATACTAAACCGTTAACGTTTGCTTTGAATTAACTAATATTTGTAACTTTATTAATGATTTAGTTGTCTTAGTAATTAAGACGATTGCAAAGTAGAGAGAAAATAATTTGTGAATGAACTGAAGATAAACCGAATAATAATTTTTATAATAACTTTCCTGTTCATGGCAAGTATATCAAATGCAAATTTAGTACTTGAACTTGATAATGTTGTACCGGGAGATTTGTTTGTTAAAGTTGATGCAACAAAGTATCCAATTTTACATGTAAGGATAAAGGCAACAAGTGATGGGATACCTGCCAATCTTCAGTCGGCCAATATTTTGATTTTTCAAAACCACAGAACAACAAAGCCATTTAAGACAGAATCATTCGGGAATGAATGGTATGACGTTTATTGGTATTCGGTAATAGAAGGAACTATAAGAATCATTTGTGTTTATAATAATGAATCGAGTATAATTTCCGCACCTGATAATATGAATATGATGCCCATATTAAATATAAGGCAATTTGATGATGTTGAAAACCCAGAAATGTATTTTGGTAATATACTTCCTGGAGATAGTTCAAAGTTAAGAGTGAATGTTTATGCGTTGATAGGAGACCACGATTCAACAGGGAGAGAACTTACGCTTCGGGTAGATTCTATTAAAACTTATAAAAAAGAGTTCAAATCCGAATGGATTGGCAGTATAAGGAGTAAAGCACCTCCACCTGTGGATTTACTACCTGCATTCAGGTATAAGGTGGACTTGACATATTATCCTGAAAAACAAGGCTACATTAGAGATAAGTTCAAAGTGTATTACAAAAGCGGTTTGGTAGAGCAAGTGAATTTAATTGGAGGGACGTTTAATATTCCCAAAGCTAATTATATTGAAGTTGTTCAACCAAACGGGGGGGAGTTGCTCACTCCCTGCCAAATGTACCTGATAAAATGGAAAAGGTACAGCCCAGGCATAATTACAAATATTGAACTAAGTACCAATGACGGTGAGTCATGGTCTCTGATTGGTACTTCTACGGATTCCACTTTTGAGTGGACTGTTCCGAATATAGCTACTGACAAAGCAAGAATAAGAATTAAGCAGGACTTGACTTATACAAAACCAATTCTGTTAACAAAAGATGTTATACCAACTTATAGAATAGCACATAGTTTCAATGGATATAAACTACTGGATGCAAACCTTGCCGGTGTTGTACGGGAATGGGATTTACGGGATTACTCGGAAAAAGGCGTATATAAAATTGATAATATTAGTTATCCCGGGCAGAAAATTTTTCCACTTGGTGTTGATTATATAGAAGGAGACAGCAAATTCGCAGTTGCTTATAGATATTTGAATCAGAATCAGGATTATATTGCATTTTTTGACTCCGGGAATTATGTCCCTGTGAAAATTGTTCAGATTGAAACAGGATTTAATACAAAGGATATGCGTGTTGACCATAACAAAAATTATATGGCATTTGTTTCGCAATTCAGTAACCGTATATTAATCCATTCTGCCAAAGACGGAAGTCTTATTAGAGAATTAGATTTCTCGTATCCTGTAACATCATTAGCATTTAATAGAGAGAAAGATATTGTTGCAGTAGCTTTATATAACGGGGAAGTTCAACTAATCTCAACAAATGATTTTTCTGTTATTAATAAATTCGATTTTTCCGATATACCTATCATACTTGAAATCGGCTTATCGCCCGATGGGAAATTTATTGCCGTTGCTTGTATGGCGCCCAGAAATACTAAGTATATGAGCAACAGAAATGAAGTACATGTTTTTGATATTCCGACAAAGCAGATTGTCAGAACATTTAGGACTACAGCGAGTGACCCGGTTGGTGTGGAATTTAATCCCGTTTCGACAACCTTGCTAATTGGCTCATCGGCACAGCCCCAGTTATCATTATGGGATTTAACAAATGATAAGGCTAATACAAATATGGTTGGAAGCCTTGGTACTATTACACATTTATCATTTTCACCTGTGGGTGCTTCTGTTGCTACTGCGTCCAATTCAAGCGAACATTTATGGATTAGAAATTTCTCCTATCCCGAAGAAGACAGCAGTGATAATAATTTTTCAATTATCTTTCCTGTTTTGCAGTCGAATACCCTGCATACAAAGAATGAATATATAGCAACAAACAATGACTATACATTTAATTCCAGCCTGTGTAATGTTGGAATTGTTCCGATTCTGATTGATACAGCCTATTTGAAATACGGTTCCAATTTCAGATTAAAGAAGAAATATTCGGGAGATTCTCTTTATCCGGGAGAATGTATTGGCCTTGATTTAGTATTTAGTCCAAGGGATACTGGAAGAATATACGACAGTGTAGTTTTCTCATCCTGCTTGGGGGAATATTATGCACCAATCGAAGGATATGGGATGAATAGAAATATTGCATTTTATTTTGATACACTCGATTTTGGTGAAGTATGCTTGAATTATAAAGTCGAGAAGGATACTTTGGTGATTAGAAATGAAGACCCCATTCCACTTGTAATTAACACTATAAAAATTATCGAATATCCATCTGCCTTCAAGGTAGAAACTTATATTAGGGATGATACATTAGCACCCGGAGAATCAATTAAAATCAAAGTTAGTTTTTCTCCAACAGGGATTGGTGTAACTTCAAAAACAATCGAGGTTTTTCATTCATGGCTGCCGAAATTTACAATAAAAAAGGCTGTTCTTAAGGGTAAGGGAATCGGTACAATTTATAGTATTAGTCATAATGATTTGAGGTTTATCCCTGAAATCCCTGACCGCCAAATAAAAATTAAGAATATGTCTGAAAATCAGATTTATCTGCAAAAAGCCGATATTGTTCCAGCAGGTGCGTTTACAATATCAAATACTTTTCCGGTTTACCTGCCGCCGCAAGGTGAAACAAATCTGGATGTGCATTGGAATGGACAAACGGCATCTGATGTTAAACTTGTTATAGAAGCAGGACCCTGTGTTTCGATAAAAGAAAATTATATAGGCATATATAGCGGAAGTTCACTTTTATCAATTTCAACTGTCAAAGCCGACCCAAGGGGTGAAGCAGTAATTCCAATTAATTTTGTTAATACTGAGAATAAACCTTATAAAGGTGACAGGCCTTTTGAAACTGAATTTACGGCTAATCCAAGGATGTTTCTGCCTCAATCGGTAACAAGTGATTATGGCGATGCTGAACTTGTTAGAAATGAAATTATTAATGACAGAAGAATTATTGGTGTCAGAGTGAATGGAGATTACGATTTGAGGGGTGTAGTTGCCGAAGTTCACGGCATTGCCGGATTAGCAGAAACGGATACATCAAAAATTGAATTTATAAATACATCTTCTTTCTGGGGTAAAGCTGTAAATGTGAATTTCGTTAATGGAGATTTTACATTAATAAATTTATGCGGCACGAGAAGATTTTTGCAAAATAGTAATATTAGCTTTTCAATAAGCCCTAATCCCGCTTATGATGATATTGATGTTGATGTCGAGTCTGATACAAACTCAAATATTAACATTGATGTTATTGACTATCTGGGATATAAAGTAGAAAATTTATTCTCAGGAGATGTGCAAAAAGGTGTGAATAAGTTAAGGCTGAACCTTGCGGGAATAGGAATCGGTTCATATTATATTCAAATTCAATCGGCGGGTTCTCAGCTTATTCAGCCATTCATAATTGTAAGGTGATTTAAAGAATGATAAAATGTGTTTGTGTTCTAAGATTTTGTAAATGGGTGTCTGTCGTTACTGTACTCCTCTTTTTTCTCACTTCAAATTTATTTTCACAAAAATATAATTCCAACTTGTTTTTTTCTGCCGGAACAAGCATAAATCTGAATTTCCATTCTGCTGACTTTAAGAGTATCCCTTCAGGTGAAACTTGTTGTGAAGGTTTTAAAAGTGGATTTGGAATTGGCGATAATATTTTTGCAGGTATTGAATACATGTTTCCAAAAAAAATGTTCGCGAGTGAAATAAGAGGAAGGTTGAATTTTGCATATTCTTACCTCTCAGCAGATTTAACAAGAGAGGAGTTTATAGGACATGTCATCACCGGTAATACTTATACAAATGGCATTTCAAAACATATAGTTGAATCGGCTATTTCAATGGTAATGATTGAACCGCAGTTTATTATCTATCCAACTGATGAGTACCCTCTTAGTACATTTACAGGACTTCAATTCGGAATTCCTGTATCAATGAATTATTTGCAGGAAGAAAGGCTCATCAGTCCTGACTTTGGAACCTATGAGAATGGACAGACAACAAGGGGCCATTCAGATGGTGATATACCACTTCCATCATCACTTTATTTTGCATTATCATTAGGGGCAAGATACGAACTCTATAAATTTGGAAATTTTTCTATTTTACCTGAACTGAGATTTAATTTGGGATTAACAAATCTGACTGAACATTTTAACTGGAAAGCATCATCATTATCAATTGGTGCCGTTTTGCAATATAATCCGGCTATCACAAAGCAAAAACCTCCCACGATTCCTCCTCAACCTGTACTCCCGAAGCCTCCAGTATCATCAGCACCCGAGTTAGCAATAAAAGTATTTAATGATGGATATGAATTAAAAAATGGTGATACATTAAAAGTAAAAGTTATTGATTCGGTATTCATTAAAAAATATTTTGTGTCTCCGTTAATATTTTTCCATGATAATGTAACAGAAATCAGAGATTTCGGAAAAATACCCGATACCCAGGAAGAAGCACAGAAACTTAGTCTTATAGCAGTAAAAAATTATTTGGAAAATAATCCTGATGCAGGAGTAACAATTATTTCTTCCTCGATTGAAGATGATGACAATGATGTTATTACTAAAATTAACGAAAATGTTGTCGAACAATTGAATATTGACGAGAAGAGAGTAAAACAAAAAAGCATTATAAAAAAGAATAAATATAAATATCCCGAATTAGAGAATGAAAACAGGTATATCAAATTTGAATTTGGTAATAATAAACAAGAATTGATAGTGCATGGTGATACGATTGTTAAATCTTCATTTGATAATATTGTACTTGAAATAGTACCGAAAATTAAATCTGAAGGCGAGTATGATTTTAAAGGACAAATTAAAAGCAGTGCCGGTAATAAAATAGAATTGAATGAAGCAGAGAAGAATTATAAACTCAATGAAATTCTTTCTGCAGATGAATTAAAAAAAGGTATTAAATTATCGGTCATTGCTAATGTTAAGGATAAAAGCAGCCAGGAGGCAAAAGCAGAATTAGAGTTTATACTTAAGCCGGAAGCTGTTGAAAAAGTTGTTATTGAAAATTCTGTGAATAAGGATGGTGCCAATTTTACGGAGTACATTCTCGGATTCTGTGAATTTGGGAAAGCTGATTTTTACAGCGTGAATCAGCATGCACTTGAATTTACTAAGAATGCAATTAAGGATGGAAAAACAATCGAAATATTACCATTGACCGATAGCCTCGGAACAACAGATTATAATAAGAATCTTGCAAACAAAAGGGCAGAAGCCGCTCTCAAGATTTTATCAATTAATAAAAACAATTCTAATGTCATCATACCCGATAAATATTTCTTTTCAAATTCAACACCCGAAGGCAGGCTGTTGAACAGGTCTGTGCTTGTGAGGATACATTGATTGATAAATCAGCTTATCGTTATATCAATATTTCACAAACGGCTTTGTTTTATTAGCATATCTCAGGAAATAAAAACCCGGTGATAAATCTGAAATATTAATTTTTTGTGAAGTGTCAGGACTAAGAGCAGTCTCTACATTCTTAACACATTCACCAAGTGAATTGTAAATAGTCCTTCCTTAAAAAGTGGATATACTTTTGATAAATAGGTTAAACCCAGATTATTCAATAGAAATTGATATGGTATAATTTAATGTCATGCTGAGCGAAGTCGAAGCATCTTTCCCCCTTTTTCAAAGGGGGATTAAGGGGGTTTCAGAATCTTCGTCGTTACACTTCTCAGAATGTCAGTCAGGCACTTGCTTTTAGGATAATAATAAACTTCTAATGAATAATTTGGGTTAAATAAAGAGAAAAATAAGTGTTAATTATGCGAGAGAGCATTACCAGCATGAGAAATGTTTAGTTCTGAAAAATGCACACCAGCAGCGAAAAGACATTATCCATCAGTGGAAAATAGGCGATATTACAAGAGATGAAGCTAATGTACTTTTACATAATTTAGCGGCAGATACCAAACAACTGATTGCAGACCTGAAAGCAGCATTCAAAGCGGCTGTCGCCGATTGCCTGTGCACTTTCCTGAAAAATATAGTCTCGGTTCTGGAGGGTACACAAATAGAAACATTTATTACATGGGTTGAAAACAATCCCTGCATAAATATTGAATGTAATTTGGGAGGTGCGAATAACAATTTATAAGGTTAATTATATTAGATTATTAAAGGGGGTTGTTTAAACCCCCTTTTTTATTTGTCCAAGAGAACATCAATTCAGAAAATAAAATAAAATTTGGAAAATTGATAAATATTTCTTAAAATAATATAAGCTTAAAAGTATTTGAAAAAGAAACTCACAGTATTTTAGATAAATTTTGAGGAGTTTTGTTATGAAAAAATATTTTACTTTTTGCGACACTGCTTATAATAGCAAGTATCATTCAAAATACGAAAAAAATGAGAAAAATATTTATACCCCCCCTACCCGAGTTTTTTAATTTCGGATTGTATATGTATAAATTACTCATCGCCTTTTTGTTATTGATGTCAAACCTAATTGTTTACGCTCAATCATCAAATCATATTCTTAGTCTATCTCCAAATCCGTCATACAATGCAGTAGAAATTCAATATACAATAGAAAAACCATCAAGTATCACTCTTTCAATTTCAGATGATATCGGGATTGAAGTCAGAAGATTAATTGATAATGTTTTTATTGGGCAAGGTTTAAATAAGATTATTTTCGATGCAAGCGATTTAACTTCTGGTATCTATTTCGTAACAATTGAAGGCTATAATTTTAAAGTATCAAAGAAGTTTGTTATTATCAAATAAGAAAAAGGAATTAACTGGTTCAGAAGATTTTTATTAAAATGAGTTAATTATGAAAAAAATTATATTTTTGTTATTATTATTTTTTGTAAATAATAATATATTTTCAAAACATACTGATATTAGCTCGCTTAATTTAATTACAGGTGGTTATTTTTTTGATATAAATAATGTAAATAATACTTTATCTTCTGCTTCAATAAATAATATAGAAGCTCATTCAATTGTTGGTGGTATAAGCTATAGTTTCAATTCTTCAGATTCAAATTTATGTAAAACTTTATTCAATAAATTAAAATATAAATCTTATTCAACTATTGGTTTTTTTTGGAATTATTCTGATATTTCTGATATAGTAAAGAATCCAAATTTTAATTATAATATTCTGTTTTTAGAACGAGTTTTATCATTTGAACTATCAAATTCTATTTACTTAAATTTCCATTTTGGTTTTAATTATATGTGGGGTTACTTAAATATTGCTAATTCAGTTAACTATAGTGATAATTTCAAAAATTATTTATCAAATCCTGATGATATTATTAAATTTTCTTTAGATGGTTTTAATCTTGAACTTTCTATTGGCTTTGATAATTTAATTTACAGTATTGTTAATGATTATCCTGACAAAATCGTAAAAGGGAACCTATATATCGGTACTTATATTACATTATTTTCACCTTTTATTTATAGTAATGGTAATTTTAAGTTATTTGAAAGCTCATTTCGTAATGAAATTAATAGGGAAATTTCAGGTTTAGAAACAAAATTTCCAATGGGAATAATGTTTCAATTAAGAATAAAAATTGAAGGTATTACTGAATTTAAAAAATAATTGGAGAAAATATTATGAAAAAGATTTTAATTCTTATAAGTTTTTTGGTTTTGACATCACAAATGTATAGCTCGGATATTTTTAATATCCTGCCTACAGGTGGAGCTACACTTGTTAATAATGATACTGTTACAATCAAATGGATATATCCTGATTCAACAGATGATGTAAATATTTGGCTATGGAATGGATTTTTTGGTACATTTACATTGATTGATACCAACATATCAGCCACTCTTGGTCAGTACAATTGGTATATAGACACCGAAGATTTTAGTACAAAATGCCGTATAAAAATTCAGTCGGTAAATCATCCTGAGATATATGGCTTCAATACGGGATATTTCAGCATCGTTGATTCTGCTAATCCAGCTTCTGATGTATCTGATAAAACTTCATTAAAAGGATTTTCAATTAAGGTCTTTCCAAATCCATTATTGAACAGCCAATTCACGATTACATCAGATATTCCGTTTGAAAATTCAGTCTTTGTCAATATTTATAACTTACAGGGAACAAAGGTATCATCATTGACTAAAAGTAATATCACCGGTTTAAAATCCTTTACTGTAAATGTATCGGAATTGCAACCTGGGATTTACTTTTTTGAGGTTATTACTAATGGTAAATACTCAACAAGTAAGGTAATAATACAGAAATAATAAATTAAATACTCACAAAATTCTTCAGCAATTTCATTCCGTATTTGTGGCTCTTCTCGGGATGGAACTGCACTCCGTAAAGGTTGCCGTATTGAAACATCGAGGTGAATTCGTATCCGTAATTTGTTGTACTGAGCGAGTCAGGCTCTGCTTCGGTTATAACGTGATAGGAATGAACGAAGTAAAACTTTTTTTCTTCGGGTAAATCCTCAATCAAAGGGCATGTCTTTTTAATCTCTATGGTATTCCAGCCCATATGTGGAATTTTCAGCTTCTTGTTTTCGCCTTCAAATTTGAACTTGATGGTTTTTCCTTTGAGCCAGCCTAAACCTTTGGTAACACCTTCCTCGCTCGATTCAGTGAACAACTGCATACCGAGGCAAATCCCAAGAACAGGCACTTTGTCCTGCAATGCTTTTTTGTTTAGAACGGGTATTAAACCAAACTCATTCAGCTTTCTCATCCCGTTGTCGAATGCACCGATTCCGGGAATGATGAGTTTCCGGGCGGAGTCAATGACTTTTTCTTCCGATGAAATCATGGATTCGACACCGATTCTTTTCAGCATATTTTGAATCGAGCCTAAGTTGCCCATGCCGTAATCAACAATAACTACCATTTATCTGATTTGAATAGTTCTTCGATTTCAGGTTCAATTCTGTTGCGTACAATATCAACAGAAAAGTAGTGGGAGTTTTTCAGTGCAATTTGTTTGAGTCCTGTAAGATAATTAATGTCTTCGGAAATTTTCTTTAAGATTTGTGTAAGTTCGTCAACGTCGGAATATTTCAGCACACTGCCCTTTAGTTCGTCCGGAACATTGAATATATCGGGCATGATGCCGGGTTTGGCATAACGTGCCATGTCGAATGTAGCTCCTGTTGCCTTTGATAAACCATATATCTCATGTTCGGTTCCATAAGGCATTTCCTTATTCACAGGAGAAATAATAACATCAGAACCATGCAGAATTTTCTCAAAATCCGGCTGAGGAACAAAATCATCGTACCATTTGATTTTTAATCCTTTTTCATTTAGTTTTTTGCATCTCTTCAATATCTCTAATCCATAGTCCCAGACGGGCTTTCCTGCTAATGTCAATGTAATGTTTTTAATTTCTTCTGCGGTTTTTTCAAAAGCATCGAGAACAGAATGGTAATCGCGCCTTCGCAAATCAATGCTACCGGGAATGACAAAATCAATTTTATCATCTGTAATTTCGGGCAGTTTAGAATGTTCGTATATTGCGTAAGGGAGTATAAGGACCGGTTTCCTGAATTTGCACTCGGACAGGAAGTAATTTTTCATTGCATTGCCCAGGACATTCACAGCAGAACAATTTTTTATTATTTTTCTTTTTGCTCTCTTCTCGAACCAATCCTTCAGCCCTGATGCCCCAGTGTTAATCCAATTATTTATATTGTGTAGGGTAACGATTGTTTTTGCTTCTGAACCTTTTATGAATGAAGAATAATTCCCATAATCGGAATAGATTGTATTCAGAAATAATAAATTAATATCCTCATTTTCGATTACCTGCTTCGACTTATTCAGGAAAAAGTTTAAAGAGTCCCTCTCTTCCATAATAAACCAGTAAAATTTTTCTGCCGCTCTGCCAAGTCCGTTGTAGAGCTGATTGTACATCCTTTGGTTTACAAAAAAGAAAATCTTGTTTTCATTGTAATCGAAAAGCCTGCAAATCGAATAAGCAAACTCGTAGTGGTCAATTTCAAAAATGCCTATTTTCAATTATATTACCTTAAATACTTCACAATATTATCTGTTATTCACTCAAGTTACAACTTATTAGTATTTGTAAAAGAATTAAATTTTCAATTTCCAATTTTTAATTTTCAATGAATTATCAATGAAAAAATTTTCAAAACATTTCATTAATTCAAAAATTTTACTTCTTCAATTCGATAAATTGATAAATAGCCGTAAAGTTCATTTCTAAATTAACATTGAAAATTTAAACATTGATTAAAAATTGCAAAATTGAAAATTAAATATTATTTCTGATAGATATAATTACTTACTTATTAACATGAGTTATTCAATAACTTCGATTTCAACTTCAGCAATGCCGTCGTTTACCATATCAATACTTTCTGCGGCGGCTTTTGATAAATCAATAATTCTCTCTTCTTTAAAAGGCCCTCTGTCATTAATTTTAACAACTACTGATTTTCCGTTTTTAATATTAGTTACTTTAACCTTAGTTCCAAAAGGTAGCGTTCTATGTGCCGCTGTAAATCCGTTCATATCGAAAACCTCGCCGCTGGATGTCTTCCTGCCATGAAACTTATCGGCATAATAAGACGCATATCCGCGAAAAGTCTCACCTGCCACTGCTGTTGTCGGCTCAATTGAGCCTGTTTTAATTCCTGTCATTCCGGTTTTTTCCGAAAACCTGACAGCAGAAGAACACCCTGCTATTAATAACAATAGCAGAGAAATCAATAATATTTTCAGTATAACTTTCAAAATTAACTATAAATATTTATTAATCTGCTTGCGTCTCAGAAAGTCAACTATTTCTTTTACATCATCAGAATAGCCACGACGGCAAATTATGATTGAGTTTTCACTTTCAACAACAATTAAATTATCTACTCCGACAATGCCAATCATTTTTCCGTAGGAACTAACAAGGCAGTTTGATGTATTAATTGAAATGACATCACCCTCGATAACGTTGTTCCTGCCGTCCTTCATCGAGAGCCTGTAGATTTCGTCCCAGTTGCCGAGGTCGCTCCAGCCGAATGATGCTTCGACGACGAATACATTTTTTGCTTTCTCCATGATTGAATAGTCAATGGACTCTGATTGAATTTGCCTGTAGATTTCCTCGACAAGCGAGTTGAAGTTCATTTCTCCAACACTCTTTTTCAGCTTATTAAACAATCTGCTGTCTTCGGGTAGAAATTTTTTGAATGAGTCCCAGAATGTATCGAGCCTCCAGATGAAAATACCACTGTTCCAGAGGAAATCGCCTGAGTCAATGAATCTTTTGGCAGTTGCGGTATCGGGTTTTTCTGCAAATGCTGATGAATACCTTACACCTTCATCGTAAAGCTCACCCAAATCCTTGGGTTCGGCTTTTATCTGAATGTATCCGAATGCCGTTTCGGGCCTTGTCGGGCTTAAGCCGATTGCAAGAATTCTGTTTTTCTCATAAGCCACTTTGGAAGCCGTTTCGAGGCTGTGATGGAATTCCCGAAGGTTTGTAATAACATGGTCCGATGGAAATGTGAACATGACTGTATCCTGTGGATATTTCTTCTCGATTATAGTTGCGGCAAGGGCAATGCAGGGTGCAGTATTCTTCGGAAAAGGCTCGGTTATTATGTTTTCCTTTGGAATGTGCGGAAGCTGGCCGTAGCAGAATTCAGTCAGGTATTCGGATGTAACGATGTAGATATCTTTTGGTTCAAATATAGGCTCAAGCCGTGCAACCGTATTCTGAATCATAGAGCCATCGCCCATGAGGTGGATGAACTGTTTCGGCTTTTTCTCTGTGCTTCGGGGCCAGAGCCTTGCACCTGAGCCACCCGCCATTATAATTGCTACTTTATTCATTTTTCCACCGCAATATAGTAAATAGTTTAAAATACAAAAATAAGGTTATAAATTGGAATTATGAATTAAATTGAGAATTGACAATTGATAATTGATAATGTGAGAGGATAAATTCCCCCTTATTAAAGGGGGATTCAGGGGGTTGTTTTTTTTTCATTCGTAATTCCCTTATTTCGACTCTCGACTAACGACTTTCGACTAATGACTATTGACTTTTCAATTGTTAATTTTTAATTTTTAATTGTGAATTTCCTTATATTTGCTTTCTCATAACCTTATTATTCATTCTGAAAGTGTAATATGTCGGCTCCGCAGAAAATTATTCAATTAGTCGAAAGATTTGAAAGAAACATTGATTCTTATAAAACACCTGGTGAAAAAGAAGCTGGTGTTAGAATTGAATTTATAAATCAATTTTTCAAAGAGCTCGGCTGGGATATGGATAATGATCAAGGATTAGCCTTTAATTATAAGGAAGTCATACACGAGGATTCAATCAATGTAAGAGGAGCGACCGAAGCCCCTGATTATGCTTTTAGAGTTGGTAGCGAACGAAAATTTTTTTTAGAAGCTAAACACCCTCATATAAAAATCGAACATGATAAAAATTCTGTTTATCAATTAAAAAGATATGCCTGGTCTCAAAAACTACCTTTAAGTATATTAACAGACTTTGAGGAATTTGCAGTTTATGATTGTAGATTCAAACCAAATCTAAATGATAGTACTTCATTGGGTAGAATTATGCTTATTAATTACAAGCAATATCCTGAAAAATGGGATTATATTGCTTCCATTTTTTCACGTGATGCGGTTTGGAAAGGCAGTTTTGATAAATATGCTGAAGAAACTAAAGGAAAAAAAGGTACAACAACTGTTGACGATGAATTTTTAATAGAAATTGAATCGTGGAGAAAGTGGCTTGCTTCAAACATTGCTTTACGAAATTTTAAATTAACAGAACGTCAATTAAATACTGTTGTTCAAAATACAATTGACAGGCTTATTTTTCTTCGTATATGTGAAGATAGAGACATTGAAGAATATGGGCAATTGCAAAAAATGTTAAATGGCAATAATATTTATGCTCGTATTATTGAAATATATAAAAAAGCAGAACAAAAATATAATTCAGGTTTGTTCCATTTTTATGAAGAAAAAGATAGAAAAGAAACTGATACAATTTCACTTGATTTAACGATTGACGACAAACCTTTGAAGGATATAATCAAGCGTCTTTACTATCCCGAAAGTCCCTACGAATTTTCTGTAATCCCGGTCGAAATTCTTGGAAATGTATATGAAAGATTTCTGGGAAAAGTTATAAGTTTAACTGCCGGCCATCAAGCAAGAATTCAGGATAAACCTGAATATAGCAAATCGGAAAGGAAATCGAAAGGTGTTTATTATACACCGAAATATATCGTGGATTATATTGTTGAAAACACAGTAGGAAAGCTTCTGGAAAGTAAAACAATCGAAGATGTTTCTAAGCTTCGTATTCTTGACCCTGCCTGTGGTAGCGGTTCATTTTTACTTGGTGCTTACCGTTATTTGCTTGACTGGCATCTTAATAAATATATTGAAAAACCTGAAAAATTCATTAGAGTTAAAAATCCGCCTATTTATCAATATAAAACAGATGAATATAAGTTGACAATCAAAGAGAAAAAAAGAATACTTCTTAATAATATTTATGGAGTTGATATTGATGAGCAGGCAGTAGAAGTAACCAAACTATCACTCTTATTGAAAACATTAGAAAGTGAAACCGGGACATCACTCACAAACCAACTTCAATTAATCCACGATAAAGCATTACCTGATTTGTCAAACAATATTAAATGTGGTAATTCACTTATAGGAAATGATATTTATAATCAACAAAAAATATTCAATGAAGTTGAAATAAATGATATTAATGCTTATGATTGGGAAAGCAAAAGTGGATTTTATGATATTATGAAAAATGGAGGTTTTGATGCTGTGATAGGTAATCCACCTTGGGTATCTTTATCAGGTAAATTTGGTAATGATATTTTATCTCCTAACGAATTAAATTATCTAATAAAGAAATTTGATTCAAATACTTACATGCCTAATATATATGAATATTTTATAGCGAAGGGTTTTAGATTAACAAAAATAGATGGATTATTTAGTTTTATTGTTCCAGATAGATTTGGTTTTAACTCACAATTTATAAAATTAAGAAAAAATATTTTAATGGAAAGTAAAATTCTTAATCTTTTATATAAAGCTAAATTTCCTAATGTAACAGCAGACACTCTTATTTTTACTGTTTTGAAAAATGGAATGAATAACAAAAATCATAAGATAAAAATTCAAGAATATGGCAAAGAATCAATTGATGTTGAACAAGATGTATTTATAAAAGATGATAATCATATTTTTGAGTATTTTGAAAATAATTCATATATGGATTTAATTAATAAAATTACTAATAATAAAGACACAACTTCATTATCAAATATATCAGACTCTACTTCAGGTTATGGTGGTAAATCTAATTTAATTTCAATTGTTCAAACAAAACCTAATCAAATAAAAACATTAAAAGGTGATTCAATTCAAAGATATAAAACATTAAATAATTATTGGTTTGAATTTAAAAAAGAAAATATTACAGGAAGAACAACTGATAAAGAAAAACTTGGTTATATTCCAAAAATCTTAATAAGAAAGACAGGAAATTCTTTTATGGCTACTTTTGATGAAAGTGGCTTTTTCCCTGAACAATCATTATATTTTCTTTTTAATAATAAATCAAATTTAGATAATAAATTCTTATTAGGTTTAATAAATTCAAAACTTTTAAATTTTTACTACCAAAATAAATTAGTTACGAATAAAAAAAGTATTGCACAAATAAAAAAGATTGATCTTGATAAGTTACCAATTTATAATAAACCCAAAGAAAAAGCACAACACGACCGAATAGTCTCTCTCGTAGAGCAAATGCTCGAGCTGAACAAAAAAGTACGCACACTCCAGGGACACGAAAAAACAGTTGTCGAACGCCAAATCGAATCCACAGACAAGGAAATAGACAAACTTGTCTATGAACTCTACGCCTTAACCGACGACGAAATCAAAGTGGTGGAGGGAGTGTGAACAGTAAAAATCTAAATATATCTTTATTAGTTGGTGCTGGTATTTCATATCATACAGGTATTCCAAAAATGGATGAATTAACTAACCACATTTTAAATGGTATAGTATCTGAAGGTCATACCGATTATATAAAGAATCCCAATGGTAATATTATAGCGTTTTTAAATATTATTAAAGATGAAATAATAGATTATTATAAAATATTAAATATAGAATATAATATTAATTATGAAAGTATTTTTGATGTTATTGATCAAATTGATAATGTTTTAAGGCAAAGAAACGATAATCCTGCTATTAGTCAATTAATCAAGAAATTATTGAAATTATATGATAATGAACTCAATGAAATAAAAAATGTTTGTCACGATTCCATTCTTTATATTAAAAGTGTTCTTCTAAGTTATTTAAATTCTTCACAATGTCCTTATTATTTTAATATTTTTGAAAAAATTCAAGAATTATCTAATAAACCACTAAATATTTTCACATTGAACCATGATAATTTACTTGAAAATTTTTTTGGTAAAAATCTAATTAAATTTATAGACGGATTTGAATTTAATCCGGCTGCTAATTATAGTTTATGGAATCCCAATTTATTTGATTGTACCCAAAAAATAAAATTATTAAAATTACATGGTTCAATAAGTTGGTATAGATTATCAGAGAAATCAAATAATTCTAAAACTATAGGTTATGCAAAATTTTTTGAAAAACCAATGGGATATAAAATTAATTTAACAGACGGAAAAGAAGCTGAATTTTGGGAACCAATTTTCTTTTTGACAGGGATAAATAATAAATATTTAGATTATAATTCTTCTATTTTTCTAAGACTTTTTTATTATTTTCAAAAATTATTAGATTCTACTAATAATCTGATAGTAAGTGGCTATAGCTTTGGTGATAATGGTATAAATTTAAGATTAATTGATTGGTTTATAAATGATAGTAATAGAAAATTGATAATAATTTGTCCTAATAAAGATAGTTTAATATCTAGTGCAAAAGGTGCAATGCAAAAAAGATTAAAAGATTTTCCATCAATTAGACTAAAATTTATCCCAAAATGTTTTGAAAAAGTTACTATAGAAGATATCAATGAAAAAATAAATGAATATTAAAAAACAAAATCATCATAATCACATTAATCACACAAATCACAGTTCCGACAATTTGCGTCTCTGCGGCTCTGCGTGAGAGTAACCCCATGCTTCAGCATGGGGGGCAAGAGACGAGACCCACAGCCACAGCCCACCCCCCACACTAAAGTGCTTATCATTACCCACAAATATTGGGGGAAAAGGAGTAATTTTGCAATAAATAAATATGTCAACAAATTACAGCGAG
>MHAY01000097.1 GCA_001804705.1 Ignavibacteria bacterium RIFOXYC2_FULL_35_21
AATGATTTTGAAAGAGGATCTAAATTTTCAACTAATTTTTGGAAATGACCGTAATTAAAAAAAGGGATTAACTCAATATGAGTTAAACATCTGTAACAAAGACAATAAATAATCAGAGTCCAACTCCGTATGAGTTGAACGTATGGATTACAGAGGTTATGTGATTGCGTAACATGAGTTATATAAGTTTTAAAATTCAATTATTTAAAATTTATTGAAAATTGAAAATTGAAAATTGAAAATTTTTTACTGGCACTATATTTGTGCCTTTTATATTATATTTTAATAAACCGTAGAATTTTATGCGTATTTAATCTGTTGATATAGAAGAACATTATGGAAAATAAAAACCCACATTTGTGGGATTAATAAAATGTAATTAATTATTAGGGAACTTTATATTATATTTATAAGGAGAATAAGCACCGACTGTTGATGAGCGAAGAGAAGAAAGAACATATCGAGACAAAAGATAAAGAGGAGAAGAAAAAAAAATCTCTCCTCACAAGGTTCCTGCGGACTTTCCTCAAAGTCAGCTTAATTGCTATTGCTTTGCTTTTCATTCTCTCACTCAGCTTCATTGGACTATCCCAAACCGAAGGCTTCCGCCGATGGCTCTCAGGCTACCTACTCGAACTCGTTAATAATGAACTTGAAGGCAAGCTCGAATTTTCGGATGTGATACTTAATCCCTTCAAAGGTGGTCTGGAATTGAAAAACGTCTGCCTCACTGCCGCTGGTGACACTGTTGTCTATTGTAAAGACATAGTTGTCAATTTCAATATCAAACCACTATTCTCCGAAAAAGCAAAAGTAAATTACATTTACCTCGAGTCGCCAATAATAAAACTCATTCGTTCAAAAACCGACAGCACCTGGAACTTCGAGCATATAGCAAAACCAAGTTCTGACACCACTACATCCGAGACTGACTGGATTGTTGAAGTCAAGAAGCTAATAATCAATAATGCTAAACTCAAAGTATTTGACGGCACCACAAGCCACGAATCAACTGGTAATGTTGACTATGGAAATATGAATCTCGAAAATCTCAATCTCAAACTAAGCTGTCTTCTCAAACTTGGTGAACCGTCATTTGCTGCAAAGATTGAATCATTGAAATTCAGGGACAGGAACTCAGGTATAGTCGTGAAGAATATGTTCCTGGATGCTATAGCCGATACATCCAAACTCGAAATAAAAATCCTGAATCTTTATACAGAAAGTAATAGCATTACAATATCTGCTAAGCTTGACAGAATCAACGTTTTCAGCGACAAAACCGAACCCGATTTTAATAATTCTCCTTTGACTGTGAAGTTAAAAGCCGACCCTGTAAATATGAATGAACTTATTCGGCTTATACCTATTCCGGTAAAACTCACCGAAGACTATGCTCTCGACCTCGAAGCAAACGGCTCACTGAATAATCTCAACATAAAAAAACTGAAACTTGAATTTAACAATTCTGAAATAAATCTGACAGGCAGGCTGAAAAGCCTCACCGAGCCTGAGAAGTTTGATTATCTTGTTAGAATTGATGAAACTAATATAGATTATTCGGATTTAATGCGGAGGCTCCCGTTCATTGACCCGGTAACAGTACCTGACTTCGGTTTGCTCTCTCTCAATAATACAGAAATACATGGAAAGAATGATTCTATCTCTTTGAGCCTCGACGCTGTAAGCAGTTTCGGAAAAATTTCAGGACAGGCAGGAGTAGGCTTCAGAAACCACCTTACATACAGCGGCAATTTGAAAACCGGGAATTTCAATTTATCAAATATTCTAAGAAATCCTGAATTTACAAGTTCATTAAATTCATCAATTGATTTTGCAGGAGCAGGAACTGATATTAAAAATATGTCACTCAGACTCGGCATCAGCTCTACGAACTCAAGACTGATGAGCTATTACTTTAACGATTTGAACCTCTCTGCACGGATTGACGGCAGAGGTACAATTTATATGGATACCCTGAGATTCCTGTTGAACAACAATCTTGTCCTTGATACAATTACTCCTGAGTATGAAGATTTTGCTAAAATTTCTCTTTCAGGCAGATTGAACATCGCAGATTTCAATAAGCCGGTTTATGCTCTCAATCTCAGCTTCAACGGTTTAAATACAGCATCATTATCAACTAACTCTTATGCTCCAGAATATATATCGGGTGAAATTACACTTAACGGTGAAGGCTTCGACCCGGACAGCCTCAACACGATTTTGAATGCAAAAATCAATGATTGTGCCTTCAGAGACAGGGCATTAAATCCTTTCACGCTGAATGTCAATGCAAGCCGAAGTTCAGGTGCCAGGGCATTATTTATAAAATCCGACTTTTTGAATATTACTCTTTCCGGCGATTACACATATAAAAATTTATTTAATATATCCGCCGCACAAGGCTTAACCATCGCAGACTTTGTATTATCAAAAGTTAACATAACGAACCGTGACAAAAGTTCGATTGATTCAACCGGTATTACTCTGCCAAAAATTACTTCCTTCGAACCTATGAAATTAAAATTTCATTCCGATATAAAAGACCTCTCGCTACTTGCTGTATATCTGAAGGATATAAAACTGCACTCAGAATCAACGATTGATTTTTCCTGGGAAACAGCCTCCCAGTCCGCCAGGCTCTCGATTGATTCAATTCGTATAAATCAATTTGAAATAGATGCTCCTTCCTTTGAAATATCTTCAAGGCCCCTGCTTTTTAGAGGCATTATTGATATGAATTTAAAAGATTCGCTCCCTTCATTAAGCGATATAAACCTTGACTTCATTGCAAGCGGTGATATACTTGTTAATGATATTATCCTGAATGAACCTTATGCTTCTGTGAACTACAAGGACAATTACACTGAATTTACCATATCTTCCGATATTAATAATATCCTTAAAGTGTATAATAACGGAAAAATAAATTTCAAAGAAACCGGGTATGAAGTTGAGATTGACAGTTCACGATTTGCATTGCTTGACTCTGTTGTTTGGACCTCTCCGGAAAAGATTAAGATAAATATTGATAACAATGGTGTTGATATAAAATCATTGTTACTCAGCCGCTCTAATTCGGAATCAATCAGTCTTTCCGGCATTTATTCAGACAAAGGAAGTAATTTAAATCTCTATGTAAAAAATTTCAAACTTCCTGATATTGCCCTGTTCATGCCGCCTGAGAGCCGGAAACAGATTTCCACTCTTAAAGGAAACATTGATTCACTGACTATAAATTTTAAAGGAAAAATTGAAAATCCGGATTTGTCAATGAGCTTGAATACATCCGACATTAATTACAGCGGTACATACATTGGCGGCATTTCAGGATTCCTTCACCACAGCGATTCCCTGGTAACAGGCAACCTTGAAATTACAAATAATATGGGCTCAGACACACGTAAAATTTTATCTCTCGATATTCTGTCATTACCATTGAATCTAAGTACAAACCCGGTAAAAAACAGGATTCACAAAGGTAGTGAATTTAATATTCTAATGAAGTCTTTTGACCTCCCTCTCGAACTTGCCTCGCCCTTCGTTCCTGCTCTCGACAGTCTCAGAGGCATGGCTGATGCCGTATTAGAAGTGAGAGGCTATGCTCCTGACGGCATTAATATTACCGGCGACATTCAGTATAAAAACACTTCATTCATTGTTCAGGCAACAAATTTGAAGTATTTGTCAAAGGGAAAAATTGAACTTGAGCCGAACCTGATTCTTCTTAAAAATTTGGAACTGTTCAATCTCCAGGAGGACATGAGCAATGGTAAAGCGTTTATAAACGGAGAAGTCGAAATGAAAAATTTGGAACCGGGGGATTTGAATATTCAAATTAATTCTCCCGGTATTAAAGTTTTGAATTATTCATCAGTTAAAGCCATGCCTACTTTGTACGGCGATTTTATAATTTCCACGGGACCTGAGCCAATAACCTTTTTCGGCACTTTGGACGAGCCTTTTCTTCAGGGTGATGTCAATGTATTACATGCTAACCTGACAATGCCCAACACAAATGCCGCTCAAATAAGAAAGTCGGCATTCAGATATGAAGAAAAAAATAATTATTTAAAAATTACTGCTCTTTGGGACAGCATCAAACAAACTACTGAACAAACTCCCAAAACAACCACCGGGACAAGTGAATTAAAAAAAGACATAGCAGATTTGATTGACTATGACCTGAACATCAGAATCAAAGGCAGTTTTATCGTCAATATGGAAATGGGATTCCAGCAGGCTCTATTCGCCGAAATTGGTGTCAAAGACCCCTCACAGCCATTACGTTATGTATTAAAGAGAGGCAGCACAGAACCAAACTTCTACGGAGACATTATTGTTAAGGAAGGTTCTACTTTAAAGTTCCTCAAGCAATTCAGTACAAACGGGAACATATCATTTCCAACCGGAGCTATGACTAATCCCGGATTGGACCTTGTAGCTGAATATAAAGGAACAACCACAGTATCAAACGAACCGCGTGATTATAAAGTGATTCTGTATGTTACCGGCACAAAAGAAAAACCTCATATACGTTTTAGCTATAGCATTAATGACCGTGAAGCAGTCGGCGATACTTCTAAAATCAGAGAGGATGCAATCCTCATGTTAATCACAGGAAAAACCAAGGAGGAATTGAGCGGCAGTTCTACAAAAGGATTTATTAACCTGGACATTGGAAGCTCGACATCTGCCGTGGCTTCATCATTCCTTACCGAAGCACTCCAGGGTACGGGAATTATCCAGTCTGCCGATATTGACTTCGGCAAAGGTTCATGGGAACAAGCCACTCTCAAATTGACAGGACGGATTGCCGGAAGCAAATGGAAAGTTGGCGGTAACGTTGGCGACTTTGCAAACAACTACGAATTCAGCATCGAATACCCTTTACCTTGGGCTTTATCGCCAGTAATTCAAATTACTCGTTCATTGAACACTACGAACCTTACTACAAAAAATCAAAAGGAATTTGAATTTAAATTTAAATTCGGGGGTAGCTGGTAATTAACTCGAACCGGGATTTATTTTGTATTTTAAATTTGGTATTTTAAATTTTGAATTAATGTTATATTTTAATCATCATATTCAAATTAATCACACAAATCACAGTTCTTACTATTTCTTTACGTTCTTTGCGGCTTCATTTTGTCTTTACGCGAACCAAATTAAGTATAATATGGGTTTTCGTTCTATGGATTCTGAAATAAATTCAGACTGACAAACGGCCTCAATTCAACACTCAATACCCAATACTTAATACTTAAAATTCAACATTCAGCATTCAGCATTATAATTTAATAAAAGCTACCTCACCACAATAATCTTCTTGTTTATTCTCTTCGATTTGCTTTTTAAAGAAAGCATATTTTGTCCACTCGAAAGACTGCTCAAGTTTAACTTTTCAGAATGATACCCGAAAAGTATATATCATTTATAGTTATAAAACAATATGAAACTTTTAAAAATTTTGTTCTGAGAAAAATTCCTGTTGGGCAAACATAAAAATAAAATCAAAAACAGTAACAATAACTTTCTCATTTATTTATTAACTCTAAATTAAAAAATAATTAAAATATATTAACCATAATCCACTAAAATCTACCCCCATAAGTCGCTTATAATCAATTATTATTAGGTAAAGATACATTTACACCTCTTTTTATAGACTGACCGTATATAAGCAATAAATCGCTTATAATGAATTTTCCCGAATTGTACAATTCATGTTTGAGAAAGTTTTCCACACCTGATTTTAGTGTTAAATTTGGCACTTTTTTTTATAGTTGTTTGATTTTTTCGATTAATCCTGAAGTTGATTTGCCTTCTGACAAAGGAATGGTTATTACTTTCCCTCCAATTCCTAAAACAATATCAGCACCGATAATTGTTTCGATTGAGTAATCTCCCCCTTTAACCAAAATGCCCGGCTGAATTTTTTTTATTAATTTATATGGTGTGTCTTCATCGAAAAAAATAACGTAATCAACAAACCTGAGAGAATCCAAAACAACTGCCCTGTCATTCTCATTATTCACGGGCCTGCCGGCTCCTTTAATTCTCCTGACCGAATCATCGGTATTCAAACCGACAATAAGCACATCGCCAAGCTCCCTTGCCTTCTTCAAATAATCAACATGCCCTGCATGAATAATATCAAAACAGCCATTGGTAAAAACGACTTTTTTACCTGTTGATTTGAGTGCCTCACTAACACCACTTATTTCTTTCTTTGTAACAATCATGTATCATCAATATTAACTTAAATAATTATTTAAAGTTTTTTTATTTTGGATGCCCCCTTTTTCAAAGGGGGATTAAGGGGGTTTCTTCTTGAATATTTAAAATTAAAACAAATGAAATTATCAAACTCCATAAATAAACCGGCCTGATTTCAAAACCTCTTCAATAAAACTATCATGAGGATTTAATGGAATTAAGTCCACTCTTTTCTTTAGTACTTCTTCCAATTTAGCTCCAAAGCTGAGAAAAACCTCTTGTCATATAAGCCGTCACAAGCTAAATCTATGTCATTAGCTCCATGAAAAGAGTCAATTGAACTTCCAAAAAGAATCAGTTTAGTTACACTGTAATCCTTTGCAATTTCAATAATTTTTGATATTATTTCAGATTCATCATTCATTGGATTTTATTTATTATTCATAACAATAGAATTCATCAGATTCGGAATTGTAATCGAAACAATACCCGGTTCTTCGCATACCACTCCGGAAGCATAATTCGCAAGTGATGCAGCTTCGGGAATTATTGCACCTCCGGCAACTGCAGATGCAAGTGTTGCAATTGCAGTATCCCCGGCTCCGGAAACGTCAGCCACACGCCTTGCCCTGGTCGGCACCGAATAGATTTCTCCATTTGGCTCAAAGAGCATCATTCCGTCTTTTCCCAGAGTTAACAATACATTTTCGCATTCAAGCCTTTCGAGCATCATTTTCCCTGCTTTTTCAATATCCTCATCATTTTTAAGTGTGAAACCAAGTGCCTGCTGTGCTTCTTTCCTGTTCGGTTTAAATACCGTTACACCTTTATAAGCAAAAAAGTTGTCGAACTTTGGGTCAACAAAAACAGGGATTTTCTTTTTCTTTGCAAATTCAATTATCTGTGTAACCAGTTTTTCCGAGATGGTACCTTTGTTATAATCTTCAAATATTATTCCGGCAAGTTCCCTTCTTGATTTCAAAGTATCCAAAATAAATTTCTCACCATCAGGAGGAAGTTGTTCCCTTGTTTCCCTGTCGAGCCTGGCAATATGCTGACTGTTACCTATAATTCTTGTTTTTACTGTTGTAGGCCTGTTAGCATCCTCATACAAACCTAATGTGCTGATTCCACTATTATTCGCAATCTCAACAAAGTTTTTACCTGAATTATCATTGCCTATCACACCGCAAAGAATGGCAACAATACCAAGCGATTTCAGATTATTTGCAACATTTGCCGCTCCGCCAAGGTGATAAGTCTCATTTTCAATATCAACCACAGGAACAGGCGCTTCAGGAGATATTCTCGATACATTTCCCCAGAAAAACCTGTCGAGCATTACATCACCAATAACTGCAATCTGCTTCCCATTGCATTTTTCAATTATTTCTTTTGCCCTTTTTTCAGATATACTATGCATAATTCCAAATATTAAGTTATAACTTCTTCTTTCCCCCTTTATAAAAGTGGGATTAAGGGGGATTTTTTTCAAATCCTACCTACAAAATTAACCAATTACATATAAATCTCAATAGCAATTACTATGCTAATCATTCAATTTCAATAGAATTTAGAATATAAATAAGTAATTACTTACCGGCATTTCCTAAAAACTCAAGAAAAGGTGCTATCACTTTGCCTTTTCTTTCAAGAATGTCTGCCAGTTTGGGTCCATATACTTCCTTAAATTCAAGATTTATCCCAACTGTATAACCTTTCATTTTCAGCCATTCGGCGGCAGGATGGTCAGGTTCATACCCTCTCGGCATATTCTTCAATGTATCTTCAGCGAATATAATTGGAAACTCCGCTTTGAATTTCTTTTGATTAACTATTTTGAAAAGTTCTTTCCAATCCCCGGCAATTAATTCTCTCAATTCTTTCAGTTTATCACTCGAAGGCATATGCAGGCCGCCTGCAATAAAAGACTCTTTGGCTTCAATATGAAAATAAAGACCGGGCACTTCTACAGCTTTGGAAGCTTCATAAGGAAAATTAAAAGGAAAAAGAACGCCAAAGTTGGTTTTATATGGGTCTTTATTGGCACTGAACCTTATATCCCGGTTAACCCTGAAAAGTGATTTCTTCGGGTCAGCATAATAAGGCAATCCTGATTTGGCAAATCTCAAACCCATTTCATAAACAAGTTCCTTGGCAGGTTCCCTTACAATTTCCTCATATCTTGCTTTATTTGCCTGAAACCATTCCTTATTATTATTCTTTTCCAACTCCTGATAGAATTTCCTCACTTCCGGTGTAAAACCCTTATATCCTGAATTACCCATAAATACTCCTCATTTAAATATCAATTATCAATTTTTTCTTACAACTTCTTATATATAGATGCTGAACCTAGATGACATTCTTACATCAATTCAACACAAACATCCAACATTCAAAATCTAAAATATAAAATTCGAAATTCGTAATTCGTAATTCGTAATTGTTTTTTTACCCGCCTTTCATAACAAAAGTAAATCTGCTATCTCTCATGCTTTGCTTTAAAGTCATTAAGCCGCTTTCGAGAGAAGTAAACTCTATCCCTAAGTCAGTCTGCGCTTTCAAAGTAACCAAGCCGCCTTTGTTAGGCCTTTTTGCAGATTGTTCCAACTGGGATGGATTTATTGGTTTAATCAAAGTTTCATCCTGTGAAAAAATCCTCGCAGTTTTAACAGCAATGTCATATCTACTTAACCAGTCAGGTCCACCGGCATGATAAATTCCATATCTTTTCTTTGAAATAACCTTATTCACAACTACTGCAATATCTTCAGTATAAGTTGGATTGCAAAATTGTCCGTTAACAATTTCAAAACCAAAACCTTGCTCAAGCTTATACAACACCCATCTGATAAAATCTGTTTTTCCCCTGGCTTCGCTTCCATAAATACAATTTGTTCTAATAACTGTACTGGTATTTAAATTATACAGGCAGGCATTCTCCATTCCATGCTTTGTTCTACCATAAAAATTTATTGGATTTTGCTTGTCTAATTCCGTATAAGGGCCCTTCAATCCATCAAAAACATAATCGGAAGAAAATGATATAAGATGTGAATCAATAACCCTTGAAATACTTGCAAGGTTTTCGGCAAGAGTAACATTCAAATCCCAGGCAGTATTACGTTCTGTTTCGGATTTATCTACATCAGTATATCCGGCGGCATTAATGATTATTTCAGGTTTTTCTTTGAAACATACATTTTTAATTTCTTTGAAATCGAGTGAATTTATTTTTTGATAATCATATCCTTCATATCTTGGCAGTTTTTCAGGAAAGTTGGAAAGTAAAATTAGCCTATGGTTGGTTTCGAGCCTGAAAAATCTAATTAAAGAATTTGCTATCCTGCCGGAGGCTCCCAAAATCATAATATTAATATCATTCATTAATCTAATGTCTAATATTTATCAAAATAAAATTTAAAATGTTTCACGTGAAACATATAAGATTATTTTGATTAATTGTTAATTAATATTTAGCATCATTACCAGACTAAATATTCCTTTCAACTAAAGGGAAGATGGATTGTGCTCCAAAATTGTTTCACGTGAAACAATTTCTAAGTAAATATCTTGTAACATATTGATTTTTAAAGGTTTATAATAATTCATCGGATTTGATTGACATAAATGCCATTCTTCTATTTAAATTTATGAAGCCACATAGGTATTACCATTTGAATTTTTTTGGTTGATTATTTTGTTTATTTTTGCACTGGTTTTTTAATGAATAAATGAGATGACTGAAATGAACAAAACTATCAGAATTCTACTTTTATGGTCACCCCGGATATTATGTATTCTATTTGCTGTTTTTATAAGCCTATTTTCCCTTGATGTATTCGCAGGGACTCATGGATTAATGCAAACAATCGTGGGTTTATTAATACATCTGATTCCTACATTTGTAATTGTTGGAGTGTTGATACTATCATGGCGATGGGAATGGATCGGTGCAGTAGCCTATGTCGGAATGGCTGTATTCTATGCTTATATGATAAATTTCAGAAGATGGGATTGGATTGCTTTGATTTCAACTCCCCTGCTTATAATAGGAATTCTCTTTTTAGTAAGCTGGCTTCTTCATGATAAATTGAGGGTGAAGGAAGAACAAGTACAATAGTATTATTTAACCCAAATTATTCATAAGAAGTTTATTATTATCCTAAAAGCAAGTGCCTGACTGACATTATGAGACGTGTAACGACGAAGATTCTGAAACCCCCTTAATCCCCCTTTGAAAAAGGGGGAAAGATGCTTCGACTTCGTTCAGCATGACATTAAATTATACCATATCAATTTCTATTGAATAATCTGGGTCATTGTTGTCCGAAAAAAATTCCCCCTTAAAAAAGGGGGAACTCTCTGAAAAATAATACTATGTCTTATTAATAATATTTTTATATCGGACAATAGTGAATCTGGGTTTAATATATTGCTGTTAGAAATTGATTTTATTTAAAACAAAATCACGAACTTTTATAGCATCTTCCAAAGCTTGTTCCGCTTCTTCAACTATGGGAATATAAAAATCATCTGGATATCTCATTGAAACGGCATATTCTGTAAGGTAATTAACATCATTCAAAGAAGAGAAATCATCTGATTTTTTTATGCATAAAACAAGTAATTCAGAAATAATATGTGTTTTTACCGGTTCAATTCCTTCATAAACAAGATACATTTTCAGAAATTTTTCAACAGCCTGTTGGGCATGAAAACAAACAGAATCTGTAACAGGTTCATCGGATTCTAATAATTGTTGAGCAGTTTTAATATCGTTTTCTGCTTTATATTGCCATTTATCAAGATTACTCTTTAGTTTCTCGTCCATAATACTCTCCCCTCCCGTGCAACGACACGTGAAAGAGTTGGTAAAACGCGGTCATTCTCAAAATTATTTTTCGTTTTAAGCAAGAAATCAATATGATAGCCAATCTGTCCTGATTCTCTGTAAATTCGATTTAATACATTATGTCTTTCTTTCCATTCTAATTCTTTATCCAATAAAATTAATATGTCAAGGTCGCTTTTTTCATGTGCTGTACCATTTGCATAACTTCCGAATAGAATCACGCTGGAAGCAGTCGGAATGTGTTTGATTATAATATCTTTAATATTTTGAAAATCAGTATCAGAATACATTTAGCACCTCAAGATACAAATATAATTCTTTTTTTATCAAATTAGTAATACAATTAATTTCTCACTTTAAATACAACGCCAAAATAGAAACATCAGATGCGGATATGCGTGATGCCTCTCCCAATGAGGCGGGACGGATTTTGTTCAGTTTTCCCAATCTTCGATTTTCAAATCATTAATTCGTGAGAATTCTCTGGTATTGTTTGTGATAAGAATTAAATCGTGCGAAAGAGTAACAGATGAAATCATCAAATCATAAGGTCCAATAGGTGTTCCCTTTTTCTCTAATTCTGAGCGAATTCTTCCGCATATTTCAGCTGATTCAAAATCAAAGGGAATATCTGAAAAACAGGAAAGGAATTCATTTAAATTTTTCAATGTATTTTTTTGGTTCCTACTTTTATAAGCCCCGTAATAAAGTTCATATCTTACAATTGAGGGTATCGCTATAAAATTAAAATCAATTTGAGAAATTTTATATAAGATTTTAGGATTATCGCCTTTTAAAATTCTTATGCATATATTTGTATCAAAAACATATTTCATACGATTTCCCTGATTTCAAAATTACCTTGTTCATCTCTTTCAGGGAAATCAGGAATAGAGCCAAAAAAATCACTCAATTTTTTCTCGTTTTTTTGTGATGATTTATCATCAATGAGCAATATCATTTCTGCTTTTTTATGAATAAATTCTTTAGGAATTTTGACGGTTTCCGGTAAATCCTCATATATAGTTTTAACTACATTCATTTTTTCTCCTTTTTAGATTTTATTCCTTAAAACGCAATTTAAATATATTTATTTTTTTGATAATAAATAAATGATTTTTTTTTCCTATCTTAAATACAATGCCAATATCGAGACATCTGAGGCGGATATTCCGGATATGCGTGATGCCTGTCCCAATGAGGCGGGACGGATTTTATTCAATTTTTCCAATGCCTCCCCGGATAAGGAATTGACCATGTTATAATCGAAGGAATCCGGGATTCGCTTGTTTTCATTTTCGAGGAAATATTCGATTTCTTTGTTCTGACGTTTGATGTATCCTTCATATCGGATTTCCGTCTGAAGCTGATTAATTACAAAATCACTTTTTGCAATCTTCCCAAATTCTCCAGGCATTTCATTCACACGGGAAATTAATTCTTTTAAAGAAATATTACTTCGCTTTGAAAGTGTGTAAATATCAGTTGTTTCAATGACTTGCGTTTCGTCAACAGAAGTCAAATAATCATTAATTTCTTCGGGTTTCAGTTTAATATTTTGAGTATAATTATATGCTTTTCTTACGCTGTCTTCTTCTGCAAGTGATTTTTTATAAGCTGATATTGGAATCAATCCAAGTTCAAAGCCGTATTTCATCAGTCGTTGTCTTGCATTGTCCTGCCTGAGCAGAAGGCGGTATTCTGCAAGCGATGTAAATATCCTGTATGGCTCGTCTGTGCTTTTGTTCACGAGGTCGTCAATCAGAACACCAATATAAGCTTCAGACCTTTTGAGTGTAAATTCATCATCACCTTTAATTTTTGAAGCGGCATTAATTCCGGCTACCAAACCCTGAGCCGCAGCTTCCTCATAACCAGATGTTCCGTTTATTTGCCCGGCAAAATAGAGGCCTTCGACAGGCTTTGTCTCGAGTGTGAACCTTAGTTGATAAGGATAAAAGAAATCGTATTCAACAGCATAGGCATAACGTATAATCTTACTATTTTCAAGTCCGGGAATTGTCCTCAAAGCCTGCTCCTGCACATCTTCCGGAAGGCTGGAAGAAAAGCCGTTGATATAAACCGAGTTTGTATTCAAGCCTTCGGGTTCGAGCAATATTTTGTGAGAATCCCTCTCTGCGAAGCGGGCAACCTTGTCTTCAATCGAAGGGCAGTAGCGGGGTCCCGTGCCTTTGATTAATCCTGTGAACATGGGAGAGCGGTCGAATCCGGTTCTCAATATTTCATGGGTTTTAGCATTAGTGGCTGTGGCGTGACAGATAATCCTGTTCCTCAATTCATGCGTCCTGAAAGAAAACGGAAGTGGCAACTTATCTCCAAGAGCGGGTTCTGTCATTGAATAATCAATTGAGCTGTCCAAAACACGAGGCGGAGTGCCTGTTTTCAGCCTTCCAACTTCAAAGCCGTGTTCAAGCAGTTTATCTGAAACATTGAGTGCAGGTTTTTCTCCATACCTGCCGCCCTGTGTGGCTTTAGTACCTGTGTACATCACACCATTCAGAAATGTCCCTGAACAGAATACTACAGCCTTTGCATTTATTATTTCATTCTTACCTGTTCTGATTCCTATTACTTTTCCTTTTTCGACAATGATTTCATCAACGGTTGCAGTAAGCAATGTTAAGTTTTTAGTTCTGCTCAAAAGCTGAAGAGCATACTTAGGATAAAGGTCTTTGTCAATCTGTGCCCGTGGTGACCAGACTGCGGGACCTTTTGATTTGTTCAGCATCTTAAAATGTATGCCTGCCTTGTCTGTCAGGATTCCCATTGCACCGCCGAGTGCGTCAATCTCTTTGACGAGATGTCCTTTTGCCGTACCTCCGATTGATGGATTGCATGAAGGCCTGCCGAGTGTATTAAGGCTCATGGTAACGAGTGCAGTCTTGCAACCCATGCTTGCCGCAACAAAGGATGCCTCGATACCGGCATGTCCCCCGCCGATTACTATTATGTCGAAATTATTATTCATGATTGAATTTTATAAGCCCTCAACCTCAATCCTTCTCCCAATGGGAGAAGGAAGAAAAGGATGAGGGATTTATCAAAACAGTTTTGACGTTTTGAGATTATGTATATTTGGGGATATGGTACCAAATCAATAGTCTGAACTTTGATTTTTTTGATTTATGTGATTATTGTGATTTTTTTCCTTCACCACAATAATTCAATATTTAGTATTTAAAATATTCAATTTAAAATATCGTTTTATAATTAAATTTTTTAACAATAAATATATTAATATGCTTACTGATTTTATTACTGCGGCACTGAAAGAAGCAAGGTATGAAACCCTTCCTGAAGACAATTCAATTTATGGTGAAATTCCAATTTGTCAGGGTGTATATGCAAATGCAATGACCTTTGAGGAGTGCCGCCAGGAACTAATCGAGGTTTTGGAAGAATGGATAATATTCAGATTGCGAAGAAACCTCGATATTCCTATGATAAATAATATTGATTTAAACATCCGAGAAACTGTTGATGCCGCCTATTAAGCCCATCAAAAGAAAAGAACTGATTCATTACCTGAAAAAAGCAGGATTTGAAGGACCCTATTCAGGAGGGAAACATCAGTTTATGCAAAAAGGGAATCTCACAATCAGGATTCCTAATCCTCACGTTCCTGACATTAATAAATCTTTTCTAATGAAAATCCTGAAACAAGCTGAGATAAGCTAAGAAGAGTTTGAAAAAATATAGGAATTATGGTTATATTTTTTTTAAACTGCAGAGACGCTAAAACGCTAAGAAAATTAAATCAATTCCTCACAAACATTTTCACTTCATCATTTACATTTACATAATACACACCAATAGGAAAAGTGGACACATCAATACGCATTGTTTCACCTTCCATAATGCCCTGCCAGACTGTGTTTCCAAGTATGTCGTAAATTTTTATATTTTGATTTAAAGTTACATCCTTGCATTTGATGAATATGTAATCGGGTGAGGGATTGGGAAATATTTGAAGTAAATTATTTTGTGTTCCTTCTTCGATCACATCATTAATTCCTAAGTCTGAGAGTTTAGCGCGGAATATACCTGCAGAAGTTCCTACGAAAATATTATTTCCAATTATCGCTAATGAATTAGTACTCTTATAATTTAAACCTTCATTCTTTTCAATCCAGTTATCGCCATTATCTGTGGATAAAAAGACTCCTCCTCCCCATGTACCAGTAAACATATTATTACCGATTATGACTAATGAACTAACAATAGAATCAGTTAATCCATTATTCTTTTCAACCCAGCTATCGCCATTATTTATAGATAAATAGACTCCTTCATCTGTTCCTGCAAATATATTATTGCCGCATATAGCGAATGAATATACTGAAGTATATGGATATAATCCATTATTCTTTTCAATCCAATTATAACCATTATTTGTAGATAAATAAATCCCTCCTCCATAAGTTCCAGCAAAAACATTACTGGCGATTGTAGCCAATGAAAGTACATTAGTATCAATTAATCCATTATTCTTTGCTTTCCAGTTGTTGCCGTAATCTGTGGACATATAGACTCCTCCATAAGTTCCGGCAAAAACATTATTGTCTAATATTGTTAATGAATTTACAAATGCACGAGGTAATCCGTTATACTTATAAATCCAATTATTGCCGTTATCTGTGGATAAATACACGCATCCATAATCCCCCGCAAAAATATTTTTACCACTTATAGCAAAAGAACATACACCATGATTAGATTTACTTGTCCAGTTATTGCCGTTATCTGTGGATAAATATACTCCTCCATTAATTCCAGCGAAAATATTACTGTCGATTACTGCGAATGTATTGACAATAGTATTAGTTAATCCATTATTCTTTTGAATCCAGCTATTACCATTATCCGTGGATAAAAAGACTCCTCCCTCATATGTACCGGCAAAAATATTATCACCGCTTATAGCAAATGAATATATACTGATATTAGATAATTCAGTATTCTTTATCCAGTTTTCGCCATTATCTGTAGATAAATAGATTCCTCCTCCCGAAGTTCCAGCAAATATATTATTGCCGATTATTGCTAGTGAATATACATAAGTATTATTTAATCCATTTTTCTTCTCATTCCAGGTATCACCGTTATCTGAGGATAAATAGACTCCTCCATTAGTTGCAGCGAAAATATTATTTCCGATAATGGCGATTGAACGTACAATAGTATCAGCTAATCCATTATTCTTTTGAATCCAGGTATCGCCGTTATCTGTAGATAAATAGATTCCTCCTCCATTTGTTCCGGCAAATATATTTTTGCCGATTTCGGCTAATGAAAATATAACGCCACTACCTGATAAACCATTATTCTTTTGAATCCAAATATTTCCGTTATCTGTGGATAAATAGACTCCACCTTCAATTGTTCCGGCAAATATATTATCACCGCTTTTAGCAAATGAATTTATCCTGATATTAGATAATTCAGTATTCTTTATCCAGTTTTCGCCGTTATCTGTGGATAAATAGAAACCGGTTCCGGTTCCAGCAAATATATTTTCACCGCTTATGGCTAATGAAAATATATTATCAGAATTTAATCCATTATTCTTTTGAATCCAGGTATCACCGTTATCTGTAGATAAATAGATTCCTCCTTCTAAAGATCCTGCAAATATATTATTACCGATTGTAGCAAAACAAATAACAGGTACAACATACAGTCCATTATTGCATGGTTCCCATTGAGAAAAGGAAATTTGAGTTAAAGCTAACCATAAAAAAAGTAGAAATTTCTTCATAATGACACTCCTTATGAATAAACTTTTGAATATATCAAATATAAATCAAAGACACAACAAAAGCAAAAAAGTTTCAAATAATTTTATATTATATTGAAACCTTATGTAAAATTTTGCGTATAACTTTTTACTGAATTTTATGTGATGGTAAATTTCAGTCTGATTGCTTTCGCAGAGACTCCTGAATTTCTCCAATTTAATGTAACGTGATATTAACTGTTTATTATTAACTTTCAGGAGTGTGTTTATGTTTAGATTCAAATTATTACCAATTGCTGTTGTATTATTACTTTATACGGCATACCTGCACTCACAACCGGTAATGCAGGCCGAGCAGAATGAAAACCTAACCGGATTGATAGGCAACTATTATTTATCTTACATCTACAACGGCTACGATGTCGAGTGGACACAGATATTCAAGAGAATTTTCACTTATAAGGAAAATATGAAGCCACTCGATTTCGTTCAGCAATCGAGATTGATAAGCGGATGGACAAACACATTGAAGTATGTTTATGCGTACAATAATAATGACAGTCTCGAGAGTATAATAGAAATGGAAGCCAACCTGAATGAATTTTTTAATTCACGAATGACATACTTTACTTATGATGAAGCAGGAAATGTTATCGAAAGACTTACTAAAAACTGGTATGGCGATTACTGGGCAAATTTCTCTAAAGGCATTTTCAATTACAACTCCTCGGGAAATGTTTTGGAATCTGTTTATCAGACCTGGTTGGGAGACAGCTGGGTAAATGTTCAAAAAAATGCTTTCACTTACCTGCATGATACTTTAATTACAGAACAGTTGAATTATAACTGGGTGGATAGCCTTTGGTCGTACAGTTTCAAGGCCATACTCGATTATGATAATTTCGGCAATGTAATTGAACAAAGAACCTGCTCCTGGACTGACAGCACATGGTCCAATAACAACAGGGAGAAAAGGCAATTCGATGAAAACGGAAATCTGAAAGAGGTTGTCTATGAAACCTGGGCAGGCGATAATTGGGTTTACACAGGCAAGAATGTTTATACATTCAACGACAATGATTTGGTAATTGAAGTCAATAATTTCCAATGGGCAGACAGCGTTTGGGTCCCGAATGTAAAGGTTTCAATTGATTATAATGATAATGATAGGATGACATATTCTGTACGGAAAACATGGACTAACCAGTCTTGGGAAAACGACACTCAATCTTTTTACCAGTATGACAATGATGAATGGCTCACGGAATTCAAAAAGCAAAGATGGAGCAACGGCAACTGGTCGAATAATACTATGCTCGGTTATGAATACAATGAAACCGGTGTTGATGAACAGGACATGACAAATTTAAAGGGAATAACAAGCTCGCCAAATCCATTCGTACAGACTACCACAATAAGCTATCTGATGGAAAAGCCGGGATACACCGAAACAGGGATTTACGACATCGAAGGAAATTTTGTAATGTCTCTCGATAAGGGCTGGAAAGAGCAAGGAAGCCAGAATGTCGTTTTCGATGCATCGTCGCTTCCGCAGGGAACTTATATATGCAAGGTTCAGTGCGGAAAAACAACGATTAGCGAGAAGTTGCTGTTGATTAAATAATTGTCCGAACTTTGATTAAAGTTATTTATTTGATTATTTTGATTATTTGAACCACCCCTCAATCCCCTCCTTAATTAAGGAGGGGAAGAAAAGGGGAGGTTTTTTTTAAAGCCCTCAATCCCCGATGAATCGGGATTTCCGTTTAACTTCAATAAATCCCTCTTCGAGAGGAAAATGGACTTTTTTTATTAGTAATTTTTCAATTCCGCACAAACATTTTCTGCCCTTCACTTTGCATTTTACATTCTCAATTTTCAATTAAAAAAAATTATTTTTCAAATTTCTGAAACCTTTTTCGGTTTTCTGTGTCTATTATATAAAGGAATAATTACAAAGGAGAAAAATATGAATCAATATATAGCTGAATATATGAACCTGAAAATAAGGTTGTACAGGCAACTAATCCACAACCACAGCCATCCCGACCGCGTGTTCGAGGTGAACTGGCTCAGGCATTATCAAAGCATGGAATCCCAGCTCAGGCTGAAGAACATTGCAGATAAAAAACTGAAAGTTTTTTAATTCAATTAAAAATTAATAATTCACCTGTTTTCAGCGTTGGGACACCCTAAAAATTATTTTTAATAATATTATATAATTCAGATTGTCCATTATCCATTTTTAGAAGAA
>MHAY01000098.1 GCA_001804705.1 Ignavibacteria bacterium RIFOXYC2_FULL_35_21
AATACAAATATAATAAAAATATCTATCTTATGTTAACACTCTCTTATTATTTTATTAAACCAAGCTCTCTTCCGACCATGCCGAAAACTTCAAGTATCCTGTTTAGATGATGGTCTTCATGACTTGCCATATAGCTTGTCCGCATCATGCTCATGTTGGGTGGAACCCCCGGTGGTATAAATGTATTGACAAAGATACCTTTATCAAATAATTTCCTCCAGAAAATAAATGCTTTCTCAACATCGCCAACTATGACAGGGATAATAGCCGTTTTACTGGGGAATATCCTGAATCCCATTTCTGTAAATCCTTTCCTCATTTTATCAGAATTTTTAATGAGTTTGGTAACAAGCTCAGGCTGTTGCTCCAGTATGTCCAATGCTTTTAATGTGGCTGCACATGAAGCAGGGGTAGGACTGGCACTGAATATTATTGCGGGTGAAAGATGTTTTAGATAATTGATTACTCTTTCTTTTCCTGCCACAAATCCCCCCAAGGATGCAAAAGTTTTGGAAAAAGTGCCCATAACCAAATCAATTTCACTTTCGAGTTTGAATTTCGATACAGTTCCCCTTCCTCCATTACCAATTACACCTATACCATGTGCATCGTCAATTAATATCCTCGCCTTATGCTTTTTTGCCACAACGTTCATTTTTTCAAGGTCAACAATTTCTCCCGTTACCGAAAATACTCCGTCGCTGACTATCAACTTTGGAGCCCTATCCGGTATTCCTGTTAAAACCTTATCTAAGTCTTTCATGTCATTATGCTTGAATCGTACAAACTCGGCAAATCCTCCTTTAGCCAGAATACAGGCATTCACAATACATGCATGATTCTCTTTGTCAGAAATCACATATTCACCTTTTGTAACAAGCGTAGATATTGTGCCAAGAGAAGTCTGGTAACCCGTGCTGAAAAGAAGTACCGCTTCATATCCAAGAAATTTTGCTATTCTGGATTCCAGTTCATTATGCAAATCTAATGTACCTGTCAGGTAACGGGAACCGGAACATCCCGTACCATACTTATGCACAGCCCTAATTGCAGCTTCTTTGACTTCAGGATGAGATGTTAATCCGAGATAATTGTTGGAACCTGCCATTATCATTTCTTTGCCTTCGACCCTGACAACAGGCCCTTCATTTTCCTCAATAGGATGGAAATAAGGATACAATCCGAGTTTTTTTACTTCATCAGCTCTTGTAAAGTTATAGCATTTATTAAATAAATCCACTAAAATCCTCCAAATCTATCAATTAATAATTATTACTAATATTTATTTCATTTTTTAGGAATACAAATATCCGTAAAATAACCAAGCTTTCAAAAACTAAATCCATTTGTAAAATTGATAATTTTTATGAATATTAATCTAAAGAAGGCTTCCACAGATGCTTTTTCAAGTTAACTGCTTCGCCGATAAATTCAATACCTTCATTTTCAAGTAGTTCTCTCATTAAAGTTGGTGTTTTGAAATGCCTTTTTCCTGTAAGTTCACCGGTTCTGTTAATTACTCTGTGACAAGGCAAAGAATCATCGCCAATGGTAGAATTTAATGCCCAGCCAACCATTCTCGCTGATGATTTTAACCCGATTGCTTGTGCAATTTCTCCATATGTTGTTACTTTACCATGAGGTATTTCTGCAACAATCTTAAATACTTTTTGATAGAAATCTTCTTTTTGAGGGTTAGTTTTATTTATTCGGTTATTTTTATTTCTTAAAGCCATATTTTAATGAATTTGAAAAATCAAAAATAATTTATTTTAATCATTTAAAAAACAATCATATTGAAAAATCGTGTTTAGCCAAAATTTAATATATTAATATTGATAGTATTGGATACAAAAACTTTTCCGGAATTGCCGGAATTTATTAATTTCTTAAAGGTTAGACTTAATAGTCCTCTGCCGGGATACAAGGCTCACAGGGAGATGGAGCCTATGATGAATAATAAACATTTCAGGCAATTCGCTCCAAAGGATGATACAAAACCCAGTGCCATACTTGTACTTCTCACAATAGATAAAGATTCTAACGAATATCAAGTTTTGTTAACTCTCAGGAGTAACAACATTCGCCATAGCGGACAGATAAGCTGTCCGGGAGGATTTACAGAGCCAGGAGAAGAACCGGTTGTTACTGCTCTTCGTGAAGTTAGGGAGGAGGTGGGCATTCATTCGGATAATATTTTGATTATCGGTAAACTTTCTGATTTATATGTACAACCTTCAAATTCTCTGATAACACCGGTTTTGGCATATACTGAATATATAAATGATTTAAATATAAATAAACATGAAGTTGAGGAAGTATTTCTTATTAGATTAAACACTTTACTTGATATTACCGTTTTTAAAAGAGAAATTTGGAATTTGCATGGGAATGATGTCGAAGTGCCTTTTTGGGATATACATCATTCAACACCACTATGGGGAGCAACTGCAATGATTTTGAGAGAATTGTTAGAAATTTACACTGAATTTAATATGTTAAAAATGAGCAAATTGGAATAATATGAAACTAAAACCGCCGATTTCAAATTCAACGCACAAGTTTGAATTTCCCAAATATCATTTTGAACAATTGAGTAATTCACTAAAAGTATTTTATGCGGAGAGACATGATTCTTCTTTGTTCAATCTGAAAGTCATTACTAAATCCGGAGCCTTCGATGATTCCGAACCCGGCTTGACCTATTTTACTGCACAAATGACAACTAAAGGCACAAAATCAAAAAGTCAGACAAAACTGGCATTAGAGCTGGATAATATCGGTGCTAATCTCAATGCAGGAACAGGATGGGATTCAGCTTACTGGAATTTGGTATGTCTCGGTGAACATAGTGGCAGAGCTGTTGAGCTTCTGAGTGATTGTATTTACAATTCGATTTTTCCTGAAAAAGAAATTGCAATATTAAGAAATAGAATTACTGCCGATATTTCGCAAAAAAAGGCAGAACCTTCATATCTGGCTAAGCAGGCTTTTTTTTCAGCGATTTATGAAAATTCACCTTATGGTAATCCTATTACCGGTAATGAAAATAATCTGTCCCAAATTTCAAAAAACTTATTATTTCAAAGACATATTGCATTATTAAAAGATAATGACATATCTATTATTGCTTCAGCCTCCTTTAATTTTAATGAACTTTTAAATTGTATAAATCAGAATTTTAATTTTAAGAATAATAACTATCAAAAGAAAAAATCAAATTTTATCCCTCCTAAAACTAAAACAAATCTGGTTCGTATAGCCGCAAAGGAAGACGCAGGCCAGACAGCTTTAAGAATCGGTAAAATTACTGTCGGTATCAATCATCCTGATTATATACCTTTGACACTTGCGAACACTATCTTCGGCGCATATTTTATGTCGAGACTTAACGCTCTTATCCGTGAAAAGCTTGGTTATACCTACGGTATTCATTCATTCATAGATTACAGGTTGAAAGGTTCTACTTTTCAAATTGTTTCAAGTGTTAATAAATCTTCAACATCTAAATCTATCAGTTCAATATTCAAATTGATGGAAAAATTTTCATCGCAAAAAGTAGAAAAAAAGGAATTTGATAGGGCAAAACAATATTCTCTCGGCACATTTCTGAGGAATACAGAATCCAGCCAGCAGGTGATGTCTTTACTTGGTATAATTGATTTGTTCAAATTGAAAGGCGATTATTATGAACAGGCATACAAGAAAATATCATCATTAACAATAGATGACATTTATGAAGTACAGAAGAAATATTTTCTGCCGGAAAAAATAGTCATAGCTGCTTCCGGAGATAAGGATTATTTAAGCAAAGAATTGAAGAACTTTGGTGAAATAAGCTATTTTGAATCCTGAATTTTCTTATTTTCATAAATTAACTTAGGGAGTTTAATTTTCGGCACAAAATCCAGGGCATATATAGGCTTAAACTCTTCCGGATTAGTAAATAAGCCTTGTTCATACATTTCAGCGGCAAGTATGGCAATATGTTTTGGGGATAAAGCGATGGGATAAAAATTAATTGAACAATTATCATTTTTGAGCATTTCAAGTATTGCATTGGCGTTACCACATAAAACATCATTACTTGTTATTTTCATTGTCAGGTTCGTCAAATCAATAAGTTCAATTTCAGATTTTTCATTTAAATTCTTATCAAACTTTGTGAAAAATGCAGTATTGTTCACTGAAGCAAGAACAGGAACAATGTATTCATAATTGATTTGTAAATTCAAATCAATAAATGCTTTTGCTATTGCTTTCAGAGTTTGTACAGCGATAAATTTCGGTTCATTACCATAACAAAGTGCCTTTGCTATACTTGCCCCAATACGTATTCCTGTGAAAGAGCCGGGACCGGCAGACACAGCAACAGCATCAATTGATGAGATATTCTGGAGATTATTTTGTGACATGATTTTTCTGACAAATTCAGCTAACATCATGTCATGAATATTACCAATTTCAATGGAATATTCTTGTTTGTATAATCCATCAATAATCAGTCCAACACCGCACGTAGAACCGCTGCTTTCAATTGCCAGGATAGTAGCCATTATTTTACTTTATTTTGTAATTCTTCGATTTTTGCTAAAAATTTTTCTTTTTTCTCAGGATTATTCTCACTTAGTTTTTCATAAACTTTTATTGCAGTTGAATAGGCTTTCTGAATCTCATATATCTGAGCCATTGTTTCTGAGACTATATACGGTTCTTCATCCGTATCCGAAGGTTTTGTAAATTCCTGTTTTGCTTTAATTTTACCATCCCCTATTTTATTAGCTAACTGAGAATAATAATCAACTACTTCATCCAAAACAGGCTCTTCATCTTTGAAGGCAGCAATGATATCCCTCAAATTCTCAAAGTTATTTATTCGGCTGAATAAATCTCTGTCAAAATCCCGTATAACATAAGAATCATTTGAAAAGTTTGATAAAACAATATTTTCTGATTTATATTCATTGTATATTTTCTCAACTTCATCTTCTTTTAATATATTTATATTAACTTCTTTTTCAGAAATCGTTATATCAGATTGAAAGGATAGAACATCTGTACCATCTAATAAATATCTGTTGGATTTTTCTAAATGTTCGCTGACTTTATTTCTTAAATTCAATAATGCCTTATTCTCGGGAAATCTGTCGAGAGCGGCTTCGATAGTCATGTAAGCCGAGTAATAATCCTGTACAAGGTAATAACCATTGGCAAGTATCGAATAAGCAATTGTGTATTTTGGAAATTCTTTTAATCCTGATTTACATAGTTCAATGGCTTCATGAACTTTGCCGGTATTCATCAATTCTTCAGCTTCATAAGCAAACAGATAATTCATTACTTCCGATTATAAAATTAAATAATATTTGAAAACAAAATTATGATTTATTTCCCGTATAAAATAAAAAATCGCTCAAAGACTAATCCCTGAGCGACTAAATATATGCAAATAATTTATCTTCTGTCGCCGAATAACCTTAGCAGGAACAGGAATAAATTTATAAAATCAAGATAAAGTGTTAAGGCACCGATTATTGATGCTTTTGTCGCGACATCTCCACCTTCAAACTGAACCATATACATTTCTTTAAGTTTTTGTGTGTCATAAGCAGTTAGTCCTGCAAATACAATTACACCGACAACAGAGAATAGAAATTCAAGCATTGTGCTGCCAATAAATATATTGATGAACATGATAATCAGCAAGCCAATCAGGCCCATAAACATAAATCTGCCAAGTCCCGATAGATTTTTCTTAGTTACAAATCCAAAAACACTTAATCCTGCAAACATACCTGCAGAAATTAAAAATACCTGCTGTACAGATTCAGATGTGTAAACTGCCAATATAACTGATAACGTCAATCCATTTAAAGCAGAATATAATATAAATAAACCACCAGCAAGAAATGTTGTCATGCTTTGGACTTTAGCCGATAAAATGAACACGAGTGCGAGTTCTCCTATTATTAGTCCATAAAATAAAATACTGTTTGACACAATCTGCATCCAGAATCCGGAAGAGAAGATATACCAGGCAGTAAGTGAAGTGATTAATAATCCGCCGACCATCCAGGCATAGACCTTTGACAGAAAGTCCTGCTGTGCTTTGACAATTTCGCCTTCGGGCATCATCATTTCTTTTGAGTTATTCATAATCATCTCCTTTATATTTTCTTTCTTAATATTCCAATTACAAAAGTTTGAAATAATAATAATTATTTCACTATTGAATTACGACAAAGAAAATTATTTATTTGGAAAAAAATTAAATTATAGGTTCCTGTCAACAACAAACTCTGAAAGGATGGTTAAAGAATTCTTTGCAGGAGATTCTTTAAATATTGTTAAGATATCAACAGCTCTTGAGCTGAATTCCTTTGCCTTAACTCTGGAATAATCAATACCGCCATTATCCCTGACAAATGAAATTATCTTTTTTATTTCATCTTTTTTAATCTTTTTCTTCTTCATAATTGTAAGAATTTCTTTTGAACTTTTCCTTGACACTTTTGAAAAAGAATATATAAGAGGAAGGGTGATTTTCTTTTCCCTTAAATCATTTCCGACAGGTTTACCGATTGTACTGCTATGACTTTCATAATCAAATATATCGTCCTGAATTTGAAAAGCCGTGCCGACAAGTTCCCCATAATCTTTCATCGCCTTGTGGTAATCAGGATTATCTGATGCACTTATTGCACCGATTTCACAACATGCAGCCATCAATGATGCTGTTTTATCAGTTATTATTCTGAAATAAGTAGCCTCATTAATATTGAAATCTTTGCTTTTTTGTATCTGGAGTAACTCTCCTTCGCTCATTCTTCTTACAGCATGTGAAGTTGCCTTCAGGAAGCCGAATTCTTCCTTGTCAATTGCAGCAAGCAATCCTTTTGCTAATAAATAATCACCGATTAAAACTGCTATTTTATTGTTCCAGATGGCATTGACCGACGCCATACCGCGCCGTTCCTTTGATTCATCAACCACATCATCATGTATCAAGGTTGCTGTATGCAGCAATTCAACCATTGAAGCACCAATATAGGACCTTTCTGATATTCCGCCGCATAGCTCGGCAGAAAGAAGAACCATAGCAGGCCTGATTTGTTTCCCGCGTTTTCGGGTAAGATAGCTGATAATCAGATTCAATAATGAAACATCCGATTTCATCATCTTCTTAAAAAATACATTAAATTCCTTTAATTGGACTTCGATTGGCTTGGTAATTTCCTTGACTAACATCTATTTATATTTTCTTTGATTTAATATTACAATTAGATAAAAAGCAATATACAATTTTGTATAAAAATAAAATTAATAATTTTTTTATGCCCTGGGTTCTTTAGTATATCGCTTCTCGGCTAACTTAGATATTAATATGCTGATTTCATACAGAATAAACAAGGGCATGGCAAAAATAACCTGATTAATCGGGTCTGGGGTAGGTGTCAGAACTGCGGCAATAATAAGAATAACTACAATGGAATGTCTCCTGTATTTTCTAAGGAACTTCGGTGATAATATTCCAACACGGGACAAAACGTAAGAAATCATTGGCATTTCAAATATCAAGCCCGATGCAAGCATCATCAGCGATATAAAACTGAAATATTCATTAATATCAATGATATTTTTAATGTCCGAAGAGCCAAAACTTGCGGCGAATTTCAGCATCGTCGGAATCATCACAAAATATGCAAAGGCTACACCTATGAAAAAGCATAAAGATGTAAAAAATGTTATTTTGCTCACCCATCTTCTTTCCCTAAGGTACAGGCCCGGGGCTATGAATTTCCATAACTGGTAAAGTATGAATGGTATGGCTAATATAATACCGACTACAAATATTACCTTGAAATACAAGAATGCCTGGCCAAAGGGCCTGAGGTTTTGCAGGTTCATGTGGACTGATGTTGCAGGTCGAAGGAGTATCCATTCCAACAGTTGATTTATAAATACCCCGGAAATTATACATCCGGCAATAATTCCAACCATTGCTAAGATTACCCTTTTCCTCAGTTCCTGAAGATGGCCGAGAAAGCCCATCTCTTCCTGCGGTTCCTCTGTTCCCTTACTATCTTCAGGTTTATTTTCTTTGTCTTCTTTCATTTATTATTATTGTTTTTATATTCACAAATTAATATTTGTGTTCATTTTCAAAACATCATATATTTGTTCAAATGAAATAATAGTGAAATTCAATAATTTCAAACCAATTTTACAAATTTAACAATTATGTCAGAAGAAATAGCTCAACCAAAAAAGCATCGCCTGATATTTATTGACGTTATGCGGGGCTTAGCAGTGCTGTGGATGATTGAAACCCATGTCGTTGATGCTAATATGTTCAACTATTTGAAACATGGATTCTTTTACACATGGCTGAACATTTCAAACGGGTTTATTGCTGTCGGATTTATTTTCTGTGCCGGATGCGGCTTCTGGCTTGCAGCCATGAGAAAATCAGATGATTACCGTTCCTTCAAAAAACCTTTATGGGTTTATTTAAGAAGATTAGGTTTTGTTATTCTCATGGGATATTGGCTTCACATTCCTAATTTGTCATTGCAAAGGTTACTGAGTTATTCACCTGCCGAATTAGTGAGTATGTTTCAATGTGATGTACTACATACAATTGTGATAGCTTCAGTATTTGCATTAATTTTATTATTCGTAATACGAAACAATAAATATTTACCATATATCTATCTTGCTTTGGCAGTAATAATAATCTTTATTTCACCACCAATAAGGCAAATGAATTCAATGTCATTCATGCCTCCCTGGCTAGGAACTTATTTTGTGGGCCCTCCGATATCAAAATTTCCATTATTTCCATGGGCAGCATATTTCTTTGCAGGAGCGGCATTCACGGCATTATTTTATAATGTAGAAGACAGAAGAAAGTTCTCCATAATAGTTGCTATTTCAGGTTTTTCAGTTGCCGCTATTCTTTTTGCAACAAGGCATATTACTGAAGGATTCATGGGAGTAGCTGATTGGTGGCAAGGCTCACCACAGCATACACTTTTCAGGCTCGGTGGAACAGTAATGACCTTTTCTTTGTTATATCTTTTTGAAAATTATTATAAAAACAGAAAAATCGGTGATGTTCTTCGTGTTTGCGGACAGGAATCGTTGTTTATATACATCTTCCATCTCATGGTAGTGTATGGCTCAGTCGTCAATCTTGGCTTGAAGCAATTCGTTGGCAACAACCTGGACTACTACGGAACATTTCTTGTAACACTCACTTTGTGTGTTGCTAATTACTGGTTAGCATTTATCTGGAACGGTTTTAAGTCAAGGTCACCTGAATTATCATTCAGGGTGATTTTATCTTTAAGTTTGTTGTTCCTTGTGGTATTAATATTTAATCCATTCGGATGATGAGCACCAATTATTGAATTTGAATAATTTTTAGGACTTGAGAATATAAATTAATTCTCAAGTCCTTTTTCATTATCAATTATTAAAGTCTTACATCAAGTCTTACATAAGACCAAAAAGAAATATCTTTTTCTGTCTTGGATGGATTATAGATTTCTTTCATCGCTTCACCGGTAAAGAATAAACCTCCACCAATCTCAACAAAAATATTCTCATGCAGATTATATCTTCCGACAAGGTTCAACTCTTCTCCCAGAGTGCTTTTACCTGAAGCACTTTTTTGGTTTGTCATGAAGTACCAAAGAGCAAAATCAATCGAAAAAGGACTTTCTTTTGGTGCAAATTTACATTTAATATGTACATCATTCAATCCGAGATTGTTTGTTGATTTAGTAAGGTCGCCGGTGAAATAATCCAAATAGCCATAAAACTGGTGTACAGTTCCCCAAGGTCTCCGGAAAGTATTTGTCTTTTCTGTTTCTGTTTCTGTTGGCTTTGTACCTGATACGGTTTCAACATTCAAAGAAGCAGTAATTGATTTTAATGTGTATTGAATTTTCAGGCAAGCCAAATAAGATGAAGCTTCTTTATTTTTAATACCGCCGAACAATGAACGTCCTGATTGATAAGCAGTTTCGAGAGCTGCATTGAAGTTTCCCGATTTATATTCGTAATTCAGTCCTGCAGTCAGTAGCTCAGCATCTTTATGAACTGAATCGGTTTTTTTGTTATTATTCTCAAAATAGCTTAATAGTTCTATTTTATTTTCTTCACCCAGATTAATGGTTGACCATAAACCGTAAATATTGAAACTTGTATCTGGCTTTGCACTGAAAGGATATTTCGTTGGGTCGGTAAGTGCAGTATGAGAAAGACTAAAAGCATCAAAAAAATATTTATTTTCGTTTCCATATCTTATTCTATATCCATCCCATGCACGTGCAACATAATTCCATGGGTTAGGCCCGAGGATTCTACCGCTCCCGTACTCGATTTCAAACCTTCCGACACGGAAGGATAAAGGAACATTGAATATATTTTTTATATCAATGTACCCTTGGTGCATGTCTATGTTTGCGAGATTCTTTGTAGGATTTGCTGTTTGTCCCCACACCCTCGAATCCTGTAACTGGATAAAGAAAGAAACATCATCAAATAGATTTTTCTCGACATTTACTCTGGTTCTCATAAGAGTATATGATGGAGGAAAAGTTAAGTTATCGAAATCTTTACCGTCAAGTTCGGAACGCATCAGAACATGGCCGCTGAATTTCCATTCATTTTGTTTTACTGAGTCATTTTGAGCAAAAGACTGAAACGAAATAAGGAAAAATAATGTAACAAGTATTAGAGAATTTTTCATCGAAGCACCCGGTTAATTTTTATCAATACTTTTTTATTTTATATATTTTTATCGTGATTTACAATTTTTACAAATTTAATTTGTCAATTTCCAATTAAAACCTGTTAAATCAAATATAACTTTAAACTGTATGGAATATGTTGGTGAACTATTTGCATTATTAACGGCAGTATTATGGTCGCTTTCATCATTTATATTCACTGCTGTCGGTATCAGAATCGGAACTATCCAATTAAATATATATCGTTTGCTTTTTGGTTCATTATTTCTTTTAATCACATTCTTTATCTTTAATATACAAATTACAGCAGACCCAATGCAGATATTATATCTCGGATTAAGCAGTATAATCGGATTGGTTATAGGTGACACATTTTTATTTAAAGGTTTCGAGACTATTGGTCCCAGGCATACTTTATTAATCATGTCTATCAATCCGGCTATTGCAGCTATAATTGCATTTTTTGCTCTCGATGAAACATTGGGAATGTTTGCAATATTAGGTATGACTGTAACCCTTGGTGGAATTGCTCTTGTTATTATGGATAAAAAGCAAAATGAAAATTCAAGATTCAAAATAAACAGAAAAGGTTTGCTCTTTGCTTTTATTGGTGCGGCAGGACAGGGTGTCGGAATAATATTTGCAAAGTTGGCATTTATACAAGGTGATATTCACGGTTTGGTTGCAACTTTTATTAGGTTAGCAATTGCAGCTATAATTCTGTTCCCTGCAACTGCAATTCTTGGTAATATCAAAAATCCATTCAGGATGTTTTCACAGGATAAAAAAGCACTCGGTTTAATTTTGATAGGTTCCGTACTTGGGCCCTACCTTGGAATTACATTCAGTTTTTATGCTATCATTTATACTAAAATTGGCATTGCATCAACATTGATGGCGACAATACCGATTATCATGCTGCCTCTGTCAGTATGGATTTACAAAGAAAAGCTCACATGGAAATCCATCGTAGGTGCATTTATTAGTGTTGCAGGTGTTGCGATTTTGTTCCTCAGATAAAGTTTTCAACATGCTTGCATAGAAAATAAAATTTATATATTTTTGAATTTATTGTAGGCTAACAAGCATTCCGGTCAGAATGTTTGTGTTAATAGGGAAGCAGGTGAAAATCCTGCACGGTAGCGCCGCTGTAAGGGTGTACGGGCTTTTCATGCGAAAGCAGCCACTGTAATTCAACGGGAAGGCGAAAAGTGAGGATGATACCCAAGTCAGAAGACCTGCCTGCATGGCTCATTGGTTTATACTTTATGTATAAGACATTCGCGCTTTGACGAATGCTGTGAGGAAATACCAGGTTTATTTTTCAGGCTGTTTAAACTTATGCCTCATCAATCCGGTTGTTTTCTCATCACATTTATTTAAAATATTTTTTACATAAACACAGGTTATCTGTTATTCCTGAATAGGGGTGATATGAAATTTAATTTTTTTAATCATCTTTTCTATTTTTTGAAGTATTGCAGGACATTTCTTGCTTTTGCATACTTTTTAATATTATTTGGTTCATCAGCCTATTCTCGGAATGAAGGTGATAAAGATTCTGTAAAAACAAAATTTCCGGAGATTGTAGTTACTGCAACAAAGCTAAATAAAAGCCCGGGTACAGAATTTTCAGCTTATTCAACAATAACTAAATCAGAGTTAACAAAACTTGTAGCGGTTCAAGTCTCGGATGTTCTTCAATTCATTCCAGGTGTGTTTATTAAAAATTATGGGGGAATGGGCGGATTTAAAAATTTGTCTTTGAGAGGCACTACTGCCAAACAAACCATACTAATGATTGACGGTATCAGGATTAATTCAACTCAAAACGGTATGAGTGACTTAAGCATTATACCAATAGATATGGTAAATGAAATAGAAATTGTCAGGGGAGGAAATTCCGCTTTGTTTGGTGCGAATGCAATAGGAGGTATTGTAAATCTGATTACAAGAAGCAGTGACACTGTTAGTTTTATTACAGGAAAATTGAACTATGGTTCTTATGATGATTTTCATGCGGCTATTAATAGCAAATTTATTTCATTAAAAGGTGAAATTGACGGTTCTCTTGAATATCTAAGCTCTAAGGGAAATTATAAATTTCATGTAACTGATTTCGGTGAAAGTAAAATCCTGAATAGAGAAAATGCGGACTTTGAGAACTTGTCATTTTCAATTTCCCTTAATTCAAGACCATCTGATTTGAATTATTCGATTAAAGGAATCGGAAGAATTTCAGACAGAGGTACACCGGGTGCAGTTACTCAGAATAATGTCGAGAACGCTTTCGCAAGATTAAAAGAAAAAGAATTAATTATTCTTGGAACTTCATCTTTACTTATCAATGATAATCAAATAATAAATCTCACCTCACTTTTTAAAGTAAACGATTATCATTATAAAGACCCGCTTCTAAAATGGTACTCCCCAAACGGCTTAGACGAAATTTTCACAAACCGTGATTTTCAGCTTTCATCAAAATATTCTTACAAAAATCAAAGATTATTAACCGAATTTAATATTGAAGGCGGATACTCGGATATTCGAGGAAATATGCTCCAGCCCGGAATTGGAAACTATAAAAAAAGGAGTTCATTAGGAATTGCAGGACGAATAGAAAATTCATTCGGAATTTTTAATGAATCCGATTTTACTTGTCAGCTCGGATTAAGAGCCGACATATTTTCTGATGCTGGGAATGCTGTATCCCCACTTGTAGGAATTGTATATAACACAGTTAGTTTACCATTAAAATTCAGATTAAATTATGCGTATAATTTCCGCCCTCCGAATTTCAATGAAATGTATTACCTCAATTACGGCACTGCGAACTTAGTTCCTGAGCGGTCTCATTCTTTTAATCTCGGTTTCAGCACCGGAATAATCTCAAATACAACAATAGAAATGGAAACATTTCTTATTTCAACAAAAAATCAAATCATATCCGTACCAAACAGCCCTGTTCAATGGAGTGCAAGAAATTATGGTGAAGTCCAAACGAAAGGCTTGGAAATACGACTGCTATCCTCATTATTCGAAAAGATAATTAATTTTCAATTAGCATATACATTGCAGGAAGCTATTGACAAAAGCTCCGAATCACCCACCTATGGTATGCTTATACCTTATGTTCCGCAGGAATTAATTGCAGGTTCAATTGATTATAATCTACAAGGATTTATTCTCGGATTAAACTTTCAGTATTCGAGTTATTATTACACTCTTCCGGGTAATTCTTTAAATAATTTAATGCCTTCATACACAATATTAAATGCGTTCGTTTCAAAGAATGTTGAATTGTCCGGAACAATTATTGAATTAAGGATTGACTGCAATAATTTATTTGATTCACAATACAGTGTAGTCTGGAAATACCCTATGCCAGGCAGACTCATAAAGGGCAGAATATCAATTAAGATTTAAGAATAAAAATGGAAAATAATTATAAACAATTTTATAAATAAAATGGGGAGTTTATCATGAAAAAATATTACATCTTTTCTGCAGTTTTAATGCTTTTTATAATATCCTGTGTCAAACAGCCATCAGAACCGGTTGACGACAATACAAACATCGGTAAAACAGGAGCATTTATTTTGTGCGAAGGTTTGTGGAAAATGGATAATTCCACACTTGACAGGTTTGACTTTGCATCAAATTCAATAATAAATGATTATTATGGAAAATCAAATACAGGTTTAAGACTCGGTGATTTGGCAAGTGATGTTGTTGTATTCGGCAATAGAACATACATCACTGTTTCCTCAGCACACACAATAGAAGTGATGGAAACATCAACCGGGAAATCACTTGGCAGAATAATTTATTCTGAAACAGGTTTCCCACGGAAAATCTGTGTGATTAATGATTCGATTGGTTATGTTACCGACCAATACAGACATTCAATCTCAAAAGTTAATCTCAAAACACTCACAATCATTCTCGATAGCCTTCCTGTTGGACCTGCACCTGAAGGAATTACAGCATATAATAATTATTTATTTGTTGCAAATTCAGGATTTGGTGATTATATGGCAACTGTTCCAAAGGCAGGCACAGTCTCTGTTATTGACATTACAACAAACCAGGAAATTGATGAATTGAAAAACCTGCCAAATGTGATTGAGGTACTCGTTAATAAAAAGTCTGGAAAACTATATGTTGGTTATTTGAATCTTCCATCCTTAACTGATTCAACCGGAGGTATTGCTGAATTTGACCTAAACACACTCGATGAAACAAGAAGATGGAAATTCAAAGCTTCTTCTATTACACTTTCATCAACGGGCGATTCACTTTTCTTCTTCAAAGATAGTACAGTATCTTTACTTAAATTGAATGATGCAAATCCTCAACCCCAGTTGTTGTTTAAGAATCCCTCATCAAGTGATATGTGGTATTCCCTTTCTTATTCACCTTATAATAATTCATTATTTATTGGAAATGCCAAAAACTTTCAGGTTAATGGTTCTTTGTTGATTTATTCATTAAGTGATTTATTAAATCCGAAAGTATTTCAAACCGGAATAAATCCGAATAAAATAGTGTTCTTTTAAAATTAATTGAATAGCCACTATCTTTAGATAGTGGGAGGTAACTTCCACAATCCGACTTTAGTCACTTATTATGAAAAGGGGATAAATCCCTCTGTGTTGTGGTTATAAATTCACCACTACTTGAAAGTAGTGGCTATTCATTTTATATAATTTAAACCGTGTCAGGAGTTACTCCCGACACAACAAATTTAACAATTAGGTTTTTCGATTAATATTAATTTTCTAAATTGCTTGTTTTGGTTTACTAAAATGAACGAAAAGCCTAAATCTAATGGCAGAGACAGAAAATAATATTAAAAAGCAAAAATATATTTCAGTCAAAGGTGCTAAACTCCACAACCTGAAAAATGTTTCGGTTGATATTCCGCACAATAAATTGACTGTCGTTACAGGTGTCAGCGGTTCGGGGAAATCAACTCTCGCATTCGATACAATTTATGCAGAAGGACAGAGAAGGTTCGTCGAATCACTCTCAGCTTATGCCCGTCAATTTCTCGAAAAGATGAACAAACCTGATGTTGACCTAATCTCAGGATTACCGCCTGCTATTGCTATCGAACAAAAACCTGCAGGAAGAAATCCACGGTCAACTGTTGGTACAACCACCGAAATTTATGATTATTTCAGGCTTTTATTCGGAAGAATCGGTGAGACAAAATGCAGGAACTGCGGAAAAACTGTTCGTAAAGATACTCCTTCATCTGTTGCCGAAGCCCTGTTAAAGTGGGAAGAAGGAACTAAGCTTTATATCATGTTCACATTATCCAAGCAGGCAAGAACTGTTAATTCTGAAATTGAAAAATATCAGAGCAAAGGATTTTTCAGAGTAATAATTAAAAAATCAGATGAAATAATAAATCTTACCGAACAAACTCTGCCTCCTGATTTAATTGTGGATGATGTCTGTATTCTTGCCGACAGACTTGTTTTGGCTAAAGATAAGGAATCTGTTACAAGACTGACTGAATCAATAGAATCGGCTTTCAACACCAGCGATAATCGAATAGTAATTCGCAATCTTTCATCAGGTAGGGAATATTCATTCAGCTCTAATTTTGAATGTGCCGATTGTGAAATTGTTTATTCGGAACCTGAACCCAAATTATTCTCTTTCAATAATCCTCACGGTGCCTGCCCTGCCTGCCAGGGATTCGGAAGGACTATCGGGATTGATGAAGACCTTGTGATTCCTGAAAAAACTAAATCAATCAGCAGGGGTGCCATCCATCCCTTCCGAACACAAGGCTTCAATATTCATCTTCGCGATTTGCTGAGAGTCGCATCCAGAAACAAAGTCCGTGTGGATGAGCCTTATGAAAATCTCTCGAAAGAAGAAATGGATATTGTGTGGAATGGTGCAGGAGATTATCTTGGTATCAACGGTTTCTTTAATCTACTTGAGGAAAAATCCTATAAACTTCACTACCGTGTGCTGATGAGCCGTTACAGGGGATATACAACGTGCAAAGCTTGCGGTGGCTCAAGATTGAGAACTTCTGCAAGGATTGTCTATGTTAACGGAATAACCATTCCTGATTTAATTAAAATGCCTCTCGAGCGGGTTCTCGATTTTATGAATAACCTGAAACTTAATAAGTACCAGGAACAAATTGCAGGTCAGCTTGTTAAAGAAATAAAATGGAGAATCCAGCTTCTCGTTGACATCGGCTTGCATTACATAACTCTCGAACGGCTGACTCACACTCTCTCCGGCGGTGAATTGCAGAGAATCAATCTTTCCACTGCTCTTGGTTCATCCCTTGTCGGAACTCTCTATGTTCTGGATGAGCCGAGCATCGGCATGCATCCACGCGACACCGACAGACTGATGGACATCTTATATAAACTGAGAAATCTCGGCAATACAATCATCGTTGTAGAACATGACTTCGATATTATAAAGAAAGCTGATAATATCGTTGACATGGGACCAGCCGCAGGCGAGCATGGCGGACAAATTATTTATTCAGGGGATTTTGACAAACTGAGCATTTCAAAGGAATCATTAACAGGAAAATATTTATCAGGTCAGTTAAGTATTGCAATTCCTGAGAACAGAAGCCCCGGCTCCAATAAATTTATTACGATACACAAACCAAGAAAATATAATCTGAAAATTGATAAAGTATCTTTCCCGCTCGGCTGTATGGTGGCTGTAACCGGGGTTTCAGGCTCCGGGAAAAGCACTCTCGTCAATGATGTTTTGTATGCTACTCTGAAAAAATCATACAGCGGTATAGACGGTACTGCAGGCTCTTATGAAAAGATTGAAGGTACTGACTGGCTCAGCTATTCCGAGTTGGTTGACCAGGCACCGATTGGCAGGTCTTCCCGTTCCACTCCTGCAACTTTCACAAAGTCATTTGATTTTATCAGGGAGCTTTATGCCAATACACAAGCTTCAAGACAGCTTGGATTGAAACCCGGTTATTTCTCATTCAATGTTCCCGGCGGTCGCTGTGAAGTCTGCGAAGGTGAAGGCTCGGTTACGGTTGATATGCAGTTCCTTCCCGATGTCCATCTTGAATGTGAGGCTTGCAAAGGAACGAGGTACAGCAAGGAAGCGAGAGGTATTTTATTCAAGGGCAAGTCAATCGTTGATGTTCTCAGCATGACTGTTGATGCCGCAATCGAATTTTTCAAAGACCATAAAAAAATTGTGAACAAGCTGAAACCTTTACAGCAGGTGGGGCTTGGTTACCTGAGGATAGGACAACCCAGCACTATGCTTTCGGGAGGCGAGTCGCAGAGAATCAAACTGGCTTCTCATCTCGATGCAGAAAATTCATCAGAAACATTATTCATTTTTGACGAGCCTACTACCGGCTTGCACATACACGACATTTCAAAACTGCTCGAATGTTTTCGTCAACTGATTTCTTACGGTCATTCAATAATTGTAATCGAGCATAACATTCATGTCATCGCATCAGCCGACTGGGTCATTGACCTCGGTCCCGAAGCTGGGGAGCAGGGCGGCACAATCGTAGCCACAGGCACACCCGAAAAAGTCGCATCAGTCAAATCATCCTACACAGGCAAAGCGCTCAAAGAGTTTTTTGATAATAGAAAATAGTATGCTTGTCATTCTGAGCCTTTCGAATAATCTTTGTCTTGTCCTGAAATACGTTGACCATTATTTAATTGAATAAAGGTTGTTGAACATAATATTTATTAGGTTCTGAAT
>MHAY01000099.1 GCA_001804705.1 Ignavibacteria bacterium RIFOXYC2_FULL_35_21
TAAAGTGATTTCAAATCGAAAAAAAATATTTAATTTATATTTTATTGTATTTTAATAATTTACATTTTTTGTTCTTTTCCTTAACTGGACAGTAATGTAAATAGGTAAATTCTTTTGTTGCACCTGTCCACAGTTTTGTAAATAGAAGAAGCCTGTCATCACGGACATCCATGTAATCAATTGATATTGGATTTTTTATCTGCCATGATATGTCAGTTGATAAATTTAATCTGGGATTTTCAATTTCAAATCCCGATGGAAGCATATCCGTAATAACAATATTTTCGGCTGACCTTTCTAATCCGGTCAAAGAAATTTTACCAACAAGCAATTGTCCCTGGTAAAACTGATTATTTGTTATTTCTGCCTTAGTTCTGAAATCATAATATGTCCTTCTCACTTTCATATACATATCTTCTTCATTGACACTGACATTAACACTTATACCTTCCGTTGACCAGAAATAAAATACTTCACCGTTACCTGTACCTTTGAGATATACATTCGCTCCGTTCATGATATCATCAGTAAGTGTCATATCCTTACCCGAATAATTTCCAATATTCTTTTTTCCGACAAATACATCAACTTTAACATCATTCTTAGCCTTAGATGATGCCGCTTTCCCTAATGCCATAAATACAAAAGCATTCTCCTGAGTGGAATAAACGTTGTCAATTTTTTGTACAAGATATTTTACTATGTATGGTATCTGAACATTGTTTGGTTCTACCTCCAAAAGTATTTCAAGCATCAAAGCATTAGCCCTTATTTCGGAATCGAAACATCCTCCGGTTTCCCTGTATGTTACTTCCGGTTTGTAGTTTCTTGGAATTAATTCATGATAACTGCTCCATTTTCCCATCATTGCATAAGCACCTGCCAATAAGTATTTTGAATCAGCAGAGACAAGATTTAACCTTGATTTATAATAATTCATTGTCGAAATATCCCCCTTGCCTGCAAGGGCAAGTACATATAAGGAGTAGAGTATTTCTTTATTCGCAATCTTTGTAATCGTAGTCCTTGTACCTTCGTACCTGTAATATTCGTAAGTGCTTCTTTCTCTCGCTTTCCTTGATAAGTAGTATAATAGATTTTTCAAAACATCCTGCTTAACTTCAAATCCGGCATTTCTTGCTTCGAGAAGGAAATGAGCCGCATATACGCTCCCCCACCAGCTTGGATATGTCCCACCCTGCCAGTAAGCCATAGAACCGTCATATAACTGCATTGATTCCACTTTTCTAATACCTTCTTTCACATAATACACAGGATTATATGTTTTATAAAACTCAGGGGCAACAAGTTGTGTAAGCTCTGCAAAATAAATTTGAGGGAATAATTTCGATACAGTCTGTTCAATGCATCCGTGAGGATAGCCAACAAGATATTTTAATTGCTTTGCGAATTTCACAGCAGGAAATTTACTAATCGTTAAAGTCGAGTGCTGTGTACCATAAAGGAATCCACCCGGAATAGAGAAATTCTGCGAAGCTCCTCCTTTTATCGTGCCTGCACCGGTATAAGTTAGATATGGAGAAACAGGCCTGACAGCAATATCAATCTCTTCTTTCACTTTTGCCATTCCGGATGTTTCTATTATTATTTTTGCATTACCGACTGATGAGTGTGATTTCAAAACAAAAATAACCTGCTCTGTTGCATTAGGCTCAACTTCAGCATATTGTGAAGTATGTGTAAGAATTTTTAAGGGACCATCAACTTTCACATTTACATTTACTTTGCCTTTCCTGGAAGTTGTATTTATCAGAGTAACAGGCATAACAAGCGAATCATCCTGTGCGAGAAATCTTGGAATTTCGGGTTCGATAATTAAATCATCAGCAACCTTCATAGGTTTTTCTGCGGAACCGAATTTCGCTTCAGTGTATGCAACAGCCATCAATCTGACTTCACCATTAAACTGCGGGAATTTAATTGGTATTTTTACTTCCCCGTTTCCGTTTGTTTTCAGGATTCCGCTCCAAAAAGCAAAAAGCTTGAATCTTTTCGTTGTAATCGGATTGGTTCTCTTCTTCAGCATCTCGGCAAACATTTCCTCATCACCACCTCCTGATGAGGAGCTTCCGACAATTTCAGGAAGTAATAATTTATACAAATCATAACTTTCAACTTTCAGGCCGCGCTTAGCATACATATACCCATATGGGTCCGGTGTTTTGAAATTTTTAACTTGCAATATTCCTTCGTCCACTGCTGCGAGAGTAACAAAGATATTCCTTTCGGGAGCAGTTTTCACTGTAATAGTTTGACTTGTATTAGGCTTGATTTTTTCCGGTGCGATGATTTTTACAGGAAGTTTATTTGAATTTTTTTCGACTTTCATGGATGCATAACCATGTCCAACCAAAAATGGAGTGCTATTATCAACCGTATGTTTCTTAAACAATGTTGCTGACACATATACATTAGGCATAAAATAATCTTTCACCGGTACTGTTATCTCAACGGACTTATTCTTCATTTCAATGTATTGATAATCATAAACACCATTTCTTTCAAAACTTACAAGCAGCTTACCTGCAAACGGGCAATTAAATAAGATTTTTGCTTGATTGCCGGGTTCATATTTTTCTTGATTAAATACAATGTCAACCCGGCCTTCTTTGTCAACCTGAAATGAAGATGCAGTTGTACTTACCCATCCATAAGCATAGAATGATTTCCTTTGATACTCTTCATCCCCTTCTTTTGAGATTCGCAGCTCATACCTTCCGGATTTTGTTATTGAGAAAGATATGTCCTTGATTCCGCCATTTAAGCTCATATTCTTCTGCCATTCTACAATTTCCTTTTCTTCGGAAGCATAGAAATATCTATCGTTATTATCTTTCTTCAGAACCGTCTGCCAATCAAAACGTACAAGCTTAACAGTAGCATTGAACCCTTTGATGGGTTTATCGCCGTGGTCAACAACTACAGTCTTAAAATTCAATCTCTCATTAGTTCCGAAATAATATCCCGACGACTTAAATCCAATGAAATAATCCTTCGGGTATATATCGGTTGTTGCCGCCCTGTTCACAGTTCTACCTGTCAGGTCGAATACATTAACATAAGTATAGCAGGTTACAATTCCGCTCCCTTTAATATCATTCGGAACTGTATAATCAACTCTTCCTTTTCCGTTTCCATCCAGAAAACCATCCATAGTTTTTTCTTCATAGATTGGATTTGTAAGTGAAGAATTATGAAAATCATAATCCGTAAATTTCTTACTTATGAAAGGCCTGTGCCTGAGGTTAATATGAGATTCATATTTCAGGCCCGATGCTTTTGCTCCAAACAAAAATTCAGCATCAATGTTAACTCCAATTTGGTCACCGGGAAAAGCAAAATCTTTATTTGATTTCAACATTAACCTGATTTTATCGGGAACGAAATCTTCGACGCTGAATTTATATGTACCGATAAGTTGATTAGAACCTGTATATACTTCTGCTCTGTATTCGCCTGTCTGTACATATTCGGGAGTTTTGAAAGATGCTTCAAAACTGCCTTCCTCATTCAGCAGTTTTTTCATTTCGGTAAATGTTTTGCCGGTGGGAGTGATAATTTTTAAGAATACGGGAATATCCTTTACAACTTCTATTTTATCATTTCTTATAATAGCGGACAGGTAAACATTTTCACCGGGGCGATAAATATTTCTGTCACTATAAATAAAAGTGTTCACATCTTCGAGAAACTCAAATACACCGCCGACATCAAATCTCGATGTTTCAATAAATGTCTCCTGCAGGTCAATGTAGTTGAAATCATTTGCAGTCTCGGCAACAATCAGTCTTGGAGTGAATCCTTCGATTTTCTTTCTGACATCGGTAAATCTTATTGTACCTTCCCGGTCAGTTTTTCCGCTCAATAAAGTTTGATTATTAGAAGATATAACACTAATCTCAACTCCCTCGACCGGCTCAGCTTTAGCAATTGAATTAACAAAAACAATTATTTCATTGCCGGATTTTTTTGTGATAATTCCAAGGTCGGTTAACGCTATCATCTTTGCGTCGGCTATCCATCTATCCTGGGCAGACCTGGCATTGACAACATAAATACCCTTATACTTTTGACCGATAATTCTGTTCAGATTGATATATTTTTTCTCGAGCCAGTTTTTGTTGTTCTGAAGATTAATTTTTTCTTCATATAAAGTCTTTCCGTAATCACCCGTCCAGATTTCTGAATTATAGCTATAATCTTCTTCGTAGTCATAGTAATAATATGAATTTTGGTTAAGGAACCAAAGCAAATTATTTTTAAATACTTGTGAAACTTCAATATCAGCTTCATCAATATTAACAAAATTCACCTGCAAATTTTTGTTCCCGCCGAGCATAAGATATTTTCCCTTTTTATCGGCAAAATTGATTGATGGCTCTAAGTTCACAAACGAAACCTGTTGCTCAAAATCAAATTCGAGTTCACCGCCATACAACCCGGGCATACCTTTCCTTATTTTCAGCAAAACATCCTGTACGTTTTCAAGATTGGCTTCAATCCTCAATGAATTATCACTTACAAAGAATGATAAATCTTTCCATGGGTCAGTTTTTACATATTCTTTCAATCTTTTTTCATCTACCATCTGAGTTGTTGATACTTCAATCCACCCGGTTGTACCATCAAATCCTGAGGCTACACCTGTGATTGCAAGTTTTGTAATAGGTTCAAGTTTTTTACTGAAAGTTCTGTCATCTTCAAGACCTTGTTTACCGAATACCGACATCAGTCCTTTTTTTACTGTTATTGTGAACACCTGCTCTTTATCAGTCTGCTGAATTTCACCGAAATTAACAGCAATCAAATCCGATTTTTCTTTTGTTACTACCTGATAATTTGTGATTGGTTTCCCGTCATGTTCGATAATCAAATTTTGTTTCAACATATCGGGATTCACAAGGTAATTAAATTGAAGATTTGCCTGGACACTCACTTTGTAGTATTGATTAGGAATGTGAGTCCAAAACAAATCAACTTTCTTTATATCAAAATCATGAGTCTTAAATTCAATTGTTTCTGCATCTAAGCTCAGGTCTTTATCGAATAATACTTTTTTAGTTATTTCAGCAGAGTATGCCTGAATAGGTTCAAGTTGAACATCCGGTGAAAAAATAAGAGTACTGGCAGAAGTCCATTTGAATTTTCCGGGAATTTTTGGCTCAAACTTTATGAACTCCTCTGTCAGCCATTTATCCTGCACATCAAAGGGTGCGAGTTCTTTAGAAAATTCTAACGTAAATGTTGTTAAAGTCCCAACGCTTCCGGAGGGATTGAAACTTACAACATCAACCGCATTTCTTAAACCACAGCTAACGAATATGAGCATTGTGATTGCACAAAACACCAAAGCCGGCAACTTTTTCATAAAATTCCCCTTGTATATTTTTTAAAAATTCTTTTCAGTATCACAGTTTAACTCCCGGTTATCAGTTCATTGTCTTTTTCTTTATACACAAATGATAAAATCCCTACAATATGGACCAACAAACAATAAGAAGTATAAAGAACAATTATCCAATAAGGATTTCTAATAAGAATAGGTATAACAGAAAAATAAGTTTATAGCTCAGCCATGTTTCTCATTGAATAATGACATTGTATAACTAATCACTAACAATATTAATGTAATTATTATGAGCAGGTATCCTGTTGTATCTTTTGTTTGTGATATATGGCCAACAAAGCTGCTCATCAATATCACAGATAAAAGAAATAATATAATTGCCGGCAATCCGGCAAACCATCTCATTATTTGTATAATCAGGATTGTCCTACCCTGTATCATTTTTATTGGGTTTATATATTAATTCTTTTTTTCTTTCGATAAAAACCAGGAAACCAAAAATAAAATTCCTGTGACAGGAATAAACAAGAAATAAAAGTTGAAGTGCCCGTCAACAATAACGAATACTATACCGAAAGCTAATGTTCCCAAGCCTCCGAATTTCTCATTGAAAAATGAATAGACAATACCGGCTATTGAAAGCAACAATATTATAAATAAAATTATTTCGTTAGTTTCCACAGGGCCTGGCCCAAAACCTTCGCCTAAGGCAAACATTCCGAAAATAAGAATTATAAGAACGCTTAATGCCCTTGCCAGCCATCTTACAACAATGACTGCAAGATTTTTTGGAGGTTCAATCATATTACCCTTTATGTTTTATTGAATGATTTCAAATTAATTATATAAAATTAAAAAATTTTAGTCAGATATTGTATTTGTAAAAATAATTACAATTTATTATTTATTCAGTCGGGTTTAGAACCTAACCTACATTTTAATCGTTCAAATCCTACAATCCTCAAATCCTTTTATCTTATTCCATTTTGCATTTTGCATTTTGCATTTTGCATTTTGCATTCTTCATTTTGCATTCTTCATTTTGCATTTTGCATTCTGCATTTTATTTAGCCCGTTTATACTTTCCTATTAACTGGCCAGTTCCCAAAATATGCCCTTCCATTGCAGTCAAGAGCTGTCCTTTGGCCGCTCCCGATTCCAGTTCAAGCATTGTATCGAGGGCATAAATCTTGAAAAAATACCTGTGTGTACCACTTGGAGGGCAAGGACCGCCATAACCGACTCTTCTGAAATCTGTTATCCCTTGCTTTGTTCCATTTGGTAATACTTTTTCAGAAGGAATCCCTTCCTTTAATCCTGTTTCTATTGGCGGGATATTATAAATTACCCAATGAACCCAGGTTCCCATTGGTGCATCAGGGTCGTCATTTATGAGAGCTATACTTTTAGTACCCTCGGGTAAATTGCTCCACGAAAGAGGTGGTGAAATATCTCTTCCTTCACAAGTATAAATTTCAGGAATCATTCCTCCTTCAGTAAATGCTGTGCTTGTTATTCTAATGCTCATTTTAGTATCTCCTTTTCGTTGACTTTGTGAAACATCCGTTAACAAAAAAAGAAAAGTAATGATTACAGAAAAGAACAATGCAGTTTTCATAATTTTTCTCCTCTGTTTGTAATAATACTATTAATTAATTAAAATCATTTTGCATTTTGCATTCTACATTTTGCATTTTGCATTCTACATTTTGCATTTTGCATTTTGCATTTTGCATTTTGCATTTTGCATTCTACATTTTGCATTTTGCATTCTACATTTTGCATTTTGCATTCTACATTTTGCATTCTACATTCTACATTCTACATTTTGCATTTTGCATTTTGCATTCTACATTCTACATTTTAATTCATATTTATTAGGACCCTACCAGTCTGCCCGCCTTTCAATATCAATTCAATTTCTTTATCCAATTCATCCAAAGTACATTCTTTTACCAATTTCTCGGGATTATCAATTCTCCATTCAGAAAAAATCTTATTCCAAATTTTCATTCTGTAATCCATCGGGCTTTCGGCAGAGTCAACACCAATTAGTCTCACACCCCTCAATATGAATGGATAAACGGTCGTCTCAAGTTTGTCCGATTGAACTAAGCCAATGCTTGCTATTACTCCTCTATGTTCGAGTGATTTTATTATTGTTGATAAAGTATTCCCCCCAACATTGTCAATTGCTCCCGCCCATTGCTTTTTAAGTAAGGGTTTTCCACTTGTGTCATTCACATCTTCTCTGCTTATGACTTCTTTTGCTCCTAGTTTTAAAAGAAAGTCTTTTTTTTCATTTTTCCCCGTTGAAGCCACTACATAATATCCGGCTTTCGATAACATTGCAACAGCAAGACAACCAACCCCACCAGTTGCTCCGGTAACCAGGATTTTCCCTTTGTCCGGAGTAATTTCATTTCTCTGCATTTCATATATAGCAATCCCTGCAGTAAAACCTGCTGTGCCATAAATCATAATTTCTTTCGTTGAAAAATCAGATGGTATTTTTACAACCCAACCTGCGGGTACTTTTATATATTGACCGAAACCCCCCGATGTATTCATCCCGAGGTCATATCCTGTTACAAAAACTTTTTCACCAATTGAAAATAAACTTGAGTTGCTTTCTTCGACTACACCAGCCGCATCAACACCGGGAGTATGAGGATATTTTTTTGTTATACCTTTATGTCCTCTCGCAGATAGAGCATCTTTATAATTCAATGCAGAGTATTCCACCCTAATAAGCACCTCTCCCGGCGGAAGTTCATCTATTTTCCTTTCCTTAATGCTTCTTTGAAAAACATTTGTATTTATTTCATCAACAACAAGCGCCATGAAACCATTATCCGGCATAAATTACCTAACACAAAGCGAAAAAATCATATGAAATTTACGAATAAAAGAAATTGAAAAAAAGTAATATTAAATTAGGGTTGAACAATAAATATGTAATTTTAATCATCAAGATATAAGATAAATGAAAATCATATAGATAATATCGCATAAAACCAAAGTTACATATCAAACTTTTTATACTATATAACTTTTCCGGGACTTCAATAAATCAATTATCTAAATTATAAAACCTTTTAACGGGTGCGGGGTCTCCATTGAGAAATCCTTCGACAAAAACATCAACATGCCTGTCAGTCAGCATCGTTACATCGGTATTTCTGACAGCACCCATGAGCCGCCCAATTTCCTGAAGGAGTCTATAAATATCGTTTTCATGAATTTTTCGGATATTACTTATCACCGTATCTCCCCTATGTATAACAGTAAAATGCAATGATTCCAAAATTCCGGTGATAGCCTTAGCCCTTCGCTCTTTCCTAACCTGGTCTGCAGCTCCTCCACGAAAATGAAAATTTATATAGTTATTACTAATTTCATTACTTGCCAGAGCATCCAGACGTGAAAAATGATAGCCAAGACGTGAAAAGAAATTTAAATAATTGTCAGAAATGAGGGCATAACTTCTTGACCCTATATCCCTTTCGGCTTTGTGAGGGTCTGATAAGTTTGTCATCATAATATTTAAAAATCCTTTTGCATCAATAGATAGGGGGCCACCCCATTCAATACCCGGAGTTGTCATCCCTTTTATTAATGAGAGAAATGGTTTTGATAATATTTCATCAACAATCATTGAATTACCTTTGATGAAATTCTTAATGCCTCCACCTAAGTCAATCACATATATATTCAACGGTACTTCAAATTTTAATTTATATGTTTTCCCACTGTCAACCCTCGCTGTTTCATAAAATGCAAACATCTCTTTCATCGAGACTTCATGAGCATACCTAATTACATCATGGTATGTAAGACAATGTTCGGGTGAAAATTTAGCTGAGTTTGGATTTGTAAGATTCAATTTGAATACAAATTTAGAAACACTGTGCCAGAGCCTGTAAAGTGGGCTTTTCAAAAACAGATTATCGCTTCCCTTAATTTTATCGGATACTTCAATAAGCTCATCAACCCGACCATCATATACCTTGCACCCATCAGCAAACAAAGTAACTTCCATGCCGTTTTTCAGGACATCAGTGCCATTTATTGTATTAGTGATTACAGGTATATTCTGCTCTCTTGCAATAATTGACAGGTGACCGGTTGTACTTCCGACATCAGTTATAAATCCCGAAGCTTTATGTATCAGGCTTGTAAATTCGGGCAGATTCTTTTTGGAAACGACAATACTCCCTTTTGGAAAATCATTAATTTCTTTAATGTTATTCACAATAAAAACTTTGCCGGTTGCTATACCTGTGCTAGCACAATCACCGCGATTTATCAATATATTGCAAGTTCTTTCAAGCCTGCTCAACTTATCTTTATCAATAATAATATCATCTTTTTTCCCTTTTGGCTGGAGTTGTCTTGCTTGCAAAATCATAATTCTGTTATTTTCATCTAACACCCATTCAATATCTTGAGGGCAGCCATAATGTTGTTCAATCTTAGTGGCATAATCAGCCAGCTCTCTCAACAGAATTTCGTTCAAACATGGAATAACCGATTTATCATCTAATTTTACCTTTTCAACACCATCTGTTGACTTTGGACTTTCTTTATAGTCCTGAATCCCGGGTGAAAAGCCGATTAGGTTGAAATTATTTTGCTTGTCCAGAATGAATACCTGCGGCGACACTCGTCCTGATACCGCTACAGTACCAAGGCCTTTGACAGCATTGATTATTATAACATCTTTTTTATGAATTGGGTCTGTAGTGAAAATAACACCTGCGGCTTTTGCATTTACCATCCTAAGGCATCCGACGCTCATGGGCATATCTTCATCCCTCAAACCTGAAATATATCTGTAAACAACAGATTGAGGAGAGTACTTCGATATCAATACTTCATATACTGCATCAACAAGGTTTTCCCTGCTGACATTTAAAGCCGAAAAATGTAAACCTGCAAATGAATAATTGGCACTGTCTTCACCTATTGCACTCGAACGAACAGAAACAAGAGTATTATTAGACAAACCGAAAAATTTATCATAAGCATTAACAATCACTTCTTTTATATGTAGCGGTATTGCTGTCGAGATGAATAACTCCTGTGCCTCCTGACAGGCTTTTTTTACTTGTTTTATGTCATCAAAATCAATATCATAAAAGATTTCGTCTTTTCTTTTACGTAAATCACTATCAATCATTATGTCTTCGAATAATCGAACAGTTAAGCAGAATCCATCAGGAACGGGAATTTGTAATTGCTTTCGAATCTCACCGAGATGGCTCATCTTCGTTCCCACTTCAAGAGACATAACATCATCAACTTCATCTAAGGCATAATAATAAGGAATATTCTCACCAATCTTTTTTACCTTATCGCATACCTGGCAATTATAATCGGGACAGTCCCAGCCTTCCGGACAAAGTATTCTCGGAGAAAGTATTTGTTTGCATTTTTCTTCTATTTCCTCAGTTTTCAAAATTAATTGTTGATATTTGCCGCTGCTTAATATTACGAGATGTCTTGCAATATCGTATGCAGACTCGATTAAATTTCTGTAAATATTATTTGCATAAGCCTTAGAAAAAATTTTTCCCGAAGTGAGCATTTCAGCCATCTCGCTCATGTATTTATGTGCCTCATCATTTGAGGCAAGCAATCCCTGAAAGTGCTTGAACTTCTTTTTGAAAGTAAGTTTACTCTTACTTCTTGGTGTAAACAATATTTTTAGAAATTTAAACATTAAACTAAAATAACATAATCAAATTTAGCATTCAAAAAGAAAAAAAAGCCACCTGGATAAGGCGGCTTCAATCTTTTATTTATTGTTCCATTTCAACATTTTAATTCAACACTCAACATTAAAAACTTCAATTAGTGTTTACCTATTGAATCAGGGTCAAATCCAATCTCTGATTTTTTCAATTTATAATAACTGCTGATTAATTTCCATAATACAACTGATGTCATCAACATTGCAGCGCCAACAACGACATATCCTGAAATATCGTTGAATATCGGCATTCCTAATGGTTTTTCTAATTGTTTAATTACAACAGAACCACCGGCAACTATTATCATAATTGCAAATAATAACCTTATACCGTAACCCCGGACATATTTTGTTGCAGTTGAGCCAAAGATAGCCCCTAAGGCACCCCCAAAAAACATGATTACAGCAGCAATGAGTTCCACTCTGCCTTTAATAGCATAAGTAAAACCACCATATATAGAAGTTATTAACACATTGAATAAGTCTGTTCCAACGGCAATTACGGTAGGTACTCCCAACAGATAAATCATTGCCGGCATCTTTATAAAACCCCCACCGACACCGAGAAATCCCTGCAATACTCCTGCTATAAAGAATATAACAAATACAATCCAGAACGAAACAGATTTTATTCCTGATGTTTTAAAACTAACCATGGGGAATAACCTTATGCTTTGTAATCGGATTGGAAGAGCTGTTTTTTTCTTTTTTTGAATCCTCGATATGTGGGTTTGCTTTGGGTCATCTGCTTTTCTTTCTTCTTCGGACAATCTTTTCTGAACTACGAAATAGTCATAAAGCATAAAACTACCCAAAAATATCAGCAGTGTTATAAAACTCCACCTGACTATAGAATCTAAGCCCTCTGTACCGTAGGTTTTACCCAGATACATTATAAATTGAGCGCCAACTTCCACTCCAATGACAGAACTGACAATTGAAAAAATTCCAAGTTTCCAGTCAATATTCCCAAGCCCACTGTGAATTTTTGTCGAGACAATAGATGTCCCAAAAATGTATGTAATATCAGTTCCGATTGCATAGTCCATCGGAAATCCAAATATGTTTAATGTTGGGGTTACTATCCAGCCTCCACCAACTCCAAAAAAGCCGCCTAATACTCCAACACAAAAGCCTAATACAAATAGCAAAATTACATTGAATTGAATTTCGGCAATTGGAAGATAAATGTTAAAAATATCCATGTTTTCTCCGTTATTTATTTTATTCTTCTTTATGTGCATGCCCTGCGGGCTTTATAAACAAGCTCACAATGTATGTAACAATTACACCAAGTATCACTATCGTGCCTGTCGAGATGACAGCAAAAAGCAATCTGTTGCTATTGTAAGTTTGTGCCAGAAACAAATTCAATCCGGTTAACCCTTCAACTTTCACTGTCTTATTCAGTTCGGTTGCAGGTTTGCCTTCGGCAAATAAATAACAAATATTAGTAGCTAAGAAGCAAAGTAAGAGAAGGCAACGGCTAAAGAATTTTTTGAACATATAACACCTTCTTTTTTAGAAAATAATTATTTTATTTTAAAAAATAACTAATGATTTTTGTTATGGAAAGGTCAAAAGTTCAATTGTAATTTATGTGTTGCATAATAAACCAATGATGAAATCTTACTTAGAAGGCATGGTTCGCATTTAATGCAAAATTTAACAATAACATTTGGATTACACTCAACAAATAATCGTTATTTTAGTGTTGTAATAAATAAATGGTTTCATTTGTTATGAATTTTTTTCATAATATTTTCAATAAATCAATAAAGGAGGAAGTTGTAACTCAACAGCCTTCAGTTCTTATTGAAAAATTCAATTCATTCAGTTCTGTTCTCGAATCCAATAATCAGGCATTGAAAATATTAAGTGACATTGAAGAAAAGACAACAGGTGAATTCATTTATGACATTAATTACATCAACATATCTGTTGAAAATCTAAATAATAATCTTGTAAACCTGATTGATAATCTTATTGCACTCGGCGGAAAAGAATATGAAAGTCTAAGAGAAAAATTTAATAATATTCAAAAAGAAATTCTAAATGAGTTAACGGAAAAGGCAGTAATACCCAAAGATGAGTTCACAATCCCATTTTCACAACTTGATAAAAATAAAGCATCAAGTGTTGGGAGCAAAAATGCACAGCTTGGTGAATTAAGGAATAAACTAAATATACCTGTTCCTGACGGTTTTGCTGTGTCAGCCTGGGCTTACAAATATTTCCTCGATTCAAATGACCTGCAGAATAAAATCACCAACATCCTGAAAAATGTAAATATCGAGAATTATCATGGCCTCGAAATAATCAGCGATAATATAACAACACTTATTTTGAATTCTCCGGTACCTGAAGCCCTTTCTCAAAAAATAATAGAAAATTACGATTATTTAACAGCATGTAATCAAAATAAACTTGTATCAGTGCGCTCGAGTGCTATCGGCGAAGATACAAAGCTAAGTTTTGCAGGGCAGTACTCAACTTGCCTTGGTGTAAAAAAAGAGAATCTTATTGAATCATACCTGAAAGTTATAGCAAGCAAATTTAGCCCAAAAGCAATTTATTATTATCTTAGCCATGAACATATAGAATCAGGTTTGGCTATGAGTGTTGGTTGTGTTTCCATGGTCAATGCACGGTCCAGCGGCGTTATTTACACTTCAAATCCTGTCAATCCTGACGATAATACTATTCTGATAAACTCAATTAATGGTTTAGGAAAGCTCCTCGTTGATGGTTCAATCACACCCGACCAGTTTATAGTATCTAAATCGAATTATGAAATAATTGATGCAATTCCTGCTTACAAAGAAAAGAAATTAATATTGATTAAAGATGCTGGTGTTTCTATTCGGGAAATACCGGAGGCGAATAGAAATGAATTATCTGTCAACAAAGACGAAATTAGAAAATTAGCAGAATTAGCCCTCAAAATCGAGGAGCATTATTGTTGCCCGCAGGATATCGAATGGGCTATTGATGAAAACAATAACCCACATATATTACAAACTAGGCCCTTAAAAGTCATAAGAAGTAGAATCTCTAAAGAATCAATTGATACCACCAACTTTACAATCATACTCAAATCCGGCATGTCAGCTTGTCCCGGAGCGGGTATCGGGAGTGTAAATCATGTTAAAAACACAAATGGCCTCGAATCAGTTCCTGACTCCGCTGTCATTATTGCCGAACATCCTTTTCCGGGTTTAATAACGGTATTAAGCCGTGCCTCTGCATTAATAACAAAAGTCGGGGGTGTTGCAAGCCACCTTATAACAATAGCACGGGAATACAGAATCCCAACTATTGTTGGGGTTAATGAAATCGAAAAACTTAAAAATGATACTCTCGTAACAGTTGATGCCTCTAATTGTATTATTTATGATGGTTCAATTCCCGGTTTAGCAGATTCATTAAAACCCGAAAATGATTTTGATGATGATGTTGCTCCATTTAATATTCTTGAAAGAATATCACGAAAAATTGTTCCTATCAATCTTACTGATTCACACTCACATGATTTTACTATAGAAAATTGTAAAACAATACACGATATTCTGAGGTTCGCACATCAAAAGGCAATCGAGGAAATGTTTTCAAGTGCTAACAATTTAAAAGGTGAAACAATCCCTTACCATTTGAAAAGCGAAATTCCATTGCCGGTTGATATTATCTCGATTGATGAATCATATCATACCGATAAAAAAAGAAAAATATCAAATAATAATATTCATTCTTTACCATTCAAATATTTCTGGGAGGGTATTGAAGATATTGGGTGGACAATGCCTCCTGCGGCACCTGATATGAAAAGTTTTATGACGGTAATGGCAACAGATTTGACCACTCAAAAAAGAACAGGATTTACTGAGAAAAGTTATGTGATTTTTTCAAAAGAATATATGGTTCTATCATTAAGGATGGGTTACCACTTCTCGACTATAGAAGCCATGTTTACTGAAATTCCGAATAAAAATTTTATAAAACTTATTTTCAAAGAAGGCGGCGCATCTTTTGAAAGAAGACTTCGAAGAGTCAGGCTTCTTGAATCTATTTTGACGAAAATGGGATTTGAATGTAGAAGTAAAGGCGATGCTTTTGAATCGGAAATATCATATCTACAAAATGACCTTTTACAAAATAAGTTGTTTGCCCTCGGACAGCTCACGATGCTGACTAAACAACTTGACATGGCTTTGAGTAACGATTATGAAATGGAAACTTATAAAAATGAAATACTTGAAAAAATAAAAATGACATAGGTGGAAAATGAAAAAATTCCTTATGCTTGTTGACAGAATAAGTAACTTTTTTTTCAGAAAAAAATTTACTCCGTTTCTGATTTCAATTTTATTCTTCATAATTTTTGGCATTGCATTTTATCTGATTTATCTCGATTCCGAAGCAATCAAAGAACAAATAAACGACGACTTCAATCAGCAGCAGCTTATACTTGCAAGACAGTCATCTGCCCAGTTTGAGCTGTTTCTGAACAATCTTGAGATTCAATTAAAAAGCCTTAAATGGTTTGCAGAAGATACAGAAGGAAAAATCCGCAAGGTGGCTATGGTAAGTGTATTAAAGCAAAATGCTGATATGGGAATCATTGATATCGGTTTATTAAACTCACAAGGAAAGCTTGTTGAATATTATAATCGTGACAACTTTCCAAATCTGGATTTGTCAATAATTCAATCGGATTTTTCTAATAATCAAAGTGTGAGAATGACTCTTTCACCACTCTCAATCTATCAAGACACCACCGGAAAAATTTTTATTATCAGTAATATTACAATTCCATTAATAACAAATAGCAGACTTACCGGAGTGCTGTTTACAAGACTTGATTTATCCAAACTTTTCACTAAATTAATCGGAAATGTCAGGTCGGGTAAAACGGGTTATGCATGGGTGATTGATGGAAATGCTATTGCCTTATATCATCCTGAAAGTGGATTTATTGGAAGAAATATTTTCGAGGCACGCCGTGGGAAAAAGCCTTATGTAAACTTCAGCCAGATTAATATCATTATGAAAGACAAGATGATGAAAGGCGGGGAAGGCACTGGAATTTACGAAAGCTGGTGGCATAAGGACCTGAAAGGAAAAATTACAAAACTGATAGCATTCACACCCATTAAAAACAAGGCGCTCGATGGAAGAGTATGGTCTATTGCCGTTGTAGCGCCTATAAGCGAAGTCGCAGAAGCAATAGATAAAGCCTATATGAGGCATCTCGGAGCAGAGTTATTCATCGCAATCGGTATGATTCTGTTTGCTTTTTTCTTTGCCGCATATCAAAGAAAGATTTCGGAAAGCTTAAAGGAACGGGTTACAGAACAGCAGGAAATAATATCGAGCATACTTGAAAACTCCCTTGATGCTATTATTTTTACCGATAAAGATAATTTGGTTCGTGTTTGGAATAAAGGTGCTGAAAAGGTTTTTGAATTTACTTCGGATGAAATGATTGGACATTCTTTCCGCAGGCTTATACCTTCGGAAATCGATGCCGATGAAGAATTGAATCAAATTAATGAGCTGGTAATAAAAAATGGCTACATATCAAATTACATAGCCGAAAGAGTAACGAAGTCAGACAAAAAGGTAATGGTTAATATTTCCAAAACACTTATCAGTTCTCTGAAAGGTGAAATTCTCGGATACTCGATTATAGTCAGAGATGAAACCAAGAAAAGGGAGCTTGAACACATGATGTACAACACCGAAAAACTTGCTTCAATTGGCACTCTTGCAGCAGGTGTCGCACATGAAATTAATAATCCTCTTGCAATTATTCTTGGTTTTACGGACTTGCTCGTTGATAACTTTCCCCCCGATTCACAGACCTACAAAGACCTGAAAACAATCGAATCAAATGTGAATCATGCCAAAAAGATTGTTGAGAATCTACTTGGTTTCGCACGTATTACCGAAGGACTGGAAGATAATACCGATGCAAAAACCTGCATTGAAACTGTATCAACAATTGTAAAAAATACTCTATTCACTTCAAAAATAAATTTGAATATCAATATCCCTGAAAATCTACCAAACATTAGAGGAGACTCTCGTGAATTCCAGCAGGTGATTTTCAATCTGATTAATAATTCTGTTTCTGCTATGAAAAAAACTGGAGGTGGATTAATTAATATTAATGCTTATGAATCGGAGAAAAATGTGAACATAGAAATTTCCGATACCGGCGAAGGTATTCCAAACAGAATAAAACAGAAAATCTTCGACCCCTTTTTCACAACGAAAAAAGTTGGAGAAGGCACAGGTTTGGGTTTATCTTTGTGCTATGGTATTGTTGCAAAATTCGGTGGAAAAATTGATTTCAGAAGTTTTTCTGCAGAAGATTATCCCGGGACTCAGACCGGAACAACATTTATTATTTCGATTCCAAAAATAGAAATTGAATAAATTAATAATGGTGAATAAAATGACACAAAACATCCTTGCTATCGATGATGAACCGGATTTACTCCGACTACTCGAAAGAATTATTCGGGAAAAAACTCCTTACCAAATTTCTGTAACGGGCAACTCTCTTGAAGTGCCAATCCTGCTCGAAAAAAATGAGTTCGATATTATAATAACCGACCTCAAAATGCCGGGGATGGATGGCCTTGATATATTAAAATATGTCAGGGACAATAAGCGGTTTGAGCAGGTTATAATCATCACCGCATTCGGTTCGCTCGAAACCGCAATGGAAGCACTTTCCAAGGGAGTGTTCGATTATATAACAAAACCATTTAAAAAAGAGCAAATCATTTTCACCGTCGACAGGGCGATGCGTTATCAAAATAATGCCCGTGAGTCTCAGAAATTTTCAGAAATTTTCAAAATGCCACTCGATGATGCTGTCGAAGCATTTAAGACAGAATATTACAAGAGAAAATCTGTATAAAGTAATTCTTATTGCATAAAAGTAACTGTTGAAAAAATATTTACTATTAGACAATCATAACATTGTTATTCCTCCTCAAAACATAGACCCAGACTTTGTTTATAATTTTATTTATATCTACAATACCTCAAACACAAGTATTCACCTCAATTTTCAGTTTTTCGATGAAATTCAGTACACAATTCTCAAATTGGAATATTGTAAAAATTTCCAAAAAATTATTAGTTAATACTAAATATCGAAAAAAGTGGAAAAAATAGTTTTGTTATTATAAAGGACTTACGAAGACGCTTAAAAATATTTTTAAAAAAAGTGTCAGAAATTCGCCGTTTTTTTTTGTAAAAAGTAACTCTATATATATGAACCTGACAAATTTTAAAAAAGTTTTTAAAAAAATGAAAAATTTATTCACAAAAGAAGGAGGAACATGAAAAATATTGGCACAATGCGAAGAGCATTGCAATTAAAAAAATAGAGCCAGCGGGATTGCTCCCACTGGCCGAGCACGGAGTCTCTTACCCGCACTTACAGTTTGTACCTTTAATGCGGATAAGAGCAAAATTAAGATAATAAAATTAATTTTACTATTTTTAAAATTTTGGAGAAATACTATGAAAAAATTAATTGTATTTTTTATGCTAATTATTGGTATCACATTGTTTCCCAATAAAGCAACCTTATACTCACAGCCTCTATATGATTGCTATAATAGAAATTATGAAAGTTGTAATCGTTGGTCAGAGTGGGATGATGAAACTCGTTATTTTACAATTCCTGAGATACTTGGATGCGTAATTAGTGTATATTACACAATTCGATATTGTCTTGATGGAGGAATGCCAGATTACACAATATATCAAATAAAGGATATGGGTATTGGTATGGCAGGTCAGATTCCACCGGCTTCTTCTCCTTGTGTTGTCGCATTTGAAAGTCATTTCATGCCGGGTGGAGTATTAGATATGCCACGTATTAGAGCGGCATTCGCTGCTGCTTTTCACCAAATCACAGAACAAATGATTACTGAAGCTGTTAATGACCCTAATTATGATGGTAGATACGATTGTCCGAATATCTTAGAAGTAAGAAGATATTTCCCGGGAGATTGTATGAAATACTGTTATTATTATGTTAACCAAAAACCAAAAATTTCAGAAGTTGCTTGTGTTCAAAATTATTGCTGTGGCATTGTATTACAGTATTGTTGGGAAAATGGTGCATTTAAAATGGTTAACGATATAAAATTCGGAGATGGCCAGGGTGAATGTTACATTCAACCGGAACCAACATTGGATGGCTGTCCTGAAGGTTCTTATCAGTCAACGCATTGTTATAATAGTTGTTTGTATGGTGAATGATGGTTAAATAATGTGAAATTATTTTTAATTAAAAAAGATAATTTACCCGAAGCCGATTTGTAGAATATTTTATTTAATGTTAATTCTCAAAAAGGCTTCGGAATATATTTAAAAAAACAATAAGGGAGTAACAATATGTTAAAAAAAATATTTTTTTTATGTATAATAATAAATTGTTTCCTTGATTTATATTCCCAGGAAACAACTTGGGAGATTGTCATGGACCGGGATACGCTAGGTTCAATCCCTCATCAAGACCCTTATGTAACGAGAGTATACAATAGTTACATTTCATTTCAACAGAATTTTCATAATGTAATTTATCAAAATTCAAACAATGATATTTTTTTATCAGCAAAAGCTAGTAGATACATGATGGATACATCAACTATAATAAAAGGAATTAAGGATAATTACAATTGGATTTATTATATTGAAGATATTGGAAAAATACGATGGAAAAAAGAATTTTACTACCCTCATCAGGAACATAAAGTAAATGATATAGTACCAATATTAGTTTCGCAATTAAATAATGATAATATTCTTTTTCTAAATGGTGGTACAAATTATAAAAATGAAAAAGTTAAAAATATTATAACATTAAATGAAGATGGTAATGCTGTTTCAGAAATCAATTTAAATCAAACTGTCTTTTCAAAATTAACCAGCTTTTACAATTATTTTTCAGAGATTGATAATAATATTGTATCATTTTATAAAGAATCAAGTTCAAGCAGAACTTTTAAAGTGAATATATTTGATTTATCCGGTAATCTATTAAATACTCAGACCATTGATTCCTCAACATACCAAAATGACACAATATACAGTGCAAATATTATTAGAAAAACAGAGGATGGGGGCTATTATTTAAGAATAAATTACTTAAAAAATGTTGGTATTAGTGGAAAAATATTATTTATCAATTTCTATAAGCTTGACAAATATTTTAACAAGGAGAAAAATTTATTTATAAAAGGAAGTGATACATCCTGGGATGATGCCTTGTTACTGAATGATGGCTCTTGGGTTGTGTTAGGAAAACCGGTTCTCTCGATCAACGACCCAATAGATACAATAAATAATATTATCAGAAAATACAACTCAAGCGGTGAATTGGAATGGGAAAAGTTATTTGGTGAAAACAAATATGATGTCGCGAAAGGATTTATTGAAACTAATGATGGAGGATTTTTACTCGCTTTCAATTACAATTATTCAGATGATTCGATTTCACAGCAATATGTCAAATTAATACGATTGGATTCACAAGGGAATTTTATTTGGGGTAAGGACCTGCATTTTACTAAAGAAGACACTGTTAATTATGAGCTTGATGGTTTAACCAAAACATCTAAAAATGAATATCTGATCTTATCATCTGCAATTTATGAAAACCCGGATTCAGGTTCGAATCCGGCAAGATATTATTTAACAAAAATTAAGGATAACACACTACCTGTAATAAATGAAACTGTAAATGAAACAACAATTTTCCCCAATCCAAGTACAGGATTCATTAATATTAATTTTTATCAAAACAACTCATCACAAATTGCTTTTGAAATTATTGATATCTTAGGTATTGTAAAAAAATTTCAAACTGTATTCAGTGATGCAGGTAATAATACTTTAAGAATCAAAACAGATTATTTACCTTCTGGTTCCTACTTTTTAATACTAAGGTGCCAGGGGCAGGTATTTTTTAAAAAATTTATAAAATTATAGTAAAGTTATGAAATTCATTAAAATTATTTTTATCGTTTATTTTTCATGCACTTTATTTTTGAGTGCAAAACAAACGATTATATTGCCTTTAAATAACTTAAATGATACTTGTAATCAAGAGTCAAATATATCTTTCATCGATGCAAATAAAGATAACGTCTTTGATATATTTATTATTAATAACTGTAATTATCAATTATATGCCTTTCCTCTTATTGTTAATTCAACAAATGAAATAATTGAAAATCAAACTGCATATCTATCTCAAGGAAGTATAGAAGCCAAGAATTATATTATTCTCATTTTCGACCCGAACAGTTTCCACTACACTCACAAACTTTATTACGATAATAAAATATCAAAAGCTATACTTGAAGACTACACAGAACAAGGCAGTGAACCATCAACCTACGAAGAAGCTGACAACTACTTTTATACTCAACAAATGGGCAGTACACTACTGATTACAAAGAAAGCTGATATAGATGTTCAGTCGGTTTTTCTTTGCAGTCTCGATGGTCGAATCATTTCAAATTTACAAAATGTCGTGGGCTGGTCCCAGTTTTCATTCGATATGTCATTAGAGCCAAGCGGAATGTATCTGCTCCGCTTCATTGCAAGAGACAGGGCATTGACGAAGAGAGTAATTTATTTAAAATAATATAAAGTAAATTAATGATTTCCCTTAAATCTCCCAAACACAAGTATTCATCTGTGTTATTAGTTTTTTATAATGGAATTTAATATAAATTCTTAAATTGGAATATATGCTAAATATTATAAAAAATTGTTAGGCAAAGCTAAAAATCGCAAAAAAGTGGAAAAATAGTTTTGTTATTTTAAAGGACTTACGAAGACGCTTAAAAATATTTTTAAAAAAAGTGTCAGAAATTCGCCGTTTTTTTTTGTAAAAAGTAACTCTATATATATGAACCTGACAAATTTTTAAAAACTTTTTAAAATTTTAATTTTTTATGAATGATTACAGTACTTATAGGGATAAAGAGCTTCTCCCTCTTTTGCGGGAGCCAAAGCCGGCTTCCGATTACGCATTCTTTGAAATTTACCAGAGACATTCAAAGAAGCTGAATGCCTATTGCATGTATAGAATATTTGACCCTGAATCTATCAAAGATATTATTCAGGATACATGGTTTGAATTTGTCTTATCAGTTAGAAAAGGATTTATCATAAACAATATTCAATCTTATCTTTTAGCTATAGCACGTAACATTATAGGTAAATACCAATTGCATAATCAACGAAAAAGCACGATGTTCATAAATAAAGACGGGGCATTTCTCGACGGCTTGAGTTTCAATATGAATTTACAGCAGGAAATCGAAAACAATGAGAAGGTATCTATTGTCAAGCTTGCCGTGAGCAGTCTGGACGAACCCTACAGGGAAGTATTCATACTTAAGAAAATAAATGAACTGACATACCAGGAAATTGCAGGCCTAACAGGTGATTCTGTGGATAGCATAAGAAGAATTTTTTCTAAAGCATTATTAATGATGAATGATTTATTAAAATCTTATTACGAAGAAATAAAAAATTGAAAGGAGATATTATGGAAATCGAACAAATAATGATTGATTATTTTGAGGGAGATACTACCACTGAACTGGAAAGGAAGATGTTCTCCCAAATGTCGTTAGACGATTCTTTAATTGTTGAATTTAAGAATTTCTATCTGATTAATAACGCCATGAAAGCCAGTGTTAATTCTTTTACATCGCCGCCAAGTGTAACAAATGAAATTTTCAGAAAATTAGGCTATTCAATTCCTCCTGCGGCAAAACCAAAATGGGTATTGTTTTCTTTTCTTAAAAATCATCGTGCGTTGAGTCATATTCTGTCATCTATTGCTACATCGGCACTAACAGTAGTAATTATGCTTCTTTTCTTTTTCCCGGAAGCAAATGATAATATACTTACAGCAAAACAAAGTACCAATAAGGTTACTCAGGGTTTCTCATCTTCTCTGCCTGTTGTAACAAGCAAGGAGAATACTGTGAATCCTGCAGTGAAACAAAAGCACAAATATCAGGCTTCCTCATTTGCCAATACTGAAGATAACGTGATTGTTGAACATCCAATATCAACACAAGCAAGTGAGGAAAACCTGATATTGCCGTCTGCTGTGCCTGTATCTGATTACAAGATTACCAATGTTCCATCGGCAATATCAAGCTTACACTATGCCGATAATAATTTAAACGAGGCGTATCTGTTTTCATATCGTGAACCGCTCGGGCTGTCCTTAGGTTTCAGCGGCTTGGCTATGTGGGATATACCCAAAGCCACAATTCCATTAAATTATATTTCACCATTTAACAATAATGCTATTTCGATTTATTATGATTTGTCTGATAATATTAAAATTGGTGCGGAACTAAGGCAGGAAACATTTTATACGGAATATACAGGCAAAGAACTAAACGATACTCTTTATTTGTATAATCAACAGACGAACCTAACTACATTCAGTGCAAATGCAAGATTCTACCTCTATGACTTCGGTTCTTTTTGTTCATATTTTGGTTCGAATATTGGAATAAATAAAGGCGGTTTCATTGCAAGGCCTAATGCAGGAATAGAATATCAGGTATATCCTGATTTGGCTTTTGCTCTGGGTTTTGAGTATTCCTATTTTTACTACCATCATCTCAATGTTTGGACTGGTAATTCAAAAGTTGGAATTAATTATGGTATTCTCGTTAAATTCTGAATGGAGAAAAAATAATGAACAATTTTAATACAAATTGTATTACAATCGAAGGAGGAATATGAAAAAAATTTGCACAATGCGAAGAGCATTGCAAGTAAAAAAACAGAGCCGGCAGCTGAACTGTCGGCTCCGAGCCAAAAAACATTGGTTTTCTACAGTTAAGTTAATACCAACACTGTAGATGTTTTAAAATTAAGTAATTATTTTAAAATTTTATGTTAAATATTTTTAGGAGAAAGTTATGAAGACAATAATAATAATTTTAGCTGCAATATTCACCTTGAGTACAGGTGTGTATGCACAACCCGATTACCCATATTGCTATAATTATGATGGCACATGTCTAAATTGGTCACAATGGGAATGTCAGGATGATCTCTTTTTGAAATTAGATGGTATATCCTATATACCACTTCAAGATTGTTTCTTCCAAGTTTCGGGTTGTTGGAGATATTGCTTAAATGATCCATCAAATTGGCAGGTAAATTTAAAGTTTACTGGTCCACGTGATGATTTTTGTGTAGATGCTTTTTATGATTATCTATATGGGCCAAATCATGATCAACCTCTTGATCCAGTTAGAGCTAGAGAATTATGGTTTGCATCTTATAAGAGCCTGGCGAAATGGGTGTTACAAAACAAAGGTTTACAATTTGGAAATTTCGATTGTACTAACGTACCTGTAACATCATTTTTTATTAAAGAATATTCACCGGGTAGTTGTACGATGTTATGTTTTTATCTGAATGGAAGTGGTAAACCAACCTTTAAGGAAATTCCATGTATCCAGGAATTTTGCTGTGGCACCGAATGGGTTTATTGTATGGATTACAGTGTGAATCCACCTGTTGTTAGAGAACTTGCAGAATTTCATATAAGTGAAGGTATTACTGAGTGTTTGATTTCGCCGGAACCACCAATTGAATTATGCCCGGAAGGGTCTTATGATGCAACAAGATGTTACAGTGATTGCGTTTATCCGGAATAATAATATTATAATTAAAATTTGAAAGGAGTAATTTATGCCCAGGGAGAAATAAAATTTTCATAATAGAGAATTTATCATTCTCCCTGGGTGTATTTTATAATTTTATTAATTAAATTTTTTTTGAAATGAAAGGAGCAAAATATGTTATTAAAAAATTTTCCAATAGCTATGTTTATTTTGATATTTATCATTTCAATATATTCAATAAAAGCACAGGAAATTTTGTGGGAGAAAGAATATTCTATTGATACTATTAATACAACCATGATTTGGTCAGGGAATGAAATACATAAGTATATATATGAAACACCAAATAAAGAGTTTGTTTTAATATCTGAAACAACATTAAGAAAAGATACATTATATTCATTAAATTTGACAAAGATAGATAGTAACGGTAATATTATTTGGAATAGAACTTTCATTGATAAATTTCCTAGTAAGTATCCAACTTTTTTTTATATTAACTCCAATAATGAATATTATTTTATTTATAAATATTATAATTATGATAAACAGATATACTACATACAAATAAATAAACTTGATGAATTTGGTAATTTATTGTATGAATCACCGAAGGACAGCCTTAATATAGATTCATTATATTATTATTCATTGCGATTTATTGCTAATGATGATTCAACTTTTATTCTAATTGGACGTACCAATAATCAAAAAAAAATTCTTTTCAGGAAATATAACTATGAGTGGAAACTTCAATATCAAAATACAATAGATTCAATCAGTGAGCAGGATTCAGGAAGTGTTGGTGTTGCCTATGTATCGAAAACACCTGATGGTAATTTGCTATTATCCGGTTATAAAGATTTTTATAAAATTGACTATGAGGGAAATGTACTTTATAAGTTTAAAACTGAATTATCTGAAGACGAAAGTGAACAGCTTTTAACTTATAATTCATTTCAAATGAAAAATGGAAATATTGCTATTTTAGGAAAGGTTAATTTTAAAATAGAACCGCCGGGTGATTCAATACTTTCAACATTATTAATTCAATTTATTGATACAAATGGCAAAAGATTGTACAGGAAATATTATGGTAATAGCAGGTATGATGTTGTTTATACTATGATTAGTACCAAAGATGGTGGATTTGCTATAGCCGCAAAATATTTCAAGTATCAGCAATGGGATTTGACGGTAAGTAATCATTATTTAATTAAAACCGATTCATTCGGCAATGCAGAGTGGGAATGGGTATCCGGCAGGGATTCTATTAGACAAGAAATTAAAGATGTAATTCAAACTAAAGACGGCGATTTTTTACTTATTGGAAATGACCGGAGCCCATATAATGACTTTCACGATTGGAGGAAATTATATTTTGGGAAACTCAAGAATAAAGTAACCGGAATCATTGATTATTTTCAAAAAAATAATTTTTATTTAGATGTTTATCCTAATCCTTTTTCTTCATCTTTCAGTTTGGATTTTACAATTACAAATCCCTCACTTGTAATAATAGAATTATACGACATTCTTGGTAATAATATTTATTCAAAAAATCTTGGTTTATTAGATAGTGGTACACATCATACAATTGTAGATATGAAAAATAAATTAAGTACCAGGATTTACTTCCTACTTATAAAAATAGGCGATGAAATGATAAATAGAAAAATAATAAATATGGAGTAATTAGAAATGAAAAAACATTATTCATTGATCGTAGTTATAATTATTTTTAGTTTTTTACAACTTTATTCAAAGAAACCTGCATCAATATTAATTTTTAATACTGGTGAATCCTGTAATAAAGAATCAAAAATTTTATTTATTGATGTCAATAGTGATGACACTTATGATATTTTATTTTATGATGGGTGTGGGAATAATCCCTTTGCATTTTCTCTTTTGATATTTTCTTCAAATGTATTATACGAATACCAAACCGCATACCTTACCGAAGGCAGTATCGCAGCTAAGAATTTCATTATTTTAATCTATGACCCAAATAGTTTCAATTACACACATAAACTTTATTACGATAATAAAATATCAAAAGCTATACTTGAAGACTACACAGAACAAGGCAGTGAACCATCAACCTACGA
>MHAY01000100.1 GCA_001804705.1 Ignavibacteria bacterium RIFOXYC2_FULL_35_21
AATAATTTACATTTTTTGTTCTTTTCCTTAACTGGACAGTAATGATATTGGAATATAAAACAGCATAACAATAATACAAAATCTGTTCCGGTGTTGGTTTCTTTTGATATGCTTTAGTCAAAAGTTCAAAAACATTTGGAGCTATGTTAGGCACTTTTTGCGAAGCATCATAACTAACCTCAGGCTCAAATAACATCATCGCTTTGAAACTGCCGCCTCGTGGTTTTTTGTCTTCTTGTTTATTTTCAGTTTTTTTGAAGATATATAATGGGAATAAGAAACCGATACCTTTGTTGCTTAGTGTAATTCTGCTTTCAATGATTTTGTTAGTTATAAATGCATGGTTAAAAGTTCCTTCAGCAACTTGCCTAACAGAAATTAATCCTAAATTTCCATTCAATATATGTTGCATAACATCTCTTCGGCTTCTTTCAACGATAGAATCAGAATAAAAAATATGCCTTGTATCAAATGGGCGATATAGTATTTCATATAATTTATTTTTCCATTGAGTATCTTCGGCTACTTCTTTTCTTGCTTCTCCCAAATCCCATGAACCTGAATTTTTTAAATTGTATGTTGCTCTAATAATATCATTATCAATTTTTTGATTTTTAAATTGACTTATTCTCCGTTCAAGATTATCCTCGTTAAAATCAATCGCAAAATTATCCCTTGCCGTAACAATACCAACACTATTGACAGGAAAAATATTCTGTACATTGAGCCATTTCAGGTAATGTTTTATTTCTTTTGTTGTGTCTTTTTTATATTGATAAAATGGTTTGAAGGGTACAATATGTTCGTAAGTCTTCTTTGAATATTTTATTTTATCAAGCCATTTATATTTTTCCTCTCTTAATCCGTACAAATCATTAACGTAAACTTTGCATCCTTTTTTGTTTTTCTGTTTGACAAAGATGGCTATGCTTACCCCTTGTCTTATGTCGAATACATTTTCATCCTTACTGCCGTCAGGTGCTGTCTCTTTTTTCAGACTGTTGCCATGTAAATCAATAATGTAAATTTCGTTGAATGTGTTCATTAAGCTTTGTCTCATCCCACGGAATGTGGGATTATCGAGGTAGCTATGATTTGTTATCATGCCGACAATACCTCTCCCAGCAAGATGAATTTTCCATTGAGCAAAACGAAGGAATTTCACATAATCATCCTGAAGCCATTTGGGATTTCTTTCTCCTATAGGTTTTCCATCAACGGTGTAATAGTTTGAAGCACCGTTAATATCTTCTTTCAATATTTTTTCAGTCCACTCATTTTTGTTTGCAGAATGTCCGCTGTAAGGCGGATTACCCATAATAACAAGAATAGGCTCATTCTTTTTAACCTGACCTGCACTATGGCTTTCGGTGCTGAGAGATTCGAGACCTGGAATCTGGGTTTGTGACAAATCCTCCATATCGAGTGTATTTGTAAGGTAAAGTTTAAACCTCTCATCTTCCTTCATCTTGTAGCCAATTTCATCGAGCAGGAAACTTATTTTGATATGCCCGATTGCATATGGTGCCATCATTAATTCAAAGGCATAGAAATTTTTCAATATTTGATTGCTAATAAATCGGTTTAATCCTCCTTCACCATATTTATCTGCATATTCTTTCACTGCAAGCTTGATTGCTTCTGCGGGGAATGTTAGCGTTCCTGCGGCAGGGTCGAGTAGTGTTACATCATTGCTTGCTAAACCATCCTGTCTGTCAAAATGTGTTTTCAAAAGCTCATGAACGCTTCGAACAATATAACGAACCACTGGTTCAGGAGTGTAATAAACACCACGTTTTTCGCGTGTTTCAGGGTCATATATATTCAGGAAAGTTTCGTAAAAATGTATAATAGGGTCTTCGCCTTTTCCAGCCTTGTAATAATTATGCAAAATATTATTTACATCAGCAACATTCAGTACTTCGGCTATATCATCAATGATGACTTCCATTTGTTTAGGTAGATTACCGAAGGAAATAAATTGAAAAACATCTCTAAGGATACCTATAGTTTGTGGAATGAGGTCGAATGCAAGCCTTCTGTTGAAATTATTAGTAGAACGTGTACGTGCAGCGAATAAGCCATAAGCAACTGTTTGAGAATACATGTCCGCAAAATCTTCTTCTTTTAAATTTGCAATAAGGTATCTTTTAAACGCATCATAGAATCCATAAAGTTTACCTTTCCCTTCTTTCTCTTCTTCCATTTCGATTTTTATAACCTCATCTCTCAGGAAGCGGGTTCTCTTAGCTAATTCAACAGCAAGGGATTCAGCAGTAAAAACTTTAGGTAATAAGAAATCAAAAAATTTCCAAATAAGTGTCAAAAACTTTTCTTCGTTTTCTACTACAGGGGTTGTCTTCAATTTTAAAGCGATGAAAGGCCTGCCGAGCATCACTGTCTCAATTCTCTCACCATTCCTGTATAGGCGGAACTCATAAAAGTTTGTGAGAATGAGATTTGGAAATGTTTTTCGATATCTTTTCAGTTGTTCGCTGTTTTCAATCAGGTCAAGATTTGTATCAGGTGTTTTTGCTTCGATATAGCCAATAATATGATGTGAGCCATCCCAGATACGGAAATCAGGATTACCTGCTTCAGTCTTTTTCGGTAAAGTTGTAATGTGTGTTTTCTTTTTCTTTGTTGTGATAGCATAAGATTCAAAAAGCTTTTCCAATACAGGATAATAGCTTTCCTCCCTCGCATCACCCTGATTTGTGGTTTCCTTTATGTTTTTCAGATATTCTTTTAACATGAAAATAAATTATCGAATATATCTGTATATATAAAATTTATTTTATGCTTCTGGTTTTTTCATCCATCAGATAAATTATTCCTGTTGGAATTTCGAGTGATAAGTCATCTATTAATAAGGCTGAACCTATCTGTGGAGACCCATGCCCGGAATAATCCTCGCCTCCGGCACTCGATACGATAGCGATTTTTAATGTGTCGGGCTCGATGTTTTCCAATTTATAATTCGGTTCAAGCTCGAACAACTTATATTGAGAAACAGTATCGCTTACTGTTAGATATGCATCGGCAATAGTATCCCTCCTCATCAACGTTTGATTAAACCTGTATATGCCGATATAAATAGAGCAGGTGTCATGATTCACCGGGTAATATTTAAAGTAGCCAGTGAATTTTGTTGGTTTGACTGTGAATGGTTTTCCTTGAATAACGTAACCGGGCATATTAGGGTCGAAGACTCCTGTCATCAGCAAACCTGTAATTATAAATGAGCCATAGCTCATCGTTTCAAGCCGCAAGGCATAGTTCCCTGAATGTGCATCTGCTGTTTTTGTAGCTGTAACCGGACCCGTTATTAATTTCAGCTTATTTAATGTAGTCCACCAATTACCGATTGGGTCTTCATATAAAAATTCACCTTTTGTACCATAAAACTCTTTCCAGTATTCAAAATCCGGGTCTGCCAGCCTGTCTGTGTAGGTGAAAGTCGAGTCCTTTGGTTTGTTATCATTTTCGGAAGGCTGGTTATCTGAGCATGATATAAACAATGAATTAATGCATAATGCTAAGGCAATGAAAAAGTATTTACCACACATGAGAATCTCCTTAAAAATTTTAAAAAGGTTCGATTTCCATCAACAGAGCATCTTTTTCGACTGCTTCTCCTTCATTAACTTTAATGCTCTTAACTTTTCCCCTGATAGGCGACTTCAAAGCATTTTCCATTTTCATAGCTTCGACAATCATTAGGCTGTCGCCTTTGTGAACTTCAACACCCGGTTCGACAAGTATTTTCACTACCATCCCTGGCATTGGTGCTTTAATCTGTCCTCCCCGGACTCCCGCACTTATGGCGGAAGATTGAACAAACTTTGCAAGCATTTTCTTTGTTTCGTTTGTAACATCAATTTGATAGGAAAGCCCGTCGAATGATATAATTAAATTCTGATTCTCATCAATAACAATTTCTACCTGAAGCAATCTTTGATTAACAGCGAAAGAAAATATATTTTCACCATACTTTTTCAATAGCTCAACCTGGAATGGCTTGCCATTAAGCTTAATCGTCGAATAATCATTCTTATCATACTGAGTGTAATATTCTTTATCCTCTATTTTTAAAACAAGGTCTTCCATATCTTTCCTTTACTTTTATCCTTGTCTTCTAAGCATCAGTTCTGCCTGTTTCCACTTACTTGTATGAGGCTTTGAATTTGTTAATGGTACCTGAGAACCTCTGAAAATTCTATATCCATAAGCTGCAATTGCGGCGATTAACTCATCATGTTCGGCTTTCATATTACTCAACACCTCAAAGTCAAATGAATTTTCGATAAATCCCGTATCGAAGTATCCGTATCTGAATTCAGGGTGTTTCATAACAGCCAGCTCGAATGGAATTGTTGTTTTTACTCCTTTTATTGTGTAATGCTTCAATGCTCTCTCCATTCGACTAATGGCTTCTAACCTGTCTTTTCCCCATGACACAAGCTTTGCGAGCAGAGGGTCAAAATAAATACTTATTTCTGTTCCTGTCTCGACTCCGCTGTCAACACGGACTCCTTTACCTCCGGGTTCTCTGAGATATTTAATTACTCCGGTATCAGGTAGAAAATTATTGAATGGGTCTTCTGCATAAATCCTGCACTCAATAGAATGACCGCGAAATGTAATATCCTCCTGTTTGAATGAAAGAAGTTCACCTGCTGCAATGCAAATCTGTTCTTTTGCAAGGTCAATCCCCGTTATCAGCTCTGTAACAGGATGCTCGACTTGAAGTCGTGTGTTCATTTCAAGAAAATAAAAATTTCTATTCTTATCAAAAAGAAATTCAACTGTGCCTGCATTAACATAACCGCAGGCTTTAGCGGCATTGACAGCCACTTCTCCCATTTGCTGCCTAAGCTCAGGGGTGAGTACTGTGGATGGAGCTTCCTCGATAACCTTTTGATGACGCCTTTGTATTGAGCAGTCTCTTTCGCCGAGATGGACATAATTACCATGTTCATCGGCTATAATTTGTATTTCAATATGCTTCGGACTCTCGATAAATTTTTCTAAATAAATTGAATCATCCCCAAAGGCTTTGAGAGATTCGCGTTGTGCCGCATCAAAGCTATCAGACATTTCGGATTGTTTAAAAACTTTCCTCATCCCTTTACCGCCGCCGCCTGATGCAGCTTTCAGGAGAACGGGATAACCAAGTTCTTTAGCAATTTCCATTGCTTTTTTAATATCAGTTATTTTTTCTTTAGTCCCGGGAACAATAGGAACACCAGCCTGAGCCATTAATTCGCGTGCCTTGGTTTTGCTACCCATTACCTCGATTGCATAAGGCTTCGGACCAATGAATTTTAAACCTGCATCAGCACAAGCCTGAGAAAATTTTGCATTCTCAGATAAAAAGCCATATCCCGGGTGAATTGCTTCTGCTCCGCTCTTCTTTGCTATATCAATAATCTGCTGGATATCGAGGTAACCGGCTTTTGGTGTTTCGGATTCAAGTTTATAGGCATAATCAGCATAATGCACGAAAGGCATTTCTTTGTCAACTTCATGAAATATGGCAACAGAGTCAACACCAAGCTCCTTTGCTGCTCTCATAATTCTGACAGCAATCTCACCACGGTTTGCTACTAATATTTTCTTAAACATCTTCCTTATTATAATTATTATTGTCATTCCTGCGAAAGCAGGAATCCAGTCACAATAGTGTATTATATAAATCATCCCAATTGGGATTATCTTTTTCAATTAATTCGATTTTCCATTCCCTTTTCCATTTTTTCATATTTTTTTCTCTTTCAATAGCATTTCGAATATCATTATACATTTCAAAATATACTAATTTATCAACACTGTATTTTTTTGTAAAACCATCAATCATTTTGTTTTTATGTTCATAAACCCTTCTAGTTAAGTTACCGGTTACTCCAATATAAAGTGTACCATTCTTTTTACTTGCCAAAATGTAAGTGTAATACCATTTATCTATTTTCTTACCTTATGGATTCCTGCTTTCGCAGGAATGACAATTCAACACCCTATTCAAAACTTGCATACAGATTCTTAATCGGTATGCCTCCTATCGTTTTGTCTTTATATTGTTCACGAATCTTCTGCTCAGATGAAATCAGTTCGGTGGATGATATACCTGACCTGATAGAATGCCATGATTCAAGGAATGCAGCCAGGTGGTCACCGGCTTTAATCAATTCCCCGTCATAAGGCAAAAACTCATTGCTGTTGTAATTTTCAGTGATTTCTTCTATGCTTAGATTCTTTTTGATTTTCTTTTTTATACTAACCTTGTTAGCAAACTCATCTTGTGTGAAGTATTTCATTTCCTCAATCCATGTTTCCTCTATATGGGGAAATATTTCCTTCTCCGCAAGCTCTCTTTCAAGTGTCTTAATTAATATATCAAATTCGGCCGATGATTCCTTAACAGGAGAAATTATATCACGTGTTACTGCTTCGGGCAAGTCATGAAATAAACCACCGAAAAAATTATTATAAATTCTCTTGTTACAATTTGGTAAATCTCTTGTCAGGAAATAAGAAATACATGCGACGAGCAAACTATGCCCCAGCACTGAAGTTTTCGGTACTCTTGGTGTCTGAGCCCAGCGAATCTGGAATCTAAGCTGACTGCACATATCAATAAAGTTAGAGATTGTTTGTCTTGTCATAAGTTTTTGAACGCCAATCAAATCGCTGAAAGCATGAATATCATTCAGAAGCTCCATTTCGATTTCGTTGTTCTGATAGCTTGTGGGATTTGTAACTTTAACTATCTGAAATTCCCAGTAGCTTGCATAAATATGAGATGCATCCAATATTCTCTGACTTAGTGTATTTTTTTCAACATCGTTAAATAGAAAATCCTTCAGTTCCTGTTTAATTGTATGGTCATCTATTTTTGTTACAAGGTGAGTGTAAATATATTCATTTAATTTAGCGAACACCTCTTTGTTCTTTTTAATTTCCCTGTAAATCGGTGACTTTATATCAGATATTACAATTCTTCTCAGAAGTTCAAATATTCCGCTTCTAATCAACTCATTCCAGTCAATTTCTTTACCTGCACCTTCTTCGTATTTGCCAAGGCAGTATGCAATAATCATTTTGTGTGCATGTTTGTCCATTTCGATGAGTTCCATAGGCCGGATGCGGTCATTCCATCTTTGTATGTGGAAAGCCCTGAACAGCTCGTTTACCAATGATGAATTGATTATCATAGTTTTAAGTTACTTTATTCAAAAAATCAAAAAAATCAATTTCTATCTAATGTTCAATATTTATTTATAATAAAACTGCTGCCTTTGGCGGCAGATAGCCTTTTTAAAATTTTACCTCTTTCAGAGGTTTTTAGAAATCCACCGCCTCTGGCGGTGGTGGTTTAATATATTATTCAATCAATATTGCAAGTTTTGCAATAACCTCTCTCATAAGTTTAGCAGGAAGAATTGATATAAATTCAGCATTTCTTGCACTCCAATCCTGATTTTTAATCTGGTCAGCTAAAACCACACCATGTACATCAATTTGGGATGAAATTTTTACTTCGAAGGTATAACCTTTTTCTATTGAAGTTATAGGACAGAATAGACCTAATCCGGTTTTTTCATTATATATTTTGGGTGAGATTGTTACAGCAGGTCTTTTTCCCTTTTGTTCATGTCCTGCTTGAGGTTCGAAGTTCAGCCAAACAATATCTCCTCTGTCTGGGACATATTTATTATCTACCATACTTCTCTCCCGACAGGTTTACCGGTATCAATCTCTTTATGGATATTTTTAGAATTTATTCCTTCAACCAATTTTCTGAGAGAATATTTTTTTTCTTTCTGAGGTTTAATAATAATACTGTCATCTGAAATATCAATATTTATTACAGTATTATTATTTATTTTCAACTTCTCAGTAAATGGTTTAGGAATTCTCACTCCCAAACTGTTGCCCCATTTTTTTACTACTGCTTCCATAATTACTCCATATATACTTTGTATATACAAATATATGATTAAAAAATGATTAAAACAAGAAAAAATAATTATTATTAATAAATTATTCAGTAATTCTTAACCACCTAATATCATTCACTTCACCTTCAGTTGCAGTAGATCTAAAACTTATAAGGAAAAAATAAACAGGAGAATTTGTTAGCATAACATTATTTTCAATAAAAACTGGTTTAAAAACCCATTCTTTAATAGCCGTCCTCAAATTAATCTCACAATCAATCCAAATCGAATCATTCATAACAAAATGATTGCCAATTCCATAAAGTCTATTAACAACTGGAAAACCTGCTGTAATTTTCCCAGCAGTGGTCTTTATAAAAACAAAAAAGTATACTTCATAATTTATTGTAAATCTATCAATATCTCCAACAATATCTTCTTCATTACTTCTTTTTATTAGTTCTTTTGGTATTTCAGGTTTTACATATTTTTTGAAAATTTTATTGATATCACTTTCTTTTATAAAAATTGAATCATTTTGTAGAAAATAAATTTGTGGAAATATAAATGAACCTGAAAATAAGTATAATAGAATAATAATTATGATCTTATATAATTTCGATTTGTTTATGTGTGACATCCTTAAACCTTCATTTAATCGTTTTAACAATTTTAATTGTACTTAGCCAATGTGCTTTTATAGTCCTATCCAAATCATTTTTGGTATGCGCAGTCGAAACAAACATCGCCTCGAATTGTGCAGGTGGAAGATAATTACCGCGATTCAACATTGCATGAAAATATTTAGCATATTGATTTGTATCTGATTTTATTGCTGTTTTATAATCCTTGACTGGTGAGGAGGTCATAAACTGGCAGAGCATGGAGCCAACTCTGTTGATTGTAAATTTCCTTCCCAGTTCTTTAAGATTTGAATTCATCCCTTTTTCCAGATAAGCAGATTTTTCTTCGAGTGTTTTATAGATAGATGGATTTCTTTTAATATAAGATAGTGCCGCCACACCGGCCGCCATAGCCAAAGGATTACCGCTCAAAGTTCCTGCCTGGTAAACAGGTCCCAAAGGAGAAATCTTTTCCATAATTTCCCTTTTACCGCCGAATGCACCGACAGGTAAGCCTCCTCCTATGATTTTTCCGAAAGTTGTTAAATCAGGTTTTATTCCGTATAACTCTTGTGCTCCTCCCGAAGCGACACGAAATCCTGTCATCACTTCATCGAAAATCAAAAGTATTTTTTCTTCAGAGCAAATGCTTCTAAGTTCTTTCAGAAACTTTCTATTTGCAGGAACAACACCCATATTTCCTGCAATAGGCTCAATAATTATAGCAGCAATTTTATTTCTGTGTTTGCTTATCAATTTTTTGACCGAATCAATATCATTAAAATCGGCAATCAATGTATCAGAAGCTGTTGCTTTTGTAACACCCGGGCTTGTCGGCACACCGAATGTCAATGCACCGGAGCCTGCTTTTATCAGGAATGAATCCCCATGCCCGTGGTAGCATCCTTCAAATTTTATTATTTTGTCCCTGCCTGTATAACCACGTGCAAGACGTATTGCAGACATCGTTGCTTCCGTTCCGCTGTTTACCATTCTGACAAGCTCGATTGAAGGGACAAGTTCACAAATCAGCTTTGCCATTTTTATTTCAAGTTCAGTTGGTGCTCCGAAGCTTGTTCCATTCTCCAATGCTTCTTCTAGAGACTTCTTAATGAATGGTGGATTATGTCCGAAAATATGAGGTCCCCAGCTTCCTATATAATCAATATATTCATTCCCATCAACATCCCAAATCTTAGAGCCAAGTCCTCTTTTGATGAATATGGGATTTCCTCCGACAGATTTAAAAGCCCGAACAGGAGAATTTACACCACCGGGAATGTACTGCTGTGCCTGATTGAATAATATTTTGCTTTTTGTGGTTGTCATAATATTATTTCTCTTTCTCCATCCACCTCGCCACATCCTTCGCAAAATAAGTGATAATCATATCAGCTCCGGCTCGCTTAATTGCAGTTAGTGATTCGAGCATTATCTTTTCTTCCTCGAGCCAGCCGAGGCGGGCTGCTGCTTTAATCATAGAATATTCACCGCTTACCTGGTAAGCGGCTGTGGGCATACCAAATTCATGCTTCACACGATAGATGATGTCGAGATATGCTCCGGCAGGTTTCACCATTACAATATCAGCACCTTCAATAATATCTTCTTCTATTTCCCTTATTGCTTCATCGCTGTTTGCAAAGTCCATCTGGTGAGACTTTCTGTCTCCGAATTTTGGTGCACCTTCTGCGGCATCGCGAAAAGGTCCATAATATGAAGAAGCATATTTTGCCGAATAGCTCATGAGCGGAATTTTCTCAAAACCATTCGCATCGAGTATGGCTCTTATTGCGGCTACACGCCCATCCATCATATCTGAAGGTGCGATTATATCTGCACCAGCTTGTGCATGTGTCAGAGCGGACTTTGCGAGAAGCTCGATTGTCTCGTCATTCAATATCTCATCACCTTTGACAATTCCGCAGTGGCCATGCGATGTGTATTCGCACATGCAGACATCAGTGATTACAACAAGATTTTTAACTTCTTTTTTAATTGCTCTCACTGCTCTTTGTATTATCCCGTTATCATCATAACAATCTGAACCGACTTCATCTTTTTTTTCAGGTATTCCAAACAAAAGAACAGCAGGAATGCCTAATTCCACACATTCTTTACATTCTTTTACAATGTTGTCTATTGACTGCTGATAGACACCCGGCATCGAGCTCACTTCCTTTTTAATGTTTGTGCCATTAACAACGAACAGCGGATAGATGAAATCTGATTTTGAAAGATGAGTTTCTCTTACCATATCCCTGATTATTGGATTGTAACGAAGTCTTCTTAACCTTCTGAAATTTAAATTTTCCATTTTCTTTCCTCTGTAAAAAAACTCAGTGTCCTTTGTGAAATTCTTTGTGTCTCTTCGTGGTAAAATTAGGTTAACCACAAAGAACACAAAGAAAGTATATTTCTAACTAAACTGCTTCTTTATTATATTCAGTGCTCCGCCTGCCTTGAACCACTCTATCTGTGCTTCGTTGTATGTATGATTCAATATGATTTCATCCTTACTTCCGTCTTTATGATTAAAGACCATTGTCAATGGAACAGATGGAGCAAAGGTTTTCAGACCAAGCAAATCAATTGTGTCATCTTCTTTTATCTTTTCATAATCTTCTTTATTCGCAAATGTCAGAGCTAACATTCCCTGCTTTTTCAGGTTTGTTTCATGGATACGCGCAAATGATTTTGCAAGTACAACCCTTACTCCAAGATGGCGCGGTTCCATAGCGGCATGTTCCCTCGATGAACCTTCACCGTAATTCTCATCACCAACGACGACAGTGCCGATGCCCTTTGCCTTGTAATCCCTCTGAACATCAGGCACTCCGGCATATTGACCCGTTAACTGGTTTTTCACCTCATTAGTTTTTTCATTGTATGAATTAACTGCACCCGTAAGCATATTATTCGATATATTATCGAGATGCCCCCTATATTTGAGCCAGGGTCCAGCCATCGAAATATGGTCTGTCGTGCATTTTCCTTTTACTTTAATGAGAAGTTTCAATCCTTTTAAATCCTCACCATTCCATGAATTGAATGGAGAAAGAATTTGGAGCCTGTCAGACTTCGGATTTACGATGACTTCAACACCTGAACCATCTGCGGCAGGAGCCTGATAACCTGCATCCTCGACTGCAAAGCCTTTTGATGGTAATTCTTCACCGCTTGGTTCAGCAAGCATGACTTCCTTGCCTTCTTCATTTACAAGCTTATCTTTTAGCGGATTAAATAACAATGAACCGGCAATTGCCATTGCAGTTACCATCTCCGGTGATGCAACAAAGCTGTGAGTGTTTGGATTGCCGTCATTACGCTTTGCGAAATTCCTGTTGAATGATGTAATGATTGAATTACGTTCCTGCTTATCAGCTCCGGGCCTCATCCATTGCCCTATGCAGGGACCGCAGGCATTTGCCAGAACAACTCCTCCGATTTTTTCAAACAAGTCAATATATCCGTCACGTTCGATTGTATATCTGACCATTTCTGAACCGGGTGTAACGGTGAATTGCGATTTCACTTTTAGTTTCTTTTCGACTGCCTGCATTGCAAGCGATGCTGAACGGGAAATATCTTCATAGGAAGAATTTGTACAGGAGCCGATTAATCCTACATCCAATTTTTCAGGATAATTGTTTTCTTTTACTGCTTTTGCAAATTGTGAGATGGGCCATGCCAAATCAGGTGTGAATGGACCGTTAATATGCGGCTCCAACTCTGACAAATTAATTTCAATCACCTGGTCGAAATATTTATCAGGATGAACATATACTTCCTTATCTCCTGCAAGATGTAGTGCAATATTCTTTGCCATGTCTGCAACTTCCTTACGGTTTGTTGCAACAAGGTAATTATACATCTTATCATCGAAACCGAAAATTGAAGTAGTTGCTCCGATTTCGGCACCCATATTGCAAATTGTACCTTTTCCGGTGCATGAAATCGAATTAGCTCCATCGCCGAAATATTCAACGATAGCTCCCGTTCCGCCTTTTACGGTTAGTATCCCTGCAACTTTCAGAATGACATCTTTCGCCGAAGTCCATCCTGACATTTTTCCTGTCAGTCTTACACCTATAAGCTTGGGGAATTTCAGTTCCCAGGGGAAACCTGCCATAACGTCAACTGCGTCTGCACCGCCAACACCGATTGCTACCATTCCAAGCCCACCTGCATTGACTGTATGTGAATCGGTTCCAATCATCATTCCGCCCGGGAATGCATAGTTTTCGAGTATAACCTGGTGAATAATTCCTGCTCCGGGCTTCCAGAAGCCTATGCCATACTTATTCGAAACAGAGGAAAGGAAATCATAAACTTCCTTATTCATATCTTTAGCGGCTTCGAGGTCTTTTGCAGCATTGATTTTTGCAGGTATGAGATGGTCGCAGTGAACCGTGCTTGGAACAGCAACATTAGGACGTCCGGCCTGCATAAACTGTAATAGAGCCATTTGTGCAGTTGCATCCTGCATAGCCACTCTATCCGGTGCGAAATAGACATAGTCAACTCCCCTCTTAAATTCTTTAAGAGGGCTGTCCGGATGCAGATGTGCATATAATATCTTTTCGGCAAGTGTCATTGGTTTGCCTGTTACTTTTTTTGCTTCATCAACTTTTGTAGCAAATGATGAATAGCGTGCTTTAATCATTTCAATGTCGAAAATCATAGTTTTATTCCTGATTATATATAACATTAATAATTATCAAAAAACCAATTCACAAATTAAAAAACTGATTGCTTTAATCAAATATTTATTATAATTTGGAATTAAATAACTAAAATATTATTGATAAATCATTATAGTTATGAAAAAAATAATTTTTGAAACCGTCTTTGTTTTCTTTTTGTTATTTACAACTCAAATTATCAATGCTCAATGGGTTCCATTTAATAATGGCTTGGCTAATAAAAGTGCTAGTTGTATATTAGTTAAGGATACTAATATTTTTATTGGTACGGATGAAGGTGTATTTTATTCATCAGATTATGGGAATAATTGGGTGGAAAGAAATTCAGGTATAACATATCCGGGTATTTCTACATTAGCCATAATTGGTGATTATATTTTCGCAGGCACTTCCGGCAAAGGTGTATTTCTAACAACCGATAATGGCAATATTTGGATTGCTAAAAATGACAGCATAAGTAATTTTGATATTTATTCAATGGCAGCGAGTGATAATAAATTATTTATTGGTACATTAGGTCGCGGTATATATAAATCCCTCAATAGTGGCGATAGCTGGTTAGAAATAACAAATGATTTAACTTATGCATACATTAATTCATTAGCTATAAACGGAAATAATTTATTTGTAGGCATTGGTGGTGCAGGCGTGTATCTCTCAACAGATGATGGTAATAGCTGGTTACCAAAAAGTAACGGATTAAATAATTTGGTGGTTAGGTCAATCGCGATAAATGATGATAGTATATTTGTTGCTACCAGAGGTGGTATATTTTTATCAATAGATAGTGGTAGTAATTGGTCATCAAAAAATTCCGGTTTGCCTGATACAAATGTGAAACGTATTATTATATATGGTAATAATTTGTTTGCAGGTACTTTTTTTAGTGGTATATACTTATCAACCGATAGTGGCGATAGCTGGACTGCAAAGAATGATGGCTTAACAGAGCAGGATCTTTGGATACATAATCTAGCAATAACTGGTGATTATATATTTGCTGGTACTAGTGGGGGATTATTTAGAGCCAGACTAAGTGATTTTGGGATAAATGGAGTTGCAGGAAAAAAAAAACAGAACCCGGAATAAAGATATTTCCTAATCCATTCACTGATTTTTTTAAATTAGAATTTTCCAATCCTTCTTCATCAGAAGTCTGTGTTGATTTATATGACATTCTTGGTAATAATGTTTATTCAAAAAATCTCAGATTTCTTGATAGTGGGACACACAGCACAACAATACAACTGAATGATAATTTCAGTCCCGGCTGTTATTTGGTTGTTGTCAAAAGTGGGGCAGATGTTCAAAGCATGAAAGTAGTAAAAAGTGAATAAATGAATAATCAACCGTAGGGTTAACCCTACGGTTGATGTAACATATCATCAATTTTTCTCTAATTCCCTGTAGCAGAACCACCAGTCGTAATTATCATACTTTCCTTTTTTATATTGAGCTGCCTTGATGTCGGTAGCCGGTGGAACTATAACTTTACTGCCTAATATTTCATTATTGGGCCAATTGGCAGGCATACGAACAAGTTCTTTGTCAACAATTTGCAATCCCTTCACCATTCTCAGCAATTCATCTATATTACGCCCCATTTCCTGAGGATAATAAAGTATAGACCTTAGAATCCCTTCGTTATCAACTATAAACACTGCCCGAACAGTGTCCTTTCCTTTACCTGGATGAATCATGCCAAGCATTTGTGCTATAGTCCTGTCATCTGCTATTATTGGAAACTTGATTTCTTCATTTAAGTTATCCTTTATCCATTCTACCCATTTGATATGAGAGAAAATCTGGTCAATGCTTAATCCGACCAACTCTGTATTGAGCTTTTTGAATTCTTCGTATCTCCTGTTGAATGCCACAAATTCTGTTGTACATACTGGTGTAAAATCTGCAGGATGGCTGAAAAGAATAAACCACTTTCCCGTAAAATCCTTTGGTACTCTTAATTTACCGAAAGTTGTCTGTGCTTCAAATTCAGGAAATTTGCTTCCTATTGACGGCATTGTTATTTCATTTGTCATATTTATACTCCTTATTTGTATTTATTGACTGTTAATTTATAATAAAAAACGAATAGTTTAATTTGTCTGCAACTTATTGTATTTGCCTTTGATTTGAACCTGCAAATCATTTATTTCAAAGTTTGGAATTTTGTTTTTCGAAAAAAATTTATTCAGTAATTTATCGAGTTCGTTATTATAATAATCTTCAATTTTGCTGCTGTCCTCGAGAAATAAATGATGATGTTTATCGGTAACAGGGTCATAGCGTACTGTTACAGAGTCAGTGTTTACAATTCTGACTAAGCCGTGTTTTCTGAATATTTCCAATGTATTATAAACTGTGCTTAATGAAATACTTGGGTACTCCTTTTTAATTTTTTTATATATGTTTTCAGCAGTAGGATGATTATAATTATCAGATAATGCATCCAATATTATTAACCGTTGAACTGTGGCTTTCAAACCGGCACTCGATAGAATATGTTTTAATTTTTCCCTTTTATTCATAAAAATTCTAAATAATAATTATTACGAGATAATAAACGTTCCAAATTAGAAATTATTATATTATTTCAAAAAATTATTTTTGGCATTCAATATTATTTTAGTCAATATTAACTGATAATTTCTCCAAAGAGTGTCGCAGATGTGCTTCCAAGGATTTTGACATTAAAAATATCGCCTTCGGCTATTCCGTTTGAGACAGGAAAAACAACTACTTTGTTCGTATCTGTTCTGCCCATCCATTCTTCAGGATTTTTCTTGCTTGGGCTTTCTGCAACGATTGTGTGAAAGTTTCCAGTTTCTTTATTATTCAACTCTCTTGAGATTTTATGCTGAAGCTCGATAATTTCGTTCAGCCTCCTGGTTTTTTCCCTATCTGGAACATCATCAGCCATGCTGAAAGCTTTTGTATGCTCCCGGGGTGAATATTTAAACATGAAAGCCCCATCGTATCCGACTTCCTCAATCACTCTGAGTGTAGCTTTATGGTCTTCTTCTGTTTCAGTGGGAAATCCTGCAATAATATCTGTCGAGAGAGAACATCCCGGCATAAGTTTTTTTATTTTGTTGATATGTCCAAGGTAATGCTCGACAGTATATCCTCTCAGCATAAGGTCAAGGATACGGTTTGAGCCTGACTGCACGGGCAGATGTATGTATTTGCAGATGTTATCATATTCAGCCATCGTTTCAATCAGCTTGTCGCTCATATCCACAGGATGTGATGTCATATAGCGAAAACGAATTTTAGGAGCCGCTTTTGCAGATGCAGCCAGCAAATCTGCAAAATCTTCACCTGTTTGCCTGTCCTTATAACTATTTACATTTTGACCGAGTAGAGTTATTTCTTTAAAACCTTTGTCTCTCAGATTTTCAACTTCTTTTACGACAGATTCGAGGCTTCGTGAACGCTCCCTGCCGCGGGTGTATGGAACTACGCAATAAGAACAGAAATTATCGCATCCTCTCATAATCGAGAGCCAGGCGAATACTCCGCTTGTCCTCAATGGTTCTATGTCGTCGTAGGTTTCTACCCTGCTTAACATAACAGCAATACCTCGTGTACCTGTGCGGGCATCATCAATTAATTGTGGAACTTTACGAAATTCATCGGGACCAACTACAAGGTCAACAATCTGCTTTTCTTCGAGAAGATTTTTTCTCAGCCGCTCTGCCATACAGCCAAGTATCCCGACAACGAGGTTCTTATTTTGCTTTTTATATCTTTTCAGATGTATCAGTCTTTCGTGAATTTTTCTTTCTGCATTATCCCTGACCGAGCAGGTGTTGAGCAGGATAGTATCTGCATTATCCGGAGTGTTGATAATCGAGAATCCCGAATTAATTAAAATAGATGAAACAATTTCGGTGTCGCTGAAATTCATCTGACAGCCATAAGTTTCTATATATACTTTATTTGTTATTTCTATGTCTGATTTTATATTTGCCATTTACTTTTTATTCAAATAATAATTTGACGTAATTTTATTTAATTTATTTACAAGAATTTAGTGGAATTTATAATGAAAATAAATCTTGGAACTTGATTTATAATTTATTAATTTACAATCGGAAATTAGAATTTTAGTAGCGGAATAAGATATTTAGAGCCTTCGTTAATGTTATTTATTTGATTGTTGATTAACAAATCGAGCATTAGTAATTGCTGCTGAATTCAGTTGAATACTAATCGAGCCTTGAAAACATAAAGTGAAAACAATTTAAGAAAATATTAATTTGTTAAACAATTAAAAAGGCAGGCGACAATGAAAAAAGCATTTCTCGTTTTGGTATTTCTTATAATACCCATATTACTTCTCGCACAAGGTGCAGATTTTGGGGATGCACCCGATATTTCGCAGAGTCTTCAATGGTGGGGAAGAACTGTAAAATTTCCTACTCTGCTTGGCTCAAATGGTATCCGACATACCAGCGGTTCTTCGAGTACTTATTGGATTGGAAGAAGAATGTCTCCGCGTGTTAACAGTACGACCATGGAGCTAAATGCCAATGTCATTGACAATGATTATGACGATGGACAACCTTTTCTTTTTGTATGGCTGATTGGTATTCCTGCTCCGGCTACAGCATCAGTGCCCATTACAACCAGTTCATCGCATAATCCAAATCAGGACGTTTACATCAATGTTGCCATTGATGTTGATAACGATATGGATTTCGACGGCACGCCTGATGTGAATTGGGTTGTTCAGAATAAAAAAGTAAGAATACCTGCTGATACTACTCTCGTCTATACTTCAAGCTGGTTTGGTTTCGGAAGTGATTTACTTCTCTTTCCTGTATGGCTGAGGGTAACCGTAACGGATGCTCCTATAGTGGGTGTCTGGGAAGGCCAAAATCTGGGAAGCTGGACATTCGGAGAAACAGAAGACTGGTGGTATGTGTTTGGTAGAGGCGGCGGTGGAAGAGGTCCTCGTGGCGGCGGCGGCGGTGGCGGCGGCGGCGGTGGCGGCGGTCCTCGTGGCGGCGGCGGCGGTGGCGGCGGCGGTGGCGGCGGTGGTGGAAATCCTCCTTCGGGTAAATGCGTACAATTGATTTATCCACCTGTTGTCTATGTCCACTGCGATGAAGTCAAATGCTTCAAAGTTGGTGTAAGAGATTGCGGTTCGATTCCTCCGACTAATATAAATGTCGGAATGACTTTTGGTGGAGGAACACCTCTTCCAATGGGTCCAACTTTTGTACCACCCCCTGTACAGGACGGTAATATTACTTGGTTCACTTTCTGTATCAAAGGCTGGCCTTGCGGTCCAAGCGAAGGAAATAGATGGGCTAAATATATTATTAATCTTACATATGACCCTGAGAATTATACATTCGAAGAAGAAATGGTGTTAGAATTCAGAAATGACGAAGACCCCATAGGTGACCCCGCCTTTCACAGTTTCCTCGGAGCGAATCCTGTGGACTCCTCCGATTGCGGTCCCTGGCTCGGTACGATAAATGTTCCGATGCCGACTAAACACTTAATTTCCTGGACAGGACATTACCAGGGTAGTGGATTGAGGTGGATTACCGGAACTCCGATTTTATCGGTAATACATATGCCATCCTGGGCAACTTTTACTTCGACGACAATTACTCTCGATACAATATTCTGGGAATTCACCGGCACACCCACTGATGTTGACTATGGTCTTGATTCTGCAGTTTTCGAGGTAAAAAGCGATAATCCGGCAGATATGGTTCCATTCACCTCTTGGAAGCTGAGTTTTCAAATTCACATACAAAATATTACATCTCCCCCGGAGATAACTACTGTTATAAATAATATAAGATTAAATATAGCGGCATCGGATTCTATTGAAAAAATAATCCAGGTTTCCGACCCTGATATTCAGCTTGGAAGGAGAGATACTACCTTCATTGATTTTTACCTGTATAACCTGAATGGTGATTCCATTTACTTCCCTGACCCTGAACCGGCATTTACAGACAGCGGAAACGGGAGGGCATATTTGAAATGGAAACCTGAAATGGACGACATAGGAGATTACAGGCTGACAGCATTAAGCTGGGACTATTATTACAATATGGATTCAATTAATGCAGCAATTAAAGTTGTTAATCTGGTATCTGATTTCGATGCTCCGATTAGAACAGGTGCAGCTCCGTTAAATGTTCAGTTTTATGACAGTTCAAAAGCGCTTAATACAATCATTGACTCATGGTTATGGAATTTTGGTGATGGTAACACAAGCACTGAACAGAATCCTCTGCATACTTACACCAACTCAAGTACATTTACCGTTTCTTTGACTGTTGCCGATGGTGTAATCAATAGCACAGAACAGAAACTCGGATATGTTGTAGTTTCTTCAGAACTACTCGTAGATTTCACTGCTTCATCTACTATCGGCAGAGTTCCTCTCCAGGTCATGTTTACCGATTTATCAACCGGAGGTGTCTCTTCATGGAACTGGGATTACGGTGACGGACAATCTTCAACTGACCAGAATCCTGCACATACTTATAACAACTCCGGTACTTTCACAGTTGCATTGACTGTATCCGACGGTACGAGTGAAATAACAGCTACTAAGGATAATTACATTATAGTATTGGATTCACTATTTTCTGATTTCACGGCTGAACCGTTAACTGGTGATGCTCCCCTTGAAGTTACATTTACAGACCAATCTGCCGGAGATATAACTTCATGGCTCTGGGACTTCGGTGACGGTACGACTTCAACTGAACAAAATCCTGTGCATATTTACCAGGATACGGGAACTTATAGCGTAACACTTCAGGTGAAAGACCTGCTTGATTCTGCTGAAACGGCAAAGCAGGATTATATTACCGTCACACAGGCAATTGTAATGACTGCCAACTTCACAGCCGAACCTCTGGAGGGACTGATTCCATTGAGTGTACAGTTCACTGACCTGACAACAGGCAGTCCTACTTCATGGCTATGGAACTTCGGAGACGAAGCCACCAGCGATTTGCAAAACCCGGTTCATGTTTATAATACTTCCGGTACTTATACTGTTATGCTTACTGTCTCTGATGGTTCTAATCAGGATTCCATAAGGGAACCGGATTATATTATAGCAAATGAACCCGGCGCTGTTGATGACGGCGATGCAAATGGAATAGGATTGATGAATTATCCCAATCCATTCGGTCCCGGAACATCAATCCGGTTCACTCTCGATGAACCCGGAAATGTCAGCATCGAAATATTTGATGAATCCGGAAAGCCGGTTAATCGCTTCAATCTCGGCATCAGGAGCGAAGGAATTCACGTTGTTAACTGGGATGGACTGGATGCTTCAGGCAACAAGCTGACAAGCGGAATATTCTATTGCAAGCTCATAATCAAGCGAGGCACTTCTATTTATTCTGTAACAAGAAAGATGGTGCAAGTTAAATAGAATGATTGTGTGATATATCACCCGCAGGGTTAACCCTGCGGGTGATTACTTTAACAAAATAATTTTGAATTTTAAATTCTGAATTGTGGCCAACGTATTTCAGGACAAAACAATATACTATTTCCCAATTCCAATTTTTAATTATTCTCCCTAAAAATTACTATATTTGAAATATTCCTTAATGAAATTATGTTAAACTTTGGGTTAGGAGTATGTATGAAGAAGTTATTCGTTATTTGTATGTTTTTTATTCTTGGTAGTGGTTTTGCATTTTCACAAAATTTTTCTACCGATAAAGGAGCGATGATTCTGGGGGGCACAGCAAGTTTTACGAGTGAGGGTTTTGAAGGCGAGAGCAGAAGGTCAACATCTATAATGATTAAACCGGTCTTTGATTATTTCATCATGCAGAATCTTTTCGTTGGTGGCTCATTGGGCATGTATTATTCCTCAAATTCGAGTTTTGATAACACGGATGTAGGAATAGGTCCCGAGATCGGTTATGCTTTCGGTGGTGCAAATAGTTCTATGTTCCCATTTCTCAAAGCAGGATTTAACTATTTCAGTTTATCAACAACAAATAATGGAAGTAAATCAACTTCAAGCATTACTGTTATCACATTAGGTGGCGGTATGGTTTTTGAAATAATAAAACATATAGGTATTGTAGGATTTCTCAGTTATAACATTATTAATCAACCAAACGAATTCTATTCAAAATCAAGCAATACAATAGAACTTAGCTTCGGCTTTTACGGATTGATTTATAAATGAGCTATTAAGTTTTTGAATTGTTGAATGGATTTCTAATCTAATATAATTACATTAAATATTGTCATAAAATAGCCTTTTATTATAATGAAATTTTGGGTTTACTTTATAACTTTATGAACTTTCAACTTGGAACTTATATTATTTCATACCCTTCAACATCCCGATTATCCTCGCGGGATAGTTAGTGCCTAATGCTTTGACATTGTGATTGAGTGCTGTTCTGGGGTCATTCTCTATATTGTTTTGAGAATCAATACTCTACCTGTTCAAGTTCTGACTTCTGTCTTACTTTTATCAAATCAATAGTTTTTTGTACAGACTTCATAATGAATTCAATCCTTTTTTCTTTAGGAATATCTTTGATAGATTCATAAGCTCTTTCTTTCCATTCCCAAACTTCAATCTGAGCTTTAGATACTTTCGTTACCATAATTATAATCGTTATTGAACTAATTCAGGCTCATAGTTTCTAATTGTGAACAACTCTTTATCGGAAATATTTTTTATTTGGGATTCAGTAACATCAATGGTTGTTAAAGTTTCACCCAAAGCATTATACATTTCCAAAGTATAACCAATTTCCTTTGTTCTTTCATTCGGCTCATACTGTTCAACTATAGTGCCTATGTCTCCTTTTTTGAAAATTGTTCCTTCTATATCAATAGTGAGAGCCACTTCCGTAAAAAGTTTATATTTCATATTATTTCTCCTTACAAGGGAATAATGTTATAAATTTTGTTTTACCAGACGAATTATCTACTATCCAAATTGTTTGAATTTTAATTTCTGTATTTAATGGAGTTCTTAAAACACCTTTAATCTCATAAGTTTTCCCATATAAACTACTCTTTTGAAATACTGGGTCATTTCCAAAAATTAGTTGAAAATTTAGATCCTCTTTCAAAATCATTATACATTTAGTCTCTTAGTTACTTCAACTTTTATCTTTATCT
>MHAY01000101.1:0-17763 GCA_001804705.1 Ignavibacteria bacterium RIFOXYC2_FULL_35_21
ATATATAAAGAGTCATCATAATAATAAAAGTTCTGGAGTTTACCGTTATGAAAATTTGGTGGAAATACAAGCCAGAAATCATTGCCTTTTGTGTCAAAATTCGCAGTATCAGGCTGGGCTGTCAAATTGGAATATACAGTCAAGAATAATATCATTAAAATTATGAAATTAAATTTCATTCGATTAGTATGTTCTGTTGCCATAATTTGAAGTCAAACAAATAATCAACAAATTAGTTAATAATGATGGAAGCAATCAGATTTTCTTACTTAATTGTAAACTCAATTATAGATTAATTATTGTATAATTTTCTTAGATTTTTGAAAAAATTTTCATTTATTTTCTGATTATCATCGTTTTTGATAAAATACCTTTTCCTGTCATTAATGAGTAAATATAAACACCCTGTTCAAGACTGTTATTGTCAATCATTAACTCATAAATACCCTGTTTTAATTCCTCTGAAAATATTGTCATTCTCAGATTTCCTAATAAATCAAATACCTTTAAAGTAACAATACCTTTTTCAGCATTTCCGAACCTTATAACAGTCCTGTCAGATGCAGGATTAGGATAATTTTGTTCGAGAAAATTTGTTCCGGGCAGTTCTATTACATTAAATTTAATGGGAATATTACATGCCGAATTTGCTACCTCTAATTTAGGCTTAGCTTTCCCTGTCAATAAGACATTCAAAGGAACGCAGTTATACACTAAAAACAGAGTATCCGTCTGCTTGAGATTATCAACAATGCGTGGAGTATAACATAATTTCAGCATTTGAGATTCACCGGGCTGAATGATGAAAGGCAATTGTGAAACCGGAATAGAAAATATGTTGTTATTTTTTAAGTATATGTTATTGTCAAAGTTTAAAGGTACGATACCTGTGTTTTTAATTTTAATGGGAACACAATTACACTCACCCAGTGTTGTACTATCGAACACAAACGTATTATTGCCGGAGGTTAAATCAGGAAATTCAATAGTGAAACCATGTATAGTAATCTTTTGTCTTGTAATTAAGCCTATTGAATCAGTGGCTTCAATATCAAATTCTCCGTCCTTAAAATTATCAATAAGAGCTGCTTCGAAATGTACCGATTTTTGATATGGAATAAAATCATCAATACCTACAACAACATTTTTTTGCGATGCAATTGGCGATGTAACTTTTTTTAATTTGGAATCTGATATTGTCGAGTCATAAACGATACCTAAAATAGATGTGCAGCTATCATCAACTGCAATCGAAGGCGGTTGAAAATCCAATGTACGAAGATACATTCCGCCAACATATCCGTAAGAATTAGCCGCACCGTATCCATAAACATAAACACCTACTTTTTCATTTGATGATATTGTGTGGACACCATCTGAAACAGAGATATTGGCATAAGAAAAAGTTGATGAAGGAATATTAATAAAATTGTTACCGGGTATTGTGTTGCCATCAAGCAAAACATTATTTACAACTGAATTCGGTGCCACTATGGTTATATATTGCAATGAATATACTTTTTGATAATAGCCTCTTTCATTATATTCATAAGCCTGTGTATTGATTACTCTGTAAAAATTCATGAATTGCTCGACGGGAGGTATAAGCATTTCGAAAGGGTCTCCCACATTTGTTCCTGACCCTGATGTTTTTTTAAATTGAGCTATAAGCACAGGTGCCGATGCTTCTACAAGTCCCGGTTCATCGAGCTTACCTTCAAAAAACTCGCTTTTGTTAAGATTGTCAATCAATACTCCATTAATATAAATATCGGTGTTATCATATGCCGCAAGTATTCTGAAAAGGTCAGTTCCCTGATTTGTTATACCAGCAGGTTGAACATAAGGCACTAATAAAGCATTTTTCCCCCAAGTTTCAATTGGCGGCATTTGTTCAAAAAGAAAGTCACGAGATGGATTCTGAATACCAGTAGTTACAGGCAAATGCGACCTTTGATGTCCTGCAAAAACAGCAATAGGTTTATCCGAATGAATTTCTGTTCCCGTAAGGTCATTGTTTAATTTGCCTTTTTCAATTTTTGCCTGGACCAGGTATGTATCTCCGATATTTAGATTTATTGTCTGTGTTCTTTTATCATTATACCCGGTTTCATCTGAAGGGATGATTGTAACACTTGTATTATCCTGAGGGCTTAATATCACAAACTGTGAAGGTGTAGAACTTCCATCAAGAACAAAATTATATTCGCCATCACAATTATACGACAATACCAAATAATCTTTACCAAGTATGTCACTTGGCAGAACAATACATGCATCGCTCGATTTGTAAGCCTGGCTATGGGCATAAACGGTTACCTCTCTATCCGTTTTAACATGAAAATATTGCTTCTTAATGTTTTCACTATGATTCCTTGAATATAAGATACCACTGTTGTTATACCCCAGCAACTCATAATCCAAATAACATAATTTAAATATATAAACTTCCGATGGGCCGGCTATTGAAAAATCCTTGTTAAATAAATTTCCCGACAAATCCAAATATTCAATGGAACCATTTGTTGGCTCATCAGAGGTAATAAAAATATAAAGTGAATCACCCAATCTCAGACGGTCATCTCCTTTGGTTTTATTAGAATGAAAATTTGGCGGGAATGTCAGCCAGAAATCTTTCCCTTTTGTGTCCAAATCAAGCGCTAAAACAGTTAAGGAAAACAAAAAGAAAAATATTAAATGATTATAGAAAGTAAAAATTTTTCTCATGTATTTATCTGACTTATAAAACATCAATTTCGTAATTTCGCAGTTTACAACTTTATAAATAATATTTTTGTTGACGTTTTATATTTATTGCTATTGATATTAAAAACCTGATTTTATGAAAAAGTTGCTGCATAGTGAAATTCTTAAAGAAAGATTAACCGCCGAAGAGTCCTTGTCAATAGACAGGCATCCAATTTCTTTGATGATAGTCAATGTCAGAAGCCTTTACAATGTTGGTTCCATATTCAGAACTGCGGATTCAGCAAGACTTAGTCAGCTAATACTATGTGGTTACACGCCTTACCCGCCAAGAAAGGAAATTGACAAGACAGCCCTCGGAGCAACTGAATCTGTTCCCTGGAAGTATTACAAAACAGCCAAGAATGCAATAAGTGAATTGAAATCTAAAGGAATAAAAGTGATTGCTGTTGAAATTACCGATAAAAAGAGGAGCTATGATACATTGACTAAATCGGACTTTCCGCTCTGTCTTGTTCTTGGCAATGAATTAACCGGCCTTGATGATAAAGTCCTCAGCGAATGTGATGATGCAATTGAAATTCCAATGTTTGGGGTAAAACATTCCTTAAATGTCAGCGTTGCCGCCGGTATCGTAACTTTTGAAGCCGTTAGGATTTGGAAACAGACATTGTAGGGACAGGACATTGTCCTGTCCTCACAGAAAGGCAGATAATTGTTCTCTCCCAACAGAAAGACAGGACATTGTTCTGTCTCTACATTATTTTAAACTTTTTTCTTATTCAAATAGTCAAATGATTTTAGAATTTGTTTAAATAATGAGTTTTTATGTATAAAAAGATTTTTCTTGTTATAGCCGCTTCTGCATTTATTTTCAATTTTGTAAAGGCTCAAAACGTAATTATCACCGGAAAAGCGCTCGACAGTGTGACGCAATCACCTCTGATTAGTGCAACTGTTGTTTTGAACGATAAAAATAAGCTAACCAAATATCATGGCCTGACAAACAAAAAGGGTGAGTTCGAAATCAAAGATGTTAAACGTGGTGAATACACACTCAAAATTTCTTATGTCGGGTATCGGGATTTTGAAAAAAGGATTAATGTTAAAGATAAAAATATAAATTTTGGAAATTTATTCATTGCTCAGATAAAAATAACGACCGAAGAAGTTGATGTTACAGCCAATGCACCAATCGGAGAACAAAAAGAAGATACGACAATTTTTAATGCAAGCAGTATTAAAACACTTCCTGATGCCAATGCAGAAGACCTTGTCAAAAAGCTTCCCGGCGTACAGGTTGAAAGCGACGGTACGGTAAAAGCACAGGGTGAAGAGGTTAAAAAAGTTCTTGTTGACGGAAAACAATTCTTTGGGGAAGACCCTACATTATCTCTTAGAAATCTACCCGCCGAAGTTGTCGATAAAGTGCAGATATACGATAAAATGAGCGAACAAGCCGAATTCACAGGATTCGATGATGGCCAAAGCTCAAAGACAATGAATATAATAACTAAAATTAACCGTAGAAGTGGCACATTCGGCAAATTCAGCGGAGGTTACGGATACCAGGATAAATACATCGCATCTCTAAACCTAAATTTATTTGATAATGACCGGAGAATTTCTATTATGGGGATAACAAACAACATCAGCCAGCAAAATTTTTCAATCATGGATATTCTCGATATGGGTGGCGGAGGCGGACTGAGAGGGCAATTTATCAGGATGGCATTTAGAGGCGGAGGAACCGGAGGATTCAGGCCCAGTGGTGGGGGAACAAGAATGCTCAGCCAATCGGGTATTGGAGATTTTATGGTCGGCCAAATGGACGGTATAAGCACAACACACGCTTTTGGTGTAAACTATTCGGATGATTGGAGTGAAAATATTGAAGTTTCGGGAAGCTACTTTTTTAATTATACCGAAAACAGAAATGAACGAACATTGAACCGGGAATATATATTAACAAGTGATTCGCTGAGTTATTATAATCAGAATACTGATTCTTATAATAAGAACAATAATCATAGATTTAATATGAGATTAAAGTATGATATTGACACAAACAACTCAATTATCCTAAGACCTAATTTGACAGTTCAGGCAAGTAATGTTGACAATAACCAATTGAGTGATTATTTACTAAGCGATGGTAATCCATTAAATACTTCGGATAATCTTTACAAATCGAGCTATGAAGGACTGAATTTTTCAAATGAGTTTCTCTATAGACATCGTTTTGAAACAAAAGGCAGGACATTTTCAATCAGCTTGAATACAAGTTTCAATGATAAAAGAGGCTCAGGCGGTCAATTTACTGAAAGCATATATTATCAATTGAGCCAGACAATGTATGATACTTTAAATCAAAAATCACTTTCACCTGTCGGAGGGTACGGCTTGTCTGGGAATGTCAGCTACACTGAACCATTATCCGATAATCAGCAATTGCAATTTAGCTACAATGCAAATTACAACTCTAACAACTCCGATAAGAGAACTTATGATTTTAATCCCATTAACTTTGACTATGATTTATTAGATACTTTGCTATCGAACAAATTCGATAATTATTATTTCACTCAAAAGGGGGAACTGGCATACAGGTTAAAAACCGATGAGATGAATTTTACTGCCGGTTTAGCCTATCAAAAAGCTGAACTAAACAGCCAACAGGACTTTCCTTACAGCCTAACAATGGATTATAAATTCGATAACATTTTACCTTCGATGCGATTAACATACAAATTTTCAAAAACCGAAAATATGAATATTTTTTACAGGACATCAACAAATTCTCCGTCCATTTCTCAGTTGCAGAATGTCATTGATGTAAGTAATCCAATGCAATTATCAACAGGCAATCCTGAACTGGAACAGCAATACTCCCATTTCCTGATGGGACGTTTTTCCAGCTTCAGTGCGGATTTCAACAATGTTATTCTTGCATTCACTTCATTCAATTACAGGACAAATACAATTGCAAATTCAACTTTCATCGCAACTCAGGATACTACACTTTCAGGAGGTATCATACTACCGGCAGGAGGACAATTGACCCGTCCTGTTAATCTTGGAGCATCATTAAATTTATCTTCATTCTTTACTTATGGATTTCCGATTAATTTAATTAAATCAAAAATGAATCTGAACATTGGCGGCTCTTACTCCAGAACACCAAGCCTTGTTAATGATGTTACTAACTTCTCAAATGCATATAACACAAATTTGCAGATAGTTCTGACAAGCAATGTCAGCGAGGACCTTGATTTCACATTGTCATCACGCGGTAATTTTGCAATTACAAAAAATACTATCAGGGAAGACTTGAACAATAATTATAATTACTATACAAACAGTTTCAACTTTCAATGGATTTTCTGGGAAGGTATTTTCATTAATGCAGATTTGAGAAACAACTTCTATACAGGCTTGGTACAGGAGAATAATAATGATTTCACTTTATTGAATCTCAGCATAGGAAAAAAATTATTTACAAATAATGCAGGTGAAATCAAACTGACAATATTTGATGCTTTGAAACAAAATAAAAGCATACAAACAAATGTTACGGATTACTATATCGAATATTCGCAGAACAAAATCCTTCAGCAATATATCATGTTGACATTTACATATAACCTCCGCAGTTTCGGCGGAATGCAGAGACCTAATTTGTTTCCGGGACCGCCACATTCACATGATTAGAATAATTAATTAATCTATGTCTGAAAAATATCATAGAAAATCTATCAGATTCAGGAAATATGATTATTCGCGAACAGGTTTCTATTTTGTAACGATTAGTACATATTACAAAGACCATTTATTCGGTGAAATTGTTGAAGATAAAATAAATTTAAATGATGCAGGAAAATTTGTTAATAAATGTTGGAATGACATTACAACACATTATCCCGATGTTGAATTGGATTCATATATCATAATGCCAAACCATGTTCATGGTATAATAATAATCAATAACGACAAAAACATTGGAATTAATAACAACAATGTAGGGGTAGGTGCCAAAAACATTGGGTGTGATGACAATAATGTAGGGGTTCAAAATTTTGAACCCCATCAAAAATCCGATGACAATCAATTTGTAAATGTTGGCAAAAACATTGGTGATAACGCAAATGTAGGGGTTCAAAATTTTGAACCCCTACATCAACCACATTATATTGAACACCGTAATCATAATAATAATAAATACAAACAAACACAACGCAATGAATACCAACACATCATTCCCAAATCATTAGGTGCAATTGTTCGCGGTTTTAAAATCGGTGTAACAAAATGGATTCGTCAAAACACATCAATACATAATGTCTGGCAACGGAATTATTATGAACACATTATACGAAATGACGAGGAATTTTATAAAATTCGTAATTACATTAAAACCAATCCAAAAAATTGGAAGTATGACAGGTATTTTTAATCTATCATTTTGTTCAATATATTTTCAACCTCATTGAGATAAATATTGAATTTGTAAATTTTTCCGTCAGGGTCAACTAAGACATAGTAAAAATATCCTCCTGATGAAAGGAGTTTTTTTGCTATTTCAGGATTGAGAAAACCGTTTGTCCAATATAAATTATTTTTCTCAACGCATTTTCGGGCAACCGAATCATTGCTTTGCCAGTCATGAAGACCTATAATATTAAATTTGTCATGATAAAGTGAATCCATCTTTTTTAATTTAGTTAAAGATTTGACACAGCCACTACACCAGTAAGCCCACATATCAATTAAATTATATTTCCCTTTTACAAACATTTTTCGTAAGGATGTAGAGTCGCCTGATATTAATTTAAATTTCAAATCGGGTAATGAATCACCAATTTTCAGAATAGAAGATTTTTTATCTGTTGTCCTCAATATGGCATATTTACCTGTTTCTTCAACTTCTATTAGTTTATATATACTTCCCCTTATATCAACATAAGTTTCAGGTAATAATATAGAAGCCCCTGCTGATGGCTCGTAAGATATTATTTCATTACCATAATAACCGATTAATATCCTGTCAGAGTGCCAATTATTTTCAGAAATTGTATCAATATCATTATAGAGTCCATTGCAATTCCAATCCATTAAACCCAATTGAATAGAATCTCCATCTAATACTGTGTCACAAGAAAGAACATTCAGTCTTGTTACACTATACCAATATTTTGGCTCAGTTGTGACAAATCCCTTACTTTTGTCATCATTATAAAAATGTTCAATAACAGCTTTCATACTCATACTATCCTCACCAATGACTTTTCCAATTTTATAATTAAATTTTCCTTCGGTATTACTGGAATTGGGAAGATTAATAAAAGTAGAAGGATTTCGATTGCAAATTAAATATGATATTAAATCATCAGTAAAATCCAGATTACTGTTCAGATCGGGATATATTTCTACTGTATCACTTTTATAGTTTTTAAACAAAGTAAATGTTATTCTTGGATAAGAAGCATTTTCCCACCCAGTAAAAAACAACATAGCATAAGCTAAATCTTTAGATTTTTGTTGAGTTGGTAATTTTATTGGAAGTGGCTTTCTCCCAAAATAAAGTGTATCATTCGGAAATAAATATAAGGGTTTAATGTTATCACCATATTCATTTGGTTGTCTATGAAGATTCTTAAAATAAAATTTTAAATCTTTTGACTGAGATGGAACAAATAAAACAACAAGCAAGATTAAGCAAATTAAATTTTTCATAATATGCCTCTTTTTATTATAAAAAAGTAAAAAAGTATTGAAAAATAACCTATTCGATATATTTAATTTATATACTTATCTTCTTGTTATTTTGATGAATGATTTATTCGACAAATATAGGAAAATATTTTGCTATTAATTAATCAAATTATCATTAGTAATTAGTAATTAGTAATTGAATCTCACTCTTCCAAAAAATCCAAATCCTTGTCGTATGTCTCTTCAAGGCGCCATAAAGATATAAACGCTATGAGTAAACAAATCGCTCCTACAATAGCCCCGCTTGCTTTCACATTTGTGAGATAAACGAAATACTGAAATAAAAATGTGATTGGTACAACCATGCCGCGAACAAAATTCGGAATTGTAGAGGCGGCGGTTGCACGAAGATTTGTGCCGAACTGCTCTGCGGCAATTGTTACAAAAACAGCCCAGTAACCTGCGGGCAAACCAGTAATGAAACAGATGATATAAAATGTCGTCGTCGAAATATGATTCTGTAGAAGATATACTATAACCATCACAGTGAGGGCTGTAATAAATCCGAAGACAACTTTTTTCCTGCTGCCAAGATACTGGCTCAGGAAGCCGCTTGTGAAGTCGCCAATCGTTGCACCGAGATAATACCACATCACAGCATCACCGGCGTGAATTGTCCCGTTTATTTTTATTGCTTTTGCAAATTCGGGTGCGAATGTGATTAGTACGCTCAGGCTAAACCATATCGGCAATCCTATGAAAATTGATTTCATATACCTTGCGAAGCGTTTCCAATTCGTAAAGAAGCTGAAAAAATTCCCGCGGCTGACTTTCATTGTTTCAACTTTTTTGAATGTGCCTGATTCGATTACACTCATCTGCAAAAACAGAAGCAAAATACCCAGCACACCACCGATAATGAAAGTCAATCGCCAGTCGAAGAGCTTTGCAACGAGATTAGCAACTACTGCACCACTGACACCAACCGTAGCTATGAGCATAGTTCCATAGCCTCGTATTTCCTTAGGTAAAATTTCAAGTACGAGAGTCACAGCAGCACCAAGCTCTCCGGCAAGTCCCAATCCTGCAAAGAATCGGCAGGCAATGAATGCCTCAATCGAATTGACAAATCCATTTGCAAAGTTTGCAAGAGAATAAAGTAGAATCGAACCGAACAGGATTTTCACCCTGCCTTTTTTATCGCCAAGCACACCCCAGAGTATTCCACCAAGGAGCATTCCCAGCATCTGCAAATTCAGAAGAAGTACACCATAATCGAGCAACTGATTGCCCTGATAGCCTAATGATTTCAGGCTCGATACACGAACAATACTAAAAAGAATCAAATCATAAACATCAACGAAATAGCCTAAAGCTCCGACTACAACAGTAATCGAAAACAAAGCCTTCAGACTCGGTTTAACGGAATTATCCTGCATTTTTTATTGGAAATCAATTTTTATGATTAATTTAATTAAGCAAAAAAAGAGTATTTATTCTTAAAATGCAAGAATAACTTTTGTTTTATTTATTCTTTTATCATAATTTAAAAAATTAAATTATTATTTAATTTCCTGTGATATTATGAAACATATATTTCTACTATCATTTTTCATTTTAGTTACAACATTATTTGTTCATGCTCAAAGCAGAAAAGATACCATTAAAGTTGATTACTCCTTTTGGGGAAACGAATATTACATTGGTACATCAAAATATTCAAAATCGAAAATATCTGATATAATAAGCCATCATCAGTTTTCATACGATTTAGTCAGTTCTTCAAAATTAGATAAAACACTTGCTGTCATTTCATTAGCTGGTGGCCTATTGTTAACTGTAATCACAATAGATGATATTATTAGCTATTACAATTACGGTTCTGGACAAGTAAAAGAGTCAATTTATTTTACTGCTGGTGCAGCTACTGTTCTTGATTTAATCAGCTTTGTTTTATTTTCTAGCAGCAAAGAGAAATTCAGAAGAGCAATAAAATCATATAATAAATATATAAAGGAGAATAGCACAACTTACAATAATAAATTAAAAGTGAGTTTTACTTTGAACAGAATAATATTTAGCTATTCTTTTTGATAATATTCTTAAGTAAAGGAAGAATTTTTATGGATAAATTCAAGAGGAATTTGATTAAACAAACTCAAGAACATCAGCTTCAATTTTTGAGACCACATTATTCTTTGATTTGATAATATTCTCAATACTTCTTTGTGTTTCCGGTGTAAAATATGGCTCACCACACCTTGTACAAATAAGTGCAGGAATATTCTTTACTAAATAAATTTTTTCCTGGATATTAAATACATTATCAACATTTCCATCCTTGAAATGTTTATTACCGCAATTATGGCAAGTCATTTCCATATTCATCTCCTTGTTTTGAAATTACAAAACATTTGAAAAGCTCCTTATATCCTATTTATTTTTTCAATGATTTTTCCAAGTTCAATATCTAACTCTTTAAAGGCTCTATTCTTAAGGAATTCACGACTATTTATTTTTAAATTAATCTCATTTTTCAAGTCCTCAAGACATTTTAAATCCTCCTTATGATACTTCATTAAAGTCTCATTAGTATATCTCTTTTCAGGATAATATAAATACTTGAGAAAATCAATGAAAGAATAAATTGAATAATAATTTAAGCCTTTAATTTTTTTTCCTAACTTTCTTCCTTGAACTGTTTTAAATATTGGTATTTGTATAAGTATCTCAAAACCTGGTATTATCTCATGTAATTTTGGATAGATACTTCCGATAATTGTATCATCAAGGTTTTCAAATAAGGTTTTTAAATTAGCAAATACATTTCCATCTCTTATATTTCTGATTTTTTTATCAGTATAACTCAATAGTTCTTGAAATTCTTTAATATCGTGAGATTGATATTGCTTACCGGATATTCTGTAGATTGAGCTGTCCTGATAAGTATCGTAAAATTCTTTTTTATATAACAAATTCCTATCAATTAATTTCTTAGCATGTTTTAGAATATAATTAAAATCTTTTTCAAATAATTTTTCTTTTGAAAGCGTTAAGAATATTCCAATAATATGCAAAATTTCTATTATATTATCAATTTTACAATTATATAATTCCCCCCATAAAGTATCTCTTAATTCCTTAAATTTCTTTTCCTTTATATATTGCCAATCCCATAATTTTTCCCACAACTGTTCATCATCTAACCTGAAAAAATGATTTTGTGTTAAAATATTATTTAATTCATCCTTTTCAATATAACCGGATTCCAAATATTGGACAATGTTTTCTATTGGAAGAACGTCAGTTGAATTTAGTATGTGGTGTTCAGATAAAAACTGATTATATTTTGAATTATACTTTTCAATTTTCTCTTTTTCGGTCTTAACAAAATAATGAAATTTTTGAAAATCACTAATATCTTGATTTCCTGTTTTATATTCAAGATAAACAATTATAAAATATACAATTAAGTGCTTCAGAAATTCTTCGTATTTCGGAACATCTTCCTTATTTGTAGCATCAATGAATTCTAATAAGCGATTAAAATCACTTATTAATTGTCTTAGTATTCTTAAATTTTCCTTTTCAGAATTTCTAAATAGTTCAATTATTAAATTTTTGTTTTTTATTAGAAATTCTTTACAAGATAAATTTGGGATTTCCTCAAAAAAAGTATTTAAAGCACTGTCCACATCTCCTATAACTTCAAAAGTTTGTCCTATTATTTTTTCTTTAAAGTGCTTGTAAGACATTTGACTAATATCATTTAAATTAATTTGGTTTTCAACGCTGTCGATGTTCGGATTCTTAGACTGAATTTTATCTTCATCGGATATTAGAATTACTTTGCATTTTAAATGTTCTACAAAATAATTTATAAATCCAAATATTTCTTCAATCGGAATTTTACATCTTTCAATGTCATCAAATATTAATATTTTATCTCCTTTGACATTTGGATTATCGTTTTCAAATAGCTTTATTGAATCAATTGCATACGAAATATTACTTTCCTTTTCAGTGTCATTATTTATATCTAAATCTATTTTAACGATACCTTTGATAACACTTTTTAATATTTTTTTTCCAATATTCATACCCTTTGAATATAAAAAAGGATGAATTTCAGCTCTAATCTTATCATTGATTTGTGTTATGGAATTCAATCCAAATAGACTAATGTATATAGGTTGAATAATAATAATATCTCCATCCGTTTCACTATCTTTATATCTTTCTCGGTTTACCCAAGTTTCTTGAAGTTGCTTAATAAAATATGTCTTTCCGGAACCCCATTCCCCTTTTAGCAAGACTGCATATTGGGGATTTTTGAGTCGAATATAATATTCAAGATATTGACTTATGTGTTCATTCATATTGATTCTCCACTTAAACTCTTTATCTTAATTTTATTGATCCGTTTTTTTTCAAATACTCTCTTTTCATATTTACCGAATTTCGCACAAGTTCTGTGTTTTGATTCATTTGTTATTCGTAATTGCTTTCTCACTCCCACTCTATCGTCCCGGGCGGTTTGCTTGTTATATCATATACTACCCTATTGATTCCTCTCACCTCATTAATTATGCGGTTTGAGATTTTTGCTAACACTTCAGGTGGAAATTCATACCAGTCGGCAGTCATTCCATCGGTTGAGGTTACAGCGCGCAATGCACAAACATTTTCATAAGTACGTGAATCACCCATCACGCCGACACTCGAAACAGGAAGCAATACTGCGAATGCCTGCCATATTTCATCATATAATCTTGCATTACGGATTTCTTCGAGATAAATATCATCGGCTTTTCTCAGTACATCCAATCGGTCTTTCGATACCGCACCGAGTATTCTTATTGCGAGTCCTGGTCCCGGAAAGGGATGACGTTCGACAAACCACTCAGGCACACCAAGCTGGTGTCCCACTTCACGAACTTCATCCTTGAATAATTCCCTGAATGGCTCAATGATTTTCAAATTCATCTTTTCAGGCAAGCCGCCAACGTTATGATGGCTTTTGATTGTGGCTGATGGACCCTTCACAGAAAGTGATTCGATTACATCAGGATATAGTGTACCCTGTCCCAGCCATTTAATATCTTTAATTTTTTTTGCTGATTCTTCAAATAAGTCAATGAATATTTTTCCTATTATTTTCCGCTTCTGCTCAGGGTCTTCGACATCTTTCAATCTTTCAAGAAACAATTCTGAACCATCAACAAGCTCTACTGGAATTTTAAATGATTGATTGAATAATTCAATTACAGTTTTACTTTCATCAGTACGCATGACCCCCGAATCAATATGAACACAATGAAGCTTTTCACCGATTGCTTTGTGAAGCAGGACAGCCGCAACAGTTGAATCCACACCCCCGCTGAGAGCAAGAAGAACACCTTCACTACCAACCTTTTCACGTATATCTTTGATTGACGATTCGATGAATGATTCGGCATTCCAAACTTCACGGCATCCGCAGATGCTTCTGACAAAATTATTCAGTATCTTGTTGCCAAGTTGTGTATGATGAACTTCAGGGTGAAACTGCACTCCGAAGATTTTTTTGTCTGGTGAACGAACTGCACATACAGGTGAATTATCCGAATGTCCGATAATCTTGTATCCCGCAGGCGGTTCTTTTAGTGCATCTCCATGGCTCATCCATACTGTCGTAGATGAAGGTAAATCCATGAATAAGTCTTCGTGAGAATCAATGAGCAGTTCTGCTCTGCCGAACTCTCGTCTTGCGGCTCGGTCAACCACTCCGCCTTTTGTATATGCTATTAGTTGAAGTCCGTAGCATATTCCAAGCACAGGCACACCAAAATCAACTACATCAAAAGATGGGATTGGTGCATCTTTTTCATAAACACTTGAAGGTCCACCCGAAAGTATGATGCCTTTAGGATTAAGCTCTTTCAGCTTTTTATAAGCAATACTAAAAGGATATATCTCGGCATAAACACCATTCTCACGTACTTTACGGGCAATGAGTTGAGTATATTGAGCTCCGAAATCGAGAATAATTATTTTTTCATTTGTGTGCATATCAAATCATATTATTAATTCTATCAATTTATTAAAACAAAGAAAAATTATTATTTATTTTTGCTTCAAATTCAAGTAAATGATGTTTTCGCCACAAGCCGCCACCATAGCCTATTAAATCTCCATTTATTCCGATTACCCTGTGGCAGGGAATGATGATTGCTATACGATTATCTCCGTTTGCTTTGCCGACTGCACGAATTGAAGCAGAATTTCCAAGTATTATAGCCTGGTCTTTGTATGTTCGGGTTTTTCCATAAGGAATTTCCATCAGTACCGACCATACTTTCGTTTGAAATTCAGTACCCGGAGTATTTAATTTAATTGAAAATTCTTTTCTCGTCCCCTGGAAATACTCATCAATCTGATTATGTGTTTGTTCAATTATTACATGCTCTTCTTCAATAATTTCAGCTTTCAACAATTTTTTCAAATCATCTATTTCTTTTGGGCAAGCATGCCTGTCTGCAAATTCAAGAAGGCAAAGTCCATCGTCTGTGGCTGCGGCAATCATATCTCCGAGTGGAGTATTGATTTTATGAGTGTAAATTTTGTTTTGCATTTGGAATAAAATAAATGGTGGCAGAGTCCCAATTTTTAAGCGGACATTGCCGGAATTTTTTTTTAAGTAGATTGTGCTTTCGCACTGCTACACATTTACAGGATCATCTGCCACCCATTATATAGTAAATATAATAATTCTTATTGAAACTTTAAACTCTTTATACATTTTTCAAATATCGGCAAATATGATGATTCCTCACCTTTGAACCAGTTCATTGTAATTCTGAAAAGTTTGTTTCCTTTAATCACGAAAAATACCCGGCTCTGCACATTTCTGCCCGGCGAATAGCTGAATACATAAGCTGACTGGCCTCCTATAGATGTTGCGGATGGAGTTGAATTACCGTACTTCGCTTTATTTTTATCATCCTCGACAATTTTTTTCAGGTTTTGCTGTTTTGTTGCATCAATAACATCAACCTGAATATTGCAGTCAGCCCTGCGGTCGCCAATATAGTTCCTTGAACTCAGGGCATCCCTTGCAGAACCTGTTGTAGAAGTAAAGTTTTCAGGAATAGAAATTGTATAACCATCCCCGCCTCTAGTAGTTAAATTTTGTGAAGGAGGTTCAGCTTCAACTAAGATTGTATCAGGCTTTTTTGCTGCAGGTTCGTATGCAAGCTTTACCGATGCAAGCATTTCTTCAATGTATTTATGGTATCCGTGAAGTGTGCCTCCAAACGCTTCAAAAAAGATTGCTGTTGCATATTTACCGTCCTTTGTAGCATAATAAACTTCACCTTCCATCATGCCATCAGACAATTCGAAAGAGTAAGTTTGTTTATAGGCATCCATCCCATCCAATATCACTTTAACCGGCTTGGAATATACCTGTGGTTGAAAATTTTTCGCTTTAGCCATAAATTCTTCGAAGGTTTTACCCGAATCGAGCTTCTTGGCATAGAGGTCAATTTTAGCACCTGCCTTGCCTTCTGCGTCATATTGGAGAAACCTGTCCTTGGCACCTTTTGAAGAAAAGATTGTAATCCTGCTTCCCACGGTAGGAATAATTATCCAGTTTTGTGGATGTTTGAGCGAAAATTTCACAACCGGGTCTTCATAGGTAGTCATTCCCGTAATTTCTTCGGGTTCGGCTTTAGGTGTGCAGTTCCAAAGTATTATACATATAAAAAATAATGATAAAAGTGTTAACAATTTTTTCATAAAAACTCCATAATACTTAAATATATTTATAAAATTTTTTATCTTATCTATAAGCAAAATTAATTGTTTTTTGCTCCTTCTTCAATCCATTTCCTCATACCATTAATTTGATTTTGAGTAATATATCCTTCTTGAAAATATGGATTGTGTGGCAGTCTTCCATCCAAAATTTGGATTAAAACACTGTTATCGGGTTTTTTTGCTATAACCAGGCCAAGATTATCTGTGCTAAATAATGAGAAATAATTTGTCATAGTTGAAGCAGAATTATAAGGCGGGTCGCTGTGACAACCGCTATAAGCACATTTTACCCTCATAAAAGGTTCGACATTGCTAATATAGCTAACTAATGAATCAGGAAAAATTATATTTGTATTAGGCCCTATAACTTCAGTCCCGCACCCGACAATCAGCTTCAAGAAAAATACAAATGATAAGATTATGACAATATACAATAATTTAAATTTCATCAGTAGCTTTCCTGTTCGTTAGGAAAATGTTTATTCTTAACATCTTCTGTGTATTTTAAAGTAGCATCTTTGATTTCCTCATATAACCGGGCATAACGGCGGACAAATCGGGGACTGAAGTCTATCGTAAGGCCAAGCATATCGGTATAGACAAGAATCTGTCCATCACAGTAAGGTCCCGCGCCTATTCCTATTGTTGGTATAGTCAGAGATTCTGTAATTCTCCTTCCAAGCTCCGCAGGAATTTTTTCCAAAACAATTGCGAATGCCCCGGCTTCCTCCAATAATTTTGCATCATTAAGAATCTGGTCCGCTTCTTCCTTAGTTGTGCCTCTTGCCTTGTAAGTGCCGAATCTATTTATACTCTGAGGAGTCAAGCCGAGATGTCCCATTGCAGGTATTCCAGCTTCGGTCATACGTGCAATTGCATCAACAACAAGTTTGCCACCCTCGAGCTTCAATGCCGAACACCCTGTCTCTTTCATAACCTTACCTGCATTACGGAATGCTTCTTCAGGCGAAACCTGGAAACTCATGAAAGGCATATCTGCAACTACTAAAGGCCTTTTTGCCCCTTGAACAACAGCTTTTGTATGATATATTGTTTCTTCCAGGGTTACAGGCAATGTAGTATCCTTGCCCTGAACGACATTGCCAAGAGAATCGCCCACGAGGATTAAATCAATTCCGGATTCGTCCAATATCCTTGCAATAAGAGCATCATAAGCTGTGAGGCAGGAAATCTTTATCCCTGCTTTTTTCATCTCCAAAAGCCGGAGAGTAGTTACCTTGCGAAATACCTGGTCTGAGCCTGCAGCGTAATCCATACCGTAAAAAATCAAATAATTTTTGAAAATAAATATATCAAATCTAATTTACAAAATAATTATTAATTATTAACTCATGTTACGCAATATTGAAAATTTTATTACTGCTCATTACCTTTGTAATTTTAAAAACCTTATCAAGTACATTTAACCTTAGTAAAAAGTAAAGTAACCGGTTATATTAACCTTATTAGCTTATTCAACCAAAAATCAAAATCAAAATAAGGTAATAAGGTTTGATTTGTAGAATAATAAGTTTTGTTACTAAG
>MHAY01000101.1:17781-27574 GCA_001804705.1 Ignavibacteria bacterium RIFOXYC2_FULL_35_21
TTATTAACTTGTATCTCTCATAAATTATAATTTCTAAAAATTTTAATTTGTAATTTTCAATTTTGCAATTTCCCAATGTAAAAAAGGAATTAGCTTTTTGTATTCGGCTAATTTATTATCTAATTAAATTAGATATTCATTTTATAAATTAAATATTTGAAATTTTGTTCATTAATAATTCAATGAAAATTGAAAATTCTATTATAATGTAATTACTATAAAAAAAGGTTAAATCTGTTATTAAATTTATGATTAGTTTAGCATTGTTATGAAGCATATTATCTTTGTTGATGAAAATATACCCATGCTCGCCGAAGCTCTGAAACCCTGTGGCGAAGTAATCGAGTATTCAGGCAGAAAGTTATCGAGGAATGAGTTGATAGATTCAGGTTGTTCAGCACTTTTTGTTAGGTCAACGACTAATATAAATTCAGAATTGCTGGAAGGAACAACTGTCAGATTCGTTGGCTCTGCAACTTCAGGTATAGACCATGTCAATGTTGAATACTTGAGCCATAATAATATAACCTTTGCCTATGCTCCCGGCTCCAATGCAAATTCTGTTGCCGAATATGTTGTGTATTCAATTTTGAAATGGAGAAATATAACTAAATCTGAAATTCAGGATAAGAAAATAGGAGTTGTCGGATATGGTAATATTGGTAAAATCGTTGCAAAATATTCTAACTATTTAGGATTAAAAATTCTTCTCAACGACCCACCGTTAAAGGATGAATATTTCGTTTTCCCGGATTTTGTTAAATATGCAGAATTGGATGATATATGCGAAAGGTCTGATATTATTACTAATCATGTCCCTCTAACACTTGATGGTTCTTATCAAACACATAATCTTTTAAATGAACAAAATTTAAAATTAATAAAACCAGGCTCTTTATTTATTCATACTTCACGTGGCGGAGTTGTTGATGAAAAAGCATTAATATCGAAACATAATGAAGAATTATTGTACACTGCTATTGATGTCTGGGAGAATGAGCCAAATATCAACCATGAACTTATGAATAAAGTCATGATTGCAACACCGCATGTGGCTGGTTATTCAAGAGACGGAAAAATCAGGGGTGCTAAAATGATGGCTGATGCTTTCAAAGAATTTTCAGAACTTGAACCGGATTATACGGAAATTAATCAGGAATTATCTCAATATAAACCCTTACATTCTGACATCTTTTCTGATTATGATAAACTTTATATTCTTTTGCAAAAATCAAGGGAAATTGATGAAGACACAAAGAATTTGAGGAAAATATTGAATGCAAGTAACGGTAAAACTGATGTTTTCGATGAGTTGAGAAAGACTTATCCGTCAAGAAGGGAGATACTTTAATCAAATTTATTGATGGATTGCCTCGCAATTAGCAATCTCCTCATAAATTGAATTTGGGAATTGCTTCCTGAATTTTGAAAACATAGCCTGAGCGTCCTTCTTCCTGTCTAAAGCACAATATACTTGCCCAAGCCTTACCAATGTTCTCTCAAGTACTGAATTTGGGATTAGCTTATCTTTTGCTATACCGGACAAAACTTTTTCAGCATCTTCGAAATCTTGTTTTATTATCAGACATTCGCTTTTATAAAACATTGCTTCAAATTTCAAGGAATCCCCTTCGGCAAATGTTTCGGCAAAGGATTTTATCTCGAGGCAGGTTTGGTCGAGTTTTTCAAGGTCCTGTTCTTCACTCGCATTTTCAAAATTTACGATTGCCGTATCGAGTTGTGAGTTGATTGAAACGTGTGTAGTTCTTATATTGGTCTTAATTACTACTTTAGTTGTATCTGTAAATCTTGATTTTGGTTTAGTTATTGGTTTAGTCGGTGTTTGAGTTTTTTTATCGGCCTTTTTTGCTATTTCGGTTTTTGGTGGAGGCGGCTTCCTTGCAGAAGTTTTTGTTCTGACGGAAGAACAAGAAATCAACAAAACCAATAAAGGTAAAATCAATACAAAAGCTAATTTCATTTTAAGATAATTTATTAAATAATCAACAAATGATATTTATATATTTATCGGTTTATTATTGAATTAATTTAGACTAATTCTTAGTATCAAATATATTTATATTTCTATACCGATTGTCGTTAAAGCACTTACCTGAAATCAATAATTTGTTCTTTGCCAGTTGGGACAAATTCAAAGGTTTTATCCGGATATTTTTTATCAAGTACCAAATCTTCAATGTTCAGTGTTTGAATTTTACCGGCTATTTTTATTTTGATAGACCTTATAATATAATTCTTGGGGTCAATCCAGATTTTTATATCGTCAATATCGAAAGATTTTTCCGATTTTGGAGCTAATTGCAGAACATATGATTTTGTCCCGAGCGAAGATGTTGATTCAGTCAGCTCGGAGGGTGTATATCGTTCAAGAAAATTAAAAAAGAATTTCTCGATTGACATCGGACTGCTATTTGAATTATCATAAATACTAATTAGCACCTTATTATCTTCAATTAAATAATTCCAGATATTTCCTCCATTGCAGTAAACAGCCCTTTCTTTTGTAACGATAACGTATTTATTACCTTTTACAGCAATAATTGAACCCTGAAAATTTTTTACATCAGGAGAATTGAACTTGAAAGAAACAGAGTTCATTTTACCATATTTATCGTTAAGATGTTTATAACAATCATCTTTGTCCGGAGTTTGAGAATACAAAACGCTAATGTTTAAAATTATTAGAACCGCTAGAACTTTAATGAAATTTCTCATAGTACATTCCCTCAAAATATTTTTAATCAATTTTTGCATTTACAGGACCGCGAATGCCGCTGTATTTAATAAGTTCGGCACCGACATAACCAATTATTATCTTTGTTGCTACTTTAACAGGTATTTTCCTTTCGTCGTCGGTCAGCCATATAAATATATTACCTTCGGTTTTGAATAACCCGCCCTGCACAACGAGTGGCTGAATAACGATACACCTGAATTTACCTGCTTCAACTTCAATTGTCTCTCTTCCCATTATCTTAACACCAAGGTTATAAGTTGTATCCTCGAAAAAGTTTTGCAAGTAAAAAATGTGTCCCTTTTTCATAGAGCTTAGATTTTGTGTACGTACATAATAAAAAGCAGATACAATGTCGTGAACATAAGACGGGACCTTGTACTTTTTATCATTTGTATAAGCAGTGTTATTTACCTGGTCGAACACAGCCTTTGCATCCTTTTTATAATTCCCCTCCCTGACGTGCTGTTCGAATTCCCAGGGGAAAATGCCGTCCACGTCGAGAACTGTTTTGTAATTGTCATCAACCTTGTAAATCCAGCGAAGGCTTTCGAGAGATTGTACCCTGAACCGTATGTCATAACACTGATAATTATCACCCCGAATCACAGGCTTTGGCTGAATCCAAAAATAACCTGTACCTGCCGTTATGAATTTATAGCCTACTTTATAATCGAGTTTTTCACCGAAACCGAAAGCTTCATTTGGGATTGCACGTAATGTTGCAGATGTTCCCTGTTGTAGGGGTTCAATATTTTGAACCCTTTCACTAGCCAGAAGGGGTTCAATATTTTGAACCCCTACACCATCGAGTTGACCAATCAACAGAAAAGATATAAAAATAAACAATGCACCTGATAAAATGAACTTCTTTGACGAACTCTTCATAAACTCCAAATAAGGTTTAATTACATTCGCTTAATTAGACGAAAGTAATTTAATATTACTTTATATAATTACAAATAACCACTCATTTTGTTTTAATTATAAAATAATTAGGAAAATTAATAAATTGTCCCAAAATTAGTACAATCAGCGTCTTTACTCTATAACAAGGACAAAAAGAACAAATGAATGATATTGTTATTGGGTACAGATGGCCTTAAACAAATAATATTTTCTAAGATTTATATTAGATAATAATCTTAAGTAAAAAACATGAAAGAATATGTCATATTAATATTAATATTTATTACATCAACATTCCATTCTTTTGCTGAAAATAGTATTTTCGACAGCTTAGATTATTACAGAGTCTATACAAATTATAATGGCTCTGCTTATAATGGCAGAACTATTCTCGCTTATGGCGAGGGAGGTGTAATCATTCGGTCAGTTGACGAAGGTAATAATTGGTCACAAATAAATTTGAATGATTCTTTTAATATTGTGAGTATAACTAATATAGGGAATGATTTTTATGGTGTTGTAAATAAACAATACATAATTAAATCAAGCGATGATGGGATTAACTGGCAGCAATTTGATTATGGAAATAATACAGAATTCTATAAAATTATTGCATATAATAACAACCTGTATTGCATAAGTAATTTTGGTATAATAGTGTTCAACTCAAATGTTGAAAAGTCGAAAGAATACATCATCAATGCGGACACTACTTATTATGATTTTACGATTACGGGCAACAATTTGGTCTATTCTGCTGGTCATGGGAAGCTTGGTATAATAAATTTACAAAACGACAATACAAACATTGTTGATTTAAAAAATTCAGGTATCTGTGCTGACTGTCCGGTTATAAAAAATTTGTTCTCAGACGGTAATTTAACATATTTTGAACTTGGAAATAGTCTTTATCAATATGATGGAAGCAAAGTGGATTTTATATTTTCTCCGATTAAAAAGGGTGTATATTCTTCTTACAACGGTAATCTGTATGAGTTGTATAATATAAGTAATGTTTCGACAAATCTTGATTCCTTATATTTTATAAAAATAGATAAACAAAACCATAATGCGATTCATATTAAAAAAGGAGGTAATGACAGGTATATAAGCTCATTAAAATTTAAAAATGTTGCTTATTTGACTTCAGATATTATAATTGCTGTTGGTTTTGACAAACTTATTTATATGTCATATAATCGTGGACAAAACTGGCAATTGAAATCACACTTTAATATAAGCAGTGAATTCGGATATATGTTCTTATTCGATAAATTAAATGCAAAAAGAATTTCAAAGTATGCGAAATTTATTAAAACAATTGATGGAGGTAATACTTGGCTCCCTCAACAAAACTATGAGCCAATATTTATGAAATTTAGTGATTTTCAAAATACTGGTGATGCATATTTTAAAGACAATATGTATGGTTTTTTTTATGGGAATAATAATTTTGATGTGCAAGGGGATACAAATTTTACAATTACTTATGATGGGGGTGAAACAGTTTTACCAAAAAATGTTAATAATATGATTGGTTATTTAGAGAATAAAAAACCATTAACATGTTTAAATAATAACAAAACAATATTCTCATTACAAGGGGCATTATATGACTTACGATATTCGTTAATTTTCAGATTGAATGATACATTGGGCATTGAACAACGAACTTATCTTGATTCTACACAAATATTATATATTGATTCGTATAATAATAATGAATTAGTGGCAATAACAGCAACATATAAGTATCCACGTGATAGTGTTGGATGGATTTTTGATAGTTTATTTTATAGTTTTTTATCCTCAAAGGATGATGGTGAGTCCTGGAAAAAAGAAATAGAAATCAAATTCCCTGTTAATAAGTTTTTCTTTGATAAAATTAGAAGGATAATAGATAATATTTTCATTGGTATAACTTATGGAGATCAAACTAAATATTATTGTGATGTTTTTAAACTAAATTTAAAAACCATGAGTTTCGATAAAATATTTTCCAAGGAAGATATGAATATACTTCAATTTGGTGGAATTACAGGTTATGATTATAAAACTTTAATAGGTGGTCTTTTTTATACAAAAACAGGATATTATTTTGAGTATTTTGAAAATAATGAGATAGAAAATGAACCTTTTGTTTGGAATAATATTTCACCAAAAACAAGGTATAGTGAATTTTATATGGATGTGCAACAAGATAGTCTTATATATATGACTGCGTATGATTCGTTGATGAAATCCGATGTGATGTGGTTTGCAAAACATAAAAAAATAACTTCAGTTGAAGAACAAATCGAAGTTTCAAATACTTTGTATATATCACAACCTATTCCAAATCCTGCACAAGACTTTGTGAAAGTAAGAGTATATTGGAATATGTCATATAATATTGAAAATGCTGTAATTAGCGTATACGATTTATTAGGTACACTTGTGTCTGAAAAAAAAGAATTTTCATTTAATAAAATCAATAATTATTCAGGTGAATTAACCTGGTTATCGGAAAACCAAAATAGTGGTGTTTATCTTATAACGATTAAAATAGGTACGGAAATAAAAGCTTTTCCGTTTGTTATTGCAAGATAGGAAATGGTCCTTGTTTGATGTCCTTCTTCGCTTCATAGTATGAGATTTTGCATTAACAAAAAAAGGTCTTTACTCTATAACAAAGACAAAAAGAACAAATGAATAATTATAATGCATATAGTGACGAACAGCTATTACCTCTGCTTAGAGAAGAGAAACCTGTCTGTGACTATGCCTTTGACGTCCTTTTTAACCGCTATGGAAGCAAATTATTTTCATATTGCCTGTTTCTGACAAGAAACAGAAGCGAATCAAATCAGGTTTTTCATGATGCATGGCTCAAATTCTTCCTATTTATTAAATCGGGCAAATGCGTTGAAAAAGTCCTTCCTTTCCTGATTCTCACTGTCAAACATCTTATATATGACAATGCAAGGAAAATAAACCGAAATAAAAAAATCAGGAATGAGCTTTTAACATTATCGGATTGGGATTCTAAAATCGAAAACACAAGCAGAAAGCAGGATAATAATGAATTGATTGAATTAATTCATGTGGCGGTGGACAGCCTTGAAGATATTTATAAAGAGGCTTTTATTCTGAAAAGATTCCAGGAATTATCAAATGAGGAAATTGCCAAATTGTGTAACGAAAGCGTTGAGTGTATAAGAAAAAGAATTACAAGAGCTACTAATATGGTAAAGAAAATATTAGAGCCTTACATTAAAGAATTTAACGAAAAATAACGGAGTTCAAAAATGGAATATGAAGATAAATTAGTCGAGTTTATTGATGGAGAGCTTCCCGAAGAAGAAGAAAGAGAATTGTTCTCTATGATTTCGATGGATGACTCACTCAGGGGAGAATATAAAAGCCTGCTCGCCATAACAAATACTATTAAAGCAAGTTCGGGATTTTATGCTCCGGGAACAGCATTGAAAGCATCCGTTTACAGAGATTTGAATATTTCAATGCCTGTAAGACATACACCCGCATTTGCAAAATTAATTCAAGGTTCAAAATGGCATTTTCTTTCAGGAGGCATTGGTGCTTTACTGGCAACATCCGTATTTATGGTTTCAACAAGCTTTTTTTCAACTGAAAACAGGCAAGCTACACCATTAAAAATGAATAAGCCTGATGCAGTTCAACAAATTGAATCTCCAAATGACTTAATAAAGAGTAATATGAATAATATCATCACAAATAAAAAACACAATGTTATTATAAGTGAGAATCTGAAAAAAGAGAATATTATGTCAGAGCCAGTTCCGGAGCAGTCTAATCATAATTTACTTGCAATGTCAGAGCCAATTTTCATAGAAAAAAAATCTATCAAATGGAATGAACCTGAATTGTCCGACAATATAAACCTATCTGATATAACTGAACAAAAAAATGAATTGCAGTTAATTCAGGAAGAAGATTTCGGTAGTGATGAAGATATAGGTATTTCTGTGGAAGGCAGATGGTCAACAAATTGGAATATCCCGAAAGAGACATTACAGCCGGCAAGAATTTCGGATTTCAATAATCTTGGATTTGAAATATTTTTTAATGTAATTGATAATTTCGATTTTGGTATTAATATAAGACAGGAAACATTTTTTACAAAGTATGAAGAAAATGTTAGGGACGACATCATTTATAAAATCGAACAAAATCCAAATCTTACAAGCTATGGTATCAGTTTCAGACAAAAATTTCTTACTGACAAAGATTTACAGCCATTAGGACAAATTAATTTAGCTGTCAATAATTATGGTATTATTTTAAGGCCCTCAGTCGGAATATTATATAAAATAAATGATTCATTTTCATTAGTAGAAAACCTCGAGTATAGCAATATGTTATTCACACATAATCAAAGATGGTTCAGTGCATCAAAAATCGGATTAAATTTTGGTATTAACTATAAATTTTAGGAGTGTGATATGAAATATCTAATATTATTTTTACTATTCATATTTATTATTGCTTGTGATGACACAACAAACCCCGAAGATAATATTATAAAATCTACGGGCAGCTACACAAAAATAAAGGAGAATCAAACAGAAGATGTTCTTTTACCTCTTAAATTGGGTAACTACTGGGTGTATATGTTTAAGTACGATACTACTGATGAACATACCAGAATGGGTGGTTATGATACTTTAACAGTAGATGGAGACACTTTATTTAGCGGAGAAAAATTTTTCATCCTATCCAGAACTTATATTAATTTTTATGTTTATTTTTCATTCAGAGTTTTTGTGTCTAACACTGATATCGGAGTATGGCTCCACGACCAATTCAGTGCAAATACTAATTATTTGGTTGTAAAATATCCTGCCATAAACAACGAAATATATTATTCTGATGTTAAAATATGGTTATATCATGCTCCCGATACATCTTATAACAACTTAAAAGCAGAAAGACAACTGAAAGTTGAAACGAACCAAAACGTAGTTGTTGATGCCGGTACATTTAATTGCTATAAATTCACGGAATCTTATAAAAATTTCAAATTATATGATTTAAGTAATGACACTGTGCAATTTTATCAATTCGTATATTATTATGCTTTAAATGTCGGCAAAATAAAAGAAGAAATTTATCACATTACATATTTCAATGGTAAAGAAATCAAAAAAGAAAAATTAATGACTTATTCTTTAAAAGATTATAAACTTTATTAAGGAGTTCAAATGAAAAAGTATTTATTTATTGCATCTTCATTTCTTTTGTTGGGACTTTTTTCATCCTGCGAGGATATAATCAATTCGGATGAAAATATTAACAAGTATGGCATTCATTACAATTATGTCCTGACAGACCAGACAAACTCAGTCATCATGCCTCTACATGTTGGAAATACCTGGATTTATAATGTGCAGGAAATCAAATCCGGTTCTCTTGTTAGGGAATATTTAGACACCATCAAAGTTGTTAACGAGGTTCTTCATAATAATGAAAAATGGTTTGAGGTATGGTGGATAAATGATGATAATAGTACAATTTTCCTGACAAATACAGATGTAGGATTATGGATGAAATGTGAAATTTGCGACAATAAGTCAAGCCTTGAAGCACAATACCCCAAACTCACTTCACCTTATTTGGCTAGTGTGAATGATAATGTAAAAACTTTAGTTTATGATGATTCATTAGATGAGTATGTTGTTTTAGATAAAAACTTTTACAGATGGACAAATATTGAAAATGTATCGAATGTCATTGTTCCTGCTGGTAGATTTAACGGTTTAGAATACCAAAATTGGTTGGAGGATAAAAATACTAAAATGCAATTTGCTATGAGTTACATACCTTTTTATGTCCCTGACATTGGCCCAATAATATTCGAATATTATTTATTAGGTTCTAAACCTGAAGCAACAAACTTAAATTTATTATTTGAACTCATCAGCTATGAGTTGTTTGAATAAGATTTAGGTATAAAGACATTTTAAATCAATTACGATTTAGTAATAATCCTTCTTTAGGGTGTTCCAATAATTGTCCGGAAATACCTTGATTTGAATTTGAATCGAGTAGGAGGTAAGGGATTATTTCCCTTACCGTCCTCTCACACCACCGTACGTGCCGTTCGGCATA
>MHAY01000102.1:0-19256 GCA_001804705.1 Ignavibacteria bacterium RIFOXYC2_FULL_35_21
TAGTTTACGGTTATGTTGGAATATAAATGAGAACAATAGTTTTGAATATTATAGAGAGATCTTTTTATCTATCTTTAGATAACACTCTCCAAATTAAATTATGTTACGAAATAGTCTGCCTTTATTAAAGAATACCAAATTTTGTATTAATATTTATTGTAATAACACAAAAAATTGCAAAATGTTACAGTGTAATACAAAATTTATAACTTATATTACACAAAAAAACCTTATAATAACCTTCAAACCTTAGTAACAAACAACATAACATGTACCCGAAACCTTATTACCTTATTTAGAGTTTCTTTTAAGTAATAAGCTAATAAGGTTGAAGATCGGGTTTATTAACTTGTTACTAAGGTTAAGTGGAAGCAATAAGGTTTTTTATTACCTAACATCATTTATTAATATTAATTTTGCCTGATTCCAATTTTAAATAAATTGTTTTATGAAGAAAACAAAAGAAGATATTACTTTGTTCAGCGGGAAAAAGCCGAAAGACAAAGGACAAAAAAAAGTGATTATATATACTGACGGAGCCTGCCTCGGTAATCCGGGTCCCGGCGGTTATGGAGTTGTGCTGAGGTATGGAAAGCATTTTAAGGAATTGTCGAAAGGATTCAGGCATACAACAAACAACAGGATGGAAATCCTAGCGGCAATAGAAGCATTGAGGGCATTGAAATCGGACAAACGGCTTCATGTAATCATTCACAGCGACTCACAGCTTTTAGTGAAATCAATTAATGAAGGCTGGGCTGAGAAATGGAGAAAGAATAACTGGAAGCGGAACCGTAAGGATAAGGCTCTGAATGCAGATTTATGGGCTATGCTCCTGCTGGAAATGGAGAAGCATGATGTAGAGTTTGTCTGGGTAAAAGGACATGCTGACATTCCCGATAACGAGAGATGCGACAGGCTTTCAAAAGATGCGGCTGAAAGTATGCATCTACTGATTGATGAAGTTTACGAATCAGAAAACCCATATAAGAGTAGAAACTAATAATTTTCAATTTCTAATTTTCAATTTTCAATGAATTTTAAAATAATAAATTTAAAATATTAAATGAAATTAAAAATTTAGGAAAAAACTATTATGAATAGCCACTATTTTCAAATAGCGGGTTGGCTTTCAAAACCAATCCAAAAGACTTTAGTCGCTTATATTAAGGGGATAAATCCTATTATATGCTAGCAAACCAAACCCACGACTTATAAGTCGTGGCTATTCAAATTTGAAGGAATTTAAAATTTGTATATTGAAAATTTCAAATTGAAAATTCTAAATTATCGGATGGAGAAATTATGAAAAGAAGAGAGTTTACTAAAGTGGGATTGATTGCGGCAGGGGTAGTGCTGTTGAAAACACAGCCATTGTTCAGCTTTTTTCAGGGTAAAGAAATTTATTCGGAAGATACTGTTAAAATATTCAGAAAGATAATATCAAGGGCAATCTCCGAAAAATGGGATGAACTCCCGATCGGCGAGCTGATGGGAAGAATCGCAACAATGCTAATCAACACTCCTTATGTAGCTTTCACACTCGAAGGTCCCGGTCCTGAGATATGCAGAATCAATCTCAAAGGATTAGATTGCGTTACACTATATGAAAATGTCCTCGATATCGCGAGATTACTAAAGAAAGGACGGTTCAGCTTTGAGGAGTTAATCAATGAAGTAACTTTCACACGCTACAGGAGTGGAGTTCTCACAGATTACACATCACGATTGCATTATACATCCGACTGGATTTATGATAATGTCAAAAAAGGTGCGGTGAAGGATATTACCCAGGAACTCGGCGGTGTGCGGTTTCCCGTGAATGTATCTTTCATGTCAAAACATCCTGAATATTATGAAGCATTGAAGAATGAACCGGAATTTGTAAAGATTATTCAGCAGACTGAAAATGAAATTAACTCAATAACATATTATTATATCCCGACAGAATCAATCAAGTCAATCGAGCCAAAACTAATGACGGGAGATATTATCGCAGTTGCTACAAACAAGGAAGGGCTTGATTACTCACACACTGGACTGATTATCAGGGACAAGAGCAGTAAACCAAAGTTCATGCACGCATCATCAAAGAAGAAAAAAGTTGTGGTGGATGCCGTAATTTCAGATTATATAAAAGGAATCGAATCGGATATAGGAATCACGGTGTTGAGACCTGAATAACTTAAATAATTTCCGATATATAATCCCTACGGGATAAGCAGTAGTGGTGGGGATGCAGTAGTTACCGATATATAATCCCTACGGGATAAAAAAGGATAAAATATAATTTAATGTACAAGTAAAATGGAAATAGGTTTTGAATAGATTTTCACGTAGTGAATAAATATCTGTAGAGCTTTAACAACGATAACAACGTTATTATCCCGTAGGGATTATATAATAATGAAGATCAAATGCTGAGGGAATTATAATAAAACTGATACACGACATAAAAACAATACCCAAAATCTTTTGGGCACTGAACCTGCTCCAGATGCTGGAAAAGCTTGCATACTGGTGCGTCTTGCTCCAGATGCCCATATTCATTGCACAAAAGGATGCAGCAGGAGGCTTGCACTGGGAGCAGACCATCAAAGGCATCATCTTTTTCTGGTGGGCTTTGGTGCAAAATATCGTGCCTGTATTTTCAGGAAGCTTTGCAGATAAATACAGCCACAAAAAGACAATGATTATATCTGTGTTTATAATAGCTCTCGGGTATTTTGTCTTGGCAACACAAAGAAGTTTTTATCCTTTTCTTTTTGGAACGATAATTCTTGGATTAGGTTCGGGAATGTTCAAGCCTGCCTTACAAGGTTCTGTTGCAAGGACTATTGACAAAACAAAATCCAAAACAGGATGGGCTGTATATTTTATGCTTCTGAATCTCGCAGTGTTTTTCGGAATACCAATATCCAAATATCTCAAAGAAATCTCATGGGAAGCAGTGTTCATCGGCAGTGCAGTTATTATTTTATTGAATCTCGTTATACTTTTTTTACTTAAAGAAGAAAAAAATGATATTGAAACAAGAAAAATATCTTCATATCCCGTAATCAAAAATATATTTGTAAATCTCCTTAAACCGAGGGTAGGACTGTTTGTAATAATCATGTCGGGTTTCACTGTTATTTATATGCAGTTCTACGAAACTCTGCCGAATTTCATTTATGACTGGACTGATACATCGGGATTAGTTTCAACTTTGCATATTCCTGATTTTATGCTGATGGATACAGGCAGGGGAATAATGATTTCATATGAATGGCTGTATAATCTCAATGCAGGGCTTGTATTTGTTGGTGTAGTGCTTGTGTGCTGGTGGTTCTCAAAAGTTTACAGAATATATGCGTTGATGATTGGGACATTGTTAGCTGCATTAGGGTTATTTCTGAGCGGAGCCACTTATTACGGTTCTTTTGCAGTTGCAGGAATCATATTATATACATTGGGTGAGATGCTGACAAATCCAAAGTTTGCAGAGCAGGTCAGCAGTCTTGCGGGTAAATCCGAAAAAGCACTGTATATGAGTTACCTGAACATATCCCTCGCAATCGGATTGGGAGGAGGCTCGCTTCTTGGTGGTTGGCTATATAAATATTATGCTGAAAAAGCAACGCTTGCAGTAAACTACCTGTATTCTCATTACGGGCTCAATAATATCAATTCAACCGATGCATTCAACAAACTTGGTAATTTGACTAAACTCAGTAATCAGGATTTAACTATCATGCTTTGGAAAGAATACCAGCCCTGGCTTGTGTGGCTTCCATTTCTTGCAGTCGGATTTATTGCCTGTATATCACTATACTTTTATTCTAAAAAATTCAGAGACTAGTTCCGTTTTGCTGAATATAGTGAGAACCGCGGCTTGCCCTTGCCTCGAGAGTGGCAAATGTAACAGCAATTGCAGTCTGCACACCGTTTCTCAATTCGAGAATTTCATTTGTCATTTTTGCTTTTTGGTAGAACTGCTCGATTTCGGTTTGCAGATGCCTCAGAGTTGTAGCTGCTCTCAAGAGTCTCTGTCTCGTTCTGATTAATCCGACATAGTTCCACATTGTGTTCTTGATTGTATGCCAGTCCTGTGCTATCAATGCCGGGTCAACGTATTCGACCTCGTCTTCCCAATTAAATATTTCAGGGAAATAATCATCAATTATAGCATGCTCGGATGCATCTTTACCTGCGACGTATCCCCAGACCACACTTTCGAGCAGCGAGGTGGAAGCGAGCCGGTTTGCACCATGAACACCGGTGCAGGAAACTTCGCCGACAGCATATAATCTTTGTAATGAAGTTCTGCCTTTAAGGCTTACACCAACACCGCCGCATGAGTAATGTGCGGCAGGCACAACCGGAATAGGTTCCTTGGTTAAATCAATTCCCATATTCTTACAGTGCGAATAAATAGTAGGGAAACGATTCTTAATCCATTTTGAATCTTTGGAAGAAATATCGAGATAGACGCATGGATGATTTGTATTGAGCATTGTCTGATGAATTCCCCTTGCTACTATGTCTCGCGGAGCGAGTGAGCCTCTCTCGTCAAAATCCTTCATAAATTCCCTGCCATTCTTGTCAATCAACTTGCCGCCCTCGCCTCTCATTGATTCTGAAATTAGAAAACTTTCGCGGTCGTTGTATAAAGTTGTAGGATGGAACTGGATGTATTGAAGATTGAAACATCTCGCACCTGCCCTCCATGACAGAGCAATGCCATCTCCCGTTTGTTCAGGTGGATTGGTTGTATGCCTGTAAATTTGGCCCAAGCCACCTGTGGCTATGATTATTTCAGATGAATAAATTGGAAATACTTTTCCTGTTTTCATATTTAATACAAAAGCACCAAAACATGCAGGCTTATCATAGATATTCAATAGATTCTTTGAATGATGGGATAATGTAAGCAAATCGACTGCTGTGTGGCTAACAAGAACTTCTATGTTCGGATGTTTTTCAATTACATTCAGAACACTTTTCTGTATTGACTTACCTGTGCTGTCCTTGGAGTGCAGAATTCTTGGTAGTGAATGGGCCCCTTCGGCTGTCAGGTCAAATTCGTTTTCGGATTTTTTGTCAAAATCAATGCTGAATTTATCAATCAATAATTCTTTCACAAGTGTGGGACCCATCTGGCAAAGCTGGTCAACAGCAGGCTCCCAGCATAAACCATCACCTGCTTCAATAATATCCATCTTCAATTTTTGAGGTGAGTCCATAAAACCTTTGTATATGATACCTCCTTGTGCGTATGCACTGCTACCACCGAGAAGCTCTGATGTCTTGGTGATGATGGTAACTTTCCTTCCCATGTCTGCCGCTGTTATTGCCGCTATTGCTCCCGCAAGCCCCGAACCGATGACGAGTATATCTGTTTTTATCATTTTTTCTTAATCGTATTTATATTTCAATTCATTAACGTAAATATAAGATGATTATTAAATGTCTTTAATGGTTGAAACATTTTATTCCAAAAAATTACTATTGTTTGAATTCAAAAAATTTACTATTTTCAGATAACCAGAAACTGTAAGGAAATTAAAATAATTAATTTTACTTTAATTTATTAAATGAAAATTATGTGAAACTTTATATCAAATACATGGTGAGCACTCGCTGCAAAATGATGGTGAAAGAAGAGTTAAAAAAACTCGGACTGCATTATATCATGGTAGAGCTTGGTGAAGTAGAGATTATGGAAAATATTACAGCGGAACAGCGCGAGCAAATAAAAATTGCATTACTCAAATCAGGACTTGAGTTGATGGACGACAAGAAAGCTATGCTGATTGAAAAGATAAAAAATATTATTGTTGAATTGATTCATTACTCGGATGAAGAGTTAAAAATAAATTTTTCGGATCATTTAAGTAACAAATTAAACCACGATTATACTTATATGGCAAATTTATTTTCAGAAGTACAAGGAACTACTATTGAGCAATTCATCATCTCTCATAAAATTGAACGGATAAAAGAATTGATTATTTATGATGAATTAAACATTACGGAAATTGCATGGAAGATGAATTACAGCAGTGTTGCGCATTTATCAAATCAATTTAAAAAAGTTACAGGACTCTCACCTTCTCATTTTAAACAATTGAAGGACAAAAGGCGAAGCCCGATTGAAGAAATTGGAAATTTAATTGTATGAATAAATAAATGAAAACAACAAAAACGCAAGAATCTCAATACGCCAGAAGTTTGATAGAAGCCAGCCTGGACCCGTTGGTTACCATAAGCCCCGAAGGGAAGATTACGGATATGAATCAGGCAACCGCAAATATTATTGGTATGTCGCGCGAACAATTAACAGGTTCTGACTTCTTCGATTATTTTACCGAACCACAAAAAGCACGTGAAGTTTACCAGGAAGTATTCGCAAAAGGATCTGTTGCCGATTCTCCGCTTACGCTTCGCCATAAGGACGGCAAGCTGACCGATGTGTTATTCAACGGATCAGTTTATAAAGATGATAGAGGAAATGTATTGGGTGTTGTTATTGTTGCAAGGGATGTTACTGACCAAAAAAGAATTGCAACAGAATTGACAGAAGCAAAAGTGTTTGCCGAGATGGCAGCGGGAATTGCAGAAGAAGCAAAAATAAAAGCCGAAAATGCCACACTAATAGCTGAAAGTGCAGTGAAAGCGAAACAGCAATTTTTGTCAAACATGAGTCATGAAATTCGCACACCGATGAATGCGATTATCGGATTTACAAAAGTGGTGTTGAAAACAGATTTGTCAGCAAAACAAAGAGAATATTTACAAGCCATAAAAATAAGTGGCGATTCATTAATCGTGCTCATTAACGACATACTCGATTTGGCAAAAGTAAATGCGGGAAAAATGACATTTGAGCAAATACCTTTCAAAATGGCTTTATCCATATCAGCCATGGTTCATTTGTTTGAGACAAAAATTCAGGAAAAGAACTTAGAGTTTATTAAAGAATACGACAACAAAATTCCGGAGGTGTTGGTTGGCGACCCAGTGCGTTTGCACCAAATTATTTTAAATCTTATAAGCAATGCAGTAAAGTTTACAACAAAAGGAAAAATTACAGTGCGTGTTCATTTGCTGAATGAAGATGAAGAGAAAGCAACCGTTGAATTTGCAGTTACGGATACCGGAATTGGAATTCTGGAAAATAAAATAGAAAAGATTTTTGAAAGCTTTCAGCAAGCATCCAGCGACACTGCAAGGTTGTATGGGGGAACGGGATTAGGACTTGCCATTGTTAAAAAATTAGTAGAAATGCAGGATGGAAGCATTAGTGTAAAAAGTAAAATTGATGAGGGCTCTACTTTTAGTTTTATATTAAGTTTTCAAAAGACAAATGCTGAAGCTGAATTAAAAACAGGAATAGCTGAATTGGATACGGAAATTAGAAACATAAAAGTATTGGTGGTTGAAGACATTGCACTCAATCAATTACTGATGAAAACACTGTTGGATGATTTCGAATTTGAATGCGATATTGCCGAAAACGGAAAAATAGCCATTGAAAAACTGCAGACTAAATCATACGATATTGTTTTGATGGATTTGCAAATGCCAGTAATGAATGGATTTGAAGCTACAGAATACATTCGAAAAAAAATGAATTCTAAAATTCCCATCATCGCTTTAACTGCCGACGTAACCACAGTTGATTTGGCAAAATGCAAAGATGTTGGCATGAATGATTACATCGCAAAGCCCGTTGACGAAAGATTATTATACAGTAAAATAGTTGGGTTAGTTAAGATACCCTCACTTATAAAATATAATGGAAATGAAGGGAATGGAAACGGTCAAAGTAAAAAGTTAAAATGTATTAACTTAGATTATTTAAACCAACGCACTAAATCTAATCCCAAATTGATGATGGAAATGATTTCACTTTATTTGGAACAAACCCCACCTTTAATCAGCGCAATGAAACAAAGCTTGCAGGATAAAGATTGGAATTCATTGCACTCGGCAGTGCATAAAATGATTCCCTCATTTTCAATAATTGGTATTAGTACAGATTTTGAAAACATGGCAAAAAAAGTTCAGGAGTATGCAAGCACAAAGCAACAGACAGATGGAATACCCGACCTGGTATTACAGCTTGAAAACGTTTGTGCACAGGCATGTAAAGAATTGGAAGAAGAATTAAATACAATTAAAATTACTAACTTATGAAAAACGAAAAAATAAAACTTTTCCTGGTAGATGACGATGCATTGTTTTTAAAATCATTAGAAATTGATTTCCTTCAGCATGCTGATTTTATCATTGAAACATTTGCAACAGGCGAACTTTGCATGGATAATTTATCGCATAACCCTGATGTAATCATTTTAGATTATCGTCTGGACTCCATTGTTCAAAACGCGATGAACGGAATAGAAACATTGGATAAAATAAAGACTTTCAATCCTGATATTCCTGTTGTGATGCTATCCTCTCAAGATAAAATTGAAGTGGCGATAAATTGTATGCATCACATGGCTTTTGATTATGTAGTGAAAAGCGAAACCGCCTTCGTACGCTTACAAAAAATCATCGCTACCATTTTCCGTTACAAAAAAATGGAAAAGGAATTGAATTGGTATATGAGTAAGTTATAAAAACATTGATAATTTTATTTTCAGAACTGCCCTGCAAAACTATTTAACAGTAAATCCTCTCACACAAAATTGAACGGGTAAAAAAATTACTCGTATATAATGAACTCTACCTTACTGAAATAGCATAGAAATTTCACTACAGTAGCGTACAGTATTTATAAAACCAGTTTAAAAAAAATACAGGTTTATCACCTTCTCATTTCAAACAACTCAAAGACAAACGAAACAACTCACTGAATGGAATTATCGAACAAGTCATTTTATATAAAAATGTGTGAATCATGTAACTTATTTCCAAAGTTATGTAATACAAACTGATTAGTACAGCATTAAATTTGTTTTGTAATTGATTACACAAATTTGGGAGTCATCAATATGACAACAAAACCACCCAAACCTGCAGTTGCCGCTTCTATCAACACGGATAACCGGCAAGAGAAAAAAAGTAAACTTAAAGATAAGTTTCCTCGCTTAACAGATTATGACATCTGTCGTAACAACTGAACTTTCAGAAAGAGAGCAGTTTAAATTTATTAAATATTTTAAATATTAAAGGTAATTATATGAAAATTTTTACAGCACACACAGTTGGCATCTACTACCGATTAACTCGCTTACTTGGGGCGATGTTGATGGTTGCTTTAATGGCGACTTCCGTTGCCATGTCGATACAAACTCTAGACCTTTTATCGACATCGAATTTTGTTGTTCTGGCTGGTTCAACAGTCACAAGCATTCCGCCTCTTTCGATAACAGGTGATGTTGGCTTATACCCGGCAGCCGGCAGTTATATATCCGGATTTGATGGGACAAATGTTATCGGTATATTATACGTGAGAGATGCTTCCGGACCTTCAGGTTCAGTTATAAATGCTACCCTCTTGCTACAAGCCAAGAGCGATTTAACAACTGCATATAACGACGCCGCAGGAAGAACTCCTGTGCCAACGGGACCTTTTCTGAATCCTAATGGAGGAAATATCGGTGGATTGAACCTTGTTCCGGGTCTCTATAAATTCACATCTGAATGTCAAATAACCGGGGCGGATGTTACTCTTACGGGTAGCGCAACTGATGTATGGATTTTCCAGATAGCCTCCCTTCTCAATTTGGGTAGCGGAATCCATATCATTCTTGCTGGCGGAGCCCAGGCAGCCAACATCTTTTGGCAGGTAGGCACTTCGGCCACTCTTGGAACGTACTCGGTTTTCAAAGGGACCATCCTTGCAGACCAATCTATCTCGCTGGATGTCGGTGCAACTATTGAGGGCAGGGCACTGGCATTTACCGGTGCGGTTACAATGGCATCCGGTGTTACAGGTGTCAAACCGGAACTTGTGACAACTTTTCCGATCTTTTCAGCCAATCCGACACAGTTGCAATTTGGACAAGTTAACAACGGATTTTATAAAATAGACTCAGTTACAGTGACCAATACCGGAACAGCTAATCTTATTATTAACAGTGTAACAAGTTCAAATGCATTTTTTACAGTTACTCCAACAAGCGGAACTATTACTCCGGGTTCAACAAAGAAATATTATGTTACTTTCGCGCCACTAACAGACGGATTGCAAAATAGTTATATCGTTTTTAATCATAATGCCGCGAATGCAAGGGATACAATCAGGGGCATTGGGACAGGTGCTACCGCTAACTTCTCGGTAAGTCCGTTGAATCTGAATTTCGGAGACGTGAACAAGGATATCACGAAAAGGGACAGCGTTACCGTAACAAACACAGGGACTGGCGGTCTTATAATTTCGAGCATCACATCGAGTAATACTCATTTTACCATAATTCCGCTCGTAGCAATAATACAGCCAGGTTCAACGCGGAAATTCTATGTTACTTTCACGCCACTTGTAGACGGGTTGCAATATGGTAAAATCTATTTTAATCATAATGCTGCGAACGCGAAAGATTCAATCATTGTCAGCGGTATAGGTGTTACTCCTAAGTTCACAGTAAGCCCATTGAGTCTGGATTTCGGAAATGTTAATAATGCAATCACGAAAATGGACACCGTAAAAGTAACAAACACAGGGAATGCCGACCTGATAATTACGAGTATCACATCAAGTAATTGGCATTTTACCATAACTCCGCTCAGAGCCACGATTGCGCGTGGTTTATCACAGGAATTCTATATCACGTTCACGCCACTCACATCCGGATTACAAAATGGTTATATCCGCTTTAATTTTAATGCGACAAATGCGAAAGACTCAATCCCCGTCACAGGTACAGGCGTTGGCACCCCTGTCTCTCCTACGTTCTCAATAAACCCATTGAGTCTGGATTTCGGAAACGTGAACACCGGTACTACGAAATTGGACAGCGTGACCATAACAAACACAGGTACTGCCAATCTGACCATATTAGGCAACACCTCAAGCAATGTTTATTATACCACAACTCCGAGCATTATAATTATTACGGCCGGAGCATCAACGAAATTCTATATCATCTTCGCTCCACTCAAACCCGGATTACAGGATGGTTATGTTTACTTTTATCATAATGCGACAAATGCGAAAGACTCAATTCACGTCAGTGGTACAAGTGTCGGCAATGATCTCGCTCCTAAGTTTTCAGCAAGCACATCAAATCTGGATTTCGGAACCGTGTTCATCGGTTTTTCTAAACAGAAAAGTGTCATCGTAACAAACACAGGAGGTATTGCTCTGGTTATTTCAAACATTATCACAAGCGATGATCATTACATCATAACTCCGATAATTAGTACGATTGCTCGCGGTGCTTCGCTGGAAATCTTTATCACGTTTGCACCGACAGTAGTAGGTCAGGTTAATGCGAAAATTCTATTCACTCATAATGCAGGCATGGATACAATTAATGTTACTGGAAGAGGTCTGAGCAGTGTTCCTGTACTTACCATAGAGGCTGCACGTGCACTCCCAATTGGAACAGAGTTTATAATCGAAGGAACAGTAACACGCACATTAGGCAGCTATACACGCATTCAGGATGAAACCGCAGCAATCACAATAGTTCAGACAACGGGTGAATTTTTCAATGAGGTTGAAATTTTCGAGATTCAAGTTGCTGACAGGGTACTTATTCAAGGCAGTATTTCAGAGATAAATTATCTCATGGTAATTAATGGAAACGATTTAACCGGCTACCAACGGCTTTCTCGCTTGAACGAACTTCCAACTCCGGTGATAGTTTCTCTTTCAGAACTTGTTAATAATGGAGAACAGTATGAAAGTCGTCTAATCGAACTTGAGAATCTGACCATCACAAGTGGCAGTGGTGATATCTTCTACGAATCAACTACATACCAGGTAATTGATGCAAGTGATTTATCCAATTCAGTTGTGATACGCATCGGCAATAGTGAGGATACGGAAATGGACGGAATGCCATTCTTCCAATCATCAGTAACATTTGAAGGTGTGTTAAGCCAATCGAGTATTTCTGATCCTTCAGGCGGTTATCAGTTGACACCTATATTTCCAACTGATTTGCGTTATGGCCCAACTGATGTTTCAGAGACAATAACAGGAAATCAGTATTCACTATCTGACAACTATCCAAATCCGTTCAATTCTTCTACGAATATTCAATATAGGCTTGGAACTGCGGATTTTGTTACACTAAAGGTATTCAACGTACTTGGTAATGAGGTTACTACCCTCGTGAATGGTTTCCAGGAGGCTGGCACCTACACCGTGCCGTTCTCAGTAGCAAGTAATTTATCACCCGGTAGCAGTGTATATTACTACCGATTGGAAGTTGGAACATTCGTTTCAACTAAGCAAATGATACTCATGAAATAATTAACACTTATTATATCCCCTCCTTGCAAAGGAGGGGATATTTTTGAGTGAAGCTTAGAAATATGCGAGGTTTGATTACAAGTAATAATCATAAAAAAATTTCACGATTACATGAATAGAATCATTAGAAACAGGTATATCTATAAAATGTCAACTAAATTTTAAAATGGAAAAGTGTGAAACATATAACTTATTTCTTACATTATCTAACACAAATTGATTTGCATTGCCTTAGCTTTGTTCTGTAATTGTTTATCACAAATTTGGGAGTCATCAATATGACAATAAAATCGCCCAAACCAGCAACTACCTCTTCTATCAACCTGGAGAACCGGCAAGAGAAAAAAAAGTAAACTTAATGAAAAGTTTGCTCGCTTTACAGATTCCGATATCTGTCGAAACAACTGAACTTTCAGAATGAGAGCAGTCTAAATTTATTTTTAATATTATAGGTAATTTTATGAAAATTTTTACAACACACACAGCAGGTATTTACTACCAATACACTCGATTACTTCGAGTGTTGATGATGGTTTCTTTAATGGCGACTTCCGTAGCCATGGCGATACCAACTTTAAACCTAAGATCGATGGAAAATTTTGTTATTCTGGCTGGTTCGACAGTCACGTGTATTCCGCCCGTTATGATAACAGGTGATGTAGGCTTGAGTCCTGCAGCCGGCAGTTATATAGTAGGATTCGATGGATCAAATGTAACCGGTATATTATATGTGGTAGATGCATCCGGTCCATCAGGTTCGGTAGAAAATGCTACCCTTCTGCAAACTGCAAAGAGTGATTTAACCATAGCGTATAACGATGCCGCCGGACGAACGCCAGTGCCAACGGGACCTTTTCTGAATCCTGGTAGCGGAAATATAGGCGGATTAGACCTCGTCCCGGGTCTCTATAAATTCACCTCTGACGCTGCAATAACCGGGTCTGACGTCACTCTTACCGGTAGCGCTACCGATGTCTGGATTTTTCAGATAGCATCCTCTCTCAATGTGGGCAACGGTATCCATGTCATTCTCGCTGGTGAAGCCCAGGCATCAAACATCTTTTGGCAAGTCGGAACATCAGCCACTCTTGGAACCAACTCGGTCTTCAAAGGAACCATCCTGGTGGACCAATCAATCTCGCTGGGTACCGGTGCAACAATGGATGGCAGGGCGTTAGCATTTTCTGCTGCGGTTACAATGTCTTCAGGTGTTACAACAACCAAACCGGGAATTGTTACAACTTTTCCAATTTTTTCAGTCAATCCGACACAGTTGGCGTTTGCTGATGTCAGCAACGGATTAAGCAAGATGGACTCAGCCACGGTAACTAATACCGGAACAGCGAATCTTATTATTAGCAGCGTAACAAGTTCTAACCCATTATTTACTGTAAATCCAACAAACGGCACAATAAGTCCGGGTTTAACCCAGAAATTCTATGTTGCTTTCGCGCCACTCACAGTCGGGTTGCAAAATGGTTATATTCATTTTAATCATAATGCTGCGAATGTGAAAGATTCAATCAGTGTAAGCGGTACAGGTGTCCCTCCGACTGATGTTTCGGAGATAGTAAATGCAAATCAGTATTCACTATATGACAACTATCCAAACCCGTTCAATTCATCTACAAAGATTCAATACAGTCTGGGAATTGCGGATTTTGTTACACTAAAGGTATTCAACATACTTGGTAATGAGGTTACTACCCTCGTTAACGGTTTCCAGGAGGCTGGCACCTACACCGTGCCGTTCTCAATAGCAAGTAATTTATCACCCGGTAGCTGTGTATATTACTACCGTTTGGAAGTTGGAACATTCGTTTCAACTAAGCAAATGGTACTCGTGAACTGATTACCTTCTCTTTCTTAAATCCCCTCCTTGCTAAGGAGGGGATATTTTGAGCGAAGCGAGAATTAGGGGTGGTCTGATTAAACCATAACTTTTCCAAATTTACGTAATATGCATATCGAGGGAGTCAAGCAGGATCTTGTTTTTTTGGGTAATCTCGGCAATATACCACTTGTCATTGATTTTAACTTTCCTGACTTCCTTTAGAAATAGAATCAAATCCATTGGAGCATACCTGTTGTTCAATTCCTTTGATTTAAGTAATTGCAGTATTTTATAATACCAATGCAGTGTTATGTAGTTGATAAACATCCATGCCTCCAATGCCTGCTCATTCTGCATATAGCTTTTATCTGCATCAATAATATTTTTGAGCGCATCAATCATTGATTCAATTTGAGCCCTACTTTTATAATCTATAAATATCTGTTCAGGTGTTCTTTTAAGATTGTTCATCAGGGCTATGGTACCAAATCTGTATTGTTGCAAATGAAAATCATCTATATTGTATTCTTCGGGGATACTTTCTATTCTGAATAGATAGTCCTTAGTCTCATCTGCTTTTAATGCGTCGTCAAGGAAAATATGTATGTTTTCATTGCCTGCTTTAGTTGAATAGTGCCAAATGATCCTGTTTTCAAATTTGAAGAAGCCCTCGAATTTTTGTTTATCGCCGGTTTTTATGTTATCGTAATCAATGAGCTTGTTATTGCGCTTGAGAGGCACAATGAACTTTAGGTTTTCCTCTTTTAGCAGGTCAATGTTGTTTTTTGAATAAAATCCTTTGTCGGCAATTATTACCGCATCTGTTATATGTGATTCTTTGAGGCATAGCTTAAATGCTTTTATGTCTTTTATATTGCCCGGCATTATTCTGTAATAAACCGGTAGTTGTGACTTGACTGAAAAAATGAACATTATGTTAGCCAAGGAATTATATGTACCTTTCTTGCTTTTACCAAATTTGGTTATATCCATCTTTTTGGAATTGCTTATGAGGCCTGTCCCGTCGAATAATATATTATCATTGGGCTTGCCGAATTCTTTAAAAAAGCCTGTTATCTGGGAACGTTGTGTGCCTATCTGTTTTAACAGCCCGGTAATGTTCTTGGGAGACAGCGGCAATCCCGGGTATTGCTCGGATAAATAGCTGTGTAAATAATGGAATTCAACATTCTTCATATGGCTTTGGTGAACAAGCTTACAGTATGCCAATGTCACTATTTCCTGCCAATGTCCGGGGAAATATTTCTGCAAAAGGGTTATGTATTTAGCAAGGCCACTATCAATAAAAGCGACAATGCCATACTCCTTTACGCACAGTTGGGATACAACAAGTTCTCTTTTTCGTAACTTGGCTTTGTCGGATTCAATAAAGCCGTCTTCTTTTGTGATTTTTCCCAATAATTTCCCGGTGATTTTTTTTGCTCGTTTTTTATCGGGGTCCCATTTGCTTGTGACTTGATATAGATAGTATTTGCCGTTTAGCAAGCGCAGTTCTGTACCTTTGAGCTTATGTTTAGTTGCCCATTTGGGATGTATAGCCATATCAATTTCCTTTTGTAATATTACGTAAATACGTAATAGCTAATATAAGAAAAAAAATACTTTAATGCAAGCATCACAGTACTTTTATTTTAATTATATTACGTATTTTTAGGAAAAGTTATGGCTTAATGCAAGCGATGAAGAAATATTTTCATGGGCAATGAAAAACAATCATATAATTTTCATTCATGACCTTGACTTTGGAACTATTCTGTCAAATACTCTGAACAACTCACCAAGTGTAATTCAAATCAGGACACAAAAAATAAATCCTGAAGAAATTGGAAATACAATTTTGTCAGCTTTGAATAACTTTGAAAAACATTTCATTGAAGGTGCAATTGCAGTAATTAATGATAAAAAGACAAGAATAAAAATCCTTCCATTAAAAAAATAATAATACATACAACTTAAAATCCAGCTTGACGGAGGCTGTGTGTTTTTTGGACGCCACCCGGGACTCGGCTTCTTCTGTGCAATTGAATTAAATTCAATGGAATTGTATATTCAGCAGAATTGTGAATTATAATAAAATATTAATTCAGTAGTTAATAAATTCATGTTTTTCAATAAAGTAATATGATTATGAAAACTTTTTCAAGAATTGAATTAAATTCCAACATAATGGGTGGAAAACCATGTATAAAAGGAACAAGAGTTACTGTTGGTACAATTGTCGGTTTAATTGCATCCGGGGCTTCTTTTGATAATATTCTTCAGGATTATCCATATTTGAAAAATGAAGATATTACAGAATCACTCGAATATGCAGCATGGCGAACTTCTGAAGTAGAAGTTGAATTGGAATCTGCATGAAAATCCTGCTCGACATGAATTTACTTTTTCCTATATGTTTCTTTTCTGTGGCCTACTTTTACTACTACAATTACAAATCAGGAAAATAATCTTTTCACTTCTTCATGGTCAATAGTTTCTTCATCCTTCCTGTCGGTTAATGCCTTTAAATCTTCCAAATCTTCCATCAGTTCTATATAGTCTTCATAAGGTAAAAGAACATCAGTCTTATTACCTTCGCTGTCAATTATATATTTTGGTTCAACCATAAGTAACTCCATCCTGTTAGTATTTAATAAATCCAATTACTTTTTGTTTTTGGTTTTTTTTCAGGCATATAAAGTATATGCCATTACATAAACTTCTAATATCAATTTTAAATTCATTTGAATTAATAGAACCTATTAGTAGTTTTTCACCTAAATAATTATATAAAATATATTCGGTATATATTCCTTGATTATTAATATTGATGAAATCACTCGCAGGATTTGGATATATTTGGCTATTATTCTCAGTTGAAGGTGTTTCTTCAACATTCAATACGACAATTTTTTTGGGAAACACAATAATACCAACTCCTGTAATAATCCATACCGAATCGTTAGTAATAATAACATCTTGTATATCCGGAATAGGATTGTGAAATCCTGATGTAGTATCGTCGAATCTAAAATAGGTTTTGTAATATTCGATTGGTCGTGTTGAACTCGTCCTTATTATCAATGAATTATCTCCTATTGCTTTAAGATTTGCTTTATGCAGGATAAAATCATTTCCCATCGAATAAATCATCTGTTTAGCAAAAACCAAATAGTTAGATTTATCGAGCCGCATTATTCTATATGTAGGATCGGCTAAAATTAAAGTTGAATCCCTATAAACAGGTAAATTATTTGATTCATCGAATATTACCCAGTTTCCATCTTTATAGACAACTAAACCTGAACAACAAGCTCCCGACTCGCCTGTAAATGGATCCCACCAGGAAACTGTATTTAAAGCAACCCAGATTGTATTTAAATCTTCCGGATAAATATGTGATACATTTTTAATGTACATTTTGGATTCCTCGCCTGAAAGACTCGGAATTTGCATGCTTGTAAATGAGCCGTCCTGGTTGTAAAAAATCAGATTGCTATTACTATCGTTTAAAGCGAAATCATCGTCCTTCGGATACCATATTCTATGCAATACAACTCTTCCATCTCTCAACGCGAAAAGAGATCTTTGAGAAGCAGAAATACTTGACATAGGTCGGAAGCTAGCACAAAAATTTGTCCTTGTGATTGTGGTAAATGATTTCCCATCAAATTTTAATAATTCAGAATTTCCCAGATATTTCTGGCCGTCTTCCTTATTTGTATCGTAAATTGATGTCGTAATCCATAGATTATTATAAATATCAACACAGAACTGTTCATAATTCCGCCATTGCTTCAGTGAATCATCTATGAAAAATGCATTCCATTTCCCATTTTTATAGCAGTACATCATATCGCTACCTACCCATATTCCTTCTGTTGAATCAAAATGAATTTGTGGTCCAGTAGATATTGGTATATCCTTAATAGAATCATTAATTATTAAAATTGTAGGGATACTATCCCATTTTCCTTTTTCATAAATCCTAATAGCACTAAAATTGAAAGGACCACTTTCTTTGAATTTTTTTATACAAAAAACAGCAACCTTATTACCTAATCTGTCACCAGCCATAAAATTGTTTATTCCTAAATCATAATCGCTTAATTTGAAATCAGCTGAATATGAAACAGAAGTTGCATATAATACTATAGCTATTATGAGATTTTTCATAATTTGCCTCAAAATCATTAGAAGACTATTTTTTCTTTATCAGAATATTTTATTTAAAAATTTTATATAGTAAGGCAACGCTTACAAATATATATTTATACAGTATCTACCTGCTTTTCTTTTTCTTTCCTTTCAATTAAAAAATTATTCAAATCATTATTTTTCAGCCTTTCATTGACTTGCTCAATCAAGGTTTTAATATCGTAGTTAGCTTCTTTCATAGCTTCTTCGCGAACTTTACGCTGAAATTCAACGCAATCAAAAGATTTTTCAAACATAGCTTAATACCTCCCTTGGGGTTCTTATTTCTATAGATTTATATCCGTTAATTATATTAATCAAATTATATTTAGAAATTTTTTCAAGGTTTACTACATGCTTAAAGTTCCAACTCACCAATACATTGACGTTTGAAATTGTCGCAATTGCAATATGTAAAGCGTCATCAGCAGACTTCTTAGTAACTATTTGAAAATCTAAATATTTTTCAGCTAATTCGGCAGATTCAGCAGGAACTAATATATATTCAATAAATTCATTTGGTATTGATGTAATTTTTTCTTTAACTTCCTTCCGTGCTTTTTGTAATTCGTCAATTGTCAATTTGGAAACAATCGCAATTTTCTTTCCTTCGATAAACTCATCAAACAACCTGTTCGACCACTCTTGAAATTCTTCGTCAAAACAGCCGCCGATTACCTATGTATCAATATATATTCTGGGTTTATGCATATCTAAAGCTACTTAAATTTTCTATCAATTACAAGATGTTTTTGGCAATTTATTTTTTTTATTATTAAATCTCTCCACACACTAATAAAAAGGGAAACG
>MHAY01000102.1:19282-20046 GCA_001804705.1 Ignavibacteria bacterium RIFOXYC2_FULL_35_21
CCACGCTTACAAATATTTTAAACAGTATCTAACTGCTTTTCTTTCTCTTTCCTTTCTTTGAAAAATATGTACAAATCATTGGTTGTTAATCTTTTCTTAATATTATTAACCAATTTATCTAAATCATAGTTTGCTTCTTTCAACATGCTTTCTCTCACATCACGTTGAAATTGCACAGAATCAAAATCTTTTATTTTATTCATAACTTATCACCTCCATCGGAGTTCTTATATCAATATATCTATACCCTTTGAGTAGATTGACGGCATTAAATTTTCTTATTTTATCCAAATTCACGATATGTTTAAAATTCCAGCTTACAATCACATCCACTTCAAATACAGTTGCTGAGGCTATATGCAAAGCATCTTCTCTCGATTTCTCACCTAATATTCCGCTCTTCATATAATCATTTGCGAGTAGTAAAATCTCTTCAGATAATTCAATTACTTCTAAATATCCTTCAGGTATTTTTTTTATTTGAGATTTCACGTCAATAGGAGCATCCGTAAGTTCTTCAAGAGTTGTTTCTGAAATTACGGCAATTTTCTTTCCCGAAATAAAGTCCTCGAATAAAAGAGTTGACCATAATTTGAATTCTGCGTCAAAACAGCCGCCGATTACAGATGTATCAATATATATTCTTGGTTTATGCATATCTAAAGCTACTTAATTTTTCTATCAATTACAAGATGTTTTTGGCAATTTATTTTTTTTATTATTAAATCTCTCCACACACTAATAAAAAGGGAAACGCCCGATTC
>MHAY01000102.1:20062-37543 GCA_001804705.1 Ignavibacteria bacterium RIFOXYC2_FULL_35_21
TCTAACTGCTTTTCTTTCCTTTCAATAAGAAATTTATACAAATCATTTTTTTCTTTCATTTTATCATGAAGTTTTATTAAACCTTCGAAAGTTTCCCCGGCTTCTTTCCATAATTCTTCTTGTATTCTCCATTTCATCTCCACACAGTCGAATTTTTTCTTTTTCATTTTTATAACACCTCCCTTGGAGTTCTTATTTCAATTATTGAATATCCATTCATTAAATTAACCGCATTATACATCTTTATTCTTCTGAGATTGACGATATGCTTAAAATTCCAGCTAACTAAAACATCTGCCTTATAAATTGTCGCTGCAGCTATATGCAAAACATCATCCGTGTATTTCCCGCTTATAGCTTTGCTTATGATATATTTGTTAGCCAAATTAATTATATCTTCATTTTTATTTACAACTTCTAAATAGACAGATGGTATTTCTTTAATTTTATTTTTAATTTCTTCATCTGCTCTTGATAACTCATCAGTTGCTATGTCAGAAATTACAGCTATTTTTTTTCCTTGAACAAACTCCTCAAACAGCTTATTCGACCACTCCTGAAACTCTTCATCAAAACAGCCTCCGATTACAGATGTATCAATAAATATTCTAGGTTTATGCATAACCAAATCTAATATAATTTCCTGTCATTTACAAGATTTTATTTATCTTTGATTTGATGAATCTTGAATCATTCAGAAAATATTGTTTGAGCAAAAAAGGAGTAACCGAAGATACACCTTTTGATGAGACTACTCTAGTGTTTCGCGTAGGAGGAAAAATATTTACATTGACCGATATTGTGCGAATTCCCTTCCGTTTCAATCTCAAATGCGACCCGGAACTTGCTATCGAATTAAGAGAAAAATACGAGTGCGTCACTCCCGGCTGGCACATGAATAAAAAACACTGGAATACTGTAGAGCCTGATTCGGGAATATCGGATAAAGCAATAATAGAGATGATTGACCATTCTTATGAGTTGGTTTATAATTCTTTATCAAAGAAAGAAAGAGAGAAAATAAGATAATTCCTCACGGTTTATCAAAATGGTGATTATCTGCATAAGAACTGAATGTGCCTCCCCAGCGCCAGCCTCGTTTCAGAAACTCCTGAACAATGAAATGCGATTGATAGAATGTTCCTGGTTTTGATGTGTCATATTTCGCTGACTTTGGACTTGCACTTCCATCCTTATGAATCACAGGATTGAAAAAAGGATTTATGTCAACAGCTTTGCCGAAAGAATGGTTCGAGAGCCTTTTGGTACCTGCAATGTTCCGGTAATTAAAAGCTGATGTGTTATTATCTTCCATCGAGGCATTATCAGACCATTTGTACTTAACAATTGGAACAACTTTCATAATTGGAAATTTATTTTGAAGTATCAATCTAAAAATTTCTTCAATATCTTCCTTTACGTCTTTATGAATAATCAACTGGCCGCGATGAAGTTTATCATCAACTGAATAATAAACAACATCGAGAAGAACAAGATTTAATATCACATCTTTCGGTGCCTTAGTGCCTTTGATTGCTTCCTCAAATGTCATTTGAGAGTCAATTATAATATTTTGAGAAAGTGAGTCCATTATAGAAATGCCAATTATGATAAGTATAACTGAAACAAATCTATTGAATCTCATAATATTAGATTTTATTATTTCCATTTCAAAGGTTTTTTAATAATATATCCACTCTCAATTTTTATTTCATCAGGTAATAATGAGTGTTCAAAAATATGATTATAATTTTCAAGTTTAAGATATGAATTACAAATTGTTTTGAGTTCGTAAGAAAATCTAAGCGGCGGAAAATAAACAAGCAATTTATGATTTGGCTTATATTCTCTGATAAATTCAAATGCGGGGGTTAAATCGCTATCAGCAGAAATTAAAATGCTTAAATCACATTTGTCATAAATTACATCTCTTATCAAATTAACAGCGATATTAACATCAGTTTGTTTTTCTTCAAATGTCTTATATTTATTACCCCCAAATTCAACATTTTTTTCTAAATACTTACCTAAAATTAATTTAAATTTTTTATTTATTTTATTTGCAGTAAAGAAAAGGTCTTGTCTATCCTGCTTTCCACTGTCTTTAGGTATAGCTGAAAAGTATTTGACTTCGATTAACTCTTGATGCTTTCTTAAGAAATTTGAACTGAATTTTACTAAATCAAGCCAATAAAATTTTTTCCACTTTTTTTCCCTAAGCCCGAAATAAAAGTTAAATCCGTCAATATAGAATATTAATCTCTGTTTTCTTTCCATTTAATTCTATAATATAAATGAAAAGCCCACTGCAATTGTGGGCTCAACGTATAGATTTCTCACTATACGGCGGTATGGGTATAAACCCATGCAAATATACGAAATTTATAAATTAATATTTTATTTTTTCTTTGAAGGATTTATCGTGTTTCAATTAATTTTCGTATAAAATACATATTTTTGCTATCTAACGCAGAAACAATTGACTTATTATTTATTATAAATGAAAAAAGAAGCAGGTAAAGGTTCACAGAAAAAACCAAAACACAATATAGATAAGGCAAAACAGCCTTCTACGAAGCCATTGCAAAAGCAAGAGAAGGAACAAAAAAAAGTTTCAGAAGAGCCCGGAATTAAATTCGAATGGAATCTAAGAAATCCAAAATTCAGAACTTCTTTATTATTTTCTGTTTTTGTAATCTTCTTTCTACTTGTCTGGAAAGAACCTGAAGTTAAATCAATTGACCCTTGGTATGAAGGCTATATGCTTGTTGATTCATCAATGAAAGTAAGCGAACCGCAATTAAAGAAAGGCCTATTGAATCAAGGTGGAGACATACTCCGTGAGCTTGTTAAAGAATATCCTTACCATTCAAAAGTTCACTTACTTCTTGGAATTTTCTACGAAGTGTCAGGCCAGTGGGATTCAGCAATTGCCGAACATACAGAATCAATGCGTCTTGGTGCAGGTGGTACCATCAATCCGATTGAGCAGGATGCCAAACGCCAGTTGTTAATTTGTTACCTGAACAAATCAAATCATCAGTTGCAACTTGCTGAATATGCCAACGCAAGAAAAACAATTGATGATGCAATTTCGAGAAGTCTGAATCATCCTGATTTGGATAATCAAATCGGAATAATTTTTCACCGCCAGGCTTTGCTCGATAGTGCAGAATTTTATTATAACAAAGTCCTGGCTGTTGTTCCTAACCATGAATCAGCATCTGCTAACCTCGGATTAATATTATTTATCAGGGGGAATAATCTTTTGAAAGATGGCAAATACGGCCAGGCAATACTCAAATATCAGCAGTCAATCTCACTTGCTCCTAAGAATCCCGATGCATACATCAATCTTGGATACATATTCTTTCTTCAAAATAAATTGGATGATGCTGTCAAAGTTTATCAAAAAGCTCTTGAAATCAAGCCAGACAACAAATTTGCCATTAATGGTTTAATTAATATTTACAAGCGAAAGGGTGATAATCGCACTGTTGATGCACTTATTAAACAATATGGTTTAAACCAATAGGAAAATTCAATCGTCAATATATAAGGAATAAATATTCCTTGCTCATTATTATATTTAATATTATTTTTGTTTGATTAGCATAATTTATTAATTGGTATTATTCATAGTTAAAGGTATTATTTGAGAAATATTTATTTTATTCATTTTACTCCGCCTACAAGATTTCAGAGACCTGAAAAAGCACACAAACAGAGAATCAACGAAGAAATTAACGCTCCCCAAATCAGAGTTATTGATGACGAGGGAAAGGCTCTCGGCATTATGACTCCGAGAGAAGCATTGAAAATCGCTTATGAACGGGAACAGGACCTTGTGGAGATTGCTCCCCAGGCAAAACCTCCGGTATGTAAAATAGTTGATTACGGCAAATTCTCTTATGAACTCCATAAGAAAGAGAAGCACCAGCGCAAACATCAGCAGCAACAGCAGATGAAGGAATTACGATTCAAGTGGAGAACGGACACACACGACTTCAACTTCAAGGTGAGGCATGCACGTAATTTTATTGATGACGGACACAAAGTCAAAGCAACTGTTATGTTCAGAGGCAGGGAAATCATCCACCAGGAATTTGGCGTAGAATTATTGAAAAGATTTGTTGCCGCTCTTGAAGATATAGCCAAGATTGACCAGGCTATTAAAACCGAAGGGAAATTCCTATCAGTCATTATGACACCCGATAAAACTAAGAAAAAAGAAAAATAATCCTTATATTGCAATTCTTTTTTTAGCAAAATTGTGTTAATATATATATTTGAGGCGATAAAAATATGCCAAAGATGAAAACAAATTCAGCCGCAAAGAAGCGTTTTAAGCTCACTGCGTCAGGGAAATTGAAGAGGGAAAAGGCTTATAAAAGCCATATTCTCACTAAAAAGTCCAGCAAGACCAAACGCAACTTACGCCAATCCACAACCGTTAATGCTTCCGATGAAGGACGCATTAAGAAACTATTGGCAATCGGCTGATTTAATCCGTAATCGAATTTAAAATAACTGGCAAAAGGGGTACGCAGGCTCTCCCTCAGCCGTTTTACAAAAAATAATAACAGGTGATTTATGCCAAGAGCAAAAAACAAAGTAGCTTCGCACCGCAGACGTAAAAACTTTCTTAAACTCGCTAAAGGTTTCTGGGGAAGAAGAAAAAATGTCTGGACAGTTGCAAAGCATCATATCGAAAAAAGCCTTCTCCATGGCTTCAGGTCGAGAAGACTCAAAAAGCGTACTTTCCGCAGTCTTTGGATTACAAGAATCAATGCCGCCGCAAGAATGCACGGAACTACCTATTCAAGGTTAATACATGCACTCAAGCAGAAGAATATTTCTATTAACAGGAAAATTCTTGCTGATTTTGCTATGAATCAGCCGGCTGTGTTTGAACAGATTTTGAAAGAAGCTTTGAATTAATAAATTAGAAATTACTAATCGGGAAAGAATTACGAACAAGGATTAGCGATTTAAGATTTTTAAATAAGCAAACCCGATATAAAATTAATTATATGAATAAAAGCGATCTCGAAGAACGATTAATTAATTTTGCAGTATTGATTTTGGAAATCGTTAAAACGATGCCTGATACTAAAGCATCAACACATTTAACAGGACAACTTTTGCGTTCTGGAACATCCCCTGCCTTAAATTATGGCGAGGCTCAAAGCGGAGAATCCCGAAAAGATTTTATTCATAAAATAAAAATCGTATTGAAGGAACTAAGAGAAAGTAATATCTGCTTGAAAATAATTTTACGTACAAAACTCTTTAAAACTGAAGATCAAATAATCCTCGCCCTAAGTGAAAGTAATGAATTGATAGCTATTTTTGTAAAAAGTGTTGAAACTGCTCAGAAGAATATTCAAAAGCAGTAGGTGAAAAAATCATAAATTAAAAATCGTTAATTCTTGTTCTTAAATATTATGAAAATAATTTATTGAATATTCAATGAAATTTTTTCTATTATGCTCGACGAAATAAAAAAAATAAGAACAGAAGTTGAATCAAGACTTTCGGCAATTAATAATTCGGAAGAACTTGAAAAGTTCCGCCTTGATTATTTAGTCAAGAAAGCCTGTATTCAAGCTCTTTTCGACAGGCTGAAAGATGTTCCCAAAGATGAAAAGCCTCTCGTCGGCAAAGAGCTGAATTTACTCAGAAGCTATGCCGAAGAAAAATACAAAACATTAAAAGAAAAATTTTCTCAAAAGGCTGAATCAACTCCTGAAATTGATTTAACTCTTCCCGGCAGAAAAGAATTTACAGGTACTCATCATCCTGTTCTTCAAACAATGAGGGAGATGAATGATATTTTCATCAAGATGGGATTCTCGATTGCCGAGGGACCAGACATCGAAGACGAGTATCACAACTTCGATGCCCTGAACTTCCCTCATGACCATCCTGCGAGGGATATGCAGGATACATTCTTCATCGAATCCGACAAAAAATTATTGCTACGCACACATACATCACCTGTGCAAATCAGGGTGATGAAAGGAATGAAGCCGCCAATCCGTTGTATAATGCCCGGCAGGGTTTACCGCAACGAAGCCATAAATGCACGCTCTCTTGCTGAGTTCCACCAGATTGAAGGATTATACATCGACAAGCATGTAACTTTTGCGGAACTGAAAGGAACACTCATTCAATTTGCAAAAAAGATATACGGCGAAAATTCAAAGTTCCGTTTTCGTCCCTCATTCTTCCCGTTTACAGAGCCGAGTGCCGAGCTTGACATCACCTGCTTCCTTTGTGGTGGCGAGGGTTGCCGCGTGTGCAAACACTCAGGCTGGCTCGAAATTGCGGGTTGCGGAATGGTACACCCCAACGTATTAAATGAATGTGGTATTGACCCCGAAGTGTATTCCGGCTACGCATTCGGTTTCGGCATCGAGCGTGTTACCATGCTCCGCACTGGCATAGACGACATCCGTCTCTTATATGAAAATGATGTAAGGGTGCTCGAGCAGTTTTAGATTATAGTAAAAAGCCAAGCTAAATGCCCGGCTATTTACCGATCGGGGACACCCCGGTCCAAAAATCTTAACGCAACTTAATAAGAATTATTGTAAAATAAAAGCAAATAATTCTATCACCGAAATTGGTTAAATTATTAATTCCTTATAGACGACATCCGCCTCTTTTATGAAAATGATGTTAGGGTGCTGGAGCAGTTTTAAAATTTTAAATAGCTTGCAACCGAAAATATTATTTATCTTGATATAATAACCGGGAAACTAATTGACCCCCCAGATAATTTGATTTGAATAATATATATACCATTATTAATATTTGAGCAATCCCATTTTAATATTCCTGAATATGTTGTTCTTGGTTCAATAACAATATTATTATTATTTAATTTAAAACCTTGTATATCATATACATTAATTTTTGCATCTTCAATTTTGTAAAATTTATTCCAATATATATCACTTTTGATAATATTTGTACCAGGTATAGGATAAGGAGGTGAATTCCATAAAAGAACTCTTTCGGTTTCAATTTTATTATCATCTACTTTTACTAAAGGATTCCATAATATTTTTGCAAAATTAACTTTAAATTTCCAACCGGGATAATCTCTCTTACTTTTGCCAATAACTAAAAAACCTGTGCTATCATTTAACATATTTGAAGATAATATAGCATCCATATTTTCTGTATATGGTGGACTAAAATTATCCCATTGTTGAAACAATTCACCGGATTCTAAGGTATCCCATTTAGGATTATAACTATCTAAATCATTAGTGAAATAAATTTTATTATTACCTGCAAAAGAAAACATAAAAAGCTTATTCCAATATTTAAAAATTGGAGAGTTCGGTTCGAACTGTGATATAGTTGCAGGATAAAATAATGAATCAAATTGATTATTTACAAAATCATATTTGTAAATAATATTTTCTGTTGAGGGATATAAGACATAGTTATTATAAATAAACTGGACCCGTGTTAAAATGTCATAGTAAGAAAAATCATCAGTATAGAAATTTTTTTGTAATTTCTGAGGAATTTTAACATTTACATTTATGTCGTCCCATGTTCTACCCTTATCAGTTGATTTGATATAATAATAATTATAAGAGTAGTCCTTTGTTTTACCTGTGCTGTCAGCTAAGTTATCTCCCGAGGTTCTTAAATTAAGAGCTATTATATTATTATCATCAATTCTAACTATATTTCTTATACTATCAGTTTTTAATGTCAGTGAATCAATTAGCTTAATTGATTTATCATATCTTAGAATCAAGTAAGAATATTTACCGCTACTATCTTTGGTAGGCCCTAATATAAATAATATTACATCACCTAAATCTATACCTTTTCTCTGTAATGGACTAGTAGTTAATATTTTCAAATCCTTCTCATTTGTTTTATAAAAGTTTTCACCATAATCATCAGTCACCAATACATTAGAGTAGTCATTCTTATTTATTGTATCATATTTTGCAAATCCTTTTCCATTTATGTCAAAATAATAGAAATTAGGATAACTATAAAAAAGTACATAATTATCATTTGAATCACGAAAATGATAATTACTATAATTTTGAGGCAGCCATGTTATACCTCCATTTGTCGTTTTATTAAAAGAATAGCCATTTACTACATAAATAAGACTATCGCTAAGAAATTGAACATTAGGATAACCATCGTAAACTCCACCAAAAAAAGATTTGAATTCAAAAGATTTTCCTTTATTGTAGGAAACAGAAATCATTTTATTTGATCCTGCTGCAATTATATTATCTTCATTAATAAATACAAAATCGCTATAATAAATTTTGTCATCATAATTAATAAATCTTTGAGGCATAGTATCAAGTAAATTAATTGTATCCTGTATATAAATTTTATTATTATAAATTGTATCAATTATATAATGGGAAGTGTCATTTTTAAAATAATTATTTGATAGAAAATCAATCCAATTAGAATCACTAATTCTTCCTGTTTTAAGTATATATACATCATTATCAATTATTTTAAAGCATTCTGCATTTTTAATTTGTTGGGTTAGTTTTTCCCAAGTTTTTCCATAATCGCCTGATTTCATAATATAAGAATCAAAGCTATTATAACTACTCTTTTGACTGACTAAAATATATACCTTATCATCAAAAATTTTAATATGTGAAACTTTCTTAATGCAATTAAAACAATCAATATCTTTAATAAGATCAATTGTATCTGCATTTTTAGAATTTAAATTATATATTAACAATAATGTGTCATTATAAATAAAATATAAGTTTATTCCATCGGTTTTTAGTTCTGAATATTTACTGTTACTATCGAGATTGAGAAACGGTGTAGTTGCAACATTCATATCTTTGTCAGCAAGATAAATTCCATTATTATTTAATAGATACCATTTATCATTGTAAAGTGTCATATCACTTATTTTTGATTCCTCAAAAATTGATTGTTTCAACCAATAAGTATCATGATTATAAGTACGAAATAAAAAATAATCAGTAGTCCCATAAAATTCATCACCATCTGTTTCAATTTTAATAATATTATATTTATCACCAACATTTATTTGTTCCCAGCTTTGACCTGCATCAGTTGAAAAAGTAATTATTCCATAATTACCATAACAAATTGTTTTTTTGCCATTTGTAACTATACCCTTGAAATCAGTTAGCATCCTTTGAACTCTGAAAGGTGGTTCTTGAGAATGTATTGAAAAATAAGATAAAATTATTAGCAATTTAATCATTAATATTTTCATTTTTTATTCCCATTTATTTTATTTCACTAATATTGCTTATCACTTTTTATAACATAAAGGTATTTACTGCCATTTATAAAAAGATAAATGACAGTAAATACTATATACTATTATGGACATGTATATCTCTTGTAACATTCAGTTTCAATTCTTGTTCCTATAAATGGTGGATCTGGATCTGGTGGTTTTGGTATTTCTTCAGTTTGACAATTCAAATTAATAATTTGATAAGTAGTAACCCAATCCTGACAATCTAAATCATATTGACCAGTAACATAATCGTAACATATCTTTCTAACAATTTGACAATAACCCCCACCGGGACATGCTTCAAGCCATTTGTAATAAACATATTTTCCATGATAATAATTCCCCATTATCCACCATTGCCAACATAAAGGAAATTCTTGTATAATATTTTGACAATATACAGTACTACATGCTGGAATAGTACATTGATTTCCATAAAATTCTAACAGTTCATCCATAAGCCAACCTGGGTCCTCAGGAAATGAACAACCTTGCGACTTACTTAATTCTGATGGTGCAGTATTCATAATTCTAATATAACCAGTTATATTTCCTCCATAGAAAATCTGACAAATATAACAAAATGATACGACCCAGCTACAACCATTTGCGTCTGGTCCGAATTCCACTGTAGCAGGACTCCAATTCTCAGGACATTCAAAATCATAAGCCGATGCATAATAACTACTGAAAATTGCCAATAAAGCTATAACTAAAAAAAGTTTTTTAATTTTCATGATTTTTCTCCTAAATAATTTGTTAAACAAAAATAAATAATTCCTTATTTTTGCTCTTATTCGCATTCTTGGTCTTATAACTTATGATTGCGGGTAAGAGACTTCGTGCTCAGCCAGTGGGCGAAATCCCACTGGTTTTTTTTGTTACATAATAATGCAACAAAAATCAATAATTACTTTGTTCGATTTATTTCTTGTCTTTGCCTCCATTGATTATTATGAAATAATTTATTTTTTTAAATAAAAAATTCAATTCAATGAACGTTTTCGGAATTTACAAACGGCTGGCTCTAAATTACGTTTGTTAATTTCGGTCTGTATTCCGTTCTCCCTGACAGAATCAGGCTTTCCTGTTATTATATTTATCTATATCAATATGGATTTTTACATCCATACATTATTTTATTTGATGTATTTTGACCAAATTTAAAAATAAATTTTAAATAAAACAAATTTTTTCTATTTTTTTTTGGGGGGGGGGGTAACTCGTTGATATATATAGATTTACATAGATTAAAATATTTTATATAATTCCCCCTGTCAGGAGTTACTCCTGACAGGGGGAAAATAGAAAATCAATAATTCTCTTCTTTCAACTCAAAATATGCCTTGGGATGCATACATGCAGGGCATTTTTCGGGTGGTGTATTTCCTTCGTGAACATAACCGCAGACACGGCATTTCCATCGCACTTTTCCTTCACGCTTAAAGACACATCCTTCTTCGATGTTTGCCAGCAATTTCCTGAATCTTTTCTCATGCTCAGTTTCGATTTTAGCAATCAAAGTGAATCTTGCGGCTACCTCACCGAATCCTTCTTCTCTTGCAATTTTTGCAAACTCGGGGTAAAGTATTGTCCATTCTTCGTTCTCCCCTTCTGCCGCGGCTTTTAGGTTTTCGGCAGTCGTACCGATTTTTCCAGCGGGATAAGTTGCAGTTATTTCAACTGGTCTGCCTTCGAGAAACCTGAAAAACTGCTTTGCGTGTGACTTCTCATTATCCGCAGTTTCCTGGAAGATAGCGGCGATTTGCTCATAGCCTTCAGCCTTTGCAACCTTTGCAAAAAATTCATAGCGGTTCCTCGCCTGCGATTCACCGGCAAATGCTTTCAATAAATTCTGTTCTGTTTTTGTTCCTGCTAAATCCATATTAACTCCTGAAAATTTTAATGTTCTATTATTAAAAGCAAAATTAAAATAAAATTGATAATTAAGGCAATTCTAATTAGCAATTAATTAAAATCTATTGTAGATTATATAATTGAATTAAAATTTAATTATTAATTGTCAATTATTAATTTTTAATTAAACTTTTTTTCTTTTCCACAGGCTTAAAAAGTATGTGCAGATAAGCCATTATTTCTTAATTTTGATGTTTCTATAATTTCGACATTAATTAATATCCAAAAACAGTTAGAAAATGTATTTATCAGGTTTGGAAATAATCGGATTTAAGTCCTTTCCACATAAAACGAATATAAAATTTGCAGATGGCCTAACCTCTATCGTCGGACCAAATGGTTGTGGTAAAACGAACATAGTTGATGCTATCAGGTGGGTGCTTGGAGAACAGAAATCCTCTATTCTTCGTTCCGAAATAATGGATAATGTCATATTCAACGGAACAGACACAAGAAAACCCATAGGAATGGCTGAAGTATCAATTTTCATTGAAAATACTAAGGGTATTTTACCCATTGAATATAACGATGTTAAAGTTACCCGCAGGCTCTTCCGCAACGGCGACAGCCAGTACCTGTTAAACAATACTCAATGCAGGCTTAGGGATATACTCGACCTGTTCATGGACACAGGAATCGGTGCCGATACTTATTCGGTCATCGAGTTGAAAATGGTCGAGGCAATACTTAATGGCAAGCCCGAAGAAAGACGACATCTTATTGAAGAAGCATCGGGAGTTACACGCTACAAACATCAGCGAAAAGAAGCTGGTAGAAAGCTGACTACAGTTGAATCAGACCTCCTGAGAGTTTATGATATTAATCAGGAAGTACAGAAAAATGTAAATTCACTTTCACGGCAAGCAGCAAAAACGAGGCGTTATAACAAACTTTTGGAAGAGCTGAAAAATATCGAGCTAAATCTGATATACCACGAATATGCACTAATCAAAAATGAATCCTCATCACTTGAAATTGAATTTGAAAAAATTCAGGAGGACGGGCAGAAGCAGGAACACGAATTACATTTGAAAGAAACAGAAATATCTGCTTTGAAGGGCAACCTCGATGCTGTCGAGGCTGACTATGACGAGGCTCTGGCACACGAAAGTTCTCTGATTAACACAATTTCGGGAAAGAACAAAGACAAAGCCGTTTCCGAAGAAAAAATTCAATCACTGCAGAATGCCAAAGAGAGGATTTTGAATGAAATATCCGATTCGGTTTCATTACAAAGTGAGTTAAAAGAAAAAATTGAAAAGACAAATGAAAATCTTTTGTCGGCTAATAAGAGGCTCGATTCCTTCGCCGGTGAATTGAATGAAGCAAATGAACAAAAAGAACAGGCACAAAATTCTGTTAATACTTCACGGGAAAAATTCAACCGCGCTAATGAGGATTTAGTCAACCTGCAAGGAAAAATTGACTCGTCAAAAGATGCAATCGAAAGAAATAATTCAAGGTTAGTTAATATTTCCGAGAGCATAGACTCAGGAAAAAATGATATAGAGAAAATCGAATCCGAAATATCTGAAATTGATTCTCAGATTATTACTTCGCAATCAAACCAAATAGAATTAAATCAGATTTTCGAGTCAACCGGGAATGATTATAAATCTGCACAACAGAAAAAATCATCACTTGAATCAAAACTTGATAACACAAGAACAGAATTAGCCGATTTAAAAAACGAGCTGAACAGAAACCAGGCGGCTCTTGAGTTTATTACAGGAATTGTTGATTCCGATGAAACGACCAAATTTCTTATAAATACAAAAGAATGGAAGCCATCAGGCGAAAAACTTCTCCTTGCGGAAGCCATCGGTGCAGATGAACAGCACAGGATTGCAGTTGATGCAGCTCTCGGAGATGCTGTTCGCTTCTTTGTTACCGATACTTTATCCGAGGCACTTTCAGGTATTGAAAAACTCAAAGCCAGCGGAAAGGGAAAAGCTTCATTTATAGTCCGGGAATTAATACCGGATGTACCGGCCCCTGAAAATATTTCTGCAAATGACGGAATCATCGGCTGGCTCAGTGAGATTGTAAGGGTTGACGTTGTTCTCAGGAATGCACTTCGTGCAATTCTCGGAAAGACTCTATTAATTGATAATATTGACAATGCACTCAAATTAATCAAGTCGGGCATTGCAGACACAATCGTAACTCTCGAAGGTGAATTGGTAAGGAGTAAGGGTATTATCCGGGGTGGTGCCGTTACAAAAACCGAAGGACTGACAGTCGGCAAAAAGGAAAGGCTTGCAAATTTAAATAAAGAAATTTCAAATCTTGAAAAAAAGGTTGAAACAATTGAAACACAACTTTCTGAAATAAAATCAGAATATGATTCAATTGACCTAATCGCTTTCGGTGAACAACTCAGGAAAGCTGAAATTGACAAAAACAATAACGAGCAATTCATTTCACAGCTTGCTCTCAAAAAGGAAAATGCAGAAAATAACTTCAAAATTTTCGAGAATAATATCAGGCTTTTCAATGAAGAAACAACAAGACTGACAAGGGAAAATGAAAGTTTCTCCAATGATATTCGGGAAACAGAAAACCGTCTTATTATTTTGAATGATGAATTGCTAACTCTTCAGGAAGAACTTGCTGCTGCCGAAAGTAATCTGTCAGAAAAAACTTCTGCCTTGCAGGAAGCGGAAATAAAAAGGGCAAGGCTCGAAGAAGAAATAAAAGCCCTTGAAAAAGAAATCACGACATTCCAAGAACAAATAAAATCACTATCTGAAAAAGATATTAAGAATCATAGTGAAATTGAAAGCTTTGATACTAAATCGGGAGAATTAAAGGCTCATTCAATCAGCATTGATGCCGAACTTGAAGAACTGCAAAAAGAATTGGACAAAGCCCAAAATAAGAGGGAGCAACTGCACGATAAAATTCTTTCCGTTCAGGAAGAAATCCAACAGCAGACAAATTATTTGTTAATGGCAAGAAAACAGTATGATAAAACCATCGAACAAAGCCATAGCCTCGATGTCAGGCTCAGCGAATTTAGAGTAAGGAGTTCAAGCCTGATACAAAAAGCACTCGAAGATTATAATATCACTCTCGAACAAGCAGAATTTGAACTTCAGGAAATCTTCAATATTGAAGAATCGAAATCTACAATTACATCCTTGAAAGAAAAATTGAGTTTGCTTGGCAATGTCAATTTCATGGCACTCGAAGAATACGAAGAACAAAGCCAAAGGTTGCAGTTCTATACTATGCAAATCAAAGACCTTGAGGAATCCAAAAAGAACCTACAGGAATCAATTGCCGAAATAAATGAAACAGCCGTTCAGAGATTTACTGAAACTTTTGAAAAAATTCAGGGTAATTTCAGCCACCTGTTCAAAACTTTATTTGGGCCCGAAGGTGAAGCCGAACTCATACTCGGCGAAGGAGACCCTCTGGATGCAGAAATAAGCATAAAAGCAAAACCTCCCGGGAAGAAGCCACATTCAATTGATATGTTGTCGGGTGGTGAAAAGGCTTTAACTGCTATCGCTATGCTTTTCTCAATCTATCTCGTCAAGCCAAGCCCATTCTGTATTTTGGATGAAGTGGACGCTCCATTAGACGACACCAATATAGATAAATTCATCAATCTGCTTAGAGAATTCAGCAACAACACTCAATTTATTATTGTTACTCACAGCAAAAGAACAATGGAAGCCGCTGATTACCTATATGGCATCACTATGCAGGAAAAAGGCATATCCAAAATTGTTTCTGTCCGTCTTGAACAACCAAAAGCAGTTAATTAAGACATAATTAAGAATTTTCTTGACTTTTATCATATTTATTCATAATATTAAAATAAAAGAACAGCAATTTGTTCATAATATTAATTAAGAAATGTTCTTTTGATATAAGGAGATGTTTATGAAATTGTCATTTATTTTATTATTGTCTGCTGTACTGACTTTACAAAGTTATGTGTTTAATCCTCGCCTCTTTGCCCAGCAGGAAGAACAGAAAAAAACCGAGGAACAGATTAATGAAGATGACAGGTTCAAAGAAGAAGTACCTGAAAAACTGAAATATTATAAAGAAAAATACGAAATCACTTTCGATGCTCCTTTTGAAGTCGTCTTCAGAGCCGCTAAACAATCTATCGGTGAATTAAACTGCATGATAATGAACGATTCATACAACCAGACTGATGAAGGTTTGTACAAAGGCAGGGTTAAATCCGATATATGTGTTTTAGTTGATAACAAAGACAGCACTTATGATGTTTTGCAACTTTATAGTATTGACTTACCGATTATCAGGGGAGGCGTTTGGGCAAACGGAGGTATTCAATATAACTTTGTCATCAAGGAACAAAAGGATGGTAAAGTTAATGTTACGTTAAAGGCTGAAATGGACGGATTCGAGGAATATGTTACCTACCAGAGGCATTACTGGGAATCAAACGGTTTCCTCGAAACCATGATGCTCGAAAGATTACAAAAGAATGTAGAAGGTTCGATGAAATAACTATAATTTTTTCCATGGGTGCAGTTTTCTTTTAGCTGTTTCATAGTAGTTTCTCAAACTGCATTCATGGAATTTATTTTTCAATTTCCAATTTCCAATTTTCAATAAATTTTCAATTCTAAATTTAAAATGCAGAATTGAGTACAAAGCTAATATTTACCACTGAGTCCCACGGAGTTTTGCACAGAGTTGCACTGAGAAGTTGTCTGAACAGGATTTACTTGATTAAATGATGGACATGATTTAAAAAACTTTACGGTATAGATAAACCTTATTAAGATTTGGATGAGGTAATAAGGTTGGGAGGAGCGGGGAATTTGTTTGTTACTAAGGTTGATGGTTAATTTGTTATAAGGTTTGTTTTTCATGCAAAGACTGAAAGGACGGGAAGGTCACAATTTGACATTTGAATAATAAGGCAACTTTTAAGTAAAAAAATATAATTCCTTTGGAGAGGGGATGGAATTTCTCATATAGGATTATTCTAATTTTGCAGTAATTCTATATTGGGAAGGTTCAATATATATTTTATCATCATTTAACAAATCTACTGCTTTTATCTTCCATATTTTAGGTTTCCTAGAATGAGCTTCAAATACAATGTATAAATAATAATTTTGAAGTACTTTTGATTTCTCAAACTCATTACTAGTAATTATAAAAGATAAATTCTGGGATTTTGATTTCGTAGATTTGACTTCTATATAAATTTCATTACCATTTTCATCAAATGATAAAATATCATAGCCTGCATAATCATCTGATTTTGATATTTGTTGTATTTTATTTTCTAAATTTAAATTTTTGTATTTTTTTACTTTTTCTCTTTCTGATTTTAAAATTAAAAGCTCGCCTCTATCGCCAATAATTTTTGCATTTTTACTATTTCTTTCATTGTACTTTCCTGTCATAATATCATGTGTTTGTTTCTCACCAAAAGTAATAATATTAGGGTTAATAAATTCACATTCAATTTCTTCAATTGGGGGTAAATTTATTGATAAATATTTTTTTAATTCATCAGGGATACTATTACTTGTTTTTTTATCAGCAGGCTTATTAAATGATTTATATAAAAATTTACTAAATTCATAAATTGTCCATTTCTGCATTAATTTGTCATTATTTTTAAAATCAATTATTATTTTTTGCTTATCAATTTCGGATTTTGAGGTATTAATTAATCCTAATTTTGTAATGAAATGGTCTAAGTGAGAGGATGCAAAAATATTTAAGTATTTCTCAGGATAATATATTGAAAGGATTTTTCCCTTAAACATGGGTGAAATTAAATTTTGTTTTATTTTATCATAATCTTCTTTAAATCCATAATTTATTAACTCAATTATACTACTTCTAATATTCAAAAATGCTTCTTCTGATGTAGTTCCAAACCTACTTGCAAATCTATAAATCTGAGATTTATCTTTCCCTTTTTTTCCAAAAAATACACCAAATTTTATAGACGTTGAACCATGTATGTTACCCCAGTCATTTAGTTCATTTTCTATTCTATTGCAAAATGTTTGTTGTCTTTTTCCAGCAATGTACTCATCTATTGAAAGTTCATTTAATTTTTTTATAGTAAAGTAATTAACGAAATTTGAACGGAGATAATTGAGTTTTTTAAATTCATCTTTATAATCAAGCCGTAACAATTCAAAATCAGCTTTTAATTCATTTAATTCATTGTTTGTCATAGAGATTTAGCTATTAACTGAATTAAATAATTGGTATAAAAAAAATGAGAGTGTTAACATAAGATAGAT
>MHAY01000103.1 GCA_001804705.1 Ignavibacteria bacterium RIFOXYC2_FULL_35_21
TATCAACTACTTAGCGATTTCAAATTTTCAAAGAACAATTTATGCTTTGATAACTCTTTGACTTTGTTCAACTTTTAACTGGACAGTAATGACTATTTACCTATAAATGTATAATAAAAAATTTAAATTTCTCAAATCTTCATAAACTTATACACTCTATCTCCTGCTTTCAGGAAATACACTCCTGTACTCAGTCTGCTGACATCAATTTTGTCTTTGTATTCTGTTTCGATAACTTTTATGCCAAGAGCTGAAAAGATTTCGATTTTTCCGATTGTATTGTTTGATATTATATTCAAATAATCGGATGTGGGATTTGGCATCAGGAATATTTGTTCAGTTTCTGCAATGGTATTATCTTCAACTCCTGTTAATATGCTTTTGTTTGTCAGCAAGCCGATGTCTGTACCAAGATGAAGGTAATTATTTGCATCAATGGAGAAGTCATTGATACGAAATCCAAGGTTTGGTTTGCCGTTTACTTGCAGATTGTATGGAGTGAAATGACCTTTACCTGCATATTTATACAAATAACCTAAGTCATCACAAGCCCAGACATTGTTATCGAGCAGTTTTTTGTGAGTAATGTAGTTGCCTATAAAACCAGCATCTGTTACTGCTATACTATCCCATTTTTCGGTGCCGATATCGAAGAAATAGATATTATTGCGAAAAACATAATTATTTAACACATGTGCAGCAATAATTTCATTTGAAATCGAATCGAAATATAATTGATAGGCACTAAAATTGGGTGTCTCATAGAATTTATTGTTTGGCGGATTAAATTTAATAAGTGATTCGTTAGAGTAAATCCATACATTCATGTCATTATCAACTGTAACAGAAGTTGGTAATGTATCCATTGGATATAAATATATATCTTGTCTTCTATAATAATAATCGGGCATACATGAATTTGATTTATCGAAATTCTGGAGTTCTCCTGTAGAAGTATTATATATTGAAAGATATGAATTTAAGGAATCTTGACCATATTCATAGTTTCCAAGAGCAACAAGATAATTATCTTTAATATCAAAATCTTCAACAATCGGATAATTTTTATCAGAAAATCCCATATCTATTTTAATTAAGCTGTCTCCTTCCCAAGTGGTGAGATAAGGCCTGTCACTTGAATTTTGAATCCTTTTTTGACCTGTAAAATAAACATTACCATCCTGACTTGGTTTTACTATAATATTTCCTGTAGCATTATCGAGTTCAATAAAAGTTGAATCAGATTCATAATACAGGTTCTCATATTTACTTTTCCTACCTTTGAATATCCCTTTCCCATCTTTCTTAATTCCAAATTGAGTGATTGCATAATAGGGAGTGTTTGATTTTAAAGGAGTTATAATATTTCTATCATCAAGGCAATAAAGGGAACCAGGTATAAAGTTACTATTGTAGGAATATGTTACTATTACATATCTTTTACCATCAGCAAGTCTCGGAGCTGAGAAATAAACGCTATCAGGTATTCCGAAGTCTTGTGATGTGTATTTAATCCACCCTGTATCATTTTTAAAGTAAAAAAATTTGCTTGAATATGCTACAATAGTTCCATCATCAAGAATTGATAAAATATAAATAAATTTATCATCGGCATCTTTCAGATGTTCGGTTACAATCCCAGTTTTGATATCATAGCAAATTGGGTGAGCAATTGTATGATCATAATTAGAAGCTGTACACCATATATTTCCTTCTTTGTCAGTGATTAAAGGCTGAGATTCTACAAGAGTTAATGAGTTAATTTCAAATGTATATGACATTGTCCAGGAGGAATCATTATAGACATAAACCCCATTTAGGTTTTTTAAGAATACATCTTCATTGGCACCTGCTAAAGATACAAAAGCACCATAATTAAACATATCATAATAAGGAAATTCTTCTATGGTTTGAAATGTTCTCACAATACCGGTATCAGCTATGATGGATATTTTTATATATTCATTTATTTTATCAGAAAAATAATATTTTGTATCTGTTTTAGTATTATCATTAAACAATGCCCAAACTTTGTCACCAAAGATATATAGTTTTGATAAATCGAAAGCATATTTTACTGAATCGCTCAAATCAAAAGTTTTCCATATTCCATTGCTGTATTTATGCACTTTGTGTGATGAGAATGTCCAGATATTTCCGCTTGAATCTTTGTAGAGGTCTCTTGCATCGTTGTCGGGATAGCTTGTGCAAATTGGTTTGTCTTTTGTTATAATGCCGTTCTCGATAAGAGCTAAACCGCCATTTGTGCTGATTAAAATTGTATTATCTGGCATTGGCATTAATGTATTGATGTAATTCCCCGGCAATTCTGAATTGAGAGATGTTAAATTTACACTTTCTTTAGTGTTTAAATCATAAACAGTCATGCCGTTGTTTCTTCCGATGTACATTTTGTTGCCATCGCTGGCAAATTGCCTGATATTATCATAATTAGTTCTTAGCTCCCATTGAGAGAAAGCGATGTTTGTAAGAATTACAAGAAAGAGAAATTTGATTAATAGTTTCATACCAACTCCTTATAAATTTTATATTATTTTAGAAAATTGTCACATCTTCACAAACTTATACATTCTATCTCCTGCTTTCAGGAAATACACTCCTGCACACAGCCGGCTGACATCAATTCTGTCTTTGTAATCTGTTTCGATTATTTTAATTCCGAGAATCGTATATATTTCAACATCAGATAATTTTACATCATTATTAAAATGTAATTGAATGAAATCGTGTGCAGGATTTGGACTAATGCTAATTCTATCTGTTTCAATTATTGTATTTTCTTCAACACCTGTTAATATGGTCTTGTTTGTGAGCAAGCCGATGTCTGTGCCAAGGTGAAGATAGTTGTTAGCATCAATTGAGAAGTCATTGATTCGAAAACCAAGATTTGGTCTTCCGTTCACCTGTAAATTGTAAGGAGTGAAATGACCTTTACCAGCATAACGGTACATATACCCTAAGTCATCACAAGCCCAGACATTGTTATCGAGCAGTTTTTTATGAGTAATATATTTGCCGACGAAACCTGCATCGGTTTTGGGAATGCTGTCCCATTTTTCAGTCGAGATGTCAAAGTAATAAAACAATGAGTGATTAATATTTCTGAAATCAACGTATAAACCAACGAGTTCGTTTGATTTAGAATCAAAGTTCAATGATTTCAAAGAAATATGATAATTCTTAGTAGAATCATATATTGGTATATCATAAATTTTACTATCAGATGGATTGAATTTAATTAATGATTCCCATGTAAAAATCCAAACATTCATATCATTATCAACATTGACATAACTGGGGATAGTATCCATTCCATATCTAAAATAACCATCTCTTAAATAATAATAATCAGGCATACATGAATTTGATTTATCGTAATTCTTCAATTCACCTGTTGAGGTATTGTAAATTGAAAGATAAGAATTCATGGAATCTGTACTATATTCATAACGACCAATTGAAACAAGATAATTATCAATAACATCAAAATCAATAATTTCTGGTTTTTTATCTATAAAACCCATATCTCTTTTGATTAATTCGTCTCCATCCCAGGTAGTGAGATATGGTGTTGTTCCCGAAGGACCGGTTACTCTTTGACTTGTAAAATATACATAACCATCCTGGCATGGTTTAATAATAGAAACATTCGAAACCATATCAGGTTCGGCAAATCCTGATTCAGTCTCATATTGATAAGGTTCATTATATGAATACCTTCCTTTAAACATTCCTTTTCCATCCTTTTTAATTCCAAGTTGAGTTATTGTCGAATATGGAAAACCTTTTGTGATTGGTGGAATTTGAGTCCCATCATCGAGACATATCGTTGTTCCAACAATAATATTTGTGTCCTTTTTAGGTGAATAAGAAACCACTGTATAAATTTTACTATTAACTAAAACAGGGTATGTAAAATATACACTATCCGGTATACCCAAATCGGTGGACTTTTTTCTTGTCCAGCCGGTATCATTATAAAAATATAGATTAAATCTTGTGAAAGCAATATTAGTACCGTCATTGAGAATTATCATGCTTGCAATATATTTCTCATCTTCGGTAGTAAGATGATGAGTCGTTATTCCTGTATTTAAATTATAGCTTGCAGGATGTGCTGTGTTTGCAAGTTCGTCTCTAACTATTGTCCATAGATTATTGTTATTGTCTAAAAGCAAGTCAGAGAGCCAAAATGGTTCAAAGGGGGCATTCAGAAAAATATTTGTCTTTGACCATATTTTATTACGATATTGATATATTCCATCACCATTTTTGAGGAATACATCATCACCAACACTTATAAATGAGACAGAACCCTGGCGATAAGGAAATTCTTCTTTAGTTTGAAATGTTCTGACAATTCCGGAATCTGCAATTATTGCAATTTTAAGGTATTCATCACTAACATTTGAAAAATAATATACGGTTTCGGTTTTAGTGTTATCATTGAACACTGCCCAGCACTGGTCTTTGTGGAAAAATAAACTTGCCAAATCGAAACGATAAGTAATGGAATCACTTATATTATAACTGTTCCAGCTTCCACTGCTGTATTTATGCACTTTGTGTGATGAAAATGTCCAGATGTTGCCACTTGAATCTTTGTAGAGGTCTCTTGCATCGTTATCGGGATAGCTTGTGCATATTGGCTTGTCTTTTGTTATGACGCCATTCTCGATAACAGCTAAACCGCCATTTGTGCTGATTAAAATTGTATTGTCTGGCATTGGAAGAAATGTGTTGATGTAATTTCCCGGCAGTTCGGAATTGAGAGATGTTAAATTTACACTTTCTTTAGTGTCAAAATCATAAACAGTCATGCCGTTGTTTCTGCCTAAGTACATCTTGTTCCAGTCTGATGCAAATTGCCTTACGAAATCTGCATTGTACCTTAGTTCCCACTGTGGCTTTACGAGATTAGTTAGTATTACAAAGAACAGAATTTTAATGAACGTTTTCATAGCAATCACCCAATATGAATTAGAAAAAATATATATATATGATTATTTATTTCTAATTAAATTTGTTTTTGTAAACCCTATTATCGTAATAACCGAAAATTTGGGAAAATGTTACAGTGGGGAGTAAATATTTTTAAAAAAAACTTTACATAAATAGGGACAGAACAATGTTCTGTCCCTACAATACATAATTATCAATTTATGGGAATATTATATCTCCCAAATTGGTTGTTGTGCCAAGGTCGCCGCTCGTTGCGTCAATGCTTTTTTGTTGCTGTCCTTTACTATAGAAATTAATTTTAAATGATTTGTTAGGCCTAACCCACAGAGAAAATGTTCCTGTTGAATCTGTCATGTATCCCCTGTCCTGATTGGAACTGCCTTCAGTTGCGTAAACATTAATACCAGACAATGGATTTGAATTTGAATCAATCACTCTTCCAATCATAGTCGCACCGCCGATGTCGAGTTCTATGTCGCCCAAATCAACTGTCTCTGCTGAAGATGGTGTGGTTAATTCAATTCTCCTTTTACCTGAAGTATCACTGCTGTAATGATTAACTTCAATGGTGTATTTAGTATTTAATTCTCCGAAGAACAGGAATTTCCCATCAACGTTGGTTCTTGTGTATTCCAGAATTTTACCTGTCGAATCGAGCTGTTTGATGTATATGTTTGATACGGGCAAATCTCCGTTATCAATGATTCTTCCGATAATCATACATATATTCGAAGTGTCAATTGCTATGACTAAATCACCGATTTCTGCTGTTTCGCCTGTCGGAGGAGTTGCAATGTTCTGGGATGCACTGGTAAAGATATGATAGGAAGCCCAGACTTTCGCATTAGAATTTGATTTGACAGCTAACTTGAAATAGCCTTCGTCATCTGTGTTTATTCCTGCAGCACCTGTATAATCAATACCTTCGGAATGGGCTTTTGCTAATGAAACGGGATTTCCGTTCTGGTCAACCACCCTGCCGTGCAGATACGAAGTTTGAGTCGGCTGGTCGCAGTTCCAGTTGCTGAAATGACCGACCGTACCGACATAGTTATTCCCAACTCTTGTGGCAACTCCTTCCTCAATCCATTGCCCTTTTGATTCATCATAGTACCATAGCGGGATAGTACTTGGTGCAGTGGCTTGGAGTTTGGATGTTATAGGAAGTGTGATCGTAGCCTGCTTGCCTGAAGCAAGGTTTAGTTTTTCGGTTCCGTCAAGAATTTCGACATTGATAAATCCAAAGGATTCAATTTGTGTTTCGGAATTATCCGTTCTCACTCCTTTGAACTCACCCGGGAAACAGCCGAAGAATGCATCGTTTGCAGGGTCGAAAAATGTTGCCCTGACCTGTGCTGTGCCATTGAAAGCATTTCCCGATTTATCAACAAACGCATTTGCGGGGAAATCCACTTTAGCACCACTGAAGAGGACTGAACCTCCCGAAGAAGTAAGATTTTGTTTAACGCCGATTAGAATCATCGAGGCATCAACTTCGCTTGTGCGGTTTGGTTTTACGGTAGCGACTTTCTGCGTTGAAGCATAATTATCACTGTTGAAGTTGACAAGTACACGTTCGCCTGCAGGAACATCCTGGAGGAAGAACATACCTTTCTCATTGGTGTAGCTTGTGATATTGCCAACACTGACTTCAATTCCGCTTAGAACGTTTCCTCCGGTAGTAACGACTTTTCCGGTGATATTTCCTTGCTGTCCTGAGTATGGGTCAAGCGGATTTTCGCCCTTAACGCATGACACAAAAGACACAAGAACAGCAAAAAAAGATAGCAGTAATATGTACCTGAAAGCAAGTATAATTTTATTCATAAATAAACTCCCTGAAAAAATGGATAGACATTTTATATATAACACAAAAAAAGGGAAAATGTTACAGAAAAATTTGAAAAAAGATTTTTTTTTAATACTATTCATATCAATGTATCGTTTTACCATTGATTTTTTTTAGTAACAGGCAAATAAATGATATTTTTCAAAAGCAGGATAGAGAGAGAGAAAATAACAGTTGGTGCGATGATTAAGCTATACTGCAGGCTTGAGCATGGCAATGATAGGACTTTGTGCAAAGAATGTCAAAAGATGTTTGAATATGCCATGACAAAGTTAGATAAATGCCCTTATGAAGAGGATAAACCTACCTGCACAAACTGTACAGTACATTGTTTTAAGATTGAGGAGAGGGAAAAAATCAGGCAAATCATGCGTTACTCTGGACCGAAAATGCTTTGGGAACACCCTATCCTTGCCATCATGCATTTGGTTGACAATCGGAAGAGCAAAAAGGCAATTGAAATGTCATAATGACATATTATAAAAAATTATCATTGGCAGATTAACTGACATTATTTCAGGAACTTTTCAAATCTACTTGACACAATATCATACAAATATGACACAATGTCAGTATAATCACTTTGGCACGCTTTTCGTAAATGTTCAACTCAAAGTTAATTTTTGCAATTAAACATTTTAATAAATTTTAAGGAGATTTTCTATGACATTAGTAAGATTTGAACCGTACAGAGGCTTCGAAAGATTAAGCCGCAAGATGAATACATTTATGGATGATTTCGAGAAAGGTTTCAGCTTCGAAATGGGTGGTTTCAACCCAAGAGTTGACATCACAGAAGATGACAACAATTTATTTGTTCATGCTGAATTACCGGGACTTGCCAAAGACCAGGTTAAAGTCTCTGTGAATGAGGAAAGGCTCCTGACTATCCAGGGTGAGAAAAAGAAAGAAGAGAAGAAGGAAGATAAAAACTATATCAGAACTGAAAGAAACTATGGAAGTTTTACACGCAGTTTTTCTCTGCCTGATTATATTGATGTCGAAAGCATCAATGCAAAGTTTGAGAATGGTGTGCTGGAGCTTAGTCTGAAGAAGATTGAGCCGCCCAAGCCGAAAGAGGTTGAAGTAAAGATTGCATAAAAAATGCAAAATGTAAAATGCAAAATGTAGGGGCAGAATATTTTCTGCCCCAAATAAAGGAATAAAAATGTAGGGGCAGACCTGTGTGTCTGCCCAAGATAAAAAATAATAAATTAAAAATAGATGGAGGAAATTATGGCTTATGTAAGATTTAATCCAATGTGGGAGTTTGAAAACCTCTCGAAAGAATTCGAGAAAATGGTAAAGACAGTAGTGTCACCCGAAACAAGGCCCAGAGTGGAATTTGGAGGTTTCAAGCCCAGGGTTGACATACAAGAGGACGAGAAAAACATATATTTTGAGATTGAAGTTCCGGGCGTGAAAAAGGATGAAGTTAAGGTTTCTGTCGGCGAAGACAATATTCTAACAATTAAAGGCGAGAAGAAGTTCGAGAAAAAAGATGAAATTAAAGTATGCTGCAGGAGTGAGCGTTCTTTCGGTGATTTCGAGAGGTCTTTCCAGCTTCCCGAACTTGTCGAACAGGAAAAGATAGAAGCAAAATATGAGAACGGAATGCTTTACTTATCTGTTCCTAAGCTCGAGCCTGTGAAGCCGAAAGAAACAGTGATAAATATTAAATAAATTAAAATGATAAACGTATATTGAGTTTTTATTTTTTGAAGCAAGATTTTGTTTTTTCCGGATGGCAGGAAGGCTGGACTTTTCTGCTGTCCTGTGTTTTTGATAAATTTTATATACAATATATTTCGTCATAATTATATGACAAACAGAAGTGTCACTCTGAGTTTATCGAAGAGTGGAATCAAGGTTAAGAGTCATACTTCGACAGGCTCAGTATGACAAATGGTGGTTGATAGTAATTATATTATGAATTCATATTTTGTATATATAGTAAGATGTTCTGATGAAGCATACTATACTGGTATTACAAATGATATTGATAGAAGAATAAGTGAGCATAATTTTGGAATAGATTCAAAGTGTTTTACTTTTAAAAGAAGGCCAGTAGAACTTGTATATTCTGAATATTTTTCTAATGTAAAAGATGCTATTTCAATGGAAAAAAGAATTAAAGGCTGGACAAGAAAGAAAAAGGAAGCGTTGATAAAAGGTGATTTTGAAGAATTAGTAAGATTGTCAAAAAAAGGAAGTCATACTTCGACAGGCTCAGTATGACAAATAGAAGTGTCACTCTGAGTTTATCGAAGAGTGAATTGAAAAGGTAAGGGTTATACTTCGACAGGCTCAGTATGACAAACAGAAGTGTCACTCTGAGTTTATCGAAGAGTGGAATCAAGGTTAAGAGTCATACTTCGACAGGCTCAGTATGACATTTTGTGGTAATAATTTTAAATAATTATAAATAAATATTGTTTTAACAAATAATTAATGGTGATTCAATGGGGAAAATAATTGGTATTGACCTTGGGACGACAAACTCAGTTGTTTCAGTCATGGAAGGTACGACTCCGGTCGTAATTGCAAACAGCGAAGGAGCGAGGACTACTCCCTCGGTTATTGGTTTTACAAAATCAGGTGAAAGGCTTGTCGGACAAGCTGCGAAACGTCAGGCTATAACAAATCCGACAAACACGGTTTATTCAATTAAGCGATTCATGGGAAGAAGACTAAGTGAGGTAACTGAGGAAATCTCTATGGTGCCTTTCAAGGTGCTTCCATCGAGTGATGGTAATTCAGTCAGGGTTGATATTGAAGGACGGCAGTATTCTGCACCTGAAATCTCTGCAATGGTTCTGCAGAAAATGAAACAGACCGCAGAAGATTATCTTGGCACCAAAATCACCGAAGCTGTAATTACAGTACCAGCTTATTTCAACGATGCTCAGAGGCAGGCGACCAAGGATGCCGGAGAAATTGCAGGATTGACAGTCAAAAGAATTATTAACGAGCCTACCGCAGCAGCTCTTGCTTACGGGCTTGACAAAAAGGGAAAGAATATGACCGTTGCCGTTTATGACCTTGGCGGCGGAACATTTGATATTTCAATTCTTGAAATCGGTGAAGGTGTATTTGAAGTAAAGTCAACAAACGGCGATACACATCTTGGTGGTGACAACTTCGACCAAAGGCTGATTGATTTCTTAGCCGATGAATTTAAAAAACAGGAGAGCATTGACCTCCGAAAAGACCCGATGGCATTGCAGAGACTTCGCGAAGCCGCTGAAAAGGCAAAGTCGGAGCTATCGCAGATGCTCCAGACGGATGTGAGCCTTCCGTTCATTACAGCTACACCGGAAGGACCCAAGCATTTTAACATAAATATCACAAGAGCAAAATTTGAAAACCTTTGTGCTGATTTATTCGACAAGACATTGAGGCCTGTCGAGCAGGCTATGACTGATGCCAAAGTAACACCTCAGCAGATTGATGAAGTCATTCTTGTCGGAGGTTCTACACGTATTCCAAAAATCCAGGAATTGGTTAAAAACTTCTTTGGCAAAGAGCCATCGAAAGGCGTGAATCCGGATGAAGTTGTAGCAGTTGGTGCGGCAATTCAGGGTGGTGTGTTATCAGGTGATGTAACAGATGTGCTACTGCTTGATGTAACACCTTTGACTCTCGGAATTGAAACCCTTGGCGGAGTTACAACTCCGATGATATCTGCGAACACAACAATTCCGACAAGAAAGCAGGAGATATTCTCGACAGCTACTGACAGCCAGACTTCTGTTGAAATTCATGTTCTCCAGGGTGAGCGTCCAATGGCAAAGGATAACCGCTCTCTTGGCAGATTTTATCTCGACAGCATTCTGCCTGCACCAAGGGGAATTCCGCAAATCGAAGTAACATTCGATATTGATGCTAACGGTATTCTTTCAGTTGCCGCAAAAGACAAAGCAACAGGTAAAGAGCAGAATATCAGGATTGAGTCATCGAGCGGATTATCAAAAGAAGAAGTAGAGAAGATGAAACATGATGCCCAGGCGAACTCTGCAGAGGATGCAAAGAGGCGTGAAGAAATCAACATAAGGAACCAGGCTGATACACTATGTTATTCGACTGATAAACAATTGAAAGAGCTTGGTGACAAGCTCGCACCTGAATATAAGCAGAAGATTGTCGCCGCTAAAGAAAGGCTCGAAAAAGCTATCAAAGATAATACAGGAGACCTGCATCCCGCAATGGATGAACTGAACAAAGCATGGAGCGAAGCATCAACGAACATGTACCAGCAGGCAGGTGCCGCACAGCCGCCTCCACCCGAAGCAGAACCATCAGCAGGTCCCACAGACGGAGGGCAGCAACAGGCTGACGGACAGAGCCAGACAAGCTCAACAGGTAATGTCGAGGAAGCGGATTATACGATTGTGGATGAGAAGTAAATTTTCATTGTAGGGGCAATTCATGAATTGCCCCTGTTTCTATACAACGGCTTGTTTTTGTAAAGTATCAACAGCCCATTCATCAAATTCTTTACCTGACAATTTTGCTGCATTATATAATTTTTTCTGAGTATCAAGTGGAATTTGAAGAGATACAAAACCGTTCAATGGTGTATCAGGTTTTTCGTTTCTTGTTTTGCAGAAATTCAAATAATCATCAACCGATTCAACGAATGCTTTTTTCAGTTCATCCACTGAACTACCCTGAAATGTAATCACATCTCTTAAATTGATTATTTCACCATGAAAAATGTTTTCATCTTCATCGAATGATATTTTAGCTATATAGTCTTTATAAGTCAACATCATGTACTCCTGCTTCAATTAAAAATCTTTTTAAATAATCTCTTTCGGAGCGGCAAATTTACCTAACTACAACCATTTTCCCTGAAATGGTTTGTCCTTCAAATTGTATCCTATACATATACACGCCGTTGGGTGCTTCGATTCCCGCATCTGACCTGCCGTCCCATGTGGCTATGTGCTTACCCGCATCAATAAAACCTGAATATAAATTCTTCACTAACTGTCCCTGCATATCATATATTTTAATTGTGACATTCCCTGCATTAGGCATTGTATATTCAATATTTGTTGTGTATTGAAATGGATTGGGAAAATTTTGACTGAATGTCATATCTTTCGAAGCCGGCACCTGCTCATCATCCACATCAAGTATTACTCCACCTTCACGGAAGACAGCGAGACCACCATTCCAAGTACCAATCCATTTGTTATTATATTTATCAATTACTATTTCACTTACACCGTTAAATGGTATTCCTGAATTGCTAGTATTAAAAATTTTCCAATTGATTCCATCAAATTTTCTTAGACCACCTGATGTTCCTATCCATTTATTACCTTGTTTATCAATATCTATTGATGATATATTACAATAAGGCAAACCAGTATTATTTGTATCATAGATAGTCCAACGATTTCCATCAAACATAAATAAACCTCTAAACATCGTCCCAATCCATTTATTGCCTTTTTCATCTATTGCAATAGTTGTAATTTCAGCGTTGGTCAAGTCTGAATTTGATGTGTTATAAACATTAAAATTTTTCCTATCAAACATAACTAAACCAACATAATCAGCTTCGAACCATATATTATCGTATTGATCTACTACTAATGTCCAAATAGAATTTAATGGTATTTCAGAATTGTTTGTATCATAAACAGACCAATTAGTTCCATCAAACATTTTTAAACCACTTTTATCTGTACCAATCCATAAAAATCCAATTTTGTCACAAACTATAGAAGTTACAAAATTATCAGAAAAATCAGAATTGCTTGTGTCATAAACATTCCAATCTGTCCCATCATATTTAACAAGAAAGCCATTACTACTAATCCACTTATACCCATTATTATCAATAGTTACAAAAAAAATATGACTTCCTGGAAGTCCTGAATTAATTTTATTAAAAACATTCCAATTTATACCATCAAACTTAATTAAACCTAAGTCAGTACCTATCCATTTATTACCAATACTATCAATTGCTATGGAGTAAATAGTATTATGTGTAATACCTGAATTGCTTGTTTTATATGAAGTCCAATTAATACCATCATATTTAATCAAACCTATGCTCGTACCAATCCACTTATTATTTTGTTCGTCAATAATTAATGATGATATATATGTATTTAATAACTCTGGATTATTAGTTTTATAAGTAGTCCAATTATAACCATCAAATTTTGTAATTCCTTGGCCATATACTATCCATATAAATCCTTGATCATCAAAAGCTAACTTATCATAATATATTGGCCTTAAATTTGGAAGATTATATTTTGTCCATTTACTTCCATTAAATTTTGTTAAAATATTTGCACTGGTTATTATCCACTTATTATCATAATTATCAATGGTAATTTTTATAATGTTGTTTGATGTTATTTCAGAATTTAGAGAATCATATATTGTCCAATTAATTCCATCAAACTTAACTAATCCTTTATTTGTACCAATCCAAATAATTTCTTGTTTATCAATTGCAATTGTATGAATATAATTATCTAGTAATTCTGAATTCTCATTATTATATATTTCCCATGATTTTCCATCATATTTTATTAATCCATTATATTGAGAACCAATCCAAATATTACCGTTTATATCTGAGGCAATTGATGTAATTTCATTTGATGGTAATCCAGAATTTTCAGTATTGTAAATCGTCCAATTAGTACCATCAAATTTAGTTAATCCACCATAATAAGAACAAATCCATTTATTTGCAAAAATATCTACAATAATTTTAGTTATTATTACATTCGATTTAGGGTTATTACCTTTATTATAAAAAATTGGGTTCCCTGTATTTTTATCTAATTGAACTAAACCTCCAGTTGTACCAACCCAAATATATTTTCCCTCTTCTGCCAATGATGTAATTTGATCTCCATTCGTATAATTCACCCACTCGGGATTTTGCGATTTGACATTTGATATGATAACAAATAATGCAAGAAATGCAGTCAGGTACACGTGTTTCATAGCATCACCTTTGAATGACAATAAATCATTTTACTAATTTGAAAAAACCTTATCAAATCCTTTCAACCTTAGTAACTATAGCAAGAAACCCCAATCAACCTTATTACCTTATTTCTTCTGTTCAGCTAATAAGGTTTGACGAACCGGATACTATAATCTGTTACTAAGGTTTAATCGGTTCATCATAAGGTTATCTATTAATATTTTTCTTTCTTGCAAACTTATATAATATAATGACACATGAAAAGGGAAAAGGTCTCAGAAAATTTTAAATTTTTGTAAATTATAATCATATTAGAATCATTAAATGGATATATAGTGAAACACAAAATTGAAGGAAAACAGGAAAACTCCAGGATGTGCTTTGTGTGCGGAGACCAGCAGGTCCTTTGAAGGTACAGGTGAAATAGTTCTTCCCGGTGGAGAAATTGCTGTTTCCGGGGAAGGAAAATACCTGAGAATGCCGATTGAGAAAATTGCAAACTTTGACCGCGAAGAAAATGATTGGAGAGTTGTGAGAATTGAGAATGAACCGGATGAGATAGAAATTTAATAAAATATTATTATGATAATGTTGTCTTATTAGGTAACTTTGAAAAATGAGAGAAATAAAGATATTTTAATGAAAAAAAATAAAAATATAACAACTTTCGATGAACTTCTCGACAGCAAGTATGGTAAAAGAGGTAAATCAGCGAGGGAAGAATGGGAACAGGAATTCGAGGCTTTTAAACTTGGTGTGTTGATAGAAGAAGCACGCAAAAAGATGCATTTGACTCAGGAAGAACTTGCAAAAAAATGTGGCACTAACAAATCCTATATATCAAGAATTGAGAATGATGCTTCTGATATTCGTTTATCAACTCTGATGAAAATTGTTAATAAAGGATTGAACGGGAAAATTAAACTTTCTCTTGAGATGTAAATTAAATTTTAATAAATCATAAATTATTAAATTTAATTATACGTATAATATTATAAAGTAAATTTTATCAGGATTAATATGGCTGATATTAGTAAATCGGATTCTATACTCATACCAGATATAGAGTATGAAAGTTTGAAGGAGAAGTTAGAACCTGACGAACACAGAGAGATTTATAATATCATCAAAAGAAGAGTGAAGACACCAATTTCTAAAGCCATTCCTTTTGAAAAAGTGTTGAAGGAATACAAAAAAGCATTAAAAAGATTCTAGTGAAATTTTATTATTCCCCATTTTCTTATTCAGCCAGCAATGACTCAGCAGGAACACCAAGCTTGTTATGCAAAGTTTTTAACATTTTTAATGAAAATTTTCTTTTACCTGACATAATCTCTGATACTCTGCTTCTATAGCCAAGATAATGCCTTAGGTCAGATGTCTTCATTCCAAGCTGTTCAAGCCTGAACTTCACTGCTTCAAGTGCAGTTGGTGACTCAATAATATAATGCTCTTTTTCATAAGCTTCAACAAGAATTGACAAAACATCAAGTTCGTCAGCTTCTGTTGAACCGGGTTTCAAATTCTTTTGCATAAGATTATATATTTTAACGAGAGCATTCTGGTATTGCTTTTTATTTTTTATTGGTTTTATCAATATAATTTCCTTTTTAAATAATTTTATAAATAATCGAATTACTTACGAATTTATTTTCATTTCTTTCCCCATTCCTCGAGCAATTTATTCAATTCAACTTTTTTAAATTGTGGTTTATCATACATTCCTGCTTCACATCTCTGGCGGAAGGCTTCATACACGCTGACTGCAACTGCAACTGATATGTTTAAACTTTGAATTATTCCGACCTGAGGGATGAGAAAATTTCCATCTGCAAGATTAACCGCTTCTTCAGAAACTCCGGAATGTTCGTTGCCGAAGACGAGGGCTGTGGGTTGTGTTAGTTTGAGGTCATAAAGTGAGACTGATTCTTTGGACATGTGAGTAGTGTATATTTTCTTGTCTTCTTTTCTTAATTCTGCAAAGCAGTCTTCGACTGATTTGTATTTTCTGATGTGAATCCATTTTCTGGCACTTGCAGAGCTTTTTGCACCAAGCTTTGGGAATGGTTGTCCTCCATAATACACAAGGCATACTTCGTAAATACCGACAGCATCGCATGAACGAAGTGCGGCAGAGAGATTATGCGGGTCATTGATGTTTTCGAGAACGACAGTGAGAGTTGTCTGGCGCTTGCTTAGCACGTCTTTTAGCCGTTTGATACGTTGTTCTGTGTGAAATAGTTGAGGTTTCATTAATGTATTTTGATGAAGTTTTCAATGTCATTTCTATTTTTTAGCAATTCACAAAGGAAAACATAAGCTTTGCATTTTTTTGCAATCATTTCTTCAAGTAGATTCTTAAATCTTGGATTAAGAACTATGCCTTTTAAATCTTTATCCAACCCCTTGACATTATTTAACAAACCAATATTAATTAGATTAATATTACAATCACGGGCAGTTTTTAATAACCATTGAGATAACTTGTTTTCAAATAATATTAAAAAGATGTTAGAATATTTTTGGATTATAATACCATAATTGTTGTAATATTTAATTGTTGTAAATCTATTAAAAACCGAATGGCTATTTTTATTTGTATTTTCGTCAACTAGTACAAAATTAAAATTTATTAGATTTTTATCAACCATTTTTTTTATAATATTTCCTATTCTAGGTTTTCCCGGTTGAATGATAATTTCTTTTTTGGATAATCCCATTGATTGAATAAGGAAAGAGGCATGTGGTTCTTCGACTAAAATAGGTTCACTTCTCATCAATGAACCTATCAAGATTATAGAATGCATCAATATCATATTCAATAATTTCTTTAATATCGTTTTTTGTTAATTTCTTTACTTTAGTTTCAAAATTTTGAAAATAAACTACAAAGATATTTAGCTCCTCAAGATTTGTTTTTGCAATGATAGTTGAAAGAAAATATGGATTGTGTGTTGTTAAAAAGAACTGGTTTAAATTGTTTTGAGATATTCTTTCCGCAAAATAATTTGAATAAAATGGGAAGTAGTGGCTTTCAGGTTCCTCAACCATGATTATGGAATTTACATTTGTTTCAATAGCTGCAAGATTGAACATCAATCTTTTAATTCCATCAGAGAATAAAATATATGGTAATGGTGCTACAACCAAATCGTCTTTGTCTTTTTGCTCTTCTATTCTACCTTCATGATGCCTGATTGCAAACCTTTTTCCGTGTTCCTTAATAATTCTACCAATATATTCACTTATTATTTTATGTGTCAATAACACATTTTCGAGGTTTTTGCCATAAGGAGGTAACAAATAATTCTCATTTGAGGGACTAAAAACAATGAACTCTTTAAACCTGTAAAATCTAAAACGAGTTGAACCAAGGGTAGCTGGTTTTGATAATGTAAAATTATTTTGAAATGGCAAGGCATATGTAATACCACCGGAAGGTTTTCCATTTTTTAAAAAACTATTATATTCAGTCAATTCAAGTTCATAATAATCACCAGTGGGTTTGTAACCAATTGCAATTCTCTTCTGATTACATTTAATATTAATTTTCTTATCTGTTTCTAATTCGTAAAACAGATGTGTCATGTTTTCCGCTCTGACAAAATCGTTTAGCTGTGAATCGGAGTGATAATAAGGATAACAAAATAATCCTAAAGATTCTAATATATTTGATTTTCCTGTATTTGGTGCTCCGATGAATACATTTACTCTTTTGCAGTCAATTTTCAGTTTTCTGATTGACTTGAAGTTTTCGATTTCGAGAAATGGGTGTTATCTTAAACTTAGTTGAAAATTAAAAAATAAAAAAAGGTTCCTCTTAAAAATTGTTAAATTTAAAATTACCAAA
>MHAY01000104.1 GCA_001804705.1 Ignavibacteria bacterium RIFOXYC2_FULL_35_21
TTACAATTATGTCATGCTGAATTTAGTTCAGCATCCATAATTGATACTATGCTATGGATTCCGAATCAAGTTCGGAATGACATTTTATTTAAAGTTTTCATAATTTTAATTTCCCTTCTGATTTTATCTGCTATACAATTATCTGCACAGGAGAGCAATACAAAGCCTCTTGAATTGCCGAATTTCATTATCGAAGGCAAGGAGCAGTTGAATATTCGTTCAGGTATAAAACAGTTTCCCGATAAACCATCTTTGCTTTCAAAAAACGAACTTGATTCGATCAATTCATTAGAGAAAAGGCAGTCATTACTTCTGCCTCCTGAGCCATTGCCTGACAGGATAATGCATTCAGTATATAAGAAGGGATATTTCACTGCCGACTTCGGAAGATTCACGACAGCAAGTGCAGAAGGCGGTTATGAATTTCGGGCAGGTGAATATGATATTTTCGGTAATGCAGGTTTCGATTACAGTTCGGGACATATTATCAATGCAGGATACGACAAAGCTTTCATCAATTTGAATGCAGATTACATTGCAGATGAAAAATACTGGATATTCGGCGGGAGCAAGACACGAACAAACCTGTTTTTCAAAAACATGGATTACAAATTTTATTCCGTTCAAAATCCTGAACAGCGGAATACAATCAACCTGGATATGAAATTAGAGACCGACGGTAACTATGAAGGCTTTGCTTTCAATACAGGTTCTGGTTTCCGAATGTTACAGGTGAAACAGGATTCTTCAAAAGCATTCGATAATGCAATAAGCGGGTATATTTCAATAAAGAATCTTACGAGTGATTACGAGCTTGGAGGTAATTTAATCGTTGACCTGCACTCAACCAGGGGCAATGGCACTCACTTCATGCAGGCTGATTTATTCGGAACATATATTCACGAAAATTTCTCTATCAAAGCAAAAGCGGGTTTGCAGAGTGTTTATACATCGACAGAAATTGCAAGACTCGGCTTGCTTGCGGCAGGCGATATGGAATTTCGTTTGAGCGAACTATTCACAATCAGGGCAAATGCTTTAATCGGTATGGAAAATAATTCTCTACGCGAAATTATTAACGAAAATCCTTATGCTGATAATAATGTGATTGTTGATTATGCTTATTATCTTCCGTCATTAAGAGGAAGTTTTGTAATTCATCCGAATGAAGTATTCACTGCAGAATTAGGAGTTGAGTTTGCAATGGTACAAAGAAGACCTATATACTTTGATACAAGCGGTGGGGCGGCATTTGCAATCAATTACACAGATATAACACAACTTGAAGCATTTGCCGAATTGAATTATTATATCAGCACTATGGATGAGGTTTCGGCTGATATTGTATTAGACAAATCGGAAATAGAGGGTGGAAAAACAGTGCCATACAGCATACCGCTCAAATTCGCACTCGATTATAAGCGTAAGTGGTTGAAAAACTTTGGCACACAAATTGGTATTTTTTATATTAGTGAAAGATTTACTGATTTGCAAAATCAGAATAAGTTAAATTCGTATGTAGATTTAAGGTTAAAAGCAGATTATTCGGTATCTGAAATGCTGAATATATTTGTAAGGCTCGAAAATTTAATGAATAATGATATAAGAATTTGGAATGGGTATAAGGAACGCGGGCTATATATAACAGGTGGTGTTTTACTCAAATTTTAAAAGGTTAATATGCCTGAATTAGAAGAAAACAATCTCCGTGAGGAAGAGAAGGCGGGATTCCAGCCGGGAACGCCTGATGACGATTCATTCCTTTTGGATGATAAGGAAGAATATCCCGGTGAACTGCCCGAAATTCCTGCTGCTTCCAAAGGTGAAGCAGAAGAAATCTCTTCGGTTGACGATTCCAATATTAGCGGTATAAAAGTTACCGAAGCCGAGCAAATCGAAGTTCCTAAAGAAGGCTCTATCTGGGAACAATTCGATGGTAAAAAACCGGAAGGAGAAACAGAATCCGGCATTGCTCCTGCAGCAGATGAAACTCCTGCAGAATCCTATATTGAACCCGAAGAAGCCGGGGAACCTTTACCTCCACATGTGCCATTGGAACTTGACAAAGAGGAAGAGCCTGTTTCATTAGATAAACTTAGTGCTGAAGCTGATGAATCGGTTGCACCACCGCCACCTGCAGGACTTTTGGAAGAAGAAGAAATGCCTCCAAAAACCGAAGAGAAGATTGAAGAATCGGAACAAGCGCCGCAAGAACCGGTAAAGTTAGATGACGACTTAGCCGCATTGATTCATGAAGACTTGCAGAAAGCTAAGAAGAGAGCAGAAAAAGTTGAAGAGCCGAAAGTTGCGGAACAACCTGCTGTTCAGCCGACAGATGAAGAATTACAGGCAAAACTCGACCAGTTTAAGCCTGTCGAGGAAAAAGGCGAGACAGAGATGATTGACCTCATGCAGGTCGGTGCAGGAGAACCTGCTATTTCGGAAATCGAAGATGCAAAGCCAATTGATGAGGTAACCGGGGAAGCTCCAAAAGAAGAACCTGTTGAGGAGAAAAAAGAAAAGAAGAAAATTATTATCCCCTGGAAACGTGTCAGTATTGCAGCAGCAGCAGTTCTTCTTCTTGCGGTAATCGGTTTCGGCGGCTATTATTTTCTATGGGATAAAATTTTTCCGCCTAAGGAAAAGGAATCAGCTATTGCTCAGGTGAAACAAAAACCAAAAGAAATAAAAAAAGCAGAAACTCCGAAAGTTGTTCCAAAAGTTGATACTGCGGTTACTAAGCCTGAGGCCAAGGAAATAAAAAAAGAACCTGATGTTGCTGTTACTGCTATTGACATTGCTCCTAAGGATATAAAGAAGCCTAAACCTTTTATCGAAAAACCGAAACCGATTATTGTAGAAAAGCCAAAACCTGTGGTTATTGAAAAACCGAAACCCGTTGTAGTAGATAAGCAAAAGCCTGTCGAGAAGCCTGTGGTTGCGACTATTGAAAAAAAGGTTGACAAGATTGAACCTTTAGTCAAACCTCCGGTTTCGGAGAAAAAAAGTGTTTTCGCTGTTCAGGTTTACACTACTCCGTCGAAAGACGATGCCGAGGATTGGATGAAAATTCTCAAGAGAAAAAATATTAACGGCTTTATTTCGACACAGAAAATGAGAGACAAGATTTGGTACAGGGTCAGATTCGGATTTTATAACACGAGGGAGGAAGCCCGTGCCGCAGCGGAAAAACTGGGTTTTGACCAGGTATGGATTGACCAGATAAGGTAAATTGGGAGAATAATAATGTACGTTCCGTTGAGAGACGATAGCGGACCGATAAATCTAAAATTACCATGGAATAAGAACACGGCAAGAGGCTTTGCTATCGCTGTGGCTCTTACTGCATTGATTCTGCTTCTCATACCTGTATTCAAGCTGGATACTCTTTACATCACAAGATATGAAATCAATAAAGTACCGATTGAGTTCCTGAATTTCGGCGATGGCGACGGCACCGGTGTCAGCAAAGGCAACCTGGCAGAAGAAGGAATGAAGCATAAGGGAAAAAATCCCGAGACTGATTTGCACGATGCCGAAATTGCAGCAAAGGCGAACACACCGAAGGTGATTTTACCGAGAGATGCCGAAAACGCAACCGACTTTGTTACCGTCAAGGAGCTTGGTTCCAAGGAGAAAGGCAACACTAATTCCAAGGCAACAGGCTCTCAAAACACAGGCTCAAGCGATGGTGATGATTTGAGTACGGGATTGGGCGATAAAGGATTCGGAGCAGGCTCGGGCATGGGACTTGGCGATATTGAATGGGGCGGCGGCGGAAACAGAATCGTGCTTCATAAGAAAATTCCAAAGTACCCGCCGGGAGTAAACACAGGAGCAAAAATCCGTATTATGTTTACCGTTAATCCAGATGGCACTGTGATGAAAATGGTGCCATTGCAGAAAGGCGACCCGATTCTTGAAAAAGCCGCAATGGATGCTTTACGTCAATGGCGTTTCAATCCATTGAATTCGAGTATTGAAATGACAGGCATAATAACTTTCACTTTCAAGGTAAGCTGAGAAATGATTGCTATTGTTTTATCATATCTTGCGGGAATGCCTACTGTGGTAGCAGTTGGAATTTTTATAGTTGTCGTGATTATAATCTTTGCCTTAATCAAAAAATTCGTCAAATTCGCAATTCTACTTGCAGTTCTCACAATCCTCATTTTAATCATACTGAAACTTCTGAACACGATGTAAAAATCAATTACGAATTACGAATTATGAATTACGAATGATGGATATATATATTAATAGGAAATTGGAGATAGGAAGAATGTCATTCAGCTCTTGATTTAGAATCCATTCGATATGTCACCCTGAGCTTGTCGAAGGGTCTCTTTTATTCACGCAAAGTTCGCAAAGAAGCCGCGAAGTTCACAAAGTAAAATTGTCGGAACTGTGATTTGTATGATTTATTTGGTTTTAATGATTTGAATTGGTTGCCCCCTTTTTCAAAGAGCCTGTCCCGAACTTGTTTCGGGAGGGTTCGGGGGTTTCCTTAGCCAAAACTCCTTACTCTGCCTTCACAACATCACCCTTACGCTAAATTGTTATATCATTTCCTAAATGAAATGTCACATTGAGCTTTTCACTTTGTTCAAGATAAACTCCGTCGAAAAGTGCAATAACAATTTTCCAATCAGTCTTCGACTTCGCTGTTAATGACACATTTCCAGAAATCTTGATATATTATGAATAGCCACGACTTTTAAGTCGTGGGATGGTTACTCACCACAATTCGGGATTTATCCCCTTAATATTAGTGACTAAAGTCAGAATCGGGTGGAAATAAACCTCCACTATCTGAAGATAGTGGCTATTCAAATAAAGAACGATTTTAATTTGTCATATTTTTGTTTTACCATCGCATCGGCGGTGGTCATGGACTCAGACTGACAATTTATGACATTATAATATGGAAATTATATTATGTTTGTTAGAATAGCACCAACCTTCAGGTTGGTGAATTTTACAGAGTACGGAGCAAATTCTCTGCTTCGGCATAATCAGGTTTCAATCTGACTGCCCACTCGAGCATCTTTTTTGCATCTTCTTTTATATCAGCGGCAAGTAAACAGCGTCCTGCACCGTAGCATGCATATGGATTACTGTTGTTCACCTTTAATGCCTGCGTGTAAAGGTTAAGTGAATTTTCAATTTCGCCAAATTCAAAGAAACCTTCGGCGGTATCGCACAGTAGGTCATCCAAAGAAACATTCAATGTTGTTTTGAATTTCGCTTCTTTCCATTTATTCATCAGTTCGGTGAGCTGTTCGAGCATCTCAGTCCAGTTCTTTTTCATGCCGAATAATTTTGCACGGAGATAGATGCTATCGGGATGTCCTGCATATATGGCTTCAGCACTTGCAAGATACGCTTCAGACTGTTCCAAATTACCCCCGATAATTTCAATCATCGAGAGTTTATGCAATACGTGTAGTTTGAATTTCTCAGGCTTCAAGCCTTCTTCGAGTGCTTGATTATATAATTGTTTTGCATTGTAATAATTCCCCGAATCAAACTGTTCATCGGCTTCCCCAAGAATTACAAAAGCGTCCCGTTTATCTTTTAATTTATTTTCTGCTGTTTGAGCCATTCTTTTCCCATAAAGATAATCGAGGCGTGAGAAGATTTTCAATGTTGAGCGTTTCCATGTCCATTGACTTCTCGCACGGTAGCTTCCTTTCAGTCCCTTATCGAAAATCATTGTAGGATTGCCGTAAACATCTTTAAGAATCTCGATAAGTTTTTCTGCATCGGGTTCAAGAACGAATGCCTCACCTGTTAGTTCGAGGTTGCCGATTTTATTGCCTATAGTTCTGGGCTGAGAAGTTATCAGCCACCCTACTTTTTCATCAACAAAGTCGTCAGTCGAACCGCCATCTGTAACTATGACAGGCAAGCCGCAAGCCATTGCTTCGAGTGTCGGGAGAGAAAATCCTTCACCTCTGTAGGAACAGACAAATACATCGCAAGACCTGTAAAGATTTGCGATTTGTTCTTCAGTCATGTATTCATCATAATATATGATTTCAGGCGAACCGGGCACCTGACGCAGTTTTTCTATGTGGTCCTTGGCTGTCTGCCCCTTATAAAACGATTCGCCACCCATATCCTTGATTAACAAAGTAACATCATCGTCAGAATTGAAGGCTTTGGTGTAAGCATGAAGAAGGACATCAATTCCTTTTCTGAAAATTGTTCCGCCAATATAAAGGAATTTCAATTTCTTTTTCGTAGGGATTTGATACTTATCCCCCGATGGCTTGAACAGCTCAGGGTCAATGCCATTTGGTATAACCTGAACTTTATCGAAATCAATACCTGAATTGATGAAGCTCTGCCGCGAATATGTGGAAGGAGTCCAAAGCTCGTCAGCCTGTTTGAATAGTTCGGCAAAATCTTTTCTCAGGGTTGTGTACTCCCAAGGCTGCATTATTATCCATTTTGCGCCCCTTGGAGCTTCGAAACTGGGGGGCCATTGATGACGCACCCACACGTATGGCAGACGGCCAACATCCTTGTTAACCTCCTTTTTATATCTTATATCATTCTCTTTTAGTTTTTCATACTTCGGATTTCCACCCGGATGAAATCTGTCATTTTCATAAGGTACAATCGTTACTTCTGCAATACCTGTATCAATGATGTTTGCACACTGCTCGCGGTTGATTAATGCAAGAGAATGATAAACAAATTGCGAACCTTCCCAGACAATATTTAATTGTGGATGTCCATTTATTTCCTGTAGAGACACATTGCCATGCGCCTCTACGTTGTCAATTTTTTCAACAATCGGTTGTTCTTCCTCATCTTCCAATTCAAAATTGAATCCCGAAAGATTTTCATCAATATTTCCGGGTGTTTTTTCAAATACCCTAACGATTTCAATTCCGTTTGCATTTTCGAAATATGATGGTAAGATATTTTTCTCATCAATTAATTTCAATCGAACTGTATCTTTATTATTGATGTAAAAACCAAAGAGCAGTTCATCAATATCGGTATTTTCATTAACATTGATTGTCACAGTCTTGTAATCAAATTTCTTTGTTATTTTATTTTCAATTTGCATGAACTCATCGGCAATCACCGAAGATGGTAGTTTGTGCATACATTCGATATTGCAAGGAATCCGCCAATAACAGTTGAGACAGCTTAGTCCATGGTTGCGAACAACGGCGAAACCTGCGGAAGGATTGCCGCTCAATGCCGGATTTGTCAACCCGAAAATGGCCATTGTCGGCTTTTTGAAATAGTTATGCCCTGCATGGTAGAACGCACTGTCAATCGTGAGAAACTTGTCGCAATGCTTAGCCAGAGCCATTTGCAGGCGGAATGGAATGTTCTTCCATGCACAGTCGTAAAGTTCGGGAATGTTCAATCCGGGGGATTCTTTCCCAAGCAGAAGAAACCGGAAATTCGGATTTCTGTTCAGAAGCTCTTTTACCACATCCTTAACAAAAGGATAACTTCTCTTCTGGTCTTTGTTCGTGAATAATTGAATGCCAATTAGAATTTTCCCGTCTTTAAATCCGGATATTTCATTTTTTGCCCAATCGGATTCCTGTTCGGTGATTGTGTAAATAATATCCTGCTTCGTGAACCGCATTCCTGCTATGTTTCCGAAGATGTCCATGTAGGATATACCGTTATAATATTCGGGAAGTTTTGCAATAATGTTTGTGTAATCAACCACAACATCAGCCATTGATTCGATTGCGAGTTCTTCCTCGGAGCCAGACAGTATAATATCTTCAATATCATTATGATTAAGAAAGACATCGGCAACGACTTCATTCCCCGAAATATAAATTTTCAATTGAGGATATTTCTCCTTCAGTTCCGCTGTCAGAGCCGTAAGTGCGAAGGCATCGCCGATAGCAGGAGGGGATTTGATGAGCACTGTTTTTGCATCCCGATAATTGCGAGCGAGAAATTTCTTTGAAAAGCCGGTGAAATATTCTTTCTTCTCTTCTTTAGGCTTACTGCCTTTGAGTTGAGATTCGAGCATTGTCTTAAATTTTTCTTCGCTGATAGGTGCGAGAGTATTCCCCTGCATTTTTAAACCGTCTTCTGCATAGAATAATTCAGCATCAGGCCTGATATGCCGAGACCACTTGCTCATGAAACGCTCGCGGTTTCTTATTTCCTTGGGTGTATCGAGTTCGAGCATATCTTCGCCCTTTGCCTGTCTCAGCTTTTTGGTCCCCGATTCATAATGATACAGCACGGCTTCGGGATTGTAAATTATTTTCTTTCCTGATGTATTAACCTTCATGCAGAGGTCTGTGTCTTCCCAGCCGAAGATGTATTCTTCATCAAAACCCCCGATTTGTCTGAACAGTTCATTTCTAATAGCAAGGCATGCACCTGTTACAAACTGCATTTCCCGTCTGCGGTTAACGAGCGGCAGTGATGGGTCTGCAGTCAGATATGCATGATAAGGCTCTTCAGGCCTGCCGGGACGAACACCGAAAATCATGCCTGCATGTTGGATTGTTCCGTTTTCATACAACAGTTTTGCTCCCTGAATTCCAACATCAGGATTAATATGAAATTCTTTAGCAATAGCATCTAACCAACCGGGGAAAGGATATGTGTCATTATTCAGGAAGACAAGATATTTCCCTTTTGCTATTTCTGCTCCCTGATTGTTTACATAAGCATAATTTTCGTTATTCTTGTTTTCTATGATTAATAATTGTAGAGACGCATTGCCATGCTTCTCTACATTCTGCAGATTGTGCAGAAATTCTGACGTGCCATCTGTTGATGCATTATCAATAACAATTATTTCGATATTGAATAAACCCTTTGTCTTCCTGATTCCATCGAGGCATTTCTTTGTGTAATCGAGATTATTATGTACAGGGATAATAATTGAAAATGTGATTTTTTCATCTAATGCAGTGAATTTATTTTCTGCCCTTTGTGGTATTTCTACCTTACTTTCCCGAACAAAATCTTCATCAACTTTTATAGGTATAATATTTTTGACAAAGCTAATGTTACCTTTATTACCGGTAGAAATTTGCCCTGTCCATTTGCTTCTGAACCTATGGTAATCCTTAGTTGATTTTAAGTCCAAATCATCTTTTATTTGCCCGGTATCATAAACCTTACTCTTGCCGCAAAATCTCACTTTGAATCCGCACTGAGCCATTCTCAGGCAGAAATCTGCATCCGCAAAATATCTTTCAAATCCTTCATCCAATACACCAATATTTACAACTGCCGTTTTCCTGATTAGCATACAAGATAATGGAAGAGCTTGAACATCTTTTGATTTTTCAGCCTCAGGAAATGTTTTGATATTAGTTCCATCATAAGGGTATGACACTTCAATTTCTGTTGGCTTTGTTTTAAGTTCCATCCATCCGGATTTGATTACATCTTTTTTTTCATCAAGTATGATTGGAGCGACAATACCAATATTTACATCCGATTCTATTTCTTTCAGCAATTCATCGAACCACCCCTCACTCATTCGTAGAGAGGGATTAACTAAACAAACAAAGCAGGAGTTATTTGTAATTATACCCTGGCTCGACGATATGATACTATTGTTTATCATCGGGTCATTAAGTAATAGGACATCATCTGTTTTGACAAGAAGCCTCGGCAAGCCAGTATCGACAACATTTTGAGGAATATTTCCCGAAATTATGATATTAAAATTAATATTTGTTACTGTACTTCTGACTGACTTTATGCATTCAGCCAGAGATTCTATATCGGATGTATATGGAATGATAAAAGTAATAGACGGCATACTTTTTTCCTGCTTAGATAATAAAGAAATCATTTTTTTCTTTAACTCTTCAGCCTCACGGAAGTCTGCATTTCTCAAAAGCATGATTATCAGCCTGTGGATATATCGAATTTCATCGGGATTTTTTTCAAGCTCTTCTCTGCTCCGTAATTCCCATAGATTTGTAATGGTATTGTTTTCATCATCGTCATGCTCGATTTTGTCGAACCATTTCTCGTCAAGCAGAGCCTGATTAATTTTATCATAGTCATGTCTTGTTGGTGTCATTGATTCGTAATGATAAACAACGCTGTCTGCACAGTATCTGATTCTATACCCGTTAGTATAAACACGGAAGCAATAATCAACGTCTTCATATCCGTTTTTGAATTTTTCATCAAACAAACCAATATCATCGATGACTTTTCTTTTAATCAGGGCACAAGCCGCTGTAACGACTTTATAATCCCTCGAATTTCTTGCTGCCGGAGTGTATTTTAGGCTCTTCAACTTGTTAATGTGGTAAGGTGCAATGCCATTGCCTAACTTTCCGATTCTCACTCCGCAATGCTGGATTTTGTCTGTGCCGGGATATAGAAGCAATGAGCCGGCAATTCCGATTCTTTCATCTGTTTCAGCTTCTTTAACTAATGCATTTAGCCAGCCATTCGTTACTTCTATGTCGTTGTTTAACAGAACGGCATATTCGCTTTGGCTTTGGTTTATCCCCTGGTTACAGGCAACAGCAAAACCTTCATTTTTTATATTCTGAATATATGTGAAATTCTTATTGATTAAAGATTGTTCTTTTAAATATTCTGATGTGCCGTCGTTAGATGCATTATCAATTACAATTATTTCATAGTTAATGCCATGTGTATGATTGTAAATACTTTCAATGCATTTCTTCGTCAATTCAAGCTTATTGAAAGTGGGAATAATAATACTTACATTTTGATTTCCAATCAGAGTTGAACCGATATCTCTTCCTTCTTTTACAAGTATCAAATTGACTTCGTCTTCAAAGGACTTTATATTAATATTTCTGTGGTAAAGGATTTCCTCATTACCTGCGACAATGCCTTTTGTCTTGTTATATATTATTCTCAAAGTCCTCAGCATGTCTGCCCTGCGTGATGATGTCATCGAAGAACCGTCTGTTCTCCAGGTAAATTCACAGGTTGCTTTTTTAATGTGTGCAAACTCATAATAACTGCCAATTCTTATCCAAAGGTCCCAGTCTTCGTGTGTCGTCAGAGCTTCATCATACATCCCCGATTTTACCAGGCACTCTCTATTATGCATTACACATAGTATAGGGATGTAATTGCCGATAAGGAGCTTGGGATAATTAAAATCCTCAGAATATATGACTTTTCTTTCGGTTGTAACATATTCCCCATTCTGCAAGGTTTGGCTTGCCCTGAAAGCATCTGTATATGCGACTTTATAATTGCTGTTTTCGAGAAATCTAACCAGTGTTTCAAGGTGGCCGGGATAAAAGTAATCATCATCATCGAGATAGCAGAGATACTTGCCTTTTGAACACCTGATTCCCGTATTCCTAACAACAGACATACCGCTGTTTTTCCCTAGCTCCAGATATTTTATTCTCTTGTCATTAAATTCTTCGACAACATTTTTTACAGATTGTCCACCATCATTGATAACGATTACTTCAAAATCTTTATATGTCTGTTCCAGCACACTTTTTATGGCAGTCTTTAATCTTTCCGGGCGATTATAAGTGGGAATGATAACAGAAACCATCACAGTTCCCACTTCTTGTTGTTTCCAAATCATATACAGTTCGTGAAGAATGGGATTATGAGGATGTTTCTGCAATGCTTTTAGTAGCCTCTCCGAACTGCTATCAGGCATTTTTCTGATTTTTTCCTTCGCTTCAGAAATAGTTTTTTCATCATACAGTTCTTTGTGATGAATTATTATGTGGGCTTTGACTTCATCCAACTTTGAAAGTGTGGTTTCCACCATCGTGCCTGCACGGTTGCGATAAAGAAAAAGAGGCTTTTCGAGATGGAATGATTTGAATCCGTGTTTAGCTGCCGTTACCCAGAAATTCCAGTCATGGGCTCCGATAAACATTGCTGTAGAAAAACCACCTGTTACTACCCATACTTCTTTTCTGAACAAACTGCAATAGTCATGCACATTGTATTGCATCAGGTATTGAAGCTCCGATACACCTTTCTTATGGATATGATTTGTCTCGCCAAAATTTTGCTCGTCAACATAGACAATATCATATTCGGGATGTCTTTCGAGCATAGTAACTGTATCCTCAAGATAATCGGGAGCTATTTTATCATCGGCATCAAGCGGAAGAATGTATTTACCTTTTGATATTTTTATTCCTGCATTTCTTGCATCCGGCAAGCCGCCGTTTTCTTTTTCAATAAGTCTTATATTGAATTGCTTGTATTCTTGTATTAATTTATTCGCAATTTCATTTGTGTTGTCAGGACTGCCGTCATTTACAATGATACATTCCCAATTCCTGTAGTTCTGATTGACAACGCTTTCAACTGCTTCCCTGAGAAATTCTGCCTGTTTATAGCAGGGTATGACTACAGAAACAATTGGCTCAGATATTCTTTCATTCTCTCCTGATAATAATAATTCAACTTCCTGGTGACATGCATTTGGAGTAAAGTTTATGTACTTTTCAATATCAATTCTTTTTCCATTATCGAACTGAACAGCCAAATCATCAGCAGAATAGCTGAACTCCTCCGATGCCCGGTTAGTTGGATTTGTTGTCTGAACCTTGTTAACAGGAATACAGAATGTTAAAGACTTATCGTAGCATAATAATTCATTGAGTGAATCCCTGTAATAAGAGATATTCTGCCATAAATATTCTTCGAGTGTATTCGGATTATGAAAATCAATAACTGCCATCAGCTTGAAAATGTCTGCCACTCTGTACATAGAGCTGGACAATTCAAGCGGGTATCCAAAATCAAATTCTTCATTTGTCCAATTGAAACTCAGATAGCTTTTTTCAATTTGTGTAAATGTTGGGAATCTCTGTGATGCTCTGCGCGAGTAACAGTAATCTGTGTTCCTGCCGAGCCTGAGAGATATTCCAACTGCGTTTTGATGTTTATCGAGAAGATTATCAAGCTCGGACATTTCAAAATCTCTGACAAAAATATTGTCATCAACAAGAAACAATAGTTTCTCATAAGGGGCTGTCATAGCGAGAATATCACTCTTGAAACTTTTTTCCTTGACAAATTTTATATTCCGATAATTTTGATACTCATTTGATAAAGAGTCGTACTGTCTCTGATGCTGTTCAGAGGATGTTGTGTACAAAATACGTATTTCATATTCAATAACATCGTTGCAATGGAGCATTAATGAGCGGAGAGTAGCATCAAGCTGCATAGCCCTGTTACGGCTGAATACGAGTATTAATGTTTCTTTTGTTTTTCCAGACATCTCACTCTCCCGATAATATTTTTGCTGCATCCCGATTGTCAGGCTCTATGCTTAATACTGCCAGTGCAAGTCTGAATGCCTTTTCATAATTTCCTTTTTCGGCTTCCGCATTTGCAAGTTTTAACATTGCTTTTATATCCCTGAAATCATCAGTGTTTTTCTGTTCTGAAATTCTGTTTTCAAATTTTGGAACCGGTTTTTTTCCCGGCTTTTGAAGTATGACATGATAGCCGACTGTGAACTGGTCAATAAAACAATTTTCCTCAAGTCGGAATAAATATCTCGGAATCCACTCACCAAACAAGCTGTGTATGAGTTGCCCGTTTTCTCCATGAAATTGCTTGTGCTGGTCCCATGTCCATGCAAGCCTTGCCGACTCCTGTGCAAGAAGCCTGAAATATCCACCGTTTGGAACAATCTCAATTAAATTCAAATTGTATCTTTCAGCCATCAGCTTGTACCACTCAGGCGTATAGCCGCCGTAATAATGATATGGAAGCTGGTGAAGCCCGGAACCAAGGGGAGCAGTAAGTATCATTTTTCCACCCGGCTTCAATATCCTGCTCATTTCTTCAATCGCTTTGATTGGCTCCGGGACATGCTCCAGCACTTCCGTGCAGAGAATATAATCGAATGATTCATCCGGTACTGGGATTGACACAATATCAGACTCATAGTCAATTTCACCGTATTCTGTAGTATTGCCGAGCATCACACCTTGGTACTTTTTAAAGTCATGTGCTTTATAATTACAATGCGAAAAATATTTTCTGTATGGACAAGTGCCTGCACCAATATCGAGAATAGAAGAGCCTGCGGGAACCTCACTTGCTTTTGCAATCACCCACTTATCCCTGTCCCTTTGGTTGAAATTGTGTATTTCATCTAATGACATAGAAGTAGCCCTTTGTTTCATTACAGGTATTGCTGTCTGAGGCAAATCAAATTGAAATTTTTCATAATCAATAACAGGATGAGGCATTTCTCCCCCGCTAAGAACAATTTCCCTCAATTGCCTTTTCCATGCTTCGTGTGAAGGTGCTTCCGACTGGGCAACAGTGCTGTCCCAAAGCAACTCATCTGCGGCTTCGAGCAGTTGCTGAATTGTCATATCTCTCGATTTCACCCCGACAGCATGTACATTTGATAGATAAGGCTCATGCTTCCATGATTCGCTTTTTGTTTTTATGTTAATAAAACCAAGCTTCTCAAAAGTCTGCTCAAATCTTTCCGGGAACCAATGGTCAATATGGTAACCCCACGAACTTACTTGGTCTCCTGCAAGATGACGTATTACACCTGTCTTGACCTTCCATTTAGTTGCTGATAGAAATGTTTTTGCACTACCTTCAAAATCCGGTGTCTCTATATATAGTTCACCACCGACCTTAAGCCACTGATGCCAGCGAATCAACAGTGCCAAAGCCCCTACACGGCTGAAATGCTCGAACACATGGTGGAGCCTGATTTCATCAACGGAATTATCAGGTAGGTAAAGTTTAGTAATGTCGGCAAAAACATCAGCCTTCACATTCATTATTTCATGCTCCGAAGGAGGATAGTCAACGTTTATGTATCCGTTGAAATGCTGTTCGCCGCATCCGAGATGAAGCCTCAGCGGCTTACCTTCCGGCCATAATTTTTTCTCTTTTATTTCCTGTATTAAATCAAAAAGTTTTTTCTCTTCCTTTTTAATTTCTTTTGGTGCTGATGTTACCGGTTGCGGTTCTGACACTGTTTCGGTTAATGTTTTTTGATAATAATCCGATACAAATTCTTTTGCATAAATAGGAACAGATAAAATAATATCGTCAAATATGATTGAATATCTTCTGCCGCCCTGGTTCAATAAATCAAGAACTGTCTGAATATCGGGCCATTGGCTTTTATCATGCGGCGGCGGCGGCGGTGCAAGGAAAATCCGTGCATCATCTATGAGAATAAAATTTTCTGTATTTGAATTATTGATTATTTCTATTTCGTTAAGAAGAGGACATTCGTCACCGAAACCATAAGTAATATCACCGCTGTAATGAGCATCAAGCCATAATATTGCAGGCTGATTCAGGCGTCTGAGAACATCATCGAGCTTTCTCTTTGAATCTCCGAGAATAAATTCAATATTCGATATATTTCCGAAGTTGGTTTTACATTCATTGTACAAATCGAGAGAAGCTTCAATCGTGAACACTTTTTCAAAATGCTTCGAAGCCCAAACGGATGTAGCTCCTTTGAATGTACCCGTTTCGATAAAATAATTAATATTGAACTTGTTCTTCAAATCAATAACAAACTTCTCCGGCGCACCGGAGTGTACCATACCCATCCGCTTACCCCAACATTTAACAAAAAATATTTCCTTGTCATTCTGAGTAAAACGAAGAATCTCACTTGATTAAAGAATGGTAATGCTTCACTTCGTTCAGTATGACAATTTGAAAATTCCATAATATTTATAATTCTTTGCAATTTATAACAAATACTATGCCTTAAATTAATAAGCATTTTTCAAAAATTAAGTATCTTTTGAATTAATATTATTAATTTACTTACGTCATAAGCATAACAATTTTATAAATGGAGAGTTATGATTTCGATTGAAACGTTTCCGAATCCGAAACCAAATAGAAAATATGCGATTACTCATGTCAATCCTGAGTTTACCTCTGTCTGTCCAAAGACAGGCCTGCCTGATTTTGGCATAATAACGGTCAAATATATACCGGACAAAGTCTGTCTCGAACTCAAAGCACTGAAGTATTATTTCCTGAGTTACAGGGATAAAGGTATTTTTTACGAAGCCGTAACGAATCAGATTCTCGATGACCTCGTTGCCGCATGTGAACCGCTTGAAATGGAAATAACAAGCGAATGGACGACTCGCGGCGGAATGAATTCTATCATCACAGCAGAATATAAAAAAGGTGAGTAAAAAGGAATTATTTTTGTAATTATATATAATATTTTATAGAAATAATATTCAATTTAAAAATTTCAATAAATTTATAATATTAAACAATAGGTAGTATTTAAAATTTAGATATTTAAAATTTATTTTAAATTGAAAATTTTAAATTTTAAATTTAGAAAAAAAGATATGTATTCAAAAATAGCTAAAGAGTTTAAATGGGAAATGAGCCACCGCCTGCCTTTTCATAAAGGAGAATGCAAAAACATTCACGGACATTCTTACAAACTGAGAATTGAATTATCAGGCGATATTGATGGAAATGGAATGTTAATAGATTATTATGACATTGAAAAAATTGTTATGCCTCTCATCCGAAAGCTCGACCATGCCTTCATCTGCAATGAGTCCGACACTCTCATGCTCGATTTTCTCACCAAAAATAATTTCAAGCATTACGTCATAAAAGAAACCACAACAGCCGAAAATCTCGCCGACTTATTCATTAGCGAATTAACACCTCAATTCAAAAACTATTCTAATATCAATCACATCATTATCAGGGTTTACGAAACCGAAGACGCTTATGCCGAAGCGGAATCAAAATTATAGAGAAGTAGCTGCCCCCTTTTTCAAAGGGGGATTAAGGGGGTTTTTTATTTGCCCTAAAATCAGGGTTTACGAAACCGAAGACGCCTACGCCGAAGCGGAATCAAAATTGTGAAATACTCATACATTCATTATTTTTGCCTGAATAAAATAAAAATGAATAGCCACTACTTTTAAGTAGTGGTGATGGTACGTCAACACAAATTGGGATTTATCCCTGAAATAACGTGTTGGGACACGGTATGCCGTGTCACTACTCTAAAACCTGAATATTGGACTATGAAACCTCCACTATCTGAAGATAGTGGCTATTCAAATAAAATTAATTTCTAATTTTCTTTGTTATTCCAATTATGAAATTATTTAATAAAAACATACATCAGTATAATTTTTCATTATTCATTATTACACTTTTTATTTCATCTATTAATACTAGTTGCCAGGAAGTTGAAAATAATAACATGGATTTATTTGTTAATATAAAATCCATAAATCCAAATGACACAAATTTTTCCGATCTTGAACCTCTTAAAAAAATCCTGAAAGATGTTGATATTGTTATGCTGGGCGAGCAATCCCACGGCGATGGTTCTACTTATGAAGCAAAGACGAGACTAATTAAGTTTCTTCATCAGGAGATGGGATTCGATGTATTAGCTTTTGAAAATATCATGTTTGATGGCAATAAAGTATGGCAGGAAATAAAAAAAGGAAAAGATCCTTTGCAATCATCACAAAAAGGTATAAATAAACTTTGGTCCTCAAGTAAGCAATGCATTCCTTTATTTAAATATATATCTTCAAAGAAAAATACCTTTCACCCATTAATATTGACAGGAATAGATAATAGAACTACATCTATGTTTATGCGAAATTATTTCTTAAAAGATTTTGAAACTTTTTTGAAACCACTGGATAAGAAATTTATTAAAGGTTCTGTTTGGAAAAATTTTCTAAACCTTTTTGTAAAGTTTCCTTTATACTATTCACCTGAACAAAATAAAGATAGCATTTTAAATTTTGCAAAAACGTATAAGAGGCATCTTAATCTAATAAAAGATAAACTTAAAAGTTTAATTCATAAAAATTCTGACCAAACAGATAATATTAATTTTTGGATACAACAAATTAATGGGTTGAATGCTTGGACAGATGGTTTAATCAACAAAGATGACCCTTATATTCCAGGAATTATTCGTGATAGTATTATGGCTGAAAATATCATTTTTTTAAAAAATAATTATTACAAAAACCATAAGATTATTGTATGGGCTGCTACTGCTCATTTAATTAAAGACTCAAAAGGAATTGATTTTGAAAGTTATAACAAAAATAATATTAAAAGGGTTGGTGAATATATTTCCGAGTATTATAAAAACAAAGTATATGTTGTTGGATTTACATCAGCCGTTGGAAAAATGTTGAATTTTGTCTACCAGAATGTGACTGATTTATCAAATCCTTCAAAAGGAAGTATTGAAGACATTTTACAGTCATTAAATAAAGAATATTTATTTATTGATTTTCGCAACAAAAACATTAAGGATATATTTGATAGAAATTTGAATTCAAAGTGTTTAGGAAACATTGAACTTCAGAATAATTGGACAAAATCTCTTGATGGTATTTTTTATATCAAAACCTTAGAACCAAGTGAATTGTATTAAATTTATATCAAACAGTAATCCTTAATAATCAAATTTTCATCTCAACTTCAGTGCATAATGAATTGCAAAATTGTGAAATACTCATACATTCATTATTTTTGCTTCAATGAATAGCCACTACTTTTAAGTAGTGGGATTAGTTCATCAGCACAAATCGGGATTTATCCCCTTAAATAAGTGACTAAAGTCGAATTCGGAGGTAATTAACCTCCACTATCTGAAGATAGTGGCTATTCAAATAAAATTAATTTCTAATTTTCTTTGTTATTCCAATTATGAAATTATTCAATAAATACATTTTCTCGGTTTTCGTTTTTGTTGTTTCGTTTATAATTTATATACTGACAGCCGCTCCCGGGCTGATGTTCACGGACTGCGGCGAGCTTGCATCCGTATGCACGACACTCGGAATTGCACATCCGACCGGCTATCCCTTGTTTTCGATTCTGGGTTATTTATGGACTAAACTGCCTTTGCCATTATCGAATATTCAATCACTGAATATATTCGCAGGTTTCTTGACAGCTATGTCTGTACTTGTATTCTTCCACACCTCTTTTCTTGTTCTGACTTATCTTTCAAACAAACATAAGAGCAAATCACAAACACCTGACAAAAAGAAAAAAAGCAAGTCATCAAAGTTTTCAATATTATGGTCAAGGCAAATTGATGATTCTTCAATTATACTTCTCTCAACAGCATTGTCTCTTACTTATGCCTTTGCACGCACAATCTGGCAGCAGGCAACATCAATCGAGGTTTATTCATTACAACTTTTACTGATGAACCTCATAATTTTATTCCTGTTGAAAGCTGTATTGGAAAACAATCAAAAATATTATTTGCTCTCAGCATTTTTACTCGGATTAGGATTTGCCAACCATCTCACAACTGTGCTGATGCTTCCGGCTATTCTCTATTTATTCTTCAATCGAACTGATGAAAAATTTAATTTCAGTGCAGAACGTTGGAAAATTTTTGCCATCCTGCTTATTCCACTTTTCATAGGATTAAGCTTTTACATATATCTCCCTATGAGAGCCGCCACACTACCAGAGTTCAACTGGGGATGGGTGTCACGAAACTGGGATAAATTCATTTATCATGTATCGGGCAAGCAGTACCAGGTATGGATGTTTGCAGATATGAGTCTATGGAAAACGAACTTAGTCCGCTTTGCAGAAGAAGTACCTTTCCAGCTTGGTTTTGTCGGCATTCTGTTTATGCTTTATGGTTTTTATATTTTGCTCAAAACATCTAAAGAACTTTTCTGGTTCTTCATTTTTCTGATTGTTTTCTGCCTTGCATATACATTGAATTACCAGATTCACGACATTGACACATACTTTTCAACTGCATTTTTCGCATTACTTTTAGTATCGGGTGTTGGCTTATTGACTTTGGCTAAGCGCTCATTCAGACTCATTCCGGCGTTTTTCGTTTTACCGGTAATTGCTCTTGCTTTTAATTATACAACAAACGATGAATCTGATAACGTAATCGTTCCCGAATACACAAAAATATTAACAAACAATCTTGAACCTAATGCATTAATAATTTCAGCACAATGGGATTACTACTGCTCTGCTTTCTGGTATATGCAAAAAGTGGAAGGCTATCGTAAAGACATTGTTCTTATCGAGAAAGAACTGATGCGGCGTACATGGTATCCAAAACAATTTTCATTATGGTATCCCGAAATTGCAAAGAAATCTGAAAAGGAGATGAACCTCTATCTCGAAGACCTCGAATTGTTCGAATCAGAACAGCCGTACAGCCGTGAAAGAATTCAGCAAAGATTTGTCAATATGTTCAACAGTTTCATTGACCAGAACTATGGCAAGAAACCCATTTATCTAACTATTGACATAATAACAACCGACCCTGACATAGGCAAAGACTACGAGAAAGTACCACAGGGATTTGCTTTCAGGCTTATGAAGGGTGACAGCATTTTCCCTGCATCATTTAATTCGAATAAACTGACACGCTTTATGAAATCATTAGACCACAGCGAGGGACATCTCGTAGATGGCATCCGCAATACAGTCGCAATCAACATAGCAAACATAGGAAGGTATGCCCTCTACACAAAACGTCCTGAAGAAGCAGAAAAAGCATTTCGCCTTGCATTATCAATCGAACCGACAAATGAAGTCGCATTAGATGGAATGAGAAGATTGGGTAGGTAAAATAAACAATCGAAAATTACGTTTAATTTTTTTATTATATACTATTGAAGAATTAAGATGATAAATTACAAAGACTATATTATTTCAGATTATAAAATAATGCTTGGTAAACCTATAATTAAAGGTACAAGGATTACAGTTGAATTAATTTTAAAGAAACTATCCGAAGGTGTATCAATTCCACTATTAATCGAAATGTATCCTCAATTGAATACTGAACAGGTTCACGCAGCCCTTGAGTATGCTTCAAACGTTGTCGGGAATGAAGAGGTATTGGAATTGGCTTAAATGATAATTGCCGATGAAAATATTGACAGAAACATTATTAATGAATTAAGAAAATTACATCCCGATATCTTATCAATTGGTGAATCATATCCAGGAATATCTGATGAGGAAATTATCAATTTACCAATTACTTCAAACAAAATAATAGTAACAGAAGATAAGGATTTTGGAGAATGGGTGTTTGCTCATCAGAAGAAAAATATCAGTGTTGTTTTCTTGAGATACCATCATAAAGATAAATCCGAAATCATTTCCATTTTAAAATCATTATTTTTGAAAAACCTTGATGAACTTGAAGGTAAATTCATAACTATCACTACCAAAAAGGTAAGAATAAGAAATATTAATTAAAACCAATTCCCATACATCTTCAATGCACAATCATCACCGTCTTCGTTATTAAATCTCCTCCATGTTTTATTTGCAGTATATACAAACCCGAAGGATAATTATACGTGCTTAATTGATAACTTTTATTATTCAGCTTGTCCGAAAAGAGCAGAACTCCAACTTGGTCGTACAAGTTCAGCTCTGCCTCCTGAAACAAATCCGAATTTAATTCTATTGTAATGTTGTCTGTGTTTGGGTCTGATTTGATAGTGATAATAGAATTATTATGTTTTTTTTCAGAAACATCAGCTACTATATGATAACTTTCACATGTTTTTGTATTAATATATAATATATCTTCTGTAGTGCTATATAAATCTTTCCATTCATAATACCAAACAGGCACACTCCCATTATGAAATGGATAACCATCTTTTGTAACAATTAATTCAGAATAATTAATTAGGTTAGACCAAATATTTTCTACACATTTTACTAATGAGTCTGTATCAATTAAAATGTCTTTTTCAAGTAATAGATAGTCCCTTTTAAAATCTTTGAAAACAGAATCTACTTCGTAATCTCCTGCTTTATTCCAAATTCTGAAATAATTACATGAATCATTTGTATCGCATATAAGATAATACCAATACAATGATGTCCCCGTTGATTCATTATAAGGATTTATTGAATCAATTAAAACTGACTTTTGGTAAGGGAAAATAGTATCAGATATATTAATCCATCTAACACATTTTATGGAGTATAAATTCACACTATCATTTTTAAAATAAGCCTTCGCAATTTCCAATGCTTTTGGTATTCCCTGCTTTGCTGTGAAGTATTGGTAGTTCTGTGCCTCAAGTGCTGTAGTCGAAATGACAAGCAATAATAAAATGAGTTTTTTCATACTAAGCTCTCTCCCTTTGTATTCAAAGCTTTAGTTATTTTAACAAGTATAAATGCAAAACAAACTTAACGATAAATTATTGTGAATTCAAATATAAATTTATGTATTATTTATTTCTTCAATATTTTATTATATTCTGAATGAGAGCCA
>MHAY01000105.1:0-29395 GCA_001804705.1 Ignavibacteria bacterium RIFOXYC2_FULL_35_21
GTTAAACATTAATTTTTGGTAATTTTAAATTTAACAATTTTTAAGAGGAACCTTTTTTTATTTTTTAATTTTCAACTAAGTTTAAGATAACACCTTGAATTGTTGTTTTCAATTATTAAAATGCCAAATATTTATTAACAATTGGGTGATATATGAAAATATTTATTAATTTTTTATTAATACTTTTATCATTTAGTATCGTTCAAGCTAAAATAAATGACATTATAATTACTCTAGAAAATATATCAGATACTTGTCAATATGGCAGGCGAATCATTTTTCAGGATGAAAATGGAGACGACACTTTTGATAAAATACGAATTACAGAGTGTGACTTATCATATAATAATTTTGATTTAACCATCAAAGGAACAGGGGGATTGTTATCTGGTTTAGCTTCTGATATTATTGAAGGAGGAGTAGAAACTTTGGATTTTAAAATAAGAATATTTAATCCAAATGATGATAGAACCGTAGCTTATTTATATTATGATACTCTGAGTAGTAAAGCTGTTTTAGATTTTTCTTCTTTAAAAATTAATGAGATAAACATTAACAATAAAATAATAATAACTTTGAACAATGGCATTATTTATATAAAATTTAGTGAAATTAATATTATCAATAAAGAAAAGGATTGCAAATTAGAATTATATGATATTAATGGAAGGGAAGTATTGATTCATCCGAGAATTGATTTTTCAACAAATACAATATTACTTAATGTGGATAATATTCAATACGGTTTTTATTTGCTTAGATTATATTATAACAATAAAATTGAGTTATTTAAAATTATTATAACAAATTAAATATGATAGATAAAGTAGAGAGTGAATATTTGAATGATTTTTCTTAACATGTATAACTACTGACATGGATTCAACATCTCACACATTCAAATCCTGCCTTAATATTTCGGCTCTTTCGGCGAGTTTAAGGTTTTCAATCACTGGTTCCAAGTTACCTTCGATTACTTCTTTCAGTGTATAATTTTTTGCATCTCCTTCGAGCCTGTGGTCTGTTACCCGATTCTGGGGAAAGTTATAGGTTCTGATTTTTTCGGAGCGGTCTCCTGATTTCACCATTGATTTTCGAGCAGAGGAAATCTTTTCCTGTTGTTTGGAAAGTTCCAACTCATAAAGACGTGAACGAAGCACTTTCATGGCTTTGTCGCGGTTCTTCAATTGCGAACGTTCCTCCTGGCATTTTACGACAATACCCGATGGAATGTGAACTATACGTACTGCTGTTTCCACTTTGTTTACATTTTGTCCACCCTTACCGCCTGCCCGGAAAATATCAATACGCAAATCGTTTTCATTAATATTAATATCAACTTCTTCAGCTTCAGGTAGTACGGCTACTGTTGAAGCAGATGTATGGAGCCTGCCGCTTGCTTCGGTATCAGGGACACGCTGGACACGATGTACACCGCTTTCAAATTTCATAGTACCAAAAACTTCATCACCTGCCATCGAGAATGTGATTTCCTTGAAGCCGCCGCGTTCGCTTTCATTGAAATCCAATACCTCGATTTTAAAGTTATTCCGCTCGGCATATCTCTGGTACATACGGAATAAATCACCGGAGAACAGCCCCGCTTCATCGCCGCCTGTACCTGCACGTATTTCGACAATACAGTTTTTCACATCGTTAGGGTCTTTGGGTATGAGCAAAATCCTCAACTCATCATCTAATTTTTCTTTTATAGCATTTAGCTGATTATTATCTTCATAAGCCATGTCCCGCAGTTCAGGCTCTGTATCAGCAGCATTAATAATTTCCTTGTTCGATTCAATCGAGGAACAGATATTCATATATTCTTTAGCTTTCTCGGCAATTGGAATCAGGTGTTTTTGCTCACGCGAGATTTGGGTATAGCGGTTCATATCGCTGACGACCTCAGGGTCATTGAGCATTTCAGTCAGGTTATTGAATTTATCAATTATAGCTTTAAGCTTTTCTTCCATGTTAATTCTATCGTTGAAAAAAAGAATACAAAATTAAGGAAAATAAGTGGTTTATTAAATAATTTCGTAATAATGAATAGACTTGTTAATAAACATCAATACATAATGAATAGCATGATGAAAACTGATAAAATCGGAAATGAAGGATATTTAAAAATATTTGTATATTTTGATAATATTGTTTATTGAATTTTGTAAGTTTGGAAAAGTAAATGGAAATTTCACAAATCAAATTTACAGATTTGTGAAAAAAGTTTAAATTTTCAGAATATGATTTTTATATTTTTTTTTAACTGTGAATGATGAGATTACCACATCCTATACCCTATCAAGGAAGTAAGCGTAATTTAGCAAGTCATATTCTTCGTTTCTTCCCGAAATATTATAAAAGGTTAATTGAACCTTTTGCAGGGTCAGCAGCTATTTCAATTGCTTCTGCATATTATTTTAAATCATCTCGGTTTTTTTTAAATGACATTAATAAGCCATTAATGGAATTATGGAATGATATAATCAACAAACCTGAAACAATAATAAAAAGATATCACGATTTATGGTTTGAACAAATTGGAAAAGAAGAAGAATTCTATTATAATATTAGAGAAAAGTTTAATATCACAAAAAAACCTGAATTTTTATTATTTCTTCTTGCTAAATGTGTTAAAGCTGCGGTAAGATATAATAATAGTGGAAAATTCAACCAAAGTCCTGATAAGCGAAGGTTGGGTAGAAAACCGGAAATGATGAGAGAAGATATTTTAAATGTTTCCAAATTATTGAAATTTAGAACTGAACTTAGTTCCAAGAATTATTTTGATTTAATAGATAATTTTGCAAACAATGATCTGATTTATTTAGATCCGCCCTATCATGGAACAGGAATTTCAGGTGGATTTAATTATCATAGTAATATTGATCATAATTTATTTATTGAATTTTTAAAATTATTGAACAAAAAAAATATCCCTTTTATTTTAAGCTATGATGGCAGAACAGATAAAAAAGTTTTTGGAGGCACACTCCCAGAATTTTTAGAACTCCATAAAATTGAGATTAATGCTGGTCGCTCTTCGCAAGCTACATTATTAAAAAGAAACAACATTACTTATGAGTCAGTTTACCTATCACCCGTGTTGATTGAAAAACTACAGACTATAAATGATAGAGACAATGGTATGTTTCAATTTTCCAGTAATCTTCAAAATTCATTATTTACAAATTAATTCTTATGAACAAAAAGTATCCAAAAGAATTTCTTAAATTATTAGACTCTATCACAAATAAAAGAGCAAAAATAGTAATTAATCATATTCTTGAACATGGCTTTATTACAACTGAAGATTTAGAAAATAAGTACGGATACAATCATCCGCCAAGAGCCGCAAGAGATGTAAGGGAAAGTGGTATTCCTTTAGAAACATTTAGAGTTAAGTCATCTGAAAATAGATCAATTGCCGCCTACCGTTTTGGAGATTTAAAAAAAGTTAATAAAAGTAGATTAGAAGGAAGACAAATTTTTTCAAAGGAATTAAAAACTCAATTATTTTTAGTAGGCGATAAGAAATGCTATATATGTAACGGTAGTTTTGATGAGAGATACTTACAGATTGACCATAGAGTTCCATATGAAGTAAGCGGAGATAATGACGATCTTGAAAAACTTTTAAGTGATTTCATGCTTCTTTGCGGTTCATGCAATCGAGCAAAATCCTGGTCTTGCGAGCATTGTCTAAATTGGATAGACGACAAAAATCCTGAAATTTGTAAAAAATGTTACTGGGGAAATCCAATAAACTATGTTCACATTGCTTTAAGAGAAATTAGGCGATTAGATATTCAATGGGAAGAAAATGAAGTAAAATACTTCGATTTACTTTCTAAAGAAGCAAAAAAAAGGAAAATTAAACTTCCTGATTTTATTAAAGAGATTATAGAAAAACACAAAAAATATGAATAATAAATTCATAAGTACATTAGAAAAACTCTCTACGTCATAAAACTAATACTTGATCAGGTAAAGATAGGAAAAAATTACCTGCCAAAGCTTGAAACAAAAGCTAGTTTGAGTAAATCTGTAATAAACGTTGGAGGATACAAACATTATCGCAATTACCATAAAATAATGACTAATATTTAATCGTTAAGACTTGTTAAGTTAAAAAAAATCAAAATTTATATGACGTAAAAATGAAGAATACATTAAATTATGGAATTACTGGTGGTGTTTTAGGTTTTTTTATCAATATTTTTAATCAGAAAAATAATAAATTGTTTTCTAAAATCGACTACAAACAAGCCATAGATACAGCTATTAAAACAGGTATTATTGGGGCCGGTCTTGGTGGTTTAAAAGATATATACTATGAATTGGATTGGGAACAGTCTGATAGTAAAGAACAAAAAAAATACGTATTTGGAAAAAAGCCAAAACAGTACCACTTCTTAATCCTTATAAGTTAAGAATTGACAAATATGGAAATCTGATTAGTTTTAAAAATTATGGAAAACGAAATTCAGTTTTCGGTTGGGAAAAGGATCATTCAAAGCCACTCACGAAGGGGGGGAATTTAACACATTTAAATAATCTACAACCTGTGCAATGGTTGGAAAATGTAGAAAAAGGAAATAAATATCCATATGAAAAGAAATAAATAATATTAAAAAATATCTTATGAAATAATAAAACTTAATCTCAAATACAAATTATATGCAAAATATGTTTACATTCAAGATTGAACCGGATGAAGGAGAATTTCATTCATGGATTCCGGAACTTCCCGGCTGCCATACTCATGGTAAAACTGTCGCCGAGGCAATGCAAAATTTGAAAGATGCTATGCGACTTTACCTCGAAGTTGAGTTAGAAAAAAACATTGCCGAACAAGCCCTCGAATTTGTAGCATGAAACCTAAGGAACTAATTAAGCTTTTAGAGAAAATTGGATTTATATTTATCCGTCAATCGGGCAGTCATGCCATTTATAAGAATAGTGACGGTACAATGGTTGTTGTACCAATCCATAATCGAGATAACCACCCGGAACACTTCATGGAATTATGAAAGATGCCGGTTTGAAATAGAAATTTTGAACCTTATATCAACTTTTTTATTAAGTAACAATTCTTATCCTAACCTTCAATATGCACATTAGTGTAAATTCATTTCTTATAAAATCTTGTTCTTATTATTTTAATTCTTAATTTTAAATTTATGAAAGAGAATTCTTCAAAATATTTTCCTGTGCTTATTGATTTGAGCCACTATCCTGCTTTGGTTATCGGCGGTGGTACGATTGCTTACCGCAAGATTATGAACCTGCTTGAATTTAGTGGAAAAGTTACTGTACTTGCACCTGAACTATGTGATGAATTAACTAATCTTAGCAATGAAAAAAAAATTGATGTTATAAGAAAAAAATATGAGAAGGGCGATATAAAAGGATATAAACTGGTTTTTGCTGCGACCGGGGATAAGGAAGTTGATAGGCAGATTTATGATGAGTGCATTGATGAAGATACTTTACTGAATGTAGCGGATGTGCCTGAATTGTGCAATTTCATTATACCTTCGATAATTAAAAAAGGTGATTTTACGGTTGCTGTCAGTTCCCAGGGACATTCACCCTTCCTTATAAAATCAATGAAGGAAAAAATTGAAACTTCGCTTCCCCAAAATATTGAGCTCATTACTGAATTGGCGGCAGAATTCAGAAACAGACTCAGAGCAGAGCAGTTGTATTCAAATGAACAGTTGAGAAATAAATTGATTGACAAATTTCTGAAGACTGATTGGGATTCTATAATTAAAGAAACCGGTATTGAAGAAGCATATCAAACAATGAATGAAATTCTGATGGAAAGATAGATGAATAAAAAAGGTATTGTATATTTAGTTGGAGCAGGCCCCGGCGATGCGGGATTGATTACTGTTAAAGGATTGAATTGCCTCAAAGAAGCAGATGTCGTGCTTTATGACCATCTTGCTAATGTATTTTTACTGTCTGAGTGTAACAAAGAATGTGAGAAGATTTTTGTCGGCAAGGAAGATGGACTGCATCATGTTTTGCAGGAGGATACAATCAACATACTGATTGAAAAGGCAAATGAAGGGAAAAAAGTTGTTCGTCTCAAAGGAGGCGACCCCTTGATATTCGGCAGAGGTTCTGAGGAAGCAATAGCATTGAAAGAAGCAGGAATTGATTTTGAAATTATTCCAGGTGTAACTGCCGCATCAGGTGCCTCGGCTTATGCAGGGATTCCACTAACACATAGAAACCTCATTACCCAATGTGTATTTGTTACTGCACACGAGCAGTCGGATAAAAATTCTCCACAGGTTGACTGGGAGCTTCTTGGTAAGATGAAAAATACTACACTCGTAATTTACATGGGTGTTTCCCAGATTCAATATGTTGTTGAAAAGCTTATTAATGTGGGTATGTCTGGAAGCAGTACTGCGGCTGTTATTGAAAATGGCACACTTAATTCACAAAGAACATTTGTTACATCATTAAGTGAACTTTATAGGGTTGTTCAATCAAATTATATAAAAGCTCCTTCCATATTTATTATCAGTCCTGCAGTTGAATATCATGAGCAACTCGATTGGTTTGAGAAGAAACCTTTGCACGGCAAGCGGATTGTTTGCACAAGGGCTGAAGACCAAAGCCAGTCTCTTTTCAAATTGCTTAATGAACAAGGTGCTGAAGTGATTTCTTTCAGCACGATAAAGACAGAGTTATTTGTACCTGAGAAGAAAATCAGAGTTTTATTATCTGAAGAAAAATTCGACTGGTTAGTTTTATCAAGTGAAAATGGAGTTAGATACTTCATCGAATTAATGAAAAGAGAAGGATTGGATTCACGTTTTTTAAGTGGAATAAAAATATCTGCAATTGGCTCAGGAACAGGAAAAAAGCTTAGTGAATTCGGATTACTTCCTGATTTTGTTCCAAAGGAATTTACATCAGAATCACTTGTCAAAGAATTGTCAGAATCAGAAAATCTGCAAGGGAAAAAGTTTCTGCGAATAAAAGGAAATTTCCTGAATGACCCATTGACAGACGGATTAGCAAGCTGTGGAGTAAAAGTAACAACTTACGAGGTTTATAAAACATTTCCGGCAAAACCTGAAAAGGAAGCAATAAATAATTTAATAAAGAATAAAGCTGATGCATTCTTATTTACGAGCATGTCAACCGTAGCAAACTTCTTTAATATTCTCGGTAATGACAATGCAGCGAACCTTTTGAATAGCTCTGTTGTTCTTGCAATCGGACCGGTAACCGCGGAAGAATTGAAAAAAAGAGGAGTTGAGAAAGTTCATATATCCGAAATTCATACGATTGATGGTATGGTGGAAGAGCTGGTGAGGATAATTTAAAATGTCAGGAGTAATTCCTGACAGGGTAGATATAATTATTTCTGTTGTTTCCTCAATTCATTGATTTTTAAAATCATAATACTGATTACTTATTCTTTTCATTGAGCTTAATAATAAATATATAGGGCCAGTATTTGCCTGTAACATAGTAAACATCTTTCTCCGGATTATATGCGATTCCGTTGAATACATCAACATTTTCATTGTGAATAAATTTTCTAAGGAAAGAGAAATCAATATATCCAATGACATTCCCGGTTGCAGGGTCAATTCTTGCTATTCTATCTTCCGTCCAGATGTTTGCGAATAATTCACCGTTTATCATTTCGAGTTCATTCAGATTTTTTAAAGGAGTATTGCCATCGAAAACGCTTATCTGACGGACAATCTGGAAATCATCGGGATTGATATATTTCAAAACATTTGAGCCATCGGACATGATTAAAAGATTATTGTAGTTGGTCAAGCCCCAGCCTTCTCCGTAGTAGCTAAAACTGCCTTCCATGCTAAAAGATTCCAAATCATAAACGAAACATAAATTTGACAACCATGTCATCATATAAATTTTATTGTTGAATATCGTAATACCCTCTGCAAAGTGTTCGGGAGCTATTACGATTCTTTTTAAAACTTTTCCTGATGCAGTATCGAGCTTTCTTATTGTAGATTCACCTCTCAAGCCAGTGCTTTCGTAAAGATAACCTTTATAATAAATCAATCCTTGTGTAAATGAACCAGTCTCATGGTTTATTTTACCCATTAGTTTTGGCTCATATCTAATATTACGATTCAAAACTTTCGCATTTGATACTATTGAAGTTTCAGTATTTGACGTAAATTGTTCAGATGTATCTCTTACTGCTATAGTTTGTTTATCCTCCTTTTGGCTGCTGTTGCACGAAAAGGATAATAATAATATTGCGAAACAAAGAAAAATAAGTACCTTCATTTGTAATTGTTAATATTGAAATATAATTTAAAATATTTTGCTGTGTTAAGAATAGCACAACGAATTGCAAAGATAAATAATTTTATGAGTAAATTGATTCTGAATTTTGCAAGGAATTAGAATCCATTTATTAAATAACCAAGAATTATCGCAATAATTTCTCTATTTATATTATTTGAAAATTAATAATTTTGAACTCTTGTTTTTATTTTTTCAGGGATTATGCCGAGAATAACCGAAGAATTAGAACATCATGCAAAAAAGCAGTCGTTCAGGTATGACAAGTTAAGCCAGTCGAAACTTGTCAGACAGAGCGGAAAACTGCCCGAAGATATTGAAGAAGGCATTGTAGTTCAATCCATTGGTAAAGACTTCCTTGTTAAACCAACGAATGATAAATCCGGGAATCAAATCATTGAGTGTGTTACTGCGGGAAAAATTATCTCGGAGAATGAGAATTCGTCCATGGTTGCGGTTGGCGATATAGTTGGTGTTTTAGTATCAAAGAAGAAAAATACCGAATCAGCAGAAGGAAAAATTGTAATAGTTCATCCGAGGATGAATTGCTTTTCAAGAAAAACTGTCTATCAGCAAAGCAGAGAGGACATTCTTGCGGCGAATATAAACAAAGTATTAATCTTTGCCGCCACAGCCGACCCTGTGTACAACAGGAGGTTTATTGACAGATTACTGCTCACATCCGAATTGAATCTTATCGAACCTGCAATTTGTATCAATAAGATTGACCTTATATTTAATAAAGAGTTGCAGGAAGAATTTAATGTTTATAAAAAACTTGGTATAAATGTATTTTTTATTTCTGCATTAAAAGAAAAAGGCCTCGAACAAATAAAAGATTTCATTAAAGATAGTATTACTCTGCTCTGCGGAGCATCAGGCACAGGAAAATCGACATTAATCAACAAGTTGGCAGGAAGAGAAATCCAGAAAGTAACCGACATAAGCAGTAAGACCAGCAAGGGAAAGCATACTACAAGTGCAACGAGGATGCTTGAATTTGAGTTTGGCGGCAAACTAATTGATACACCGGGGTTGAGAGAATTTGCATTGTGGGGATTGATTAAAAGCGAGATTGCTTTATATTTTCATGAGTTTGATTTATTCAGCCAGCAATGCCGTTACTCAACATGTACACATACTCACGAACCCGATTGTGCTGTTAAAAAGGCTTATGAAGATGAAATGATTGATGCTCAGAGATATGAGAGTTATCTGAATATATTTGACAGTTTGGATGAGTAATGGGTTCATTTAAAGGTTATCATACTTCGATAAACTCAGTGTGACATTTTTTATTATTATTTAGTAAAAAGAATAATTGGCAAGGACAATTACAGCACTGGCAACTCCACCGGGTGTGGGAGGAATAGCAGTCATCAGGATTTCGGGTGATGATGCGATTTCTATTGCTGACTCATGCTTTTCAGGAAAAATTTCATTCTTCGAAGCAAAGTCACACACCATTCATTATGGAACTTTACAATTCAATGACAGAATAATTGATACTGTTACCGCTGCAGTGTTTCTTTCGCCAAATTCATACACAGGTGAGGATGTCGTCGAGATTTCCTGTCACGGGGGAATGGTAGTCGCTTCCGAAATCATTGAGATTTTAATTGCAAATGGTGCTGTTCAGGCTGAAGCAGGAGAATTTACAAAACGTGCTTTCTTAAATGGCAAGCTGGATTTGATACAAGTCGAAGCTGTGGCAGATATTATTCACTCGCTGTCTATTCCCGGTTGTCTGACTGCGGCACGTCAGTTAACCGGTGAATTTACTGCAAGATTAAAGGGATTGAGAGAAAAACTGCTCGATATTGCATCACTTCTCGAACTTGAACTGGACTTTTCGGAAGAGGATATAGAATTTATAAACCGAGAAAATATTAAATCATTGATTAAAGAAACAAGGGACTATTGCAATGATTTGGCTGACTCATTCAAATCGGCAGAGATTCTTCGTTCTGGATTTTTCGTTGCAATTGCAGGTTATCCAAATTCGGGAAAGTCAACTTTATTCAACACACTTCTCCAAAGAAAGAGAGCCATTGTCAGCGAAATACCCGGCACAACGAGGGATTACCTCGAAGAAATGATTTATATTAATGGAATTGCTATCAGACTAACGGATACGGCTGGCTTGCGTCCAACTGAAAACATAATCGAAATCGAAGGCATTAAGCTCGTTGAAACTGTTTTGGAACATTCCGATTTGATTCTTATAATAAATGATATTTCAATTTCACCGGGCCATTCCGACAAACTATTTAATAGCATTAAGACAAAGTACCCAAATTCAAAAGTATATCTTTTGCAGAATAAGATTGACAATGTTGATTCTGATAAATTAGATACAATGCCTCCGGAAACTGTAAACGAAATCAGAATATCTGCAAAGAAAGGTATTGGTATCGATACATTGAAAGAGGTGCTTGAAAAAAAAGCATCACAGAGCATTGACAGAACCAAAGATATTCTCGTTAACCAGCGTCATGCCCTTCTTCTCAGGCAGTCTGCATCTGATTTGAGTGATGCACTTACAGCCATTGAGTCAAAATTAGAAAATGAAATTATTGCAATTGACATTCGCAGTACTGCTAAAACTCTTGGAGAAATCACAGGCGATACATGGGATGAGGATGTTCTGAATAATATTTTCTCAAGGTTTTGCATTGGGAAATAGAGTAATTATTCAAATAACAAAAGTATGATTATCATTAATAGTATTAGTTAAAAAAACAACCATCTCTCCCAATTCCTACCTCCCCTTTTCCATTTCCAATTTTTTTTCCAAAATACCGAATTATTTAATAAACCTTTGTTTTAATAATAATTTTTACTAAATTTCGTCAAAAGCATATTCTTAATCAGGCAATAACTTGGTGTAGCGTACATTAAGAATTATTAATAAGTGTAAAGTGCAGATTTGCCGGAACCAAAAAAAAATATAGACAACCAAAACATAGCACAACAATTGTTGAAATCTTTAGGCAGGTCATCAATCTCCAGGGATGTACTGATTATTGACGATGACAAATGGATTCACCGGATAGTCAGCAGTTTACTGAAGGGCTGGGGATTTAATCCTATTTCTGCGTATGACCCCATTGAAGGATTGGCACAGGCAATACAAAGCCAGCCATTAATCATTATCCTCGATATATTAATGCCAATGATGAATGGGGATGTTTTATTGAAAGTGCTTAAGAAACTCGACCACACAAATCAAATACCCACAATAATAATGTCCGGAGCCATCAGCCGTGAAATTTTCGGCGTTGCACTTAGAGACGGAGCATCTGCATTCATCTCCAAACCAATCTCTCAGGAAAAACTACTGGAAAAAATCAAGGAATCACTCGGCTTAGCCGTAACATACGACCCAAGCATAGGGGAAGCGTTTTTCACGGCAGGTGAGAATTAAGTTTTGAGTTTTGAGCCGTGAGTGTTACATTTTGGAAATCATATAACAAATTTATCATGTAGTAATTACATATCAGTAGAAAGTGAATCACCGCACCCTCATCTTATCACGTAGGGATTATACTGAATAGTTTTAAAAATACCGATTTTATTTTTTGTCATTCTGAACGAAGTGAAGAATCTAATTATTTGTACTTTATTAAGATAGATTCTTCGCTGCGCTCAGAATGACATCATTAGAATTCAGAATTATTTAAGCAACTTAGTATATACTATCTAAATCAGAAGAATCCAATAATTTGTTAAGTTGAAAAATTGTATCAAGAATATTCTTATTCGTAATAATTAAAAATGAACCTATTGAATCCATTTTATATGTACTATCAATATGATATGTCTTAAAAGTTTCAAAAGAAATCTCGTTAATGTTGACAGAATTTTTTTCGCAAGGATTAAATATTAAAATAAATAATGATAGAAATGGCAATAAAAAAAACAAACGTTATTCATATTTTTAGCTTTAAATTATTTTAGAAAATTTATTTAAGTAAAAAATATTCCTTGATCTGATGCTTCATACGAATTCCTACTCATGGGCAATTCGTGAATTGCCCCTACCAAATTGCCAATACCGAAATGCTAAACAGACAAACTAAATTCAATTTTGTATAAATTATATATCTAAGTACACCTGAAACCTAAAAATGTCTCAGAAAATTTAACTAATATTTACTGTAATAACAATAAAAATGGAAAAATGTTACATCGCAATTGAATTTTTTTTCGCTCAGCAATAAAACTTTTTTAAATAAGTTTATAGTAATTGGTGGTTCTTTATAATATAAAATCAACAAAATAAAAAAATGACCCCGAAAGAAACAGTCAGACTGGCTTAAAATAGATTTACTATTATTGGGGGTAATATGAGCGGAGAAAATGTTTTTCAAAGGTATTTGTCAAAAAAATATAAAATTGACAATCTTACTGTTCAAGGTGCAGGTCCCGTTATAACGATTTCGCGCGAGATGGGATGCTTTGCAGGTGACATAGCCGTAAAGCTGGTTAACAAAATTAATCAGTATATCGAAACCAATGATTCCAAAAAGAAGTGGTGCTGGATTAGCAAAGAAATTCTCGAAAAATCAGCAGAAGAGCTGAAAATCAAACCCGAAAGGATATCGCATATCTTCGATGCAAAAAAGAAAGCACTTTTCGAGGATTTGGCTGATTCCTTCATTAAGAAATATTATGTGAGCGACAGCCAGATAATCGCAACCATTCAGAACATTATCAGAACATCCGCCTACGAAGGGAGAGCAGTTATAGTCGGAAGGGCAAGTGCAGTAATTACTAATGAGATTCAAAGAGCTTTACATATTAAACTCATTGCACCGGTTGATTTCAGAGTAAAACTACTTTGCAACAAGCTTAAAGTTACAAAGAAAGAAGCAAAAAACTCCCTTGTCGAAACAGACCGCAAGCGTGATGCTTTTATTAAATTTTTTCGGGGAACAAAACCCGAGAATGATTATTATGATGTCATTCTGAATCGTGCAAGATTTGATGAGGATAAAATAGTGGATATAATATTCGACCTGGCTAAGTTGAGGAAGTTGATTTAATAACTCATGTAACACATAAGTTATTATTTCTCTATCCTATAATTCTAAATTTTCAATTTTCAGTCAATTATGCAATTATCAATGTAAAATTGATTTATACTTTACCATATTATGACAATTTATAATTTTATAGAAGTAATATTTTTGAATAACCTAAATAATTTTTAAAAATTTGTTCATTGAAAATTCAATGAAAATTGTAAATTTAGTGCCTATACGAATACTCAAGAGTCGCGTTACATGAGTTACTAAATATTCAAAGGTACTGCCTTCAATGACAGTCCCCCATCAATTTCATATTTTACTTTCCTGCTGTTGCTTTTGTTTCTCTTTTTTTATCTGTCAGTGCATTAAAAAATTTTGCAACATATCCGGCTTCTTCTGGTGTTAGCTTTTTGTTTAATTGCATCCATCCCATCTGAGTGATTGCATCTTCGAGTCTGGCAACCTTGCCGTCATGGAAATACGGTGAAGTCAATACGACATTACGCATCATAGGAACCTTGTACATATACTTATCCGTTTCAGCTTTTGTAACTTCATATCTTCCTTTGTCAACCGTATCGATATATGGATGAATTAATCCCATCTTCTGATAGATATTTCCACCGAGTAAAGCTCCGGTATGACAGGTAGTACAGCCTGTATTGATGAATATATCGAGTCCCTTCAGTTCTTCCTGTGATAGAGCATCAGACTGGCCTTTCAGATAATCATCAAACCTGTCATGTGTAACAAGTGTGCGCTCGAAAGCCGCAATTGCTTTTGCTATGTTGTCAAAGGTAATAAGTCCTTTTTCATTCGGAAAGGCTTTGCTGAACAGAGCTTTGTATTCAGCAACAGCAGCTATTCTTTTAACTACCTCTTTGTCATTCGGCATAGTCATTTCCACAGGATTAAGGACGGGCATCTTTGCCTGCTCAACGAGGTCCTTTGCCCTGCCGTCCCAGAATTGCACAAACTGGAAGCCCGCATTTAGAACAGTCGGTGAATTTCGTGTGCCATTCTTGCCTCCGACACCTGTAGAAACAGGTTTATTATCAACGCCGGCTTTGTTATCATTGAGAAGGTGACAGCTATTGCATGAGATTGTATTATCAAGCGATAGCCGGGTGTCGTTGTAAAGCTTTTCACCGAGAGCAATCAATACAGGTGTGTCAGTCTCGCTTCCGGGCATTTTGTCCGGGATAACTTTGAAATAAATTTTCGCATCATCGGCGAGTTTTGCCATCTGTTCCTTTGTCAGCAGTTGTTCTCCTGCAGGTTCATCCTTCGGTTTACCGCAGCCATAGAACAATAAGATTGTCAAAATCAAAAAAAGTGCTTTTTTCATATAGTCCTCTGAATGTTTAACAAAAAAATATTTTGAATTATTTTAAAATGTCCCTGATTAATCGTATTCTAAATTAAATATTTTTGGAATAAAATTTAAAATTTTATTACAAACCCTTACCTGTTATTTCAACCAACATAAGATACATTAATTAGATAAAATAAATTTCATTTTGAAATCTTGATTAACTTTTTTAAGTTTCATTATCTTTTAAAGCTGATTAAAAATAATCGAAAGCTAAAACATGAAAAAGTTATTCATTCCTTTATTATTTGTTATTATTCTGCTCTTTGCAGGCTGCAAAGACAACGGCACACAACCATTAGATACATCAGTAATCTGGCCTCTTAAGGTTGGTAATTATTGGGATTACAGAATGTATGATTATGATTCGAATGGTAATATTATAAATGATACTTTGATACATTTAGAAGTTATTACTGATACGACTATCCTTGGGAGGTCCCTATATAAAATCAATGATGAACCAATTTATTTCTATAATTTATCAGATGGTTTATATGTGCTAATGTTGGATTATTCCGGAAAGGATACAAATGTATTGTTTTTAAAATACCCTGCAAATAATAATGACTATTTCAACGCTGAAGATGACACGACATTTGTTACTAATACAAGTGCTAATATCATTGTCCCGGCTGGTAGTTTTAATTGTTATCAGTATTCGGGAATGAAACGTTATGGTAATAATTCACAAATTTTTTTTAAAATGGTAATGTATTTTGCTCCGGGCATTGGTTGGATAAAAACTGAAAATTATGATAAAGACTTCTACGGAAATGTAAAACTATACATTATAACAGAATTAATCTCATACAAACTATATTAGAAAATTAATTTCATTTTCTCCCACATTTTCAATTTAATAGCACCAGTCTTCATATAGACAGTGTCGCTCTTTTCTTTGTACCACACTACATAGTCATTGTCTTTCATCCATCTCTCAATTTCCTTAATGAAAGGATTAATATATTTTTTACCGTGTGTTTCGATTGAAATAACAGTTGGCCTGCTTGACATAAACTTTAATACATACCATTCACAGCCTTCTGTGTCAACGCTGAGCAAATCAATCGTACCGTCGTCAATACTGCTAAAAAGTTTTGCCTGAACAGTAACTTTATCCTCAGGTTTTGCTATATACTTATCATTAACCAATGCCGGGCTGGACTTCAATTCTCCTGCAAATGTAGAAGCTCCTTTATTGAACAAATCAAGCTCACCCTCCCTCTCATAAATGGCAAAAGGGAATAATTTAACATTCTGATTATTTCCAAAGTATTGCTTAATACTTTCAATTTTATCAGGCAGAGGTTCAACCAATGTGGCTCTTATGCCATCCTGAATAAATCCCAAAACATTTGATGTCTCAGGACTCCACACACCCACTTCAGCAACATGATTGAAATTCAATCCTTTTTTCTTGCACTTTTGATATAGAGTATCGTTAAGCCGGTCGCTTTTCATTTAAGACTAATTTGTATTTGTAGTAAGTAATGGCTGGAATTCCATTAGTCTTTTGTAGGCTACTTCAATGTGGTAGGGTTTCATCAATTGCCTTTTTCGTTTAGTCCAATTTCTGATATTTTTCAAAATATCTTCAGGACTATAGTTTTCATTATTTTGAAGAATATAATCAACCGTTGCGAGTATTTCAAGACTAAATGGAGTTTGGAAGCCATCAATTAAATTAATGGCATTTTCCAAACGTTCTTTTTGGTTTTCTGATAAATTTGATTTAATATAATTTTCTACTTCCAAAATAGTATTTTCAATCAATTCAATCAATGTGCTAGGTTGGTTATTATCAGGATTAAAACTCAAATAATATCCATTTAAAAAAGTCAAAAAGTGATGTAAATTATGAGAATAAGGTCCATAAGTACCTTTTTCAAATTTAAGGTGTAAATTTTCTCCCAATCTCTGTAAGAAATAGGATAACTTCTGAGCTACTAATAAATTAAGTTCATAGCCTAATATTTGATAACTTTTAAAAAGCCAAAGTAATATTGCTCTTGCAGGAGTAAGTTCTGGTTTCGTTTTATATATATTTCTTTCAGGTGTGAAAGACGGCTCGTACAAATGTATTTCAATACCATCAATATCTTTTAAATTTAACTCGATCATAAATTTTACATTATTCCATTCTAATTTACCATTCCCACACCCAAGAGGAGGAATTGATATTGATTTAATTTTCTTTTCAACTATTACCTTATGCAATTCTTCTAATCCTGCTGCTATATAATCTTCTTTTGAGGGGTATCTCCAATGTTTTTTTGTTGGAAAATTAATTATATATTTTGGATAAAATTGGTGAGTTTCTGTTATCAACAATTTTCCAATATTGAGTTCACCTTTATCACAAGATTTTTTGTATTTTATGAAATTTTCAGGAAAAGCATTTTTGAATGATAAAGCAACGCCTTTCCCCATAACACCTACTGTGTTTACAGAATTTACAATTGCTTCAGTATGAGCTTTTACGATGTCGCCTTTTGTAAGTGTTATCATTTTAGTAATAATAATCTTCTTTTACTTTAACAATAATTTTATTTATGTTATAGCTTTGAAGCAAGGCTTCTACATCATTTTTTATATTGTTGTTAAAAACACCTATGCCAATAATTGTACTCAAAGGTACTTGCAAATATACTAAAAATTCAGCCTGTTTCCTACGTTTTCTATCAGGGTCTTCAGCTGTATCAAACCAATATTGACCATTAATAACATTCCAATCAATATTTTTTAAATCTTCATCAACATTGAAGAATTGAGATGATATAGCTGCTGCATGCCCATCAGTGAAGATATAATTACAACCCTCTTCTTTGGTTCTTCTAATAGTAGTAACAAAGTATATAATATCTTGAGGTTTAACCATTGTTACTTTAAATCCATTTTGGATTTCATAAAGCATAGGAGATTTATTACAAAAATAAAAAGATACGTAATCTTTAAAACAACCATATGGCTTTATCGGAATGGCACGATTACTTCTTGTTTGAATTAATGAAATGTCTCCTATTTGTTTAAAATTCGGATTAGCATGTTTGTGGTTTGGTGAACATAGCATACCCTTAGTTAATATATCATCCAGATTATCTTTATGAGTAATTCTGTATAACTTTATATTTGAAATATTCAAAACCATTCAATCAAAAGATTTAAAAATAAACAAGAATCGAAAATAAAATTAATCTATTTTATATTATTTTCATATCTAAATTAATAATATTTTTTCCTTTTTGTTAAGAATTTCATTAATTAATTAAGACTTATACTATCCCAATCCTAACCACGTCAATAAACCATAAAATTTTATGTAATTCTAATATTTATGAATGACCACCGAAAATATTTACAGCCGAAAGTTGTGGCTCAGCTCGAAAATATCGAGTTGATTGCACGTCTCGTTGTCGAGGGATTTATCATCGGGCTTCACCGCTCGCCATATCACGGCTTCAGCGTTGAGTTTGCAGAACATCGCCAATACCGACCGGGTGATGAAATCCGAAATATTGACTGGAAGGCTTTCGCTCGAACCGATAAATATTACATTAAGCAGTTCGAGGAAGAAACTAATCTCAGATGTGTGATTGCCCTCGATGCAAGCGCTTCGATGAAATATGCTTCAAAAGGACAAATTTCAAAATACGAATATGGATGCTATCTTGCTGCATCTCTTGCATATCTTCTGATTAAGCAGAGAGACGCTGTCGGCATTGCCTTGTACGACACAAACCTGCATACTTACCTTCCACCGCGTTCAAAACACTCTTATATAAATGAAATTCTTAAGGTGATTGATACCACTCAGCCTTCAAACGAAACAGAAACTGCTAAGTCTCTCGATGTTCTTGCCGAGAGAATAACACGCAGGGGACTTGTTATTGTCATAAGCGATTTCTTCGATAATCCGGCAACAGTTACCAAGGCTCTGAGCCACTTCAGACATAAGAAACATGAGGTTCTCGCTTTCCAGGTTCTCGACCCACGCGAAATTGATTTCAAATTCGGGAGGGCGGCAACTTTCAAAGACATCGAGACAAGCGAAGAAATGGTTACACAACCTTATCAAATTCAGAAATCATATTCAAAAGCAATGAAAGATTTCATTACCGGATTAAAGCGTGACTGCCGCAACAACAACATTGATTACCACCTGACTGATACATCAGAGCCCTTCGACAAAGCATTGAGGGAATATTTAACCAAGAGAAAAAAGATGTGATAAATATTATTTTCAATTATTATTCCCACAATCAATTATTTATCTTATTTTTGTAATTCATATACGAAATTGAATAAATCATTTTAACAATTATGAAAAGAACACTGATAACTTCGGCTTTGCCGTATGCCAACGGATATTTGCACCTCGGGCATTGTGCCGGAGCATATCTTCCTGCTGATATTTACGCCCGGTACAAAAGGCTGAAAGGCGAGGAAGTGCTTTACGTTTGCGGCTCCGATGAGCATGGAGTTGCTATCACTATAGCCGCCGATAAAGAAGGTGTTACCCCTCAGGAAATTATTGACAAATACCACTATGCAAACAAAGAGTCTTTCGACAAATTCGGAATGTCTTTCGATATATATTCCCGAACATCTCTTCCAGTCCATCACAACACAGCACGCGAGTTTTTCAGCGATTTCAAGGAAAAAGGCTATTTGATTGACATGGAGGAAGAGCAGTACTATGATGATGAAGCAGGAATGTTTCTTCCTGACCGCTATGTCGAAGGAGTATGTCCCAACTGCGGAAATGAACATGCAAGGGGGGACCAATGCGATAGCTGTGGTGCTTACTACAATCAGCTTGAACTGAAAAATCCCATTAGCCTCGTATCAGGTAAAACACCCGTAGTTCGTCGTACTGTACATTGGTATATGCTTTTCGATAAGTTTCAGGCATTTCTGGAAAACTACATCGAAAGCCACGCAGGCGATTGGAAAGACAATGTTCTTCAGCAGAGCCGGAGCTGGCTCAAACAGGGCTTGTCTGAAAGGGCTATTACCCGCGACCTGACATGGGGAGTGAAAATAGATGACATTCCCGATGTCCCTCCTCAGAAGGCAGTAGGAAAAGTTTTGTATGTTTGGTTTGAAGCTGTTCTCGGTTATATCTCCGCAACTAAAGAGCTGATGGGCATTCTGAGCAATGAAGGAAAAGCCGGCCTCAATGACTGGCGTAAATGGTGGCAGGATGAAGAAACCCGCTACATTGCTTTTATCGGCAAAGACAATATTGTTTTCCATACATTAATTTTCCCTGCCATGCTGCACGGAAGAGGAAACAACTACATACTTCCCGACAATGTGCCTGCTAATGAGTTTCTCAATCTCGAAGGGCAGAAATTCTCGAAATCCCGCAACTGGAGCATTGACCTGCGCGATTTTATTAAGGATTTTCCCGACTCATCGGGTATTGATGCACTCAGATACACTCTTGCAATGAACCTTCCTGAAACAAAGGATTCGGACTTCACATGGAAGGATTTTCAGGCAAGGAATAACAATGAGCTTGCCGCAATTTTCGGAAATTTCATCAACAGGACTTTGCAATTTGCACTCAAAAATTTTGAGGGTATTCCTGAATTGCCCGTTCATTACAAATGGCTCAATCTTTACTGGAAAAATCTTATTAATTATTTTGATTCCGACCATCAGACCGAACATGAACTGCTTGCTAATGTTCCCGAAGAACTGAGAAAGCTGCTCAACGAAAATGATGTCAATCTCATTTACGCTCTGTGGAAAGGTTCGAGTGAAGCCGCTAATCTATACGAGCGTTTTCGTTTTCGTGACGGAATTACAGAGACAATGAACATAGCACGAGCGGCTAATAAATACTTCAACGATGAACAACCATGGGTTACTATAAAGAACAATACCGATGAAGCCGCAAAGACAATTTATGTGTGCTGTCAGCTTGTTCGCTCATTGGCTCAGTTGTTTTCTCCCATTATACCTCATACTTCAAAGTGTGTTTTTGAAATACTAAACCTCGATTCCGTTACAGGCGAATCGTTGAGAGGAATTTCAAAATATCCCGATTTGTGGAAGGATGCAACATTACCTCTTGAACTTTCCGGGAAGAAAATAAATGCACCTTCGATTCAATTCACAAAAATCGAAGATGAAGTTATTAATGCACAGATTTCAAGACTTGGTATAATGCTCGAGGCAAAGGAGGAAGAACCTGCTTCACCGCTCATTACAATTGACGACTTCGCAAAAATTCAGCTTCGTACTGCAAAAATTATTAAAGCGGAAAAAGTTCCCAAGTCAAAAAAACTACTCAGGCTCCAGGTTGATACAGGCACAGACAAAAGGCAAATCATCGCCGGCATTGCCGAGCATTACGAACCTGATTACCTCGTAGGCAAAACCGTAATCATCGTTGCCAATCTCCAGCCTGCAAAGCTCATGGGCGAGGAATCAAACGGCATGCTTCTCGCCGCCTCGGGCAGCACAGGCAAGCTCCGCTTCCTCACAACTGAAATTGATGATTTGGAAGCAGGGGCAAATATTAAATAGGTTTATAGGTTGTAGGGATTTAGACTGTAGGAGATTATGTTATAAGGAATCAATATAACAATTCTATCTCGTAGAGATTATATATTAGTAGAAATAAACCAAACAACATACATCATTTTCCCGTAGGGAATAAATATTAGTTTCACGGAGTTTCTCAGAGTATTTTTGGTTATATGAAACCAAAACGTGCATTTCGTGCATCCGGAGCAGGTTTGAAGCAATTTTAAATTTTGAGTTTTGATTTTTGAATGGTGGATAAATTGATTTAATAATCCCCCTGAATCCCCCTTTAGTAAAGTGGGAAAATTGAAAATGTCCTGTTTTGTCTTGTTTTGTCCTATTTTTTTTATTTTTTGGATTGCTAATCAGAAATAAAATTGATTTGTAAGGAGTTATAATATTGCGAGTTCGGAATATTTGTCTCAAAGTGTCCTGTTTTGTCTCATTTTGTCCTATTGATGTCCTATTTGGTTCTGCAAAATAGGACAACTTTGGTCAATTACTAATTGTGGATGTATTTTATTGAATAATCCCTCTTAATCTCACTTTAGTAAAGGGAGAAAGAAATCCCTCTGAATCCCCCTTTTACAAAGGGGGAAAAGCTCCCTGGTAACGGCTGATACAGCCCGACATTGTTTAGCAAAGAACATGCGGTGCAAAGATAAGGATGTGGGAGTGATATGTCAAGAAAACCATTTTAAAACGGTTTTAAAAATATAGACTGTTAGGCTGTTAGGCTGTAGGCTGTTAGGCAGAAGCTAATTTTTTAACACAGAGGACACAGAGGGGAAGCACGAAGGGCACAGAGGACGCAAATTGTCGGAATGGTGATTTGTGTGATTAATGTGATTGGGTATTGGGGTTGGGGGATAGGGACTGGGGGAAAGCAGTTCACGCAAAGTTCGCGAAGGAAGCCGCAAAGGACGCAAATTGTCGGAACGGTGATTTGTGTGATTATTGTGATTGGGATGATTTTGATTAACCCCACACTTTAGTGTGGGGTGGCTCGGATGTAGCCCCTGGTCTGGTCTCTTGTCCACCCCATGCTGAAGCATGGGGTTACTCTCATGCTAAGTACAGGAAGGACGCAAGTTGTCGGAATGGTGATTTGTGTGATTAAAGTGATTGGGTATTGGGGTTGGGGGATAGGGACTGGGGGAAAGCAGTTCACGCAAAGTTCGCGAAGGAAGCCGCAAAGGACGCAAATTGTCTGAACTGTGATTTGTGTGATTAATGTTTTATACCTAACTTACCCATAAATTCGGAATAATCTTTTTTATCTTTTATAAAATTATAAAAATCATATTTTTCGATAATTTTATATTTGTCAACTAATTTCTTAGCAAGTTTACTATTTTTATCATGGATTTTATATAAAGCAATAATAAATTTTAATCTTTCTGGTATTATAATTTTAACATATTTATTATAAAAATACTTATCCTTTTTATCATAAATATTATATTCAATGTATTCAAATATAAAATTAATAATTCTGAAAAAATATCTAAATTGACTATGATAAACTTTCTTAATACGGTAAATAAAAACATTATCCAAATTTTCTTTATTAAGTTTTATTTCAGAATTTAATAAATGCTCTGATAAATTTGGATCATTAAAAAATTTTAAATATATACCAGAAAAATATTTAAAAATTAGTAAACCTTTTAAAACTTCTTTTTTTGCATTAACATCATGCTCAAATGTTAATGAATTTACATAAGAAGAAAAATTATCAATCATTTTATAAAATTTATTTTCAAAATTTGATTTTTCAATATTTTTATTTTGTTGGTCAATTTGTTCTTGTTGTTTAATGAATTGCTGTTTTTGACCGAGGAAAGCAATGTATATAAAAAATAAACCGGCTAATGTAAATATACTAGCAAGTGCACCTGAATAATATGTACCAATATCCGTAAATGTTAAATGATAATTTGGATTTAATATTAATTTATAAAAAAAGTAAAACAACCCTGCAGCAATACCAATATATATAAGAACCCAAGCTAAACTTCTAAATCTTTTAATACTTTTTTCAATTTGATCTATATCTTTTTTCATAATTCCCTCACTATCTTCACTGTTTCTAAACTCACGGTTATGATTTTGCCGATGAGTTTTAGTATGTAGTCGGGTTCGTCGGGACGGTTGGGGTCGTTGACTATGCCGGAACGTTTGTCGGTTTTGATTTGGTATTGGTCTATGAGCCATTCGAGTGCGGAACGGTTGCCGAGCTTGTATTCGAAAGCTTCATAGGGTATTCCTGTAAGGGAAAGAAAATCATTGTAAATGAGTGTCTGCTTGTCTTTGCTGAGTTTCATTTTGACGATTTTGTAATCGAGTTGCTTTCCGGGTGCTTCGATTTTTGTTAAAGGATATTCTGGCTGTGATTCGTAGTTCACATGCAGTTCTGCAAGCTTTTTACCTGATTCGGAGTATTTCCAAAAATCATCATAATATGGAATGCGGGGCAGTTCACGCCTCAGGTTTGCGGCATATTTTGTTCTGTATTCAGGTTTATGCAGAACAGCATATATATAATAGAAAATGTCCCACTTGGTTATGGGGGTTTGGGTTTTGGGATTAGGGGCTGGGGGTTGGGGGTTTAACGGTTCAGTGAGTTTATTAAAGCTCCGAGCATTGCTCCCAATTTTTCCGTTTTCTCCAATATTAGTTTCAGCGTCTGAGTGTTCAGATATTGTAGATTTACTGCTATCATCAATTGAGTTTCCAATTCCGACAGTGACCCTATCGCTACCGACAGATGATAAAGGTATTCCTTTTTGTATTTGCGGGTGTGCCCCTCTGCTATGTTGGATGGAATCGAAACGACTGCTCTCCTCATCTGGCTTGTCAACCCGAACATTTCCTCCTTCGGAAACTGTTTGATTATTGTATAAATCTCCGTTGTTAGAGCCATCGCTTCCTGCCACACTCTCAAATCCCTGTACGATTTGATTTTGTCCATTTTCATTGCCTTTATTTATTTCACATAAATTATATTCCTTCCCCGAATCCCCAGTCCCCAACCCCGAATACCGTTTTTGAAATTCCTGTAAAGCCCAGTCAGTAATGTTTTCCTTTTTACCTGTACCGTCTTCATTGTAAGCATAGAATGGAAAGCATTGTGATTTTTCAACAATGAATAATTCAGGAATTTGATTTGTAATTAAACAATAAAATTGTTTATCATGACCAATGCCTGAAACACAAATAGATAAATTTTCTTTCTCTGAATCAAGAGTTGGAAAAATATGATGATATTGATATCTTCTTTCAGTTAAATATTTATCAAAATATAAATTTGAAGCTACAAATGGTCTATAAATTGATTTTCTTATACTAGATATATCAAATTTAAAAATCTTATTTCTTAAAAGATTAAATTTTAAACTTTCAGACCAACTTATTTCACTCTCATCATAATTTATAAATTCATTTACTTTAGGTTTAGGACTTTGTAAATGATATTTAATTACATTTTCATTATATGCTTCAATCATTTTTTTTATGTTTATTTCCAAAACATTTTTTCCGAAATTAAATACCCATGCATCTCTACAAGTAACAACTCCTCTACTATAAAGCTTAAAGATAGAATTAATTTCACCGGCTTTTGCTTCTTTTGAGCCAATAGAATTATATTCATCCCAATCATCTTGCATTCCTTCATTTAGCCAGTTATTGTTCTTGTCGGGAATGATTTCTTTCCAATCAATATTATAGACCTGTCCTTTTTTTTCAAGGAATTTGAATTTTTCTATCCTTGTTTCGCGAAAATCAACTTCAGAAATCAAAATCTTTGGTTCAGTTATTTTTGGATTTTTGATTAAAAATGCAATACTGATACCAACCATTGCACCCAATCCAAAAACGGTATGCTTTTCACCCAAAGGAATACCGTCTTTCATCGAGTCTTTTCTAATATTCCCCTTTAAATCAATAATATAAATTCTATCAAAATTTTCATTCAGATGTTTTCGCATACCGTCAAGAGCAATTCCATCAATGAAGCTATTATTTGAAATAAAAGCAACAATACCTTCACCATTTTTAATAATATTATCAGAAGCCCAGCGGAATGCTTTTATGTATGGATCCTGAAGCATATTTTTATTTGTTGCTTTTGAATCTTTTGCATAAGTATCAGACACACGTTTATCAATTACGGGATATTTCCTGTTCTTGTTGTTGTCGTTTTCGTTCACCTGCCCTGCATTGTAAGGTGGATTGCTGATGAAAACAAAAATCGGCGTTTCTTTCAGCTTCTGAACTCTTTGAGTGTTCTCCTCAGAGAACATTGATGCCTGTACTTCTTCGGCAAGCTGGAAAGTATCAACAAGGCAGATGCCCGGAAATGGCTCGTAATCACCCGTCAACGAGTAGTATTCATGCTCGATGTTCATAGTGGCAATGTAGTAAGGCAGAAGCATTATTTCATTGCAGTGAAGCTCATTCATGAATTTATTCTTCAGGTCAGTCTTGTTTATTTTATGCAAAGTATGAACAACAAAAGAGCCCGTTCCCGTGAAGGGGTCGAGTATGTGAACATTAGGAGAGCTGAGCGATTTGCCGAACTCACACTTAAGAATTTCCTCGACAGAGTCAACCATAAACTCAACAATGGGCTGTGGAGTGTAAACGATGCCGTGTGTGTCAGCAACCTTAACGGCAAAACCCTGAAAGAATTTCTCATAGACAGTATTAAGAAAAGCCTGCTTCTGGCTGAAATCGTCAATAGCCAAAGCTCTTTTTTCGAGAGAGACATAAAACCTGTCGAGAGATTTAAGAAATTCATGACGGCTGAAACTACGTGAGGTAAGTGCCTGTATCACCTTTTCAATTTCAGAAGCGATGATGTTCCTGTTTACAAAATCAGAATTTTCAAAAACCTTGCTGAAAATTCTTTCGGTCAGTAAATGCTGAACGAGCATTTCTTCGATTGCAGGGTCAGCAAGATTGGGATTGATAGAAGCACGGCATAGGTCGGCGAATGTATTGAAAGTGTCAATGAATCTTTTATTAACCTTACGTTCCTGTTCAATAAGATTAATCACAAGCCCTGCGGATTCGGGAATGCGGTTTTTGAACTCCTCGACAGCAACTTCCCAGTCGGTTTGTATATCTGTTTTATATGAAAAAAGTTCTTTTAGAACCTGAACAAGCAAATTTGCATTAGTAATATCAACATCACAAATCTGAGTATTACCCTGCCAAAGAATAGCCCTTTCAGGTTGCTGGAAAATGATATTATCCCTCGGATAGCCTTCGGTGAATTTCTTTGAAATTTCTTTTGCCAAATCATCCTGAGTGTCTTTTGCTTCCCAATAACCCTGCACAACATTGAACCGGTCAAGCATGGCACCGTCAACGCTTGCAGGATTTCTTCCTGCACGTTTGAAATGAAACTCCTCGATAAAATTCCAATGCATCTGGCGGCAGCAGGTAACGAGAAGGCTCTGGAAGGCATTTCTGACCGCAGTTTCATGAGTAATACCTATTCTTGAAAAAGTTTCAAGAGCCAGGTAATACTCTTTTATAGTTTTATGATTAGGCTTAATAGAAAGCATAAAAAATCCCGCAATGGATAATATATTAAATTAAGAAAAAATTATATGAATGTCAATGAATAAATGATTTTGACACACCCCTTAATCCCCTCTCAAGAGGGGAATTCGACACATTTTCTGAAATTTTTTCCACATTTTAGCGTTTATGTTAGTGATTAATTGGTTTTGATTGTAAAAGTGAATAATTTTGGGACTTAATAAAATGAAAAATTTTAAAATAGGGTGTGTAAATGCTTTCTGATTATGTTCCGCTGATTTTTATGGTTGTGTTTGGCTTTGCCATCGGAGTGGTTTTCTTAGTTGCGGCAGAATTACTTGGAGCAAGACGCAGAACCAAGGAAAAAGCTTCGACTTACGAAAGCGGAATGCCACCCGTCAGGACTGCAAGGGAAAGATTTTCAGTCAAGTTTTACATGGTAGCAGTTCTTTTCATTTTATTTGACATTGAGATTGTGTTTATGTATCCCTGGGCAGTGCAGTTCAAGGAGCTTGGCTCGACTGCATTCATAGCAATGATATTGTTTATAGTTCTACTGCTCGCAGGATACCTTTATGTAATCAGAAAGGGTGCATTGAAATGGGATTAGAGAAAATGTTTGACGGACAGGGTTTCGTTACGACAACAGTGGAATCGGTTGTCAAGTGGGCACAGAAAAATTCAATGTGGCCCATGCCGTTAGGAATTTCCTGCTGCGGCATCGAGATGATGGGCGTTGCCTGTTCGAGATTCGATATATCGCGGTTCGGCTCGGAAGTTTTCAGAATGACACCAAGGCAGTCTGATTTTCTGCTGGTAGCCGGAACCGTTACATATAAAATGGCTTGGGTTGTAAGAAAAATATATGACCAGATGCCCGACCCCAAGTGGGTTATGTCTATGGGTGTATGTGCTTCGACAGGTGGTATGTTCCGCAGTTATTCGGTTGTGCAGGGGATTGACCTGTTTTTGCCCGTAGATGTTTACGTGGCAGGGTGTCCGCCAAGGCCTGAAGGCATTCTGAAAGGACTGATGCTTCTCCAGGAAAAAATCAAGGACAAAAATTACAAACCCAAAATATTAAATCTTGGCAAGAATGTTTCACCGGTACCAAAAGGGATACCGTTTGAATCAACGCTTGATAAGATAGTCATCTAAAATAATTTTCAATTTTCAATTTAAAATTTTCATTGAATTTTCAATGAATAAATTTAAAATAAATTAAATAGATAATTAAAGATAATAAAAAGAAATTTGAGATTTTTTAGAAATTGAAAATTATAAATTTATTGAAAATTGAAAATTATAAATTTTAAATTATAGCAGATAGAAATTATACTAAGTGCAGCTTGAGCTATTAAATTAATTTTCCTGCCACCATTTTTAAAATGGTGCAATGCAAACATACAGACAATTTACCATTTACTTGTTAATTAAGGGGAATAACATGGCAAAAAACGACAAAGTCAAAGAGATAACCGAAAAATTTAAAAAAGATAGAGTAGAATTCGTAAACCTTCAGTTTTCCGACATGATGGGACAATCGAAAGTGGTTACTATTCCTAGCGGAAAAATGCCTGATGTATTGGAATATGGAATGTGGTTTGACGGCTCGTCAATAGAGGGTTTCACAAGAATATTCGAAAGCGATATGCTTCTGAAGCCCGACCTATCCACTTATGCAGTCATACCATGGCTGAATAATAATGGTGAGAATATTGCAAGATTAATTTGTGATGTTTATACTCCCGAAGGCAAACCATACGAATGTGACCCGAGATACATTCTTAAAAAAGTGATGAAAGAAGCCGAAGATATGGGTTTTGTGTATAATACAGGTCCAGAGCTTGAATTTTTTCTCTTTAAAAAAGAGAATGGCGGCTTGAAGACTACTTCCGATAGAAAAATTGAAACGCATGACAGGGGGCAATATTTCGACCTAATTCTCGATTTGGGATTCGACGTCAGACGCGATATGATGAAGGCTCTGATGCTGATGGGGATAGACGTGGAAGCGAGCCACCATGAAGTAGCTCCCGGACAGCACGAGATTGATTTCAAGTATGGACATGCTCTCAGGACTGCAGACAGGGTGATGACAATGAAATCCACACTTAAGGCTGTGGCACAGATGCATGGAATTCATGCTACATTTATGCCCAAACCAATAACGGGTGTTAACGGTACGGGTATGCACGTTCATCAAAGCCTCTTTTCACTTAATGGAAAGACAAACCTGTTTTTTGACCCTAAAGATAAATATAAATTGTCGAAGACGGCATATCATTTTCTTGCAGGACAGATGCACCATGTTAAAGGTATGTGTGCCATACTGAATCCTCTTGTCAATTCATACAAACGTCTTGTACCAGGGTACGAGGCATCTACATATGTATGCTGGGCACAAATCAACCGTTCAGCTCTCATCAGGGTTCCTAAATACAGTCCCGGTAAAGATAAAGCGACAAGGCTCGAAATCAGGTGTCCCGACCCAAGTTCGAATCCATATCTTGCTTTTGCAGTATTGCTGAAAGCGGGATTGGACGGCATTAAGAAGAAAATGATTGCACCAAAG
>MHAY01000105.1:29428-29801 GCA_001804705.1 Ignavibacteria bacterium RIFOXYC2_FULL_35_21
CTGCGCTTGGTGCTGATTTTATGAAGAAATATGTAAGAGCTAAAACGGAAGAATGGGATGATTTCCGGCTGCAGGTTACTGAATGGGAGCTTGACAGGTATCTCGAAACTTAATTTTATAACGATAATAGTTTTATTTGATAAAATTTTCAATTTTTAATTTAAAATTTATAATGAATTCTAAATGAAATAATTTTATAATGTTTAAAAGAAAACTTATAAGTTTTATTCGATTAATATTGAAAATTTGATATTCATTGAAAATTGAAAATTTTAAAATTCAAAATTTTTATGAATCCCATTTTGCATTAGCAGGATGGGATTTTTTTTTTGTGCCTGGCATGAACTATAACTACAGGGTGAAAGTCCCGAAC